>NCGX01000009.1 GCA_002256995.1 Hydrogenophilales bacterium 16-64-40
AACGGCGTCTTTTTCCGCATGGCGGCGTTGCTCGTCGTTGCCATAGTCTCGGCTATGTCGCCTCCTCGCGCCTTGCCCTGCGAAAAAATCCATCCGTTTCATCTGTTCTGTTATTTCAAAAGCAGACCACTAGCGAATGCGGTCGGGAACGGCCGGGGTGCCCGCCGACACGGTCAGCACTTCGTAGCCGCTGTCGGTGACCAGGATCGTGTGTTCCCACTGCGCCGACAGGCTGCGGTCCTTGGTGACGATGGTCCAGCCGTCGGACATCTGGCGGATGTCGCGGCGGCCGGCGTTGATCATCGGTTCGATGGTGAAGGTCATGCCCGGTTCCAGCACCAGGCCGGTACCGGCCTTGCCGTAGTGCAGCACCTGCGGGTCTTCGTGGAATTCCCTGCCGATGCCGTGGCCGCAGAATTCACGCACCACGCTGTAGCCGTGGTTTTCGGCGAAGCGCTGGATGGCGTGGCCGATGTCGCCCAGGCGGGCGTCCGGCTTGACGTGGTCGATGCCGATCCACATCGCTTCGTAGGTCACCTGGATCAGGCGCTTGGCCTGGATCGACACGTCGCCCACCGCGAACATGCGGCTGGTGTCGCCGTGCCAGCCGTCCTTGATGACGGTGATGTCGAGGTTCACGATGTCGCCGTTTTTCAGCACCTTGTCGCTCGGCACACCGTGGCAAATCTGGTTGTTGACCGAGGTGCAGATCGACTTGGGGTAGGGCGCGTGGCCGGAAGGCGCGTAGTTCAGCGGCGCCGGGATGGTGCCCTGCACATTCACCATGTAGTCGTGGCACAGTCGGTCGAGTTCGCCGGTGGTGACGCCGGGTTTGACGAAGGGCGTGATGTAGTCGAGCACTTCCGAGCCGAGTCGGCCCGCAACGCGCATGCCCTCGATTTCGGCGCCGGTTTTGATGGTGACAGTCATGTAACGGGTACTGGAAACAAAGACGCATTCTAGCGCGCCCGGTACCCACCGGAAAACCACGCCAGCGAGCAGCAATAGAAGGGGACGCGCTGCGGCATCCCCCAATCATGCGGTCAGTCAGGTAAAACCAGGGCTCTACGCTCAATGCATCGACGGCAGCGTGTTCTCGATGCGCACGGCGCCTGCGCAGCCAGTCGAGCGTGCCCATTCTCATGCTGTCGGCGCGTGGCGAGGAAATCGACCGTGTGGTGGGGCTGGAAATGGGGGCCGACGACTACCTGGCCAAACCGTTCAGCCCGCGTGAATTGCTGGCCCGCCTGCGTGCGCTGCTGCGGCGCAGTCGGGGGCAGCCCGAGCCGGCCCCGCAGGCCGCCCTCCCTGCTTTTGGCCCTTTTCAGCTCGATGCGGCCAGCCACCGGCTCACCAAGGACGGCGTCGAGGTGAAGCTGTCGACTGCCGAGTTTGCCCTGCTGCGCATCTTCATCGAACATCCGCTGCGGGTCATGTCGCGCGACACCCTGATCGACATGCTGAAGGGCTACGAACGCGATCCGTTCGACCGCCGCGTCGACACCCGCGTCACCCGGCTGCGGCGCAAGATTGAACCCAATCCCGGCGAACCGGTTTACATCCGCACCGTGCGCGGCGAGGGTTATTTGTTCAATCCGCGCGGCGGCGAGGCGTGAGGCCGTCGTCGCGCCTGAGCCTGACGCAGCAGAATGCCCTGCTGCTGGTGGTGTTCTTCATCGCGTTCGAACTGGTGACGGCGGCCGCCACCGCCTATTTCCTCATGTTGCCGATGGCGCGGCGGTCGGCGGCCGACCTGGCCGGCTTGATGACCCTGTCGGCGCAGACCTGGAGCGAACTGCCGCCGGTCACCCGCCCGGCTTTCGAAATCGAACTGGCGCGTTCGCATGCGCTGGCGCTGCGCGCCGAACCCCCACAGGACGCCGAACCGCCGTCGTGGCGCGAGCCTTACCTGAACTTCCTGGTGGCCTCCTTGAGCGTACGGGTGGGTACGCCGGTGGCCGCCTCGCGCGAGGAAATTCAGGGCAATGGAAATTCAGGGCAATGAATGGTTCTGGGTGTCGTTGCCTGCAGGCGACGGACGCCTCTCGGTAGGGCTCCCCCAGAGCCGGATCGGCCCGCGCCCGATTCATGCCCTGCTTGCCTCGCTGGCCGGTGGGGCGCTGCTGACCCTGCTCGCAGCCTGGTGGCTGGCACGCCGCACCATGCGCCCGCTGCAGTTGCTGCAGCAGGCAGTGACCTCGCTGGGACGCGGGCAGACGCCGCAGCGCCTGCCCGAAACCGGCCCACGCGAAATCGCCGCCCTGAGCCGCCGCTTCAACGAGATGGCGAAGCAGGTGGAAGACCTGCTGGCCGCCCGCACCGTGCTCCTGGCCGGCGTGTCGCACGACCTGCGCACGCCGCTGGCACGGTTGCGGCTGGCGGTGGAAATGCTGGTGCGCAAGCCAAGTCCGGAACTGGCGGCGCAGGTTGAGGGCGACATCGAGGCGATGGACCGTCTGATCGGCGACGTGCTGACGCTGGCGCGCGGCCTGGGTCACGAAGCGGCCGAGCGGGTGGCACTGCCCGAACTGCTGGCTGACCTGGTGCGCGCCACCCCCGGCGCGGCCGACCGGGTGCAGATCGAGACGGCCGATATCACGCTCGAGGTGGCCGCCGGTGCGCTGCGCCGCATCCTCTCCAACCTGCTGGAGAACGCGTTGCGCTATGGCGGCGGCCAGCCTGTCACCCTGCATGCCGAGATCGTCGACGGCGGCTGCCGCATCGGTGTGCTTGACCGCGGCCCGGGGATTCCGCCGGCGGAGATGGAAACGGTATTCCGTCCGTTTTACCGGCTGGAAGCCTCGCGCAGCGTCACCACCGGCGGTTCCGGACTGGGGCTGGCGATCGTGCGTCAGCTGGCAGCGGCGCAGGGCTGGCAGGTGTCACTGCAGGCACGCACCGGAGGCGGCCTGGCTGGAGATTCCATCGCAGCAGGCGGGACAGGCAGGTTGAGGGATGCTTCTTCTTGAAATGAAAGCCTTATCGAATTAGAATTGCGGGCTGTCCGAAATGGTTCGGACAAATTCGCACACCTGTCATTAAAGGGTGGCGGCGCGTTCAGTAAAGCCAACGCGCGGCTGCTGACGGGTGGAGGCTCAACCCTTTAGGAGATTTACATGTCTGTCACCATGCGTCAAATGCTGGAAGCCGGCGTCCACTTCGGACACCAGACCCGCTTCTGGAACCCCAAGATGGCTCCGTTCATTTTCGGAAACCGCAACAAGATTCATATCGTCAACCTGGAAAAAACGCTGCCGATGTTCCAGGAGGCGCAAAAATTCGTGCGCCAGCTGGCCGCCAACAAGGGCAAAGTGCTGTTCGTCGGCACCAAGCGTGCGGCGCGCGACATCGTTCGCGAAGAAGCGCAGCGCGCAGGCATGCCCTACGTCGACAACCGCTGGCTGGGCGGCATGCTGACCAACTTCAAGACCGTCAAGCTGTCGATCAAGCGCCTCAACGACCTGGAGGCCGCACTGGCCGAGCCGGGCCGTTTGTCGAAAAAAGAAACCCTCACCATGCAGCGCGAAGCCGACAAGCTGAACCGCAGCCTGGGTGGCATTCGTGAAATGGGCGGCGTCCCTGACGCACTGTTCATCATCGACGTCGGCTACCAGAAGGGCGCTGTGGTCGAGGCCAAGAAGCTGGGCATCCCCGTGATCGGCGTGGTCGACACCAACAACAGCCCGGCCGGCGTGGACTACATCATCCCCGGCAACGACGACTCGGCGCGCGCGATTCGTCTGTACGCCCGTGGCATGGCTGATGCGGCCCTGGAAGGTCGTGCTCAGGTGATCGGCGAAATCGTCGGTGGCGAAGAGTTCGTCGAGATCGAAGAGGAAGAAGAGGAAGAGGGTGGCGTCGCCGCTGAATAAACGCGACGCGCTGCACTATCGCCGGGAGGGATTCCCGGCGAACGTATTTTGAGGAGGGGCCTTGGCCCCTCTTTCTGCATAGGCTGAATCAATTTAGTAATTTGGGATAGGAGCACGAAATGGCGGAAATCACTGCAAGCATGGTCAAGGAACTGCGCGAAAAAACCGATGCGCCGATGATGGATTGCAAGAAGGCGCTGTCGGAAGCCGGTGGCGACATGCAGAAGGCGGAAGAGATTCTGCGCGTGCGCTTCGGCAACAAGGCCGCCAAGAGCGCCGGCCGTGTGGCGGCTGAGGGCGTGGTGGCCATCGCGATCAGCGCCGACGGCAAGTCGGCCGCCATGCTGGAAATCAACTGCGAAACCGACTTTGTGGCGAAGAACGACGATTTCCTGGCGTTGTCGAATGCACTGGCCGAGATGGTGCTGAACCAGAAGCCGGCCGACGTTGCCGCGCTGTCCGCGCTGCCTTACAAGGGCAGCACGGTGGAGGCGGTGCGGACCGAGCTGGTCGGCAAGATGGGCGAGAACATGTCGGTGCGCCGTTTCGTTCGCCTCGACGGCCAGGGCAAATTCGCCAGCTACATCCACGGCAACAAGATCGGCGTGCTGGTCGATGTGAACGGCGACGAAGCGCTGGCGCGCGACATCGCCATGCACATTGCGGCGTCCAAGCCGAAGTCGCTGGATGCCTCCGGCGTGCCGCAGGATCTGATCGATACGGAACGCCGCGTCGCGATCGAGAAGGCCAAGGAAGCCGGCAAGCCGGAAGCCATGCTGGAAAAGATTGCCGATGGCACGGTGCAGAAATACCTCAAGGAAGTCACCCTGCTGTCGCAGCCCTTCGTCAAGGACGACAAGCAGAGCGTCGAGCAGGTGCTGAAATCGAAGAACTCGCAGTGCCACGGTTTCGTGATGTACGTGGTGGGCGAGGGCATCGAGAAGAAGGTGACCGACTTCGCCGCCGAAGTCGCGGCGGCGTCCCAGGTCTGATCGCTGATGGCGCCGGTTCGACGCATCCTGCTGAAGCTGTCCGGCGAGGCCCTGATGGGGCCGGATGGCTTCGGCTATCACGCTGAAACCATGGCCGGCTTTGTCGGTCAGGTTCGCGAGGTGGTGGCGCTCGGTGTGCAGGTCGGCATCGTGGTCGGCGGCGGCAATCTGTTTCGCGGCGCCACCGGCGCCTTGTCCGGGATGAACCGCGCCACCGCCGATTCGATGGGCATGCTGGCCACCGTGATGAATGCGCTGGCCTTCAAGGATGCCTTGCAGCAGGCCGGCGTGGATACGCGGGTGCAGACTGCGGTCCATATCGCGCATGTCGGCGAGGACTTCGATCGCGACGCGGCGGTGCGCCACCTGGAAGCGGGGCGGGTGGTGATTTTCGGCGGTGGTACGGGCAACCCTTTCTTTACCACGGATACGGCTGCGGCCCTGCGCGCCGCCGAGATCGGCGCCGATCTGCTGCTGAAGGCGACCAAGGTCGACGGCGTCTACACCGCCGATCCGAAGAAGGACGCAAGCGCCCGGCGCTACGAGGCGCTCTCTTTCGATGAGGCGATCGCCAATAATCTGGCGGTGCTCGACACCGCCGCTTTTGCCCTGTGTCGCGAACAGAATCTGAACCTGGTCGTGTTCAATGTCTTCAAGCCCGGCGCGCTGCGTCGCGTGGTGATGGGCGAAGACGAAGGCACGCGCGTGACCTTAAGTTGAGGAGTTGAAATGGCTGAAACCACCATCGCCGAGATCAAGCAAGCCGCCGAACATAAAATGGGCAAGACGCTGGAAGCGTTGAAGAACGATCTGGCCAAGGTTCGCACCGGGCGCGCCCACACCGGTATCCTCGATCACGTCATGGTCGAATACTACGGCAGCCCGACCGCAGTGCCGCAAGTGGCCAACGTGTCGCTGGTCGACAGCCGCACGCTTGGCGTGCAGCCGTATGAAAAAACCATGGTCGCCAAGATCGAGAAGGCGATTCGCGATGCCGATCTCGGCCTCAACCCGTCTACCTACGGCGACATCATTCGAGTGCCGATGCCGTCGCTGACCGAAGAGCGCCGCCGCGATCTGATCAAGGTGGTGCGCAACGAAGCCGAAGCCGCACGCGTCGCGGTGCGCAACATCCGCCGCGATGCCAACGGCACCGTCAAGGACATGGTCAAGGCCAAGACCGCGACCGAGGACGAAGAGCGCCGCACCCAGGACGAGGTGCAGAAGTTGACCGACAAACACATCGGCGAGATCGACAAGATGCTGGCCGACAAAGAGAAAGACCTGCTCGCGGTCTGAGCCGATCCTGCGTGTCCACCCTGGCGAAGAAAACGATTCCGGCAAGCACCGATGTGCCGCGGCACATCGCCATCATCATGGATGGCAATGGCCGCTGGGCGAAACGCCGGCTGATGCCGCGCGTGGCAGGACATCGCAAGGGGGTCGAGGCGCTGCGCGGCGTGATACGCGGCTGCGCCGAACGCGGCGTGTCACACCTCACGGTATTTGCCTTCAGCTCGGAAAACTGGCGGCGTCCGCAGGAAGAAGTCACCCTGCTGATGGAGTTGTTCATGCGCGCGCTGGAGAACGAGGTCGCACGGCTGCATGAAAACGACATCCGCTTCCGCGTCATCGGCGATCTGTCGGGTTTTTCCAAGCGCATCCAGACCCTGATCCGCGACGCCGAAGCGCTGACGCGCGACAACACCCGTCTCACCTTCACCGTGGCGGCCAATTACGGCGGGCGCTGGGACATCGTGCAGGCGGTGAAGAAGTTGATGGCGGCGGGCGTGACGGCGGACGCGCTGGATGAAGCCGCGCTGGCGCAGCAACTCAGCATGGCCGAAGCGCCCGAGCCGGACCTGTTCATCCGCACCGGCGGCGAACAGCGCATCAGCAATTTCATGCTGTGGCAGCTGGCCTACACCGAACTGTATTTCACAGACGCGCTGTGGCCCGACTTCGACGCGGCGGCGCTGGAAGAGGCAATTGCCTCCTACCGCGCCCGCGAACGCCGTTTTGGCCGCACCAGCGAACAGGTTCAAACCGCGTCGTGACGGCATTCGAGGCACTGCATCCATGACACCGCTTTTCAGACGGGTGCTCACCGCCGCGCTGTTGCTGGCCGTGTTCGTGCCGGCCGTACTGTGGGCGCCTGCGTGGATATGGGCCATCCTGATGGCCGGGCTGATCGGCGTCGCCGCGTATGAATGGGCGCGCCTGAGCCGCTTTCCGCCGCTGTCCGCGCGTGCCTATGCAGGCCTGCTGACGCTGGCTGCGCTGGTTCTGCCCCCGCTGCTGGGCGCGGACTGGCCGATCTACCAGCGCGCGCTGATCCTGCTTGCCGTTGGCTTCTGGCTGGTCGTCGCGCCGCTGTGGCTGCTGGGGCGCTGGCATGCGCCGCAGCCCTTCGTGCGGGCCGTGGTCGGCGTCGTGGTGCTGGTTCCGACCTGGGCGGCGCTGCTGTATTTGCATGCGCGCGGCCCCGGCGTGCTGCTCGGCGTGATGGCGATCGTGTGGATTGCCGACACCGCCGCGTATTTCAGCGGTCGCCGCTTCGGCCGCCACAAGCTTGCGCCCGCCATCAGCCCCGGCAAGACCTGGGAAGGCGTGGCGGGGGCGCTCGCCGCGCTCGCGCTCTATGCCGGTGTCCTCAGTGGGCTGTCCGGGATGCCGCTGCTGTCGCTGCTGCTTGTGGTGTCCGGTCTGCTCTACGTGTCGGTGCTGGGCGACCTGTTCGAGTCCTGGATCAAGCGTCTTTCCGGCATGAAGGACAGCGGCAGCATCCTGCCCGGTCATGGCGGGGTGCTCGACCGCATCGACGCCCTGACCTCCACCCTGCCGATTGCCACCGGCCTGTTGATGTGGCTGGAGCGTTCCGTATGACGACAGTCGGCATGAAACCGCGCGTCCTCACCGTTCTGGGCGCCACCGGCACGATCGGCGTCAATACGCTCGACGTGGTGGCGCGCCATCCCGGGCGCTTCGAGGTTTTCGCCCTGACCGGTGCGACGCAGGTCGAGCGCATGCTCGGGCAATGCCGCATCCATCATCCGCGCTTTGCGGTGATGAGCGAGCCGGCCGCCGCCGCCGCCTTGCGCGCGCGGGTTGCCGAAGAGGGCCTGACGGTCGAGGTGCTGGAGGGCGCCGCGGCCCTGATCGAGGTGGCCACCGCACCCGAGGTCGACACCCTGATGGCGGCGATCGTTGGTGCCGCCGGTCTGCCGGCCACGCTGGCGGCGGCGCAGGCGGGCAAGCGCATCCTGCTCGCCAACAAGGAAACCCTGGTGGTCTCCGGCCAGCTGTTCATGGACGCCATCGCCGCCAGCGGCGCCGAGCTGCTGCCGATCGATTCCGAGCACAACGCCATCTTTCAGGCGCTGCCGCGCGACTTCAACGGCGACTTCCTGCAGGCCGGGGTGAAGGCGCTGTGGCTCACCGCCTCCGGCGGCCCCTTCCGCACGTTGTCGGCCGCGGCGATCGCGGCCGCCACCCCCGCGCAGGCGGTGGCGCATCCCAACTGGGTGATGGGGAAGAAGATTTCGGTCGATTCGGCGAGCCTGATGAACAAGGGGCTTGAGGTGATCGAGGCGCGCTGGCTGTTCAACGCCCGTCCCGAGCAGATCAAGGTGGTGGTGCATCCGCAGAGCATCGTGCACTCGATGGTTGAATACGCCGACGGCTCGGTGATCGCGCAGATGGGGACACCGGACATGCGCACGCCGATCGCCTACGCGTTGGGCTTCCCGGAGCGCATCGAGGCCGGCGTCTCCGCGCTCGACCTGATGGGCCGGCAGCTCACCTTCGAGGCGCCCGACACCGCGCGCTTTCCCTGTCTGCAGCTGGCATTCGACGCGCTCGCCGCCGGCGGCAACGCCGCGGCCGTGCTGAATGCCGCCAACGAAGTGGCGGTCGCGCGCTTTCTCGACGGCGCGGTGGCGTTTAGCGCCATTGCCGCCAGCATTGCCCACACCCTCGACACGCTGGCGGGCGGGGCGGCCGATACGCTGGACGATCTGCTCGAAGCCGACCGCCAGGCGCGCAGCGTGGCCGCAACCTATCTGGAGGCGCGATGAGCACGCTCTACACCATCCTGTGGTTCCTGGTCGCCATCGGCATCCTGGTGGTGGTGCATGAATTCGGCCACTACCTCGCCGCGCGGCTGGCCGGCGTCAAGGTGCTGCGCTTTTCGGTCGGCTTCGGCAGACCCTTGCTGAGCCGCCGCTTTGGCCGCGACCAGACCGAGTGGGTGCTGTCCACGCTGCCGTTCGGCGGCTACGTCAAGATGCTCGACGAGCGCGAGGGCGAAGTCCCCGCTGCGGAAGCGCACCGCAGCTTCAACCGGGCCACCGTGTGGCGCCGCATCGGCATCGTTTCGGCAGGCCCGATCGCCAACTTCCTGCTCGCCATCGTGTTTTACTGGGCGCTGTTCCTGAACGGACTGCCGGCAATCAAGCCGATGATCGGCGAGCCGCCAGCAGGCACACCGGCCGCGCAGGTCGGCCTGGCGGCGGGCGACGAAATCCGCCGCGTCAACGGCAAGGACACGCCGTCGTTCCAGGATTTGCGGCTGAATCTGATGCGTGCCGGGGTGGCGGGTGACGCGCTCACGCTGGAACTGGCAGATGGCCGCAGCGTGCAGCTCGATGCCGCGCCGATGCAGACCGAGAACCTGGAACTCGACATCCTGCTTCCGCTGGGCATCGTGCGCTACGACCCGTTGCTCGATCCGGTGATCGGCACGGTGTTGCCGGACGGCGCTGCCGCGCGCGCAGGCTTTCAGCCGGGCGACCGGCTGCTCGCCGCCAACGGCGAGCAGCTGGCGAGCTGGCAGGACTGGGTGCAGCAGGTTCGTCAGCATCCGGCCCAGCCCTTGCGCATCGAATACGAGCGACAAGGACAGCGCGGTGAGTTGACCGTCGTTCCCGAAGCGGTGGACGAAGCCGGCCAGCGCGTCGGCAAGATCGGCGCCGGCCCCCAAATTGATGAAGCGGTGCGGACTGCGCTGATGACCGAAGTGCGTTACGGCCCGATCGACGCGCTCTGGCGCGGTGCCGTCAAGACCTGGGACATGAGCGTGTTCACGCTTGAAATGATGGGGCGCATGGTGCTGGGCCAGGTGTCGTGGAAAAACCTGTCCGGCCCGCTGACCATTGCCGATTACGCGGGGCAGAGCGCCGCCCTCGGCTGGATCAGCTTCGTCGGCTTTCTGGCGCTGGTGAGCGTGAGCCTCGGCGTGCTCAATCTGCTGCCCATCCCGCTGCTGGATGGGGGGCACCTCATGTATTATGTGGCCGAAGTTTTCACCGGTCGCCCGGTGTCCGGACGCACCATGGAAATCGGCAGCCGAATCGGCATGATTCTCCTGCTGCTGCTGATGTCGTTTGCCCTGTTCAATGATTTGCAACGCCTGATAGGCGGATGAAAACAACCATGATCCTGAGCCGTTTGACGCTTGCCCTTGCTGCCCTCTTCGCCGCGCAACCTGTGTTCGCCGCGGAGCCCTTCGTCGTCAAGGACATCCGGGTCGAGGGCATCCAGCGCACCGAGGCGGGCACGGTTTTCAGCTACCTGCCGGTCAAGGTCGGCGATGTGATGACCGACGAGAAAACCGCGGCGGCGATCAAGGCGCTCTACGCCACCGGGTTTTTCAGGGATGTGCGGCTGGAAGCGCGCGACGGCGTGGTGATCGTCACCGTAGAAGAGCGCCCCTCGATTGCCACGATCACCCTGACCGGCATCAAGGAGTTTTCTGCGGACGACCTGAAGGCCGGCCTCAAGCAGACCGGCCTGGCCGAAGGTCGCGTGCTCGACCGCGCCATGCTGGACAAGGCCGAGCAGGAACTGCAGCGGCAGTATTTCAACCGCGGCAAATACGCGGTGGAAATCAAGTCCACGCTGACGCCGCTGGAGCGCAACCGGGTCGCCGTGCAGTTCGACGTGGTGGAAGGCGACAGCGCGAAGATCCAGCAGATCAACATCGTCGGCAACCAGGCCTTCAAGGAGAAGACCCTGCTGAGGGAGTTCGGCTCCACCACGCCGGGCTGGCTGACCTGGTACACCAAGAGCGACCAGTATTCCAAATCTCGTCTGGCGGGCGATATCGAGGCCCTGCGCTCGTTCTACCTCAACCGCGGCTATCTCGAATTCAATGTCGACTCCACCCAGGTGTCGATTTCGCCCGACAAGCAGGGCATCTACATCACCGTCAACGTCACCGAAGGCCCGCAATACAAGGTGTCTGACGTCAAACTGGCGGGGCAGATGCTGGTACCCGAAGCGGAACTGCAGAAACTCATCACCATCAAGCCAGGCGAGGTGTTCGTGCGCGACCGCCTGACCGAGACCACGAAAAAAATCGGCGACCGCCTCGGCAACGACGGCTATGCGTTTGCCAACGTCAATGCGGTGCCAGAGCTCGACAAGGAAAAGGCCACGGTCGCCTTCACCCTGTTCATTGATCCCGGTCGTCGCGTCTACGTCAACCGCGTCAACGTGGCGGGCAACACCAAGACCCAGGATGAAGTGGTGCGCCGCGAAATACGCCAAATGGAAGGCGCGTATTACGATGCCGAAAAGATCAACCGCTCGCGCGACCGCCTGAACCGGCTTGGCTATTTCAGCGAAGTCAACATTGAAACGCCCGCTGTTTCAGGCACCACCGACCAGGTCGACGTCAACGTCAGCGTGGCCGAAAAGTCCACCGGCAACGTGATGCTGGGCGCCGGCTTCTCCTCGTCACAAGGCCTGGTGCTGTCGGGTTCGGTGTCGCAGAACAACGTGTTCGGCACCGGCAACCGGCTGTCGGCGCAGATCAACTCGGGCAGCGTCAATACCGTGTATTCGCTGTCGTACACCAATCCCTACTACACCCTCGACGGAGTCAGTCTGGGCTACGACCTGTACCGGCGCGATTTCGACGCCTCCGGGTATTCCAATTTTGGCAATTCTTCCAATTTTGGCAATTACAAGACCTCCACCTATGGTGCCGGGATGCGTTTCGGCTTGCCGGTTAACGAGCGTGACTTCGTTTCCCTCGGCCTGACCTACGAGCAGACCTCGCTCACCACTTATGCGGACAGCCCGGTGCAATACACGCGATTCGTCGACACCTTCGGCGAGGACAACGACACGCTGCGACTCGACACCTCGTGGGCGCGCGATACCCGCAACAGTTTCCTGTTCCCGACCAAGGGCCTGCTGCAGCGGGTGGCGGCGGAAGTCGGCACGCCGCTTGGCAGCCTGCAATACTACAAGCTCTCGTTCCAGCACCAGCAGTATTTTCCGCTGGGCAAAAGTTTCACCCTCTTGCTGAACGGCGAAGTCGGGATCGGCGACGGCCTGTCAGGCAAACCGTTGCCCTTCTTCAAGAACTTCTATGCGGGCGGCACCAGTTCGGTACGCGGCTTTAAAAATGGCACCCTGGGGCCCAGGGACGTCAACGGCTATGCGCTGGGCGGCGACACGCGCGTGGTCGGCAACGCGGAACTCTTCTTCCCCTTGCCGGGACTCAAGGATGACCAGTCGCTACGGATGTCGGCATTTATCGATGCAGGTGCAGCATTCGGATCGGATGAGCAATTTGCATTCGAGGACTTGCGTTATTCCGCAGGGGTGGCGATTTTGTGGGTGTCGCCGCTCGGCCCGCTCAAATTCAGTTTGGCGCAACCGATTGTCAAGAAGGATGGCGACAAGACCGAAGTGTTCCAATTCACCCTGGGCAGTACGTTCTAGGGTTAGCCGTAACCGGAGTATGTGATGATGAAATTCAAGCAGCTAGTCGTTTCCCTGATTCTGGCGTCCGCCTTGGCGGCCGCCCCCGCCCTGGCCAACACCAAGATCGGTTTCGTCAATACCGAGCGCCTGTTGCGCGAAGCTCCGCTGTCGGTCGCCGCACAGAAAAAGCTCGAGCGCGAATTCGCCGCGCGCGACCAGGAATTGCAGAAACTCGCCAAGCAGGCGCGTGATCTGCAGGCGCAGCTCGACAAGGACGGCGTGACCATGTCGGACAGCGAGCGCAAGACGAAGGAGCGCGACCTTGGCAATCTCAGCCGCGACCTGCAGCGCCAGGGCCGCGAATTCCGCGAAGACCTCAACCTGCGCCGCAATGAAGAGCTGGGGCAGATACAGGAACGCGCGCGCAAGGCGATTCAGGACATTGCCCGCGCTGAAAAATTCGACCTGGTCGTCGAGCAGGCAGTCTACGTCGATCCCAAGACCGACATCACCGATCGGGTGATGAAGGCACTCGGCGGAAAATAAGCCCGCCGTCAAAACACAACTCGATTGCAGAAAATAAACCGATCTGATGGCCGCAACCCTGACTGAGCTGGTCGCTCGTTTTGGCGGAGAGCTCGTGGGCGATGGTGCGCGGACGGTCAGCCAGGTGGCCCCGCTGGATCGCGCCAGCCCGGACGAAATCGGTTTTATCTCGCAGGGCAAGTATCTGTCCCAACTGGCCGATACGCACGCCGGCGCGGTGATTCTGCCGGAGGACGCGCGCGACGCCACCGATCTGCCGCGCATCCTCACCTCCAATCCCTACCTGTATTTCGCGCGCGTGTCGGCCCTGCTCAATCCGCCGCCGCGGCCGCCTGCGGGGGTTCATCCCGCGGCGACGGTCGCGCCGGATGCGGAGATCGCCGCCGACGCCAGCATCGCCGCCGGTGCGGTGGTCGGCAGCGGCGCGGTGATCGGCGCCCGCACGGTGGTCGGTCCCAACTGCGTCGTCGGCGACCATGCTCACATTGGCGCCGACTGCCTGTTGCATGCCAACGTCACGCTTTACCATCGCTGCGAAGTGGGCGATCGCACCATCCTGCATTCGGGCTGCGTGATCGGCGCCGACGGTTTCGGCTTTGCGCCCAACGAGGGCTGTTGGGAGAAAATCCCGCAGATCGGCCGCGTGCTGATCGGCGACGATGTCGAGATCGGTGCCTGCACCACCATCGACCGCGGTGCGCTGGAAGACACGGTGATCGAGGAAGGCGTCAAGCTCGACAACCTGATCCAGGTCGCGCACAACGTGGTGATCGGTGCGCATACCGTGATTGCCGCCTGCACCGGCATCGCCGGCAGCGCCAAAATCGGACGCCACTGCATGATCGGCGGGGCGGCGATGATCTTCGGCCACATCGAGATCGCCGACGGCACCCGCATCTCGACCAACACGCTGATCACCAAGTCGCTACCGAAGGCAGGCACCTACACCTCGGCGCCGCCGTTCACCGAACACGAGGTCTGGCAGAAAAATGCCGTCCACATGCGCAACCTCGACAAGCTGGTGAACCGCATCAAGCAGCTTGAAAAACGAATCAACGAACTGGAAAGCAAATCATGAGCGTGATGGACATCGAGCAGGTCATGCAGTACCTGCCGCACCGCTACCCCTTTCTGCTGATCGACAAGGTCATCGAACTCGAACTCGGCAAGACCATCACCGCGATCAAGAACGTCACCATCAACGAGCCGTTTTTCCTCGGCCACTTTCCCGTCTCACCGGTGATGCCAGGCGTGCTGATTCTGGAAGCGATGGCGCAGGCGGCGGCGATCCTGTCGTTCAAGACCAAGAACTACACGCCGGAGGATATCGGCATCGTCTATTTCGCCGGCATCGACGGCGCGCGTTTCAAGAAGCCGGTCAAACCTGGCGATCAGCTGGTGCTCAAGGTCGATATCGTGCGCGAAATGCGCGGCATCTGGAAATACACCGCACGCGCCGAAGTCGACGGCGTCCTGGTGGCCGAAGCCGAACTCATGGCCACCCTGCGCGACAAGCCCTGACATGGCGTTGATCCATCCCACCGCGCTGGTCGCCGCGGGTGCCCGGCTTGCCGACAACGTCGAGATCGGGCCTTACACGATCATCGGCGAACACGTCGAGATGGGTGCCGGCACCACGGTCGGCGCCCACGCCGTCATCACCGGCCACACCAAAATCGGCGCGCACAACCAGATATTCCATTTCGTCTCGCTCGGCGAGGCGCCGCAGGACAAGAAATATGCCGGCGAGCCCACCCGGCTGGAAATCGGCAACCACAATGTGATCCGCGAATTCTGCACCTTCAACACCGGCACCGTGCAGGACCGCGGTGTGACGACGATCGGCAGCCACAACTGGATCATGGCCTACGTCCACATCGCGCACGACTGCGTGGTGGGCGACCGCACCATCTTTGCCAACAATGCCTCGCTGGCGGGCCACGCCGAAGTCGGCGACTGGGCGATCCTCGGCGGCTTCACCGGTGTGCACCAGTTCTGCAAGATCGGCGCCCACGTGATGACCGGCATCTCCAGCGTGGTGTTCAAGGACATCCCGCCCTTCATCATGGCGTCCGGCCAGCCGGCCGCGCCGCATGGCCTCAACAGCGAAGGCCTCAAGCGGCGTGGGTTTTCCGCCGAGGCGCTGGCCGCGCTGAAGCGCGCCTACAAGATTCTCTACCGCGAGGGCAATACGCTGGCCGAGGCAAAGGCCAAGCTCGCCCCCGAGGCGGCCCAGCACGCCGAAGTGCAGCAGCTGCTCGATTTCCTCGCGCGCGCCGAGCGCGGCATCATCCGGTGATGGCAGCTTGGCGACATCATGAATTCGCACGCCCTCGCTTGTCTTTTGGCTGATATGAACAATTTTGTTCAGTCGGACGTAGGGTCGGCTACGCCGCTCCTTCTCAAAATGTCCCTATCAACCAAAATCCTGCGCAATCATCGTGCGAATTCATGATGTCCCCAAACTCGGAGCCATCGCCGGCGAAGCGTCCGGCGATCTCCTGGGCGCGCACTTCATTGCCGCACTGAAACAGAGGCACCCCGATTTGCGCGCGGCCGGCATCGCCGGCCCGCGCATGGTCGAAGCCGGCGTCGAGGCGGTCTATCCGAGCGACAAACTCGCGGTCAACGGCTATGTCGAGGTGCTGCGCCACCTGCCGGAACTGCTGTGGATCCGCTCCCGCATCACCCGCTATTTCCTGCGCGAGCGGCCGCGCGTCTTTATCGGCATCGACGCGCCGGATTTCAATTTCGCGCTGGAAGCGAAGCTCAAGCAGGCCGGCATTCCCACCGTGCATTTCGTCAGCCCGTCGATCTGGGCGTGGCGGCCCGAGCGCATTCACCGCATCAAGCAGGCGGTGTCGCACATGCTGGTAGTGTTCCCGTTCGAGGAACAGCTCTACCGCGATGCCGGCATCCCCGTCACCTACGTCGGCCATCCGCTGGCAGACGTGATTCCCTTGCAGCCCGATACCGCTGCAGCACGCGCGGCCCTGGGGCTGGCCGCCGGCCCGGTCATCGCGCTGCTGCCGGGCAGCCGGCTCTCTGAAGTGACGCGTCATGCGCGGCTGATGCTCGACGCGGCATTGCTTATTCGCCAGCGTCATGCCGACGCGCAGTTCGTGCTGCCCGCCGCGAGCGCGGCCGCCGCCCGGCTGATCCGACAGGCAGCGCAGGGACTCGATCTGCCGCTGCAGGTGCTGGATGGACAGTCGCACACCGCGCTGGCGGCATGCGACGTGGCGCTTGTGGCCTCCGGCACCGCCACCCTCGAAGCCGCGCTGTTCAAGAAACCCATGGTCATCACCTATCGCGTGCCGGCGCTCACCGCCTACCTGATGCGCAAGAAGGCACTGCTGCCGTGGATCGGCCTGCCGAACATTCTGGCGCGCGATTTCGTGGTCCCGGAACGGGTGCAGGAAGACGCCACCCCGGAGAACCTGGCAAACGATGCGCTGGCCTGGCTGGACGATGCGCCGCGCCGGGAATCCGCCATTGAAACTTTCCGCATCATGCATTTGAGCCTGCGGCAAAATGCCAGCGCGCGCATCGCCGAGGCGGTGCAGCCTTATCTGGAGGGCGCATGACGCCGCGCCAGTCGGTCGTGCTGCAGGTGGGGCCGCTTGGCCTGTGCGGCGTCGACGAAGCCGGTCGCGGCCCGCTGGCGGGCCCGGTGATGGCGGCGGCGGTCATGCTCGATCCCGCGCGGCCGATCGACGGCCTGCGCGACTCCAAGAAGCTGTCCGCCGCCGCCCGCGAGCGCCTGGCCGACGAGATCCGCCTGCGCGCCGTCGCCTGGTGCGTGGCCGAGGCCAGCGTCGCCGAGATTGATCAGTTGAACATCCTGCAGGCCACCCTGCTGGCGATGCAGCGCGCCGTGGCTGGCCTCTCGCGAGCGCCGGACGACGTCTGGGTCGACGGCAACCGCTGCCCCAACTGGGCATGGCGCTCGCAGGCGGTGGTCAAGGGCGACGACAAGGTCGCCGCAATCGCCGCCGCCTCGATCCTCGCCAAGACCGTGCGCGACCAGCACATGCGCAGGCTGCACGACGAACACCCGGTCTACGGGTTCGCCCGGCACATGGGGTATGGCACCGCCTTGCATCTGGCTGCGTTGAAGGCCCATGGTGCGTGCCCGCAGCACCGCAGGAGCTTTGCCCCGGTTAAGAGCCTATTTCAGTAGAAATCATGCCCCGCGTTGAGACCAGGGTCGGAGTGATGCAAGGCGCAGTGCGCAGGCAATGGCCATCCATTGCCAAGCGCTGCAACGCCGCAGACGCCGATCCTGGTCTCAACCCGAAGGGCCGGTTGCCTGCGGGCGCATTGCGGCGTTGCGGGTGACTCGTGGAGAATGACTCCACTTCGCCCCCCGCGCCTTGCCCTGCATCCCGCAGGCAATCGGCGTGGGGCATGATTTCTGCTGAAATAGGCTCTGTCGTGCTCGATCAAGCCACTTTATTCTGAAATCCGAAAGGAAACGCTATGGCCCTGTCTTTGTTGCTGCATGTGCTGGGTGTCGTCGTCTGGGTCGGCGGCATGTTCTTCGCCTACCTGGCCCTGCGCCCGGTGGCCGCCAGCGTGCTCGAACCGCCGCAGCGGCTCACCCTCTGGGCCGGCGTGTTCGGCAAGTTCTTCCCCTGGGTGTGGGCCTCGGTGGCGCTGATCCTGCTGACCGGCCTGCACATGCTGGTGAAAATCGGCGGCATGGCCGCGCCGCATTACGCCATGGCCATGCTGGCGCTGGGTGTGGTGATGATGCTGATTTTCGCGCACGTGTTCTTTGGGCCCTACAAGAAACTCAAACGCGCGGTCGGCGAGCAGAACTGGAAAGCCGGCGGCGCCGCGCTGGCGCAGATACGCATGCTGATCGGCATCAACCTCATCATTGGACTGGCGACCATCGCGGTGGTGTTTCTGGGGCGTGGCCTGATTTAGGGCATGCGACCTTCCATGGGCCCATGGAAGGTCAAAGCAAGAGAGTCCGTCAGGGCTCGTCCTGCGGCGGCGCTGCCAGCAGGCTTCGAACAGCCTGCCGGATGGCGTCCGGCCGCGCCTCGCATTGCAGTTCGGCGTGGAACTGGCCATCTCGAAACAGGTATACCGTCGGCAGATGAAAAATCTCGAAGTAGCGCGCCACCCCGGTGGCTTCGCTGACGTCTACCTCAAACAGCGCCTGGATCGAACCGGATAGCGCATCCGGCAGCAGGCGCTTCCAAGCCCGGCACGAACCGCAGTGCGGTGCGCTGAAGAGCACGACGGCAATGCCGGAAACAGCGGCAAGGCGGGGATGAAAATCCCCCTCGGCCAGGCGTGAAAAAATGGGCAGGATGGCGGTAGAATCGCGGCTTTCCTGCTGGCTGGCGCTCATGCTGTTTCTCGAACTCTTCGGTTATCTGCTGCTCATCCTGGTGGCGGCGGAAATCTTTGTCAACGCGCTCGAGCACTTGGGCGAGAAACTCAACATCTCGGAAGGCGTGACCGGCTCGCTGTTCGCCGCGGTCGGCACCGCCATGCCGGAAACCCTGGTGCCCTTGCTGGCAATTTTTGCCGGCACCGGCAATGCAGCGGTCAACCAGGAAATCGGCGTCGGCGCGATTCTCGGCGCGCCCTTGATGCTGTCGACGTTGACGCTGTTCCTGATGAGCGTGGCGGTGCTGAAGCGGCGCGGCCTGCTGGGCCACTTTACGCCCGAGAAGACCGGCCTCAAGCGCGACCTGGATTTCTTCCTGATGGCGTTCGTGCTGGCCTTTGTCGCCATGTTCGTTCCGCATGGCGAGGGCTGGGTGCGCGGGGCGATGGCCTTCGGCATGGTGACGATCTACTTCGTTTACGTGATGCTGACCTTGCGCGCGTCGGCCGGGCTGGTGGATGAGGGTCACGCCACCGAGGCGGGCTCGCCGATGATGCTGAGCCGCCTGGGGGCGCCGCAGAACCTGTTTTTTATCGTGGTGCAACTCGTGCTGGGGCTGGCGCTGCTGGTCACCGGCGCCAAGGGCTTCATCCACGGCGTGGAGGCTGCCGCCCCCATCATCGGCATTTCCGCACTGCTGCTGTCGCTGTTGATCATCCCGATCGCGACCGAATTGCCGGAAAAAGTGAACTCGATCCTGTGGATCCGCAAGCGCAAGGACACCCTGGCATTCGGCAACATCACCGGCGCGATGGTGTTCCAGGGCACGCTGTTGCCCGCTATCGGCATCTCGCTGACGCCGTGGGCACCGCAAAAGGAGGTCCTGCTGGGCGTGGTGATCACGCTGGTTGCGGCGTTCTGGCTGCGCTGGGCAGCACTGAATGGCGGCCTGCGCGTGTGGCACCTGCTCGTCAACGGCGCCCTGTACGTGACCTATCTGACCGCCGTTCTGATCTGAGCACTGTCTAGCCGGGCGGCTCGCGGCGGAACGGCCCGTCGAGTTCGTCCATATAGTGGCTGATGGCACCGGTCTCACGTTCCAGGAAGCGGTCGACCGCCTCGCGGAATTCGGTGTTTTCCAGCCAGTGCCAGGAATGCGTGGCGGTCGGCACCAGCCCACGCGCGAGCTTGTGCTCGCCCTGGGCGCCGCCTTCGAACACCTGCAGTCCCTTGTCGATCGCATATTCGATGCCCTGCTGGTAGCAGGTCTCGAAGTGCAGCCCGGGCACGTATTCCAGCGTGCCCCAGTGGCGGCCGTACAGGCGCTGGCCGTCCTTGATGCAGAACGAGCAGGCGGTGGGTTCGCCGTCCTTGTCCGCAACGATCAGAACCAGCTTGTCCGGCATCGTCTCGCGCAGGCTTGCGAAAAAGGCGCGGTTGAGATGCGGCTCGCTGCGGTGGCGGTCGTAGGTGTCGGCATAGCAGCGGTAGAAATGGTCCCAGTCGGCGTCGGTGCTGTCCGTGCCTTCCACCCAGCGAAAACTCACTCCCAGCTTGGCGAGCTTCTTCCTCTCCTGGCGGATCTTCTTGCGCTTGTCGTGCGTCATCGCCGCGAGAAAATCGTCGAAGCTGACGTAGCCCGCGTTGTTCCAGTGGAACTGGAAGCCGCTGCGGTGCAGCAGCGGCGTCGCGTTGAGCGCGGCATGGTCGGGCTCGGTGGGGAACAGGATGTGGAGCGACGAGCAGTTCAGGTCGCGGGTGAGCTTCAACGCGGCCTGGATCAGCGCGCCGCGGTCGGCGTCGTTCCTCGCCAAGAGGCGCGGGCCGGGCACCGGCGAAAACGGCACGCAGCACACCAGCTTGGGGTAGTAGTTGAGGCCATGCCGGCGGTAGGCATCGGCCCACGCCCAGTCGAACACGAACTCGCCCCAGGAATGGTGCTTGACGTAGAGCGGCATCGCGGCGTCGAGCCGGCCGTCCCTGAACAGCGCCAGATGCACCGGCTCCCAGCCGATGTGGGCGCCGACGCAATCGGTGGCTTCCAGCGCGTGCAGAAAGGCGTGCTGCACGAAGGGCGAATCGCCGGCCAGGGCGTTCCAGGCGTCGGCCGGCAACTCCGCAATCCTTGTCATGACGCGAACAACTGTTTCTGCGGCTTCGGCTTCCGTCGCGGGGGGCTTTGCTTCAAAATGCACGTTTTGGCGCTTCCATCGAAAAATAATGAACCTGCACGAATACCAGGCCAAACAAATATTGCGGTCGGGCAACATTATCACGCCGCGCGGCATCGCCGCAGCGAGTGCCGATGCCGCGGTAGCAGCCGCCCGCGAACTGGGCGGCGACGCCTGGGTGGTGAAGGCGCAAATCCACGCCGGCGGGCGCGGCAAGGCCGGCGGGGTCAAGGTGGTCAAAAGCCCTGAGGACGCGCGTTCGATGGCAGCAACGCTGCTCGGCAAGTCGCTGGTGACCAAGCAGAACGCGCCCGAGGGCCAGCCGGTGAACCTGGTGCTGGTCGAGGAAACGCTGCCGATCGCGCGCGAGCTGTATCTTTCCTTGCTGGTCGACCGCGAAACCGAATGCGTCGCCATCATTGCCTCCGCTGCAGGCGGCATGGACATCGAGGAAGTCGCCGACGCCACCCCGGAAAAAGTGCTCACCGAGACCTGTGATCCGCTCTTGGGCGTGCAGGATTTCCAGTGCCGCGCGCTGGCCTTCGCGCTTGGACTGACGGGCGAGGCCTACAAGGATTTCTGCCGGCTGCTGCCCGCTTTGTATCGCGTGTTCATCGCCAACGATCTTTCCCTGCTCGAAATCAATCCGTTGGTGGTGACAACCGACAACCGCGTGCTTCCGCTCGACTGCAAGATGAGCGTCGACGACAACGCGCTGTACCGTCATCCATCACTCGCCGAGCTGCGCGACGACAGCCAGATCGACGCCAAGGAAGCGGCGGCCAACGCCGCCAACGTCAATTATGTCGCGCTTTCCGGCAACATCGGCTGCATGGTCAACGGCGCGGGCCTCGCGATGGCGACGATGGACCTGATCCAGCTCGAAGGCGGCACGCCCGCCAACTTCCTCGACGTCGGCGGCGGCGCCACCCCCGAGACGGTGGCACAGGGCTTCAAGATCATCCTGCTCGACCCCAACGTCAGGGCGGTGCTGATCAACATCTTCGGCGGCATCGTGCGCTGCGACGTGATCGCCGAGGGGATCATCCAGGCGGTGAAGGAGGTCGGCGTGAAGGTGCCGGTGGTGGTGCGGCTGGAAGGCACCAATGCCGAGCTGGGACGCAAGCTGCTGGCCGAATCGGGGCTGGCGATCCTCGCGGCCGAGAGCCTCACGCATGCAGCCAAACTCGCTGTGGAGAAAGCGCAATGAGTATCCTCGTCAACCAGGAGACCCGCGTCATCTGCCAGGGCTTCACCGGCAAGCAGGGGAGCTTCCACTCCGAGCAGGCGATCGCCTACGGCACGCGCATGGTCGGCGGCGTCACACCGGGCAAGGGCGGACAGATCCACCTCAATCTCCCTGTCTTCAACACCGTGCGCGACGCGGTGCGCCAGACCGGCGCCAGCGCGACCATGATCTATGTGCCGGCGGCGTTCGCCGCCGATTCGATCCTGGAAGCGGCCGACGCCGGCATCGAGGTGATCGTCTGCATCACCGAGGGCATTCCGGTGCTCGATATGCTTCAAGTTAAAACGGCGCTCAACGTGAAAGCGGCCTTGCGCGCCAACGGCGCGAAACTGATCGGCCCCAACTGCCCCGGCATCATCAGCTCGGGCGAATGCAAGATCGGCATCATGCCCGGCGTCATCCACCAGAAGGGCAGGATCGGCATCGTCTCGCGTTCCGGCACGCTCACCTACGAGGCGGTGCACCAGACCACCCGGCTGGGACTGGGGCAGTCGACCTGTGTCGGCATCGGCGGCGACCCGATCAAGGGTCTGGATTTCATCGACTGCCTGGAAATGTTCGAGGCCGACCCGCAGACCGAGGCGGTGATCCTGGTCGGCGAAATCGGCGGCAGCCGCGAGGAGGAAGCCGCCGAGTACATCCGCTCCAGCATGAAGAAGCCGGTCGCGGCCTACATCGCCGGGCGCACCGCGCCCAAGGGCAAGCGCATGGGGCACGCCGGCGCCATCATCGCCGGCTCTGCCGGAACGGCAGATGCGAAAATCCGCGCACTCGAGGCCGCCGGCGTCGTCGTCGCGCAAAGCCCGGCCGGGCTCGGGGAAGCGGTGCAGCAGGCGCTGGCGGCGCGATGACGCCCACCCCATGAAACTCGGCATCGCCCAACTCAATCTCACCGTCGGCGACATCGCCGGCAACACGGCCCGGCTGCTGGCCGCGGCGCAGGAGGCGCACGCCGCCGGCGCGGCGCTCTTGCTCACCCCCGAAATGTCGATCTGTGGCTACCCGGCCGAGGATCTGGTGCTGCGGCGCGACTTCACCGCGGCGTGCGCCGCGGCGGTCGAGAAACTGGCCGCCGACGCACCGCCCGAACTCGCGCTGATCGTCGGCTATCCCGAGCGCGACGGACACGGCCTGTTCAATGCCGCGGCGCTGCTGCGCGGTGGCCGGATAGAAACCGTGTACCGCAAGCATCACCTGCCGAACCACTCCGTGTTCGACGAGCAGCGCGTGTTTGACGCTGGCGACGCGGCCTGCGTGTTTGCCTGCGACGGTCTGACGTTCGGCCTCAATATCTGCGGCGACATCTGGGAGCCGGGCCCGGCGACGCGCGCGATGGAAGCCGGCGCCGACTGGCTGCTGGTGCCGAACGCCTCGCCGTTTCACCTCAACAAGGAGTGCGAGCGCGTTGCGGTGGCGCGCGCGCGCCTGGTCGAAGCGGGCCTGCCGATCATCTACGCCAATATGGTGGGTGGGCAGGACGAACTGGTGTTCGACGGCGCGTCGTTCGCGCTGAATGCCGACGGCGAGGTGGCGGCGCAGTGCCCGGCCTGGCAGGAAGGGCTGTTCTATCTCGATCTCGACCGCGACACCTGCAGCGGCCCGCAGCATGCCCTGCCGGGCGAGGAGGCCGCGGTCTACGATGCGCTGGTGATGGCGGTGCGTGATTACTTCGGCAAGAACGGTTTCAAGGGGGTGCACCTGGGCCTGTCGGGCGGCATCGATTCGGCATTGACGCTGGCGATCGCGGCCGATGCGATCGGCCCCGACCGCGTGCATGCGGTGATGATGCCGTCGGATTACACCGCCTCCATCAGCGTCGAGGATTCGCGCGACATGGCCAAACGGCTCGGCGTACGCTATTCAGAAATCGCCATCCGGCCGATCTACGATGCCTTCGTCACGCAACTCGCGGGCGAGTTTGCCGGCCTGGCGGCCGACACCACCGAAGAAAACCTGCAGGCGCGCACGCGCGGCACACTCTTGATGGCGCTGTCCAACAAATTCGGCACGCTGGTGCTGACCACCGGCAACAAGAGCGAAATGGCGGTCGGCTACGCCACCCTCTACGGCGACATGGCAGGCGGCTTCGGCGTGCTGAAGGACGTGGCGAAGACGCGGGTGTACCTGCTGGCGAACTACCGCAACAGCCTGTCCGCGGTCATCCCGCAGCGCATCATCGACCGCCCGCCGTCGGCCGAGTTGCGGCCCGACCAGACCGACCAGGACAGCCTGCCGCCGTACGACGTGCTCGACGCCATTCTCGAGGCCTACGTCGAGCGCGACCTGTCGGCGCGCGAAATCGTCGCGCAGGGCTTCGATGGCGCCATCGTGCGGCGGGTGATCCGCATGGTCGATCTCGCCGAATACAAGCGCCGCCAGGCCCCACCGGGGCCGCGCATCTCACCGCGCAATTTCGGCAAGGACCGCCGCTACCCGATCACCTCGAAATACCGACCCGAAGGAAACCTGCCATGAAGAAAATCGAAGCCATCATCAAACCGTTCAAGCTCGACGAAGTGCGTGAAGCGCTGTCCGATATCGGCGTGACCGGACTCACCGTCACCGAGGTCAAGGGCTTTGGCCGCCAGAAGGGCCACACCGAGCTGTACCGCGGCGCCGAGTACGTGGTGGATTTTCTGCCCAAGGTGAAGGTGGAAGTGGTCATCGCCGACAGCCTGCTGGAACGCGCGATGGAGGCGATCACCACCGCCGCGCGCACCGGCAAGATCGGCGACGGCAAGATTTTCGTCAGCAACATGGAGCAGGTGGTGCGCATCCGCACCGGTGAATCGGGCGAAGCTGCGATTTAACCGCCCGGCCGGGCTTCTCTCCCGGCCTGTCCGGCCGGTTTACCAGCGCATGGTCAGCCAGCGCTTCGACTTGACGTCGACGTAGCCGACGGTTGCCTTCTTGAAATTGAGATCGACGAACAGTTCACAGCGATACTCACCGTGACGCCAGCACATGGCCACGCTGCTGTCGTTGGAATACATCAGGTGGAAGACGCCGTCGAAAGCGGGGTAGTTGCAGCGGAACTCCATCAGCTTGAGCAGTCGACGCACCACCGGTGCCTTGACCGCCTCGTCGACCTCGTCCAGGGTGTAGTAGTGCCGGTTGATGTCGCGCAACTCGCCGGTGGCTTCCATCAGTTCGAGATCGTTGCAACCCGCGAGCAGCCCGACGTAGTAGACCTGCGGAATCCCCGGTGCGAAGAACTGGATCGCGCGCGCGGCGATATACGCGTCGTCGTTGCGCTTCAACGCATCGTAGTAGGTGCAGGTGAGCTGATAGATCGCGCCGACGCTGTGCACGTTGGCGGCCGAGCGGCGCAGGATGGGATCGGCGCTGCGCTGGCTGACGTTGTCGACCACCGCTTGGATTTCCGCCTTGGGCAGGATGCCCTCCACGTCCGGAATGCAGATGCCGTCGTGGGTGTCGAGCACCGTGAGCTGGTTGCGCGGGCACATGCGCAGCCACTGCTTGAGGTAGACGCTGTTGGCGTCGAGCAGCGAGTAGAGCAGCAGCGGCGCGAGTGCGAAACCATACGGATGCATGCCATGCAGCGCGATGGCGTACTGGAAGCTGGCGTGGTCGTGCACTTCCGGCAGCGTTTCGGCGCCGTTTTCGCGCGCCACACCGTCGATCCATTTGAGGAGGTCGTAGACATCCGGCTCGACGAGGAAGCAGCTGGTGCCGATCTTTTTGGTGGTGTAGCCGAAGGCATCGAGACGGAACAGTTTCACCCCGCGCGCGGCGAGGAACTTGATGTAGTCCTCCATCAGCGCATAGGTCTTGGGCGAGTTGAAGTTGAGATCGATCTGGTGCTCGGTGAAGGTGCACCAGACGCGGCCGGTGGTGCCGTCGGCGAAGCTCACTTCGCGGAACGGTTCCTTTTCCTTGCGGATGTGAATGCGCGCCAGATCGTCCGGCGAAATGGGGCCCAGCTGGTCGACGTGGACGAACAGGTCGGCATGTTCCGATTCGTAGCCATGGGCGATGAAATCCTTGAACTCCTCGGACTCGTCGGAGATGTGGTTCAGCGTCAGGTCCAGGCACAGATCGAAGCGGCTGGAGATTTTCTCGATGTCGGCCCAGGTGCCGTACTTGGGATCGATCTCCTTGTGGCTGAGCGGCGAGAAACCGCCATCAGCATTCGACGGGTAGGGCGGCAGGATGTGTACACCGCCGATCACGCGCGAGAAGTGCCTGTCGATGAGGGTGTACAGGTCTGCGAGATTATTCCCCATGCGGTCGGGGTAGGCGATCAGCTGGATCTGGTTGCGTAATGTCATTGGTCTTGATGTGCTCCTGATTTTGGATACCTGTGGCGGGGGAAGCGCCTGGCAAGGTTGGCGGAGGTCCATTGGTCCGCGATTGAGGCGGAATGTTCCGAGGCGTCGCGCTGGAAAAACCGGCAGCGGATTCAATGAGCCTGGAAGACGTGCATGCGATAGGGTAACCCACTCACTCCGAGAGCGCCTGCTGGTGCCCGGCCGACGGCCGGCCGCCGTGGTCTCCTCGGCACGCCGCCCGGCGCGGGTTGCAGATCAATCTTGCACACGGTTCAGCGGCAGCAGGCTCGCGCAATGGGTTGATGCGTGGGCGCACCCGCCCCGCGAAAATATTACGAAGAATCGAATGCAAAACCGGCTCGCGAAGAGCCGGTTTTTGTTGAGGCGGCAGCAGGATCGGCTGCCGAAGGGCGGACTTACCAGAAGCGGTACCAGGCCTTGCCCTCGGTGCTGACGCCCTTGGCATACTGGCTGTCCGGGAAGTTCAGCGTCAGCACGCGCTGCGCGTCGTCGCGCAGGTCGGTGAGTTCCAGCTTGTCGTAGGCCACCACCATGATCGCCAGCGCCTCTTCCAGCGCGGGGGCTTCGGGATAGGTTTTCAGCACTTCCTTGGCGCGGTTGGCGGCAGCCACCCAGGCTTTGCGCTTCAGGTAATACTTGGCGACGTGCACCTCGTTGCCGGCCAGTGCGTTGACCAGGTATTTCATGCGCGCGGTCGCGTCGTCGGCGTACTTGCTCTCGGGGAAGCGGGTGACCAGTTCCTTGAACGCCAGGAACGCATCGCGCGCGGCCCTGGGGTCGCGCTCGCTCAGGTCCTGATTGACCAGATTGCCCAGCAGGCCGAGGTCGTCGTTAAAATTCGCCAGGCCCTTGAGATAGTAGGCGTAATCGACGTTAGGATGATTGGGGTGCAGCTTGATGAAACGGTCGCACGCGGCGATCGCGGAAATCGGCTCATTGTCCTTGTAATAGGCGTAGGCGACTTCAAGTTGCGCTTGTTGCGCGTAGCGGCCAAACGGATAACGCGACTCCAGCGTTTCGAAAAGCTTGACGGCGCGTTCGTAATTGCCGTTATTGAGATTATCCTTGGCTTCGGCATAGATCCTTTGCGCCGACCAGCCCGCGGTTTCATCCTTGATTTCGGGCAGCAGGCCACAGCCGCCCAGGGTGAGCGCGGCGGCCAGCAGCAGGCTGCCGAGCACCCGACTGAGGCCAGGCAGCCGATTGAATGTATTAGAACCGGAAGAACGTTGCTTAAGCATGGACAAAGACACAGAAAATTCGTCGAGTGATTATAAGGGAAATATGGAGGGCGACATCCGCAAGCTGGTGATCCCCGACGAGCAAGGCGGTTTGCGTCTCGATCAGGCGCTGTCAGCCTTGCTGCCCGAGTTTTCGCGCAACCGCATCCAGAACTGGATTCGCGCGCGCAAGATCTCGGTGGACGACGCCTTCGGCACCACCCGGATGAAGGTCTGCGGCGGCGAATCGGTGCGGGTCGAGATCGAGCCCGATCCGAACGCCACCCCCGATGCGCCCGAGGCCATCCCGCTCGATGTTGTGTTCGAAGACTCGATGCTGCTGGTGATCAACAAGCCGGTCGGCCTGGTGGTGCACCCCGGCAGCGGCAACCGCCAGGGCACGATGCTGAACGCGCTGCTGCACTGGGTGCCGCAGGTGGCCGAACTGCCGCGCGCCGGCATCGTGCATCGGCTCGACAAGGATACCTCCGGCCTGCTGGTCGTCGCCAAGACCCTGAAATCGCATACTGACCTCGTGCGCCAGTTGCAGGCGCGCACCGTCAAGCGTGAGTACCTCGCCCTGGTCTATGGCGAGGTGGACCGGCCGGGCACGGTCGATGCTCCGCTGGCGCGCGATCCGCACAACCGCGTCAAACGCACCGTACATACCATGGGCAAGGAAGCGGTCACTCATTACGAAGTGGTCGAGCGCTTTCCCGGCCTCACCCTGCTGCGCTGCAAGCTGGAAACCGGGCGCACTCACCAGATCCGGGTGCATATGCAGCATATCGGTCATCCGCTGGTCGGCGATACGGTCTACAGCGCCAGCCGCCGCAGCCACCTCAGGCTCCCGTTTCCGCGCCAGGCGCTGCACGCCGAACGGCTGGGCCTGATCCATCCGGTGACGCAGGAATTCATGCAGTGGGAATGCCCCTTGCCGCCCGACTTCGCCTCGCTCCTGCAAGCGCTGCGCGAGAACACCGTCTGGGAAGCGTAAGGGATGATCCTGCCCGACTGGCCCGCGCCTGCGCGGGTGAAATGCCTGATGACCACCCGTGCGGGCGGCGTGAGCCAGGCACCGTGGGGCAGCCTCAACCTCGGCGATCACGTCGGTGACGATCCCGCCCACGTCGCGGCCAACCGCGCGCGCCTGCGCCGGCAGCTGCCGGCCGAGCCGGGCTGGCTCCGTCAGGTGCACAGCGCCCGGGTGGTCGAACTCGGGCGCGAGACGGACCGGGAAGCCGACGCCGTCTTGACCCGTCAACCGGCGCAGGTCTGCGCCGTCCTCACCGCCGACTGCCTGCCGGTGCTGTTGTGCGACCGCGCCGGCAGCGTCGTCGCCGCCGCGCACGCCGGCTGGCGCGGGTTGGCCGACGGCGTGCTGGAGGCCACCGTGGCCGCGATGCAGGTACCGCCGGAAGGAATCCTTGCCTGGATGGGCGCCGCCATCGGCGCGCAGGCGTTCGAGGTGGGCGACGAGGTGCGCCAGGCGTTTGTTGCGCAGCATGCCGAGGCGTCCGTGGCATTTGTGCTGCAGCCCACGCCGGGCAAGTGGCTCGCCGATATCTACCAACTCGCGCGTATCCGCCTCAAACACGCCGGGGTGCAGGCGATCTACGGCGGCGGGCGCTGCACCTTCAACGAAGCGGACAGCTTCTATTCCTATCGTCGCGACGGCGTGACCGGGCGAATGGCGGCGCTGATCTGGCTGGAATGAGCCGCTCAGGCAGCGTTGAATGCTTCTTGCTTCGTCATTGCGCAGCAATCCAGAAAAGCCTGCTGGATCAATTTAAGTTTCCCCCTAGAATTCTTCCCGAAGCCGCAGGTAGCGGGGGAAGCGCGGCAGGCCGTTTTTCGTCAGGTGCTGGTAGCGGTAGGTGATACGGGTGCCAAGCGGCGGCGGCTGGCGGCGCAGCGCGTCGGTGAGGCCGCTGCCGATGCGGAAGCGCTTGCCGTTCGGCATTTCCATGGTCAGCGCGCCGGTCATGCCAAGGTATTTTCCCTTGCCCGGTACGTAGCCGACGACGACGGCCTCGGTGTCCTGCCACGGCTTCAGCTTCAGCAGCGCATCGCTGCGGCCGGTGAGGTAGGGCGCGTCGGCGCGATGCAGCATCAGGCCTTCGCCGCCCGCGCGCATCACGGCATCGAGTTGGTTCATCAGGGTGGCGCGGTCGGCCACGCGCGTTTGCCCGACGGCCTGCAGCCAGGGCATGCCGGCCTGTGCGATGATTTGCTGCATCAGCCGGATGCGTTCGCTGAAATCGCCCGCCGCGCCGGGCAATTCGAAAATCAGGTAGCGTACCTGCCGCCATTCGGCATCCACCGGTTCGATTTTGCGCACTGTCCCCGACAGCGCATCGAACTGGTCACGGCCGATCCAGAGTTCGCCGTCCAGCGGCTGCGCGGGAAAACCCGCGGTAAACCACGCCGGTGCGGGAACGCTGCCGCCGCCACGAAAGCGCAGCGTGCGCCCGTCCCACTGGGCGCGCACGCCGTCGAATTTCTCGCTGATCCAGTATTGCGTGACGTCAACGTCGGCGGCGTACACCTCGGCCAGCAGCATGGCCGGGGCGGGGGGTGGCGAGCCGCTCCAGGCCGGCTGCGGTAACCACACGGTCCACGCCAGCATCAGCGTGGCCAGTGCGTGCTTCAGGCGAGCCATTTCTGCAGGAACTGTGCATGCCCCATGGCGGGGTCGAGCCGATAGGCGGCAAAGCCGAGCCGCCGGTACAGCGCGCGGGCCGGTGCGTTGCCGTCCAGCACCTCGAGCGTGAGCTTGCAGGCGCCGCGTTCGCGGGCGATGGCCTCGACCTCGGCGAACAGCTGCGCCGCGATGCCGCGTCCGCGGTGGCTGGCCGCGACCACCACGTCGTGGACATTGACCAGCGGGCGGCAGGCGAAGGTGGAGAAGCCCTCGATGGCGTTGACGAGGCCGACCGGGATGTCGCCGTCGAACGCCAGCACGCTGAAGACGAAGGGCCGCGCGGCGAGTTCGGCAATCAGATTGTCGCGGGCGAAATCACCAAGCGCTTCGCCGCCGCCCGCCGGGTCGCGCGCGTAGGCATCCAGCAGTTCGAGCAGCGCGGCGGCATGCGCGGGGTCGTCGTAGCGGGCGCGGACGATATCAATCATGGGGTCGGCCAAATCAGTGCATTCGCCGTGTAGTGACCTTGCTGTGCAAGGCGTCACACACGCTTGATGAGCAGCATCGCATTGCCGCCCCGCTGGAATTCGTAAGGCACGCGCCTGAACTCGGCACTGAAGCGGTGATGTGCCAGATGCTCGATGATTGGCTTGAGGTGCGGCGACGGATTGCCGTCTAGTGTAAGGAGAGGAAACACCCGTACTTCACGCGCTACGCGCAGCATTTCCTGAAGCGCCTGAAGATGAAACTCGACCGATAGGTGGGCGCTGTACAGAAACAGGAAATGTGACGACAAAGCGATGTCGAACGCGTCAGATTCAAAAGGCAGGGACGGTAGTCCTCCCGCGATGTAGCGGCCTTCACGCTTCCCGGCTTCAAAGTCCGACAGGAACGCATCCATAGCCGACGTCCGTACGCGCCCGAGCTCTTCGACCGACGAAATGGCGCTCCAAACATAGTCGTTCTGGTTTCTGCGCATTTGGGCCATCACAGTGTCGTAGGTTTCAGCGACACGGCTTTTGACCTGCGCGGCATCAAACGCATAGATGGGATCGATTGAGACGATATTCCCGCCCCGTTTTGTCAGCTCTGAGTTGAATTCGGCCGGGCCGTCGCCGCAGCCCAGAATGCGGCGTTGCAGGTCGGTCTCAGCAAGGTCGAATAGCTTGATGTATTCATCAAAGGAACGTCCCCATGGCACAACCTTATCGAGCGTAAACCCCATGCGTCACGGCGCCTGTCTAATACTCGGTGTCGATGCGCATCGACAGGTCCACCGCGCGGATGTGCTTGGTCAGGCTGCCGACGGATATGCGGTCGACGCCGGTGTCGGCCACCGCGCGCACGGTCTCCAGCGTGATGTTGCCGGAGGCTTCGAGCAGGGCACGGCCATGGGTGACCTGCACCGCGTGGCGCAGGTCGGCGAGGCTGAAGTTGTCGAGCAGGATGAGCGGGGCGCCGGCAGCGAGTGCCTGCTCGAGCTCGTCGATGCTTTCCACTTCGATCTGCACGCCGACCTTGCCCTCGGCCAGTTTGAAGGCGGCCGGCAGCACCTGCGCGATGCCACCGGCCGCGACGATGTGGTTTTCCTTGATGAGGATGCCGTCGTACAGGCCCATGCGCTGGTTCTGTCCGCCGCCGATGCGCACCGCGTATTTTTCCGCGATGCGCAGGCCGGGCAGGGTCTTGCGAGTGTCGAGGATGGCGGCGTGGGTGCCGCGCACCGCCTCGACATAGGGCCGGGTGGCGGTGGCCACCGCGGACAGGGTCTGCAGGAAATTCAGCGCCGGTCGTTCGGCGCTCAGCAGCGCGCGGGCATTACCGCTGATTTCGGCCAGCACGCTTCCGGCGGCGACGGTGTCGCCCTCGTTCACCTGCCAGTCGATGGCGCAACCGAGGTCGAGCGTCTGAAAGCAGGCGTCGAACCATGGGCGGCCGGCGATCACCGCGGCTTCGCGGCTGATGACGCGCCCGCGCGCAGTCTGCGTCGCGGGGATGAGGCGGGCGGTGAGGTCGCCGCTGCCGACGTCTTCTTCCAGCGCGCGCGCGACATCGGACAAAACCTGTTCTACATTCAATTCAGACATGGCGGGTTGAAATCGGCCGAAATGCCACTATTTGGGAAGCACTGAATATACCCTAAGCACGAGGCTCCCTATGCGTTTTGACAAGCTCACCACCCAGTTCCAGCAAGCCTTTTCCGACGCGCAAAGCCTCGCCGTCGGCGGCGATCATGCCTATATCGAGCCACAGCACCTGCTGCTCGCATTGCTGACGCAGGAAGGCGCGGGCGCGGCGGCCATCCTGTCGCGCGCCGGTGCGCAGGTGCCGGCGCTGAAGGCGGCGCTGACCCAGGCGCTGACCCGCCTGCCCAAGGTGGAAGGCCAGGGCGGCGAGGTGGCGATTTCGCGCGAGCTCAACAATCTGCTCAACCTGACCGACAAGGAGGCGATGAAGCGCAATGACGCCTATATCGCCTCCGAGCTGTTCCTGCTGGCGGCGCTGGACGACAAGGGCGAGACCGGGCGTCTGCTGAAGCAGCACGGCGTGCAGAAGGCGGCGCTGGAGCAGGCGATTACGGCGGTGCGCGGCGGCGAGGCCGTGCAGTCGCAGGAAGCCGAGGGCCAGCGCGAGGCACTCGCCAAATACACGCTCGACCTCACCGCGCGGGCGCGTGAAGGCAAGCTCGATCCGGTGATCGGGCGCGACGACGAAATCCGCCGCTCGATCCAGATCCTGCAGCGCCGCACCAAGAACAACCCGGTGCTGATCGGCGAACCCGGCGTCGGAAAAACCGCAATTGTGGAAGGTTTGGCGCAGCGGATCGTTAATGGCGAAGTGCCGGAGACCCTGAAAGGCAAGAAGGTGCTGGTGCTGGATCTGGCCGCGCTTTTGGCCGGCGCCAAATATCGCGGCGAATTCGAGGAGCGGCTCAAAGCCGTGCTGAAGGAGCTGGCGATGGATCCGGGCCGCTACATCATGTTCCTCGACGAACTGCACACCCTGGTCGGCGCCGGCAAGGCCGAAGGCGCGATGGACGCCGGCAACATGCTCAAACCCGCGCTGGCGCGCGGCGAACTGCACCTGATCGGCGCCACCACGCTCGACGAGTACCGCAAGTATGTGGAGAAGGACGCCGCGCTGGAGCGCCGCTTCCAGAAGGTGCTGGTCGACGAGCCCAGCGTCGAATCGACCGTCGCCATCCTGCGCGGCCTGCAGGAGCGCTACGAGCTGCACCACGGCGTCAACATCACCGACCCCGCGATCGTCGCGGCGGCCGAGCTCAGCCACCGCTACATCACCGACCGCTTCCTGCCCGACAAGGCCATCGACCTGATCGACGAGGCCGCGGCGCGGGTCAAGATGGAAATCGATTCCAAGCCCGAGGTGATGGACAAGCTCGAGCGGCGCATGATCCAGCTGAAGATCGAGCGCGAGGCGGTCAAGCGCGAAAAGGACGAGGCGTCCAAGAAGCGCCTGCAACTCATTGAAGACGAGTTGCTGACCCTGCAACGCGAATACAACGATCTGGAGGAAATCTGGAAAGCCGAAAAGGCCCAGGTGCAGGGCAGCGCCCACATCAAAGAAGAAATCGACAAGCTGCGCGGCGAAATGGTCGAGCTGCAGCGCCAGGGCAAGCTCGACAAGGTGGCCGAGATCCAATACGGCAAGCTGCCGCAGCTGGAAGCCCAGCTGAAGCACGCCGAGGCGGCCGACACCAAGCCCGTGTTCAAGCTCTTGCGCACCGAAGTCGGCGCTGAGGAAATCGCCGAGGTCGTCTCGCGCGCCACGGGCATTCCGGTGTCCAAGATGTTGCAGGGCGAGCGCGACAAGCTCCTGCACATGGAAGACAAGCTGCACAGCCGCGTGGTGGGGCAGGACGAAGCCGTGCGCGTCGTCTCCGATGCCATCCGCCGTTCGCGCGCCGGCCTGTCCGACCCCAACCGGCCGCTCGGGTCCTTCCTGTTCCTCGGCCCCACCGGCGTCGGCAAGACCGAGCTGTGCAAGACGCTTGCCGAGTACCTGTTCGATTCCGCCGACCACATGATCCGCATCGACATGAGCGAATTCATGGAGAAGCACTCGGTCGCTCGCCTGATCGGCGCGCCGCCCGGCTACGTCGGCTATGAGGAGGGCGGCTATCTGACCGAGGCGGTGCGCCGCAAACCTTACTCCGTCATTCTGATGGACGAGGTGGAGAAGGCGCACCCGGATGTGTTCAACGTGCTGCTGCAGGTGCTCGACGACGGCCGCCTGACCGACGGCCAGGGCCGCACCGTCGACTTCCGCAACACCGTGATCGTGATGACCTCCAACCTCGGCTCGCAGATGATCCAGCAGATGTCGGGCGACGATTACCAGGTCATCAAGCTCGCCGTGCTGGGCGAGGTGAAGTCCTACTTCCGTCCCGAGTTCATCAACCGCATTGACGAAGTCGTGGTCTTCCACGCCCTGGACGAGAAGCACATCGCCAGCATCGCGCGCATCCAGCTGCAGGGGCTGGAAAAACGCCTGGCGCAGATGGAGATGCAGCTCGACATCACCGAAGCGGCGCTGGCCGAAATCGCCAGGGCCGGATTCGATCCGATCTACGGCGCGCGCCCGCTCAAGCGGGCGATCCAGAGCGAACTGGAAAATCCGTTGGCGAAAGAAATCCTGTCCGGACGCTTCGGGCCCAAGGACACCATCCGGATCGATTCGCACGACGGGGTGTTCAGCTTCGAGAAGGCCGCATTACAGCCGGCCTGATCGGGCTGGCGGGGTGAAAGAGGGCGGATTCCGCCCTCTTTTTTCGCTTGGGTGGGCTAAAAAGGATATTTCAGGCGGGGCGGGTGGGTTGGGGGGTAAATGGCTGCTGGCAACCCGAAGCTGCAACTTGAAAAGCAATCCTCACAGGTGGAAGTTCATGGAGTTGATCAAATGACGTTTCCCAACGAACCCGATTCCCGCATTGCCCCGCTGTCGACTGATGATCTGCGTCCAGAATGGCTGGATATCCTGGGACGGCTACCGGGGAAGGGCCTCACGGGGGAAGGTTTTCCGCGCAATGTCCTGGGTGTCCTGATGCTGAATCCGGAAACCCTTGGGCCGTTCCTGGACTACTGGGTGACGTCGAAGTCGAAGATGGGGCTGACAGTCCGTGAGCAGGAGTTGGTCATCCTCCGCATGGCGGTTCTCTATCGCAGCGAGTACGTCTGGAAGCACCATGTCAAAGTCGGGCGCGAATACGGCATCAATGAAACGGAGCTCGACGCTATTCGGCAGGGTTTCTACAACGCCTTCACGGCGGAGAGGGAGCGCGCTTTCCTCGAACTGACCGACGCTTTCGTGAACGACCGATCTCTCCCGCCAGAATTGTGGAACCGGACCCGAGGCGTCCTCAGCCCGCGGGACTTCGTCGATTTGATCTCACTTGTCTCTCAGTATGTGCTTTTCGCCCTGACCAATGTCTGTATGCAGGTCCAGCTCGAACCGGCAGTGGCCGATCTGCCGGGGATTGAGGGCTAGTGCCCTCGATCGCATCCGTCCGCTGATTCGGCTCATGGTTTTTGCCGATTCCAGCGCACCCCCTAGAATGAACTGACGACTTCATTTTTTGCGGGCTGTTTTGCCTCCTTCTCCTTTCAGAACCCTGGTGTTGCTTGCCGCGCTGTGCGCGGGGCCGGCGCACGCCTTGACGGTGGAAGTGGCTGCGCCGGACGAACTCAAGCCGCTGCTGGTTCAGTACCTGGAGGCGGCGCGGGCGGCGCGGCTGGGCGAGGCGCTGGACGAGGCGGAACTGGAGCGCTTGCGCAGCGTGAGCGCAGAAACCGCGCGCGAGTTGCTGGCGACCGAAGGGTATTTTTCGCCGCAGATCGACAGCAGCTTGACGCAGGTGGGAGACGACTGGGTGCTGCGTTATGCGGTGACGCCGGGGCCGCGCACCCGGGTGCGTTCGGTGGGGATCGACTATGCCGGGGCGCTGGCCGCTGCGGGCGAGGCGGGGCCGCGATTGCGCGCGCGTTCGGAGCGCGCCTTCACCTTGCAGCCGGGGATGCCGTTTCGCCAGGCCGATTGGGATGCGGCCAAGGTGGCGCTGCTGCGGCCGTTGCTGACGGTCCGTTATCCGGCTGCGCGAATCGCGGCGAGCGAGGCGCGCATCGAGCCCGCCATTCAAGCGGCGGATTTGACGGTGACAGTGGACAGCGGACCGGTGTTTTTTTACGGTGAACCGGTCATCAGCGGCAGTCAGCGTTATCCCGAGTCGATCATCCGTAACCTGAGCCCGCTGAAGCCGGGTCAGCCGTATCGTGTACAGGATCTGCTGGACTACCAGGCGGCGCTGGACATGAGCGGCTATTACGCGCAGGCCACGGTGCGCATCGAGCCCGATCCCGAGCTGGCGGCGGCCGTGCCGATCCGGGTGGACGTGGTCGAGCGGCCGGAAAAGCTGTTCAGCGTGGGCGCCGGCATCAGTACCGACACGGGCGCGCGGGTGCAGGCGTCGTGGCTGCATCGCGACATTCTGAATCGCGGAATGCGTCTGAAGTTCGATGCGCGCCTGGAAGAGGCGCGGCAGACCGGGGGGGCGGAACTGGCCTGGCCGCGCAATGCCAAGGGTTATGAAAACAGCCTGGGCCTGCTGTTCAAGGAAGAAGACATCGAGGGGCAGGAATCGCGCGCCATGGTGGTGGCAGCCAAGCGCAATCGTACGCGCGGGCAGATCGAGACGACGCTGTCGCTGCAGTACCAGACGGAAGATCTGGAAGTCGGCGATGTGGTGAGCGCGAGCAACCAGGCGCTCACCGCCAACTATGCGTGGACCCAGCGCACGGTCGGGCGCGCCTTCTATCCGCGGCGCGGCCACGTGCTCACGCTGCAGGGCGGCGGCGCGTCCGAGGCGCTGTTGTCCGACACCAGCTTCATCCGTCTGTACGGCCGCCACACCCAGTATTTCCGCGCCGGCGACAACGGGCGGCTGATTCTGCGCGGCGAAATCGGCAGCGTGCTGGCGCAGACGCGCGACGGCATCCCCACCGATTTTCTGTTCCGCGCCGGCGGCGACAACTCGGTGCGCGGCTACGCCTACCAGAGCCTTGGGCGCACGCTGGAAGGCGGGGTGGCATCGGTGCGCTATCTCGCCACCGGCAGCGTTGAATACCACCATTTCTTAGAAGGCAACTGGGGCATGGCCGTGTTCGTCGATGCGGGCGACGCGGCCGACAGCCCCGGCGCCCTGTCGCCGGTGTTCGGTTATGGCGTCGGCGCGCGCTACCGTTCGCCGGTGGGGCCGATCAACCTCGACCTAGCGTATGGCGAGGCCACCCAGAAGTTCCGCCTGCATTTCTCGCTCGGGGTGTCGTTTTGAGGCGCGTTGCCTGGGCGCTGGGATCGCTCCTGGCCGGTCTGGCCGTGCTGGTTCTGGCGGTGTGGTGGCTGACCAGCACGGCCACGGGATTCTTGTGGCTGGCGAAACAGGCCACGCCGTTGAGCGATGGCCGACTGGTGCTCGAAGGGGTGGAAGGTCATTTGGGCACCTCGATCCATATCCAGAAACTGATCATTACGACGGACACGCTGCGCATCACTGCGCAGCGGGTGAAACTGGACTCGCAACCCCGATCGCTGTGGCATCGACTGATCGAGATCGACCTGCTGGCTGCGCAACACGTGCGGCTGGATATTCTTAAAAAAGAGCCGACCCCGCCCGTCTATCCGGGCACCTTGCGCTGGCTGCTGGACATTCGGGTGGCCGCGTGGGAAGTGGCGCAACTCGATGTGGTCGACCTGGGCCAGACGCTGAGCTTCAACGCGCTGCACGGCGAGGTGGATGGCAGAGGCGACCGCTTTGACTTGATTGCCGCAGCCGTGACGCCGTGGGCCGACGTGGATGGGCAATTCGGTATCCAGAAGGATGCGCCGTTCAACTTGCAAGGCCGGTTCAACGCGATCCGCAAGACGCCCGTGCCGGTTCAGGCCGTACTCGGACTGAGCGGCGAACTGGCGGCGATTGAGTTCAAGCTGGATGCCCTGGCGGAGGGCATGAATGTCATGGCCAGCGGCGAGGCGGCGCCGTTTGCGAAAGTGCGTCTGCCCCGGCTGCTGGTGGCCGGCGAGGGGATCGATCCGCGCCAGTTCATGGCAGACGCGCCCACCGCCGACCTGGCGTTTTCCGGCATTTTTGAAGGCCTGCCGGGCGAACGCCTGCTCGGCACCTTCAGCCTGTCCAACCGGCTGGCCGGGCGGCTCGACCAGGATCGCCTGCCGCTGGCCAACCTCACCGGCGCGGTACTGGGCGACGCCACGCACGCCGACTTCAGTTCGCTGGCCATCGACCTCGGTGCGGCCGGGCAATTTGACGGCGACGGCCAGTGGCGCGACGGACGCTTTACCGTGAATCTGGAAAGTCCGCGCCTGAACCTGGCCGGGCTGCACAGCGACCTCAACGCCACCCGCATGCGCACGGTATTGCAGCTGGCGGGCGACGCGGCACGCCAGACGCTCAGCGGCGAGGTCAGCGAGCGCTGGGGGCAGGGCCGCTTCATGCTCACGCATGCCGATGCGATCTTGCGGCTGGAATCGGCGAACTTCAGCGGCCAGGCGGGGCGCCTGACCGCGCAGGGCGAACTACAGCTCGATGCCAGCCGTGCGTTTTCCGCCGAGTTCGACGCCGCGCAAATCAACCCGGCGCGCTTCGGCAAATTTCCGCGCGGGCGGCTGAATGCGCGCGGCGAGGCGAGCGGCACGCTCGCGCCCGAACTGCGCCTGCAAACCCGGTTCACCCTGCCGCCGGGTGAACTCGAAGGCCGCCCGGTCAGCGGACAAGGCCGGCTGCGCATCGAAAACCGGCATCTGGCCGACGCCGACATCGACCTCAACCTGGCCGGCAACCTGGCCAAGCTGAAGGGGGCCTTCGGCCGCGCCGGCGACCGCCTCAACTGGGACATCGATGCCCGCGCACTGGCGCGCCTCAAGCTCGGTCTGGCCGGGCGCCTGACCAGCACCGGCAGCGTCAGCGGCGACCTCGCTGCGCTGCAAATCGAGGCGGTGGTGGCCGCCAGCGGCCTGCGCCTACCGGGCGATATCGCTGCCGACACCCTGAAGCTTGAGCTCGATCTGCAGGCTGCCGCCAACGGGGCCTTCAACGGCCAGCTCGACGCGCGCGGCGTGCAACTGGCCGGACAGCGTCTGAGCACAATTGGCGCCAAGCTGCAGGGCCGCCGCAATGCCCACACCCTGACGCTCGACGCCCGCCTGCCCGATTGGCAGGTGACGGCGAGTCTGACGGGCGGGCTGGATGAGCGTCAGGTCTGGCGCGGGAAGCTGACTCAGGCCGCGGCGCAGGGACCCTGGCCGATGCAACTGATGGCGCCCGCCACCCTGCTGTTGTCGCGCGACCAGCAGCAGGTGAGCAATCTGGCGCTGACGCTGGCGGGCGGCCGCTTGAACGTCGAGCAGTTCAGCCGCCAGGGCGCGCAGCTGGCCAGCCGCGGCGCGCTCGCCAACTTGCCGCTGGCGCCGCTGGTGGCGCTGCTGGAAACCGAGCCGCCTTTCACCACCGATCTCAGGATCGATGGCGACTGGAATCTGCGCGCCGGCGACAGCCTCGACGGCCGGCTGCGGCTGCGCCGCCAGTCGGGCGATGTACGGATGAAGGATCCGGCGCAGAGCCTGGGGCTGACGACGCTCGTACTCGATCTCGACGCCGTGGCCAGCCGTGTGACGGCCCACATTGAGGCGGCCAGCCGCGAAGCCGGCCAGCTGCGTGCCGACGGGCAGGCGACCCTGCTGCGCGAGGGCGCCTTTTTCACCTTGCCGCGCACCGCGCCGCTGGTGTGGACGGCACAGCTCGACGTGCCCGACCTGCGGCTGGTCAGGCTCTTCCTGCCGGTTGGCATCCGGGCCGACGCCCGCCTCAACGCCCGGCTCACGGGCAGCGGCAGTCTGGCCGCGCCGCGCGTCGATGGCCAGATCGATGCCAGCCAGATCCGTTTTGCCATGCCCGAGGAAGGCGTGTCGATCACCGACGGCACCCTCAAGCTCATCCTGGCCGACGATCGCGTGCGGGTGCAGGAAGGCGTGTTGAACGGCCAGAGCGGACGCATCGTGTTGAGTGGCGAGGCGCAAATCAGAGACCCGCAGGCCAGCCTTGCGCTCACTTTCGAAAAATTTGCCGTCACCAACCGCAGCGACAGGCGCGTGACCATTTCCGGCGTCACCCAACTCGCCTTCAGCCAGCAGCGGCTGCGCCTGGAAGGCGAGTTGCGGGCGGACCGCGCCCGCATCGAAATCCCGGAAGCCAGTCGTCCCAGGCTGTCGGCCGATGTGGTCGTTGTGGGCCAGCCGCCGCGCGAAAAAACCGCTGCCCAGCGCATCCCGCTGCAACTCGACCTCAAGCTCAATCTGGGCGACGATTTCCTGTTCAAGGGCGCCGGGCTCGACGCGCGCCTGGGCGGCCAGTTGCGCGTGTTCACGGTCAACGAAGTGCTGCGCGGCGAGGGCCGCATCCAGGTGGTCGAGGGGCGCTATGCGGCCTATGGGCAATCGCTTGCCATCGAGCGCGGCGTGCTCAGCTTCATCGGCCCGATCGACAATCCGGGGATCGACGTCCTGGCGGTGCGCAAGACGCCCACGGTCACGGCCGGCGTGCAGGTGCGGGGGACGGTGCAGCGCCCGCAGGTGACGCTGTATTCCGATCCGGCGCTGCCGGATACCGAGAAGCTCTCCTGGCTGGTGCTGGGGCACGGCCTGGACCAGGGCGGGCAGCAGGAGTTTGCATTGCTCCAGATCGCCGCCGGCGCACTGATGAGCCAGACGGAATCGGTGAATTTTCAGGCACAGCTAGCCGACGCGCTGCGCATCGACACCTTCGAGGTGCGGGCGGGCGAGGGTGAAGATCTCACCAGCACCGTGGTCAGCGTCGGCAAGCGGCTGTCCTCGCGCGCCATCCTGAGCTACGAGCAGAGCCTCGACGGCCTGAGCCAGGTGGTCAAGGTGCTGTACCAATTGTCGCCGCATGTTCGGCTGGAAGCGCAGGCGGGGCAGCAAAGCAGTTTCGATGTGTTCTACACCCGGGAATACGACTGAAACGGTTTCCGATGGATATGCGGTTTTCCCGCTGAACCGATCAAACCGGGATGGTAGAATCGGGCCCATGTTTGACGTTCGCATCACTGCCATGAATTCCTTGTGCCGATTGCCTGTCCTGTCCGGAGGCGACCGTTGATGCGCATCCTACTGTCCAATGATGATGGCTATTTCGCGCCCGGCCTGGCCGCGCTGGCGCAGGCGCTTGCGCCGCTGGCCGAGATTACCGTGGTGGCGCCCGAACGCGACCGCAGCGGCGCCTCCAATTCGCTCACGCTCGATCGCCCGCTGATGCTGCGCCAGGCGCCGGGCGGCTTTTATTACGTCAACGGCACCCCGACCGATTGCGTGCATCTGGCCGTCACCGGCATGCTCGATCACATGCCCGACATGGTGATTTCCGGCATCAACCACGGCGCCAACATGGGCGACGACACCATCTATTCCGGCACCGTGGCCGCCGCCACCGAAGGTTATCTGCTCGGCATTCCGTCGATTGCGGTTTCGCTCGCCAACCACAATGCGCAGCACTTCGACACCGCCGCGCGCGTGGTGGTCGAGCTGGTGCAGCGCATTCAGGCGCAGCCGCCGACCGAACCGATGCTGCTCAACGTCAACGTGCCGGATCGCGGCTGGGCCGATTTGAAGGGCCTCAGCGTGACCCGGCTGGGCAAGCGCCACAAGGCCGAGTCGGTGGTGAAAACCACCAATCCGCGCGGCCAGACCGTGTACTGGGTGGGCGCCGCGGGCCTGGCGCAGGATGCCGGCGAGGGCACCGACTTTCATGCCATCGCCAATGGCTTCGTGTCGATCACCCCGCTGCAAATGGACTTGACCCGTTTCAACCAGATGGACAGCGTGAACGCATGGCTGAAATCCTGAACCCGCGCGCCGGCATCGGCATGACCTCGGCGCGCACGCGCGACCGCATGATCGAGCGCCTGCGCGAGCAGGGCATTCGGGACGAGATCGTGCTGGCGGCAATGGGCATGGTGCCGCGCCACCTGTTCGTCGACCAGGCGCTGGAGTCGCGCGCCTACGACGATACCGCGTTGCCGATCGGCTTCGGCCAGACCATTTCCAACCCCTACATCGTGGCGCGCATGGCCGAACTGGCGCGCCATGGCGAGGCCAGCCAGGGCCGCATGCTCGGGCGCGTGCTGGAAATCGGGCTGGGCTGCGGCTACCAGGCCGCGGTGCTGGGCAAGCTGGCGCGCGAGGTGGTGTCGATGGAGCGCATCGCCGCGCTGGTCGGCAGGACGCGCGTGCGGCTGCGCGAACTCCGGGTCAACAACGTCAAGCCGAAGCACGGCGACGGCATGCACGGGGCGAAGGATTTCGCGCCCTTCGACGCCATCGTGATTGCGGCTGCGTTTGCCGAGGTGCCGCAGGCCCTGCTGGCGCAACTGGCCGACGGCGGGCGCCTGGTGATGCCGCTCGGCCATGCCACGCAGACGCTGTGCGTGATGGAACGCCAGGGCGACGCCTACACGGAACGGCTGCTCGAAGGGGTGAAGTTCGTTCCCCTGCTGCCCGGGGTGGCCTAATGAAGACGGCTGCCTGGGCTCGCGTGATCGGGAGGGCAGCCGGCAGGCGCGCACCCGTCGTCGGGCTGGGCATGTTGCTGCTGGGACTGGCTGCCTGTAGCTCGCCCGGCCCTGCGCCGGTGAGCGACCGCGGGCCGGCACGCACGGCGGTCAAGCCCGTCACACCGCAGATCGTGCCATCCACCAACGGCCTGCATACCGTGCAGCGTGGCGATACGCTGTATGCCATTGCCTTTGCCAACGGCCTTGATCACCGCGAGATCGCCCTCTGGAACCGGCTCGAATCCCCCGACCGCATTCTGGTCGGCCAGGTGTTGCGGCTGACGCCGCCGCCGGGTGCGGTCGAAATCAAGCCGCTCGACGACGAGCCCGCACCCACTGCGCGCCCGCTGGATGCGCCGCTGGCAGGGCCGCCCGTGCTGCGCGAACCGCAAGCAGTGCTGCTGCCGTATTCCGATGCCAACTGGGCGCAGATGTCGGGTGCCCCGGTGAAGGTGGTCGCGCCCGCTGTGGTCAGGCCGGCACCTGTCGCAGCGATGCCGCCGGCATCGGCGCCCGCACCCGCACCCGCTTCAAGCGGGCTGGTCGAGAACTGGCTGTGGCCGGCCGAAGGCACGCTGGCCGGCCATTTTGGCCGCGCGGGCGGCAAGGGCATCGACATCGTCGGGCAGCGCAATGCGCCGGTGGTCGCGGTGGCGCCCGGTAAAGTGGTGTACAGCGGCAGCGGCCTGCGCGGCTACGGACAGCTGCTGATCGTCAAGCATGCAGGCGAGTTTCTCTCGGCCTACGCGCACAACGAGGCCATCCTGGTGAAGGAGGGCGACACCGTGAGCGCCGGACAGAAGATTGCCCGGATGGGCGACAGCGGCGCCGACCGGGTGAAATTGCATTTCGAAATCCGCCGTTATGGCAAACCGCTCGATCCCCTGATCTATCTGCCGGAACGCTCATGAGCACGGATCCCCGCGATGAATCGGATGACCTGATGCCTGACGAGGCAGAAGCCGAGGCAGCGCGGCGGGCGGGCGCCGACAGCGGGGACGAGCTGGCTGCGGCCATTCTCGGCGAGCCGCAGGTCGACGTCACCCAGCTCTATCTCAACGAAATCGGCCAGGCACCGCTGCTGACCGCGGCGGAGGAAGTCGCGCTGGCGCGGCGCGTGGTCGAGGGCGACTTCGAAGCGCGCCAGACCATGATCGAGCGCAACCTGCGGCTGGTGGTCAACATCGCCAAGCATTACGCCAATCGCGGGCTGACCCTGCTCGACCTGGTGGAGGAGGGCAACCTCGGCCTGATCCACGCGCTGGAAAAATTCGACCCCGAGCGCGGCTTCCGCTTTTCCACCTACGCCACCTGGTGGATCCGCCAGAACATCGAACGCGCGATCATGAACCAGTCGCGCACCATCCGCCTGCCGGTACACATCATCAAGGAACTCAACATCTACCTGCGTGCCAGGCGCCATCTGGAAACGCACGGCGTTGCCGACGCCTCGTCGGACGACATCGCCGCGCTGACCGGGCATACGGTCGAGGACGTGCGCCGCATCATGCAGCTGAACGAACGGGTGGCCTCGCTCGATGCGCCGCTCGACGTCGATCCCACGCTGTCCTTGGGCGAGGCGATCGCCGACGACAACGCCCACCTGCCGGACGAAATGCTGCAGCTCGAGGAAATCGAGCATCACGTCCATGAATGGCTGGCGCAACTGAACGACAAGCAGCGCTGGGTGATCGAGCGGCGGTTCGGACTGAACGGCTGCGCGGCCTGCACCCTGGAAGACCTGGCGCTGGAGCTGCAGGTCACCCGCGAACGCGTACGGCAGATCCAGATGGAGTCCCTGCGCGTGCTGCGGCAGACGCTGCGGCGGCGCGGCATCTCCAAAGACGAGTTGTTCTGACGTGATGCCTGCGGTGGCTGCATTAATCCTAAAAACCGCAGTTGACCGCTTGCCAGCCCAAGGAAAGCCTTATGAATACTGAGTTTTCACCCATCGATTGTGTTCACCTAGTGGGTTACACCGCTACGCACCCGCTGGCACGCCTGGTCGTGCGCCTGCCTTTGTCGCGCCTCGTTGCAGGCCCCGGCCTGCCGCCTCGTTGCTTCGCGGCAGCCACCCGCCCAGACGCACCATCGGGCGCGTCCAACTGCGGTTTCTAGGATGATCGACTGGTCGCGAGTCGACACCGTCTTGCTCGACATGGACGGCACCCTGCTCGACCTCCATTTCGACAACCATTTCTGGCTGGAGCACATGCCGCGCCGCTATGCCGAATACCACGGCCTCGCGCCGGAAGTCGCGCGCGCGCATCTCACCGCGCATTACGAACGCCATAGCGGCACGCTCAACTGGTACTGCCTGGATTTCTGGAGCAGCGAGCTTGCGCTCGACATCGTGCAGCTGAAGGAGGAAGTTGCCCATCTGATCGCGGTGCGCCCCGACGTGCCCGCTTTCCTGCAGGCGCTGCGGGCATCGGGGCGGCGCGTGGTGATGGCCACCAACGCGCATCCCAAGAGCCTCGGGCTGAAAATGCGTGAAACCCGCATCGACGCCTATTTCGACGCGCTGATCTCGTCCCACCAGGTCGGGCTGCCCAAGGAACACCCGGATTTCTGGCAGGGCCTGCAGGCGATCGAGCCGTATGACAAGCAGCGCACCCTGTTTGTCGACGACAGCCTGCCGGTGCTTGAAAGTGCGCAGGCCTACGGCATCGCGCAGCTGCTGGCGGTATGCAACCCCGATTCGCGCCAACCGCACAAGGATTGCGGCGACTTCACCGCCATCACCAGCTTTGCGCAGGTGATGCCGGACGCGTGATCGCGTTTTGCGTCACGTTTTGTCGACGCTGAGTGGCTTGCTGTCGGCCGCCGTGCGCGCGTCGCGGCGGCGCATCAGCCAGTAGGCCGCCGGGACGACGAACAGCGACAGCAGCGGCGCGCTCACCATGCCGCCGACCATCGGGGCGGCAATGCGGCTCATCACCTCGCTGCCGGTGCCGCTGCCGATCATGATCGGCAAGAGGCCGGCGACGATCACCGCCACGGTCATGGCTTTCGGCCGCACCCGCTGCACCGCGCCTTCGCGGATGGCGTCCTGCAGGCCCGCCTCATCCGTCTGCCCGGCCGCCTGCTGCGCGGTCCAGGCGTTCTTCAGATACAGCAGCATGATGACGCCGAATTCGGCGGCGACGCCGGCCAGCGCGATGAAGCCGACCCCGGTGGCGATCGACAGGTTGTAGCCCATCGCGTAGAGGAACCACACGCCGCCGGTCAGCGCGAACGGCAGCGTCGCCATGATGAGCAGCGCCTCGTCGATGCGGCGGAAGGTGAGGTAGAGCAGCACGAAGATGATCGCCAGGGTGGCCGGCACCACCGCTTTCAGCCGCGCGTTGGCGCGCTGCATGAATTCGAACTGGCCGGAATAGGCGATGCTCATGCCGGGTTCGAGCTTGACGCCTTCGGCCACGGCCTGCTGCAGGTCGGCCACGGTGGACGCGAGATCGCGTCCGCGCACGTCGACGTAGACCCAGCCCGACAGCCGCGCATTCTCGCTTTTCAGCATCGGCGGGCCCTCGCTGAGCGTGACCGCGGCCACCATGCCGAGGGTGATCTGGCTGCCGCCGGGGGTGAGGATGGGCAGTGCGGCGAGCTTTTCGGGGGTGTCGCGCCATTCACGTGGGTAGCGCACGTTGATCGGGTAACGCGCCAGCCCCTCGACGGTTTCGCCGATGTTCTGGCCGCCGATCAGGCTCGCCACCACCGACTGTACGTCGGCGACGTTGAGGCCGTAGCGCGCTGCGGCGGCGCGGTCGATGGCGACATCGACATAGCGGCCGCCGGTGAGGCGCTCGGCGAGCGCGGACGACACCCCCGGCACGGTGCCGGCGATGCGCTCGACCTGCTGCGCGACACGGTCGATGTCGGCCAGGCTGGCGCTGGCGATCTTCACCCCGATTGGGCTCTTGATGCCGGTGGCGAGCATGTCGATGCGGTTGCGGATGGGCGGCACCCAGATGTTGGCCAGCCCCGGCACCTGCACCGCGCGATCGAGTTCATCGACGAGCTTTTCCGGCGTCATCCCCGGCCGCCACTGCTCGCGCGGCTTGAACTGGATGATGGTCTCGAACATCACCAGCGGCGCCGGATCGGTGGCGGTGTCGGCGCGCCCGGCCTTGCCGTAGGCGCTCGCCACCTCCGGCACGCTGCGGATCAGGCGGTTGGTCTGCTGCAGCAGTTCGGACGCCTTCTGCGCCGACAGCCCCGGCAGCGCGCTCGGCATGTAGAGCAGGTCGCCCTCGTCGAGCGGCGGCAGGAACTCGCCGCCGAGGCGGCTGATCGGCCAGGCCGCGCTGAGAAACACCAGGGCGGCGACGGCGAGGGTGGTCTTGGGGCGCGCCAGCACCGCGTCGAGCAGCGGCCGGTAGGCGCGGATCAGCCAGCGGTTGAGCGGGTTTTTAGATTCGCTGGGGATGCGGCCGCGGATCCAGTAGCCCATCAGCACCGGCACCAGCGTCACCGACAGCGCGGCGGCCGCAGCCATCGCATAGGTCTTGGTAAAGGCGAGCGGGCCGAACAGGCGGCCTTCCTGCGCTTCCAGCGTGAACACCGGAATGAACGACAGGGTGATGATGAGCAGCGAGAAAAACAGCGCCGGGCCGACCTCGCTGGCGGCCTCGACGATCACCCGCCAGTGCGCCTCGCCCTGCAGGGTTTTGCCGGGGTGCTCGCGCTGCCAGGCCTCGATGTGCTTGTGCGCGTTCTCGATCATGACCACGGCGCCATCGACCATCGCGCCGACGGCGATCGCGATGCCGCCGAGCGACATGATGTTGGCGTTGATGCCCTGCTGGCGCATAACGATGAAGGCGATCAGCACGCCCAGCGGCAGCGAGATGATCGCCACCAGCGAGGAGCGCAGATGCCACAGGAACAGCACGCACACCAGCGCCACCACGATGAATTCCTCGACGAGCTTGTGGCTGAGGTTGTCGATGGCGCGGTCGATCAGCGCGCTGCGGTCGTAGGTGGTGACGATCTCGACGCCCGGCGGCAGGCCGGGCTTCAGTGCTTCGAGCTTTTCCTTGACCGCCGCGATGGTGACGCGCGCGTTCTGGTCCGACCGCAGAATCACCACGCCGCCGACGGCCTCGCCCTCGCCGTCGAGCTCGCCGATGCCGCGGCGCATTTCGGGGCCGATGCGGATCGCCGCCACGTCGCCCAGCGTCACCGGTGTGGCGCCCGCGAGCTTGAGCGGAATGGCGCGGAAGTCGGCCAGGGTCTCGAGATAGCCGCTGGCGCGCACCATGTATTCGGTTTCGGCGAGTTCCAGCAGCGCGCCGCCGCTCTCCTGGTTGGCGCCGCGAATGGCATTGATGGCCATCTGGTGCGGGATGCCGTAGGCGGCCAGCTTTACCGGGTCGAGCACCACCTGATACTGCCTGACCATGCCGCCGATGGTTGCGACCTCGGCCACGTTGGGCAGGGTCTTCAGCTCGTATTTTAGGAACCAGTCCTGCAGCGAGCGCAACTGCGCCAGGTCGTGACGGCCGCTGCGGTCCACCAGCGCGTACTGGTAGATCCAGCCGACGCCGGTCGCATCCGGCCCCAAGGCGGGCTTGGCGCTAGCGGGCAGCCGGCCCTGCACCTGACTGAGATATTCCAGCACGCGCGAGCGCGCCCAATACAGGTCGGTGCCGTCCTCGAAAATCACGTACACATAGCTGTCGCCGAAAAAAGAATAGCCGCGCACCGTCTTCGCGCCCGGCACCGACAGCATGGTGGTGGCGAGCGGATAGGTGACCTGGTTCTCGACGATCTGCGGCGCCTGCCCGGCGTAGGGCGTGCGGATGATGACCTGCACGTCGGACAGGTCGGGCAGCGCATCGATCGGCGTCGTCTTCACCGCCCACACGCCCCAGGCCACGACGAACAGCGTCGCCAGCAGCACCAGGAAACGGTTGCCCACCGACCAGCGGATCAGCGCCGCGATCATTTCGCGCCTCCGGTCTTGTCGAGCTTCTCGACCAGCAGCCCGTCGTCGGTCTGGCGCACGCCGACGCGCACCCGGTCGCCGGTCTTCAACCCCTGCGCGAGCTCAGGCCGTGCCAGCGGAAACACCATGGTCATGCCCGGCATCGACAGCGATTCGAACGGGCCATGCGCGAGCGTCGCTTCCTCGCCGTCGATGTCCTCGATCACCGCGTCGGCTTCATGCAGCGGTGAAGCGGGCGCGCCGCTTTTTGGGGCGGCGGCGAGGCGGTCAAGCACGCCCTGCAGGCTGGCTTCGGAGTCGATCAGGAACTGTCCGCTGGCGACCACCTGCTGGCCTTCGGCAAGCCCCGTCAGCACTTCGGTGCGCTCGTTCGCCTGGCGCCCGAGCGTGACCTCGACCGGGCGGTATCGCCCGTTATCTTCAGCCACGATCACCAGCGCGCGGCGGCTGCTGCGGATCACCGCCTCGCTCGGCACGGTGAGCGCGATTGCCGTCGCGCCCGCGATCTGCACCTCGGCGCTGAGGCCGGGGCGAATGCGGCCGTTGTGGTTGGGCAGCTCGATGCGCACGGTGAGCGCGCGCGCCGCCGGATCGATGCCCGGCAGGATGGCGATGACCCGGCCAGTGACGGTTTCACCGGGGAACGCGGCGAAGCGCGCCTCGGCGGTATGCCCGGTGCGCACCTGGCCCGCCTGCGCCTGCGGCACCGCCACATCGAGCCATACGCTGGCGATGCCGTTGATGCGCGCCAGCGTCTGCCCGCCAGAAAGCGTCATGCCGGGCCGCACGTCGAGCGATTGCAGCTCGCCGCCGATGGGCGCGGTGATCGCGATGCGGTCCTTCACCCGGCCGCTTGCCTTCACCTCGCGGATCAGCCGCTCGGGCATCCCGGCGAGCCGCATCCGCGCCTCGGCGGCGGCGGTCAGCTCGGCGTCGCCGGTGGCCTTCAGGGCCAGGTATTCCTGTTGCGCCGCCGCCCACTGCGGCACCAGCAGCTCGCCGATGAAGGCGCCGGCCTTGACTACGTCGCCCGGCGCCAGCCGCGCCACCCGCTCGACGTAGCCGCCGCTGCGCGCCTGCACGATGGCGATGTCGCGTTCGTTGTAACGCACCAGGCCGGTGGCGTGCAGCGTGTCCGCGATGTCGGTGCGGGTGACCGGGGCAAGTCGCATCCCCAGGTTCTGCGCGATGCTGGCGTCGATGCGCACGCTGGCGGCGTCGCCGCCCTCGTCGGCGTATTTGGGCACCAGTTCCATGTCCATGAAGGGCGACTTGCCGGGCTTGTCGAATTGCTGCGCCGGCACCATTGGGTCGTACCAGTAGAGCACGCGGCGTTCGTCGGCGGGCGCTGCCTTGGCGTCCGGCGCGGCCGCCGGCGGGTGTTGGGTCTGGGTCCACCACATGGCGCCGGCTGCGCCCAGCGCGATCAGCACGACGGCGGCGACGAGGCGCCCGACAAGCGATTTGAAGGAAGGGGGTTTCATGGCTGGACTCCGGATTCGTCGGGCTGGGCATAGGTGAAGTGGAGGCGGGCGGCCATTTCGTCGCGCGCCCCCGCAAGTTCGATGGCCTTGAGTTCGGCGTCGATGCGCGCACGCCGTGCGCCGATCAGTTCGGTCAGGCTGCCCTGGCCACCACGCCAGGCGGCCAGCACCAGCGTCACTTTCTCCTGCGCCAGCGGCAACAGCACTTCGTTCTGGCGGGCGAGCGCCCGATCGAGCCGTCGGTATTCGGCCAGGTCGGCATCGAGTTCGGCGGTGTGGGCGCGCAACCGTGCCTGATAGTCGGCGTCGAGCGCTGCGCGCTCGGCCACGCGCGCGGCAATCAGCGGTCTCTGGCGGGTGGACGCGAACACCGGCAGATCGAAGCCGAGTTCAATGCCGGCCATGTTGGTGAACTGCGAACCGCGCTGCTGGTACACCACGCCCAGGCGCCAGTCGGGCCGGGTCGCCGCCCTTGCGAGGTCGGTTTCGGCGTCGAGCACGCGTGCTTCGTGGCCGTACAGGGCCAGTTCGGGGTGCTGTTCGAGGCGATGCGCGAGGCCCGCGTGGTCGATCGGCCACTGCGGCGGCGTGCCTGCGAGCGGCCAGTCGGCGGCGTCGCCGATCCATTGGCGCAGACTGGCGATGGCCTGCGCACGACGCGCGTTGAGCGCGTCCTCGCGCCCGGCAATCAGCGCGGCTTCCTCGCGCGGCAGCACGACATCGCTTGCCATGCCCCCGCCGCCCGCCAGGCGCGCCCGCACCGCGGCGTCGAACAGGCGGTTTTCATCGTAGAGGGCGGCGATGTGCTGCAGTTGCGCCTCGGCGGTGTGGCGCCGGATCCACGCCTGCGCGGTTTGCCGCAGCACGGTCTGGCGCACCACCCGCATCCCGGCTTCGGCCAGTCCGATCCGCCCCCGCGCCGCGCCGGCACGCGCGCCGCGCTTGGCGGCGTTGGGGAACGCCTGCATCACGCCGATCATGCGCATGGTCATGGGCTCGCTGTCGAGGCTGAAGCGGTCGGCGCCGTCGATCGGCACGTTGGCCAGCCCCAGCGTGAGTTGCGGGTCGGGCAGGGCGCCCGCCGGAATCGCGCTCTGGCGCGCTGCGGCAATTCGGCTCGCGCTCGCCGACAGCGCCGGTGTTTCCTGCAGCGCCCGCGTCAGCGCATCGTCAAAGCCGAGCGGGGCGGCGCCCGCGCCCGCCATCCACGCCCACAACGGGGCGGCAAGCCAATAAGGCAGTTTGAAAGACATGGTCATGCTCCAGAACTGGATGACGCGATGCGCCATATTCCGCGCCGGAAGGCGCGGGACTCAGCTGAGGGGGCTTGACGCGGTGGGCGGTCGCCAGAGTGGGATCGGAAAGACGGACTGCTGCCACATGGGGGTCGTGGCGTGGGCCTGGAAGATGGCCGGCAGGGGCGGGAGGAAGGTGCGGGTACTGATCGCAGCATGGCTGCCGCATTGGCAGGACAGGTCGGATGCACAGCGCGAGCCTGGTCCATCTTCATCGTGGCAGCAGCAGTCGTGTGCTGCAGTCGTCGCGGTGTCGACGCTGATCGCTGTCTCCGCCATCGGGCAGCAGGTGGCTGCCGTCAGCATGCCCGCCAGCGCTTGCGCCGGGAGGGCAAGCGCGATCAGGAAGGCGAGGAGTACCCGGAGCGAACGCATGTCCAAGTCTGTGCGGGGCCGGCTTGTCCTGTCAAGGCAAGTTTGCTGGACGGCAGGGACGGGCGCCTAGACGCCCGACTCGGGCAGACTTTGCCCCCGTTCGATTTCGAGCTGTTGCAAAGCCCATTGCGCTTCGGAATGGGTCGAGTCCAGCATCAGTACCCGCTGGAACGCATGGATGGCCTGGTCGGTTTTCTGCAGCCCGAGACTGGCGCGTCCTATGGCCATCCAGGCTTCCGGATTGTTGGGCTCCTGCGTGCGCCATTCGCTGGCCAGCCGGGACAGCGGACGCCAGCGCTTGTTTGCGGCGAGGTCGCAGGCGGCGAGGAAATAGCCGCTTTCCGTGCCGGGTTTTTCCCAGAAAGTGCTGCCGTCGCCGACGGCGTCGATCGGGTGGTCCGCCATGTGGCGCAGCCAGCCCACCGGCAGGACGAAGTGGAAATTGCCGCCGCTTGTCGACTTGAAGGAGAGGATGCCGACCAGACGGCCTTCCTGGTCGAACAGGCCGCCGCCGCTGGCGCCGCGGTCGAATGGCGCCGAAGTCTGAATCACCTTGCCGCCGTCGCATTCACAAGTGTGCAGGCCGATGACCCTGCCTTCGCTGACGGCAAGCGCGCCACCCGAATAGCCGACCGCCTTCACGTTCAGGCCCACCCGGGTCTGGCCGAGGTCGATCATCGGCGCAGGATCGGCCTGGTATCCGGGAACGTTGAGAAAGCACAGGTCGCGGTAGGCGTCGCGCTGGTCGGGCCACGCCTGACGGCGTGCGCCGGCCTGTTCGACTTCGATGCGCGAGGCATCGCGCAGGACATGGCAGTTGGTCACCATCCGGGCGCCGGCAATCGACACGGCGGAGCCGAGTTCCCTGCTGCCGTCGGTGCGCGTCACCACCACTTTCAATACGCGCGATTCCCAAGCCGGCTCGTCGGCCAGGGGATGGCCGGACAGCGCCAGAGTCAGCGCCATGACGAACAGTTGCGCCGTAGAAAGCAATCTTCGCGGCATCGCTCTATTTCCAACGGCGACAGCTATGCCGGCGCCAAATTGACAACTCCCTGCCCGATAAAAAATTATATTGGCGATGCCCTGCCTGAGTTAAAAAATTGATTTTGGCTTTGCCCTGCCTGAGCTAAAAAAAAGTAAGTTGTTGCGATCTCTTCCGACAAATGGACAGGCCGAACGCGTACTCAACCATCTGTTCCGATGCGCATCGCGGTCTTCGCAGCCAGTACGGATTTTATACCCGTACGGCGCTCAGTATGAAGAGAAGGAGTACATCATGAAACACACATTCACATTCACCAGCCTTGTTTTCGCCGGCCTGCTGGCGACTACACCTGTCTTCGCGGCTGATCAGTGGATCGAGCCTGAAGCGGAAGGCGCCATTTCATATGACATGGAGCGGACGGGCTATGTCGGCACCAGCCTGTCGGACACGAGGTCACGCATTCATGTTTTTGGCGAGCCAAGCAGTGCTTTCCCCAACTCCGATGTTGACGAATCTGGATTTGCCATCGGAACGTCCGGCCCGGAGAAGGGGGAGGGCGATCTTTACGGCTCGGTCTTGTATGACGTCGGTGCAATAGAGTAGGCCAGCGCTTGAAAAGCGATGAGTAGCCCCAGCCATTTGGGGAGATGACGACACGGCGTCCGACCCTTGAACGATCAGGGGTCGGATTGCGCCATGCAGCCCGGCCCGCGGATTGGTCGGCGGCATGAGCCCCAGGGACAGACACATACCGGACTCAGTGTGCCATGAACCGACGCGCCAGCCAGTAGTGATCCAGGCTCAGCTTGCCGGGGCCGGAGAGCAGAAGTGGAACGAACATCACCAGGTACATCAGCGGCAGCTTGTAGCCATTGTCGCACACGTTGTAGCCGTTTCCCGCGTGCACGCTGGCCCAGGCGACGATTGTCAAAATGATGAGCGACAAACTGAAGAAGCGGGTGCCCAGACCGATCACCAGTGCGACGGCGCCGATCAGTTCGGACCAGGTGGCGAGCGACCACGAGATTTCTGTCGGCACCAGGCTGAACGGGAAAGGAAAGGCGTCCTGTATGTCGGCAAACCAGTTGTCACCGTTGAATTTCTCGATTCCGGCCTCCCCGAACTCCCAGGCCAGCAACAGCCGCAGGCCCAGCATGCCGACATGGCTGCCCGCATGATTGAGGCGGGCGGTCAGGCCGTGGTAGAGATGGATGATCGAATTCATGGCATAGCCCTTGTTTTATGGTTGAAACGGCGGGTCTGCGCTCCGGTGTTGTCTGATCGAGGCCCTGCTGGAAACACGTTTTCGCCTCTCCAGAGTTGTGTCGGCGGAACCGCGATTTCCTGACAGACATTTCCAATTGACTTTATGGACCAGCCGGTCCATATTGACCGGATGCCTGCCGCATTCGGACGCCCACTCGAGTTTGACCCCGACACCGCCCTGACTGCCGCGATGCATTTGTTTTGGCGCAAGGGGTATGAAAACACTTCAATGCTGGACCTGCTTCAAGCCATGCAGATATCGAAGAGCAGCCTGTACCAGGCATTTGGTGGCAAACAGGCCCTGTTCGAGCGTTGCATGACACGCTACGGCGATCTCATGATCGGGCAGTTGCACGACGCGCTGGCGTCGGCGCCCTCCGGCCTGGGCTTCATCCGGCAGTTTCTCGAGAGCGTGCTCGATGAAGCGCGTGGCGTGTGCGAGGCGCGTGGTTGCCTCGTGCTGAACACCGCCAATGAGTTCGCACGCCGCGATCCGGCCATTGCAGAGGCAGTAGCGCAGGGCCTGGGGCGCTTTCACAGCGTCATGCTGGCGGCGGTGCGACGCACGCAACTTGAGGGCGCTATCCCGCCCGACCGCGATGCCGTCATGCTGGCCAATTATCTGGTCAGCAGCATGAGCGGCCTCAAGACCTTGAGCAAGGCCGGGGCGGATGAAGCCAGCTTGAAAGGCACAATCGAATTGGTGCTGAAAGCCTTGACGTAAGGTTTCGGCTTTTTTTTCGACCAATGTGGACCGTTTGGTCCACTTGACCCAGGAGTCATTATGCAAGCCGAATACAAACTCACTCTCCCGTCGCTTACCGACGCCAATGCCGATTCGATCGCGGCCGGCCGGATGCGCGCAGCACAGGCCGAAACAACTCGACGCGCGCGGCCTCAACTGCCCGCTGCCCATCCTGCGCACCAAAAAATCGCTCTCCGAACTGGCAAGCGGCCAGATATTGAAGATCAACTCGACTGACCCGGGCTCGGTCAAGGACATGCAGGCGTTTGCCAAGCAGACCGGCAATGAACTCCTGTCCACCACTGAAAACGGCGGCGAGTTCGTCTACCTGATGCGCAAGCACTGAGTCAGACAAGGAGAAACATCATGGAAGCCAAGAAAATGGCGATCATCGCCACCAAAGGTACGCTTGACTGGGCCTATCCGCCTTTCATTCTGGCGTCTACTGCCGCAGCACTGGGTTATGAGGTGCAGATCTTTTTCACGTTCTACGGTCTGCAACTGTTGAAGAAAGATTTGTCCGGACTCAAGATCAGCCCGCTGGGCAATCCCGGCATGCCAATGAAAATGCCGTTCGGCCCCAAGTGGTTCAAGGGGCTCAACTGGAATATTCCGAATGCGGTGCAGTCGCTGGTGCCGGGGTATGAAAATATCGCCACCTCGCTGATGAAACAGACGATCGCCAACAACGGCGTGGCGTCGATCCCCGAGCTGCGCGAACTGTGCGTCGAGGCCGACGTGAAAATGATCGGCTGCCAGATGACGGTCGAGCTGTTCGGCTTCGACCACCGCGAGTTCATGGACGGCGTCGAGTACGGCGGGGCGGCGACGTTTTTCGAGTTTGCAGGCGAAACGGATATCTGCCTGTTCATTTAGGCGACAGCGTCAGGCGTCGGTGTTACAGCACACCCGCATACCGACGGGCTTGCGCCCGGCTTCGCTTGAGCCTGTGCGACAGAGAAATTCATTGCCGCAATAGAACCCAGCCGGTATAGTGCGCCCTCCCGCACCCAGCCAATCGGTGCGCGGCTCTCTTACCCCGATCTTACGATCCCCTATTCGTCTGCCTCGATTGGTGTTGCCACAAGCGCAACAGGCCGTCGCAGGAAAAAACCACATGACTACTGAAACCACCTTGGCCGGCCCGGCTTTTGTCGAGCTCGGCCTGGCCGAACCCATTTTGCGTGCGATTGCCGATGCCGGCTACACCACGCCCACCCCGATCCAGGCGCAGGCGATTCCGCAAGTGCTGGCGGGCGGCGACCTGCTCGCCGCCGCGCAGACAGGCACCGGCAAGACCGCCGGCTTCACCCTGCCGATCCTGCATCACCTGTCGACGCGCGCAGCAGCCGCCCCCAAGCCGGGCCGTCCGCGCTGCCTGATCCTGGTGCCGACGCGCGAGCTCGCCGCGCAGGTCGAGGAATCGGTCAAGACTTACGGCAAGTACCTGTCGCTCACCTCGATGGTGATGTTCGGCGGCGTCAACATCAACCCGCAGCTCAAGGCGCTGAGGTCGCGCGTGGACATCCTGGTGGCGACGCCGGGCCGCCTGCTCGACCACATGGGGCAGAGGACGGTGGACCTGTCCGGCATCGAAATCCTGGTGCTCGACGAAGCCGACCGCATGCTCGACATGGGCTTCATCCGCGACATCAAGAAAGTGCTCGCCGTGGTGCCGAAGCAGCGCCAGACCCTGCTGTTCTCGGCGACCTTCTCCGACGAGATCCGCACCCTGGCCAACGGCCTGCTGAACAACCCGAAGAGCGTCGAAGTCGCGCGCCGCAACACCGCGGTGGAGATCATCGAGCAGTCGATGCACCGGGTGCCGCAGGCGCACAAACGCGACTTGCTGGCGCACCTGATCAAGCACCACGACTGGCAGCAGGTGCTGGTCTTCACCCGCACCAAGCACGGCGCCAACAAGCTCGCCGAGAAGCTGGTGAAGGACGGCATCGGCGCCGCCGCGATCCACGGCAACAAGAGCCAGTCGGCGCGCACCAAGGCGCTGGCGAGCTTCAAGGACGGCAGCGTGCGCGTGCTGGTGGCCACCGACATCGCCGCGCGCGGCATCGACATCGACCAGTTGCCGCAGGTGGTCAACTTCGAACTGCCCAACGTGGCGGAAGACTACGTCCACCGCATCGGCCGCACCGGCCGTGCCGGGGCAACCGGCTCGGCGCTGTCGCTGGTGGATGACGAGGAAATGAGCTACCTGCGCGACATCGAGAAGCTGATCAAGCGCTCGATCGTGCGGGTCGAAATCGAACCCGGCTTTGTGCCGCCGGCCAAGGCCGACCTGATGTCCGAGGAACGCCCGCCGCGTCCGCCGCAAGGCCGTGGCGGACCGCGTCAGGGGCAGGGCGCGGGACGTGGCGGCAATAGCTCCGGCTCCGGCCGTTCGTCGTCGGCCAAACCCGCCAGCGCCGGCGCCAAGCCGGCAGGTGGACGCAGCGGCGCACCGGGTCAGTCGACCCAGGCGCGCAAGCCGCGTCCGCCGGCCGCCTTGTTTGCAGGCAAGCCGGGTTCGCGCGGGCACTGATCCCATTGCCCCGGCCTGACCCGGTCAACACGTCCGGGTCAGGCATGCCGCCAGCCCCAGCAGCATCCCCATTGCAGAATCATCACGCCGGACATGTGCTTGAGCGTGCGGCCTTCGCGCGCGCTCAATGTTCGTGCCGATTGCCAGTGCACGCCAGCGGCTGTTCAACCGGTCATAGCGGCCAGACCAGCAGCAGCATCGGAATGCTGACGGCGATCACCAGCACCTCCAGCGGCAGGCCCAGCCGCCAGTAGTCGCCGAAGCGAAATCCGCCCGGCCCCAGGATCAAGGTGTTGTTCTGGTGCCCGATGGGCGTCAGAAAGGCGCAGGAGGCGCCGATGGCCACGGCCATCAGGAACGAGTCTGGGCTGACCCCCAGCGCGCTGGACGTGCCGATGGCGATGGGGCACATCACCGCTGCCGTGGCAGCGTTGTTCATCAGGTCCGACAGGAACATGGTGACCACCAGGATGAGGGTCAGCCCCACAATCGCATGCCCCTGCGCGACGTGGTTCAGCAGAAAACGCGCAATCAGGTCAGCGGTACCGGTGGAGGCCATCGCGCCCGCCACGGGAATGAGGGCGGCCAGCAGCACGATCACCGGCCAGTCGATGGCCTCGTACACCGCGCGGGGCGGCACCGTGCGCAGCGCCATCGATGCCAGCACGCCCGCCGCGAACGAGATTGCCGCGGGCAGCAGGCCGAAGGCGGCGCCGCCGACGGCGGCGGCCATGATGATGCCGGCCTCCCACGCCTTGCGCTTGTCCGGGATGCGCAGCTCGCGCTCGGCCAGCGGCACGCAGTCGTTATCGGCCGCAAATTCCGAAATGGCCTCGGGCGGCCCCTGCATCAGCAGCAGGTCGCCCGCCTTGAAGGTCAATGAACGCAGGCGCGCCGTGGAGCGCTGGCCCTGGCGCGACACGGCCAGCAAATTGAGCCCGTAGCGGGTGCGCAGCAGCATGCCGCTGGCCGAACGGCCGCTGAGCACCGCCCCGGGCAGCACTGCCAGTTCCATCAGCACGACATCGCCGGACGTGCCGGATGGCGCCTTCTCGGCGTCGGCAGGGTTTTTTTCGCTGCGATCGCCGCCCTTTGAAGTCTCGCCAGTCGCGTCCTCGCGCGATTTTTCCGGGTCGTCCATGTCCTTGGGGCTCATCGCCTCCTCCAGCTTCAGGCCCAGGCTGGACAGGAGATTGGCCAGGGCTTCGGCCTCCGCCTCGATCACCAGGATGTCGCCGCCGTGGACGGTGTGCCGGGGGGTGGGCGCGTTCACGCGCACCTCGTTGCGTACCAGGCCCACCACCTGGGCGCCTGCCTCGTCCAGCACCTGTTCCAGTTCGCGCAAGGTCTTGCCTGCAGCCTTGCTGTCCTCGCTCACACGCACCTCGGTGAGATAGGCGCCGGTCTCGAAGCCTTCCACCCCCGATTGCTGGCGCGCGGGCACCAGGCGCCAGCCCACCAATGCCACGAAGATCACGCCGGTCACGGCCACGGCGAGGCCGACCGGCGTGAAGTCGAACATGGCGAAGCTGCCGCCACCCTGCTGGTTGCGAAAGCCCGACACGATGAGGTTGGGCGGCGTGCCGATCAGCGTCGTCATGCCGCCCAGAATGGTGCCGAAAGCCAGCGGCATCAGCACCTGCCCCGGGGTCAGGTCCAGCCGCTTGGCCAGCTGGATGGCCACCGGCATCAACAGGGCCATGGCGCCCACGTTGTTCATGAAACCCGACAGCACGGCCCCCAGGCCCACTAGGGCAGCGAGGCTGATGGCCGGACCTGCCTTTTTTGGCAAGGCATATCGCGCCAGCACATCCACCGCGCCCGAGGTCTGCAGCCCACGGCTCAGCACCAGCACGCAGGCCACCGTGATCACCGCCGGATGACCAAATCCGGCAAACGCGTCGCGAGGCGCAATCAGCCCCGCCAGCACGCAGGCCAGCAGGGAAGCGGCCGCCACCATGTCGTGGCGCCAGCGCCCCCACAGGAACATGCCCACCGTGCTGAGCAGGATGGCGAGAATCAGGAGTTGGTCGTTCGTCATAGCGCCTTGTTGTTTGTTTATGCCAGCACAAGCCAATTCTGAGGACGGGCGAAAGTCAAAGCAAGCACAGCGTTGCCAGGATCACGCTGTCCCCAGCCCGGAACATATGCTTCATCACCCGGCCTGTGTCCTCGCCGTGGCGGCGCCAGTACGGTCGCTGCCGACTTGTCGTCTTTACAACTTAGCAGGGACAATTGCCGCCATGGATACCCTCATCAGCTACGACGAACTCCCCTACGACAGCCTGCCGCTGCCTGAAACCCAGCCGGATTTCCTGGCGGCGATGGCGAAGCTGCATGGCTTTGACGCAGCCGACCCGTCCCGTGCGCGCATCCTCGAACTGGGCTGCGCGCAGGGCGGCAATCTGATCCCGCTGGCATGGTGCTGGCCCGAATCCGACTGCGTGGGGGTGGAGTTGTCGCAGGTGCAGGCCGAGGCGGGCATGGCATTCGTCCAGGCGCTGGGGCGGCCCAACGTCCGCATCCTGCACGGCGACCTTGCCGTGCTGCCGGATGAACTGGGCGAGTTCGACTACATCATCGCGCACGGCGTGTATTCCTGGGTGCCGCCGTCGGTGCAGCAGGCGCTGCTCGAGCTGTGCCGGCGCCATCTGTCGCCGCATGGCATGGCCTACATCAGCTTCAACGTCGCGGCCGGCTGGAGCAGGCTCCAGCCGCTGCGCGCCGCGCTGACCGAGCGCACCGCGGCCGACCTGTCGGCGCCGGCACGCTATGCGCAGGCGTCGCGCGTGCTGGATGAACTGGCGGCAGAATGGACCGATCCGGCCTTGCTGAAGGAGGTCGCCTATCTCAAGGCAGCCGCGCCGTCCTACCTGTTCCACGAATACCTCGCCGATTTCAACGCGCCGATGGCGTTTGCCGAATTCGCCGCCCAACTCGACACGCATGGCCTGCGCTATGTCGGCGAAGCCGGCCCGCGCAGCGCCGTGGTCGAACTCGAGGACGCCTGGGGCCTGATGCCGGAGGGCATGGCCGGGCGCTGGCTGGACGCTGAGGCCGCGCTCGACGATGCGCTCGCCATCCGTTTCCGCCGCGCGCTGGTCGCGCGCGACGACGCTCCCTGCGCCCAGCCGCCGCAGGCAGCAGCGCTGTGCGGCCTGGCCTTCTATGCCGACTTGCGCAGCGACGAGGAAATCGACCTGGAGGCCGCCACCGAACAGGGCTTCGTCAATCCGGCGGGCAATACCTTCCGCATCGCAATGCCTGCGATGAAGGCAGCGGCGATGGCCCTGTCGGCCGCCTATCCCGGCGCGCTCGACTACGCGGCCCTGCTGTCGGCCGCCGCGCAGGTGCTGGCCCAATACGGCGCCAGCCCTGAACTGGACGAAGCCGCATTCCGTGACGCACTGCTTCAGATGGTGCTGCTGCACGGCGTGATGCCGACCGTTGCCGCCGGATCGTTTGCCATCGAACCAGGCGCCATCGAACCGGGCGAGCGCCCCTGTGCGAATGCGCTGGCGCGACAGCAGGCGAACACCCCCGGCTGGGTGGTGAGCGGCGCGCGTCATGTGGCGATGGATCTGGATGCGCCCGGGCGGATGCTGCTGGGCAGGCTGGATGGCAGCCGCACGGTCGATGAACTCGCGGCCCAGATGCAGGCGATGCTGGCGCAGTCGGGGCGGGACTTGCCGCTGGCACGCTTGCGCGAGCTCACCTGGCAGCAGTTGTGGCTGTTCGCCCGCCAGGGCTTGCTGGTGTAGGGGCGCGCTCGGCGCTTCCAGGGTGAGCGCGTCTTGCAATCCGGATGGATGCGCTATCTTGAAAGACTTCGTTCAAGGACGCCTATCGTGCAGCCCGCTCTACCCGATGCCATACAACAGCGCTACGCCTGCCGCAAGTTTGTCGCTGATCAACCTGTCTCCCTGGGCGAGCTGGCCTTGCTGCTGGAAGCCGGCCGGCTGGCACCTTCCGCCTTCGGCCTTGAACCCTGGCGCTTTATCACCGTCACCGATGGAGCGCGAGCTGCCATCGTCCACGCCTGCCATGACCAGCCTGCGGCGGCCACGGCCGCTGCCTTCATCGTGATCGTCGCGCTGGTGGCCGCACTCGACCCCGATTCGGTTTACGTTCGCAAGCAATTCAAGGCGGAAGCGCGCGATGGAGATCCCGCGCCCATCCATGACGCGTATCGCGCATTCCACCGCGCCGACTCGATCACGGAGTGGGCAAAAGGCCAGTGCAATTTCGCCGCCGCGCACATGCTGCTGCAGGCGACGCATCTTGAATTGGGCAGTTGCCCGATCGGCGGGTTCGATGCGGCGGCGCTGAGCGCCGCCCTCAGACTGCCCGCGGGCGAGTCCCCCGCGCTGGTGATCGCATTGGGGCGCTGCGCGCACGCAGCACCGCAGCGTCTGCGTAAGCCTGATTGAGCAGCGGCTCACCTATATTTGCGCAAGGGCCGGTCTGCTCGCCTAGCTGAGAGCCTCATGGGCCCGCCGCAAGCGACCGTTAATGCCTCGTCGCAGGCGCCCCGGGGCCGCCGCCATGCTGGCGGGCAGGGCGGGACCGGTCGGCTGCTGCATCGCGTTCACCCGGCAGCATGTGGGCCAGGTGCAGCTCCCGCAGCATGGACTGCTTTTTTGCCTGGTGCGCATGCATCCGCCGCAGAATATCGTCCAGAACCCGCACGGCGCTGACGACATAGGGCCCCTTGTTGAGCATCACACACTCGGCGCGGAGTCCCATCGCCGCGTCGGTGATCTCGGCGCGCGAGGGCCGGCCTTCCCTGGCCAGCGTTTCCAGGACCTGGGTGGCCCAAATCACCGGGACATGCGCCGCCTCGCACAGCCAGAGAATCTCTTCCTGAACCTCGGCCAGGCGCTCGAACCCGCATTCGACGGCCAGATCGCCGCGGGCGATCATCACCCCGCAACACGGGGCACGCATGGCCGTCAGCAGCATGGCCGGCAGGTTCTCAAAGCCGCGCCGCGTTTCGATCTTCAGCACGATGGCAGGCTGCCGGCTCCCCAGGCTCGCCAGCCGCTGCTGGAGCAATTCCACATCCTGGGCGCTGTTGGCGAACGACAACTCGACGATGTCGGCGTGCCGGGCCACGAAGGACAGGTCCTCAATGTCCTTGTCGGTCATGGCAGCGAGGCGCAAGTTGCTTTCGGGGAGATTGATCCCCTTGTCGGCTCGCAGCGTCAACGCCTTCACGTGATCCTGCGTGATGCGGATGAAAACCTGTGATGTTTCCACCTTCTCGATGACACCGCCGATCTTGCCATCGTCGAACCAGATCGGTTCTCCCGCCCGGACGTCATCGAACACCGCCGGCAGGGTGCAACCGATCATGGCGGGGGTCAGGATATTTCCAGCGCTGTCGCGGCTTGCCGGGCGCCCCGGCTTGAGGTCGCGGGTCAGGATGAGCAGATCGCCCTGGTGGAGGGCGAGGCTGTTTTCAGTCGGCGGCAAGGTACCGATGCGGCATTCCTGTTCGTCCGGCGTGCCCGCGCCACGCGCATGACGCAGGGGGGTGCCGGGAACCAGGTATGCCGTCCGGGTCGACTCCACCCAGCATCCCTGCTCGGTCACGTCGACGATCCTGAAGGCCCGCTGGGCGTCGCGGGCGTCCGTGCATTCCACCCACGCCCCGGTGCGAAGGCGGGCCAGCCAGGCCGACGGCACGGGGAGGCAGGCGCTCGCAGGCGCGGGCGGGCGCTGGGGCGACTCGTCGGCCGTCAGCCAGACCCGCGCGGGGGCGGTGACCCGTCCATAGGCGTCGCGACTGGGGCGTATCCGGACCACCGCCGGACCCGGCTCCAGCGGCCCGGTGCGCAGCTTCGGCCCGGCCAGGTCCATGACGATGCGGCAGGACCGTCCCAGCGACTGCTCAGCCTGCCGCAGATGCCCGATCATCCGCGTCCAGGCCGCAGCGTCGTCATGGGCGCAATTGATGCGCATGCAGTCCATGCCTTGCTGGAGCAGATTGTGAACGAGGAGGTAGTTGTCCGCCGCCTCGCTCGGCATGGTGACCATGATCCGGACCTTGCGTCCCGTGTTCATCGGCCCCAACAAGGCGTCCGTGTGTTCGGCAAGCAGCCGATCGCCGTGGGCAAAGCTCATGACCGCCGATTCCTCGGAAGCCGGCTGCCAGGCGCGCTGCAGCAGCCGGTGCAGGACGGCCAGCACCGCATCGATCGTGGCCAGGACATGCGACTCGGCGCGCCCGAGGGAGGACAGTCCCAATTCCGCCAGACGCAGCTGCAACGGGCGCAGATCGCGGCGACGCAGCGCCAGATAATGCAGCAGGTTGCGGGCACTGTCCCGCTGGTTCGCGTGAACCTTGGCAAGATCGGGCTGCGACATGGCCAGGCTGGCGACCATGTCCGCCCGGATGGCCATGAGCTCACTCAGGACAGCTTCGATGTCTGCGCCGCCCGGACCAGTGCTGTCGGCGCTGTTTTCATTCGCCACGAATATTCTCTCCTGGTTCACGCGGGCTTTTCTGGAAAGCGTCCGATCGCTGCCTCGCGCCTGATCGTGCGTCCGCGCGAGTCCGATCGGGATGATCCGTGTGGCAGGGACTGCAGCTAGCGGACAGGCATGGCGGCAAATGCGCCACCGCCCAATATCGACGCTTCGAGGCTGCGCACCAGGACGACCACGTTGTGGCTGCCGAGCAGGTTGATGAACAGTTCGCTGGCGAAGCAGCGGCCATCGCGGCGCCGGGCCTGAAAGGCCACGGCACAGTGGCAGAGATGGGCCAGCCGGGCGTTGATGCGGCCCTCCTGCACCAGGTCGGTGTCCGGCAGCTGCGGGAGGAGCATGGAAACATGGCGGCCCGCCAGTTCCTCGGGCGGGTAGCCGAACACCTGTTCACACGCGCGGCTGCAGTCGCGGATCATGCCTTGGTCATTGAGCGTGAGCACCGCCAGGTCGATCTTTCCAGCATCGGAAACGCCGGATGAAACATGCGTGTTCGCCTGCGGATTTTTCACTTGCAGGCTGCTTGCTGTCGTCATGATGGACTCCTTCCGTTATCGACCGGGAGTGCTCCCGAGAATCTAGGATCCTGCCTCCTGAAAATGAACAATTCATGACGCAGAAATGAATTTTGTGTGCAGCCGAAAGTGTCCGGGAAAGCCGGACCGATTCGCTGGCTGAGGTAGCGAATCGAACAGGGAAGGGTGTAGCTTTGAAAACTGATGTTCAAAACCCAAGGATGAATTGCGATGAGAAAGACGCCTTCTGACGTGTACCTCGAAAAAGCCCAGACTTTGAGCAAGGCGGAAACCGAGCGCTTGCTGTCGCGAGCGCGATCAAAATTAATCCGCCGACTGGAAAGTGAAAAAATGACCGCGCTGGAAGTCGTGGCAGTACAGCTTGAGATCGAGGACGAGGATCTGAGCGAATGGCGAGTGAAGATGGCTGAAATCAGGAAAAAAGCGAAAGCCAAGTAAGCGGCTGACGCAAGCCCGGGAACAATCACTGCTTGCCGCCCGCCCAATGTTTGGGGCGGTGCTTATCGACGGAACACGCCATGGCAGAAGCTGCAAATAGAACCGAAACATTCACCCACAAGTTGCGGGTCGCCTATTTCTCTATGGAGATCGCTTTGGAGAACGATATCCCCACCTACAGCGGCGGCCTGGGGGTGCTGGCGGGGGACAGCCTGCGCGCCGCGGCGGACATCGGCGTGCCGATGGTGGCGGTCACCCTGGTGTCCCGGGCCGGCTATTTCCGCCAGCAGATCGATCCGCAGGGCCGCCAGATCGAACACCCCGACGACTGGGATCCCGCCCGCTACGCGACGCGGCTGCAGGCCACCGTGGCTTTGGAACTTGAAGATCGCCAGGTGTGGGTGGGGGGATGGCTTTATGTGCTGAGCTCACTGGTCGACGGGGGCGTGCCCGTTCTGCTGCTGGACACCGACCTGCCGGTGAACGACCCACGCGACCGCGACATCACCCACCACCTGTACGGCGGCGATGAGACCTGTAGGATGAAGCAGGAGGTGGTGCTCGGCGTGGGGGGCATCGCCATGCTCCAGGCCCTGGGCTTCAAGCTCATGGGTTATCACATGAACGAGGGTCACTCCGCCTTCCTCACCCTGGCCCTGCTGCAGCGCTACGCCTATCCCAGCGAAGACCTGCGGCCCGGCGAGAGCCCTTACGACTTGCCCCGGGTGCGGGAACTGTGCACCTTCACCACCCACACGCCGGTGGAAACGAGCCACGACAAATTCGACTATGAGCTGGTGCGGCGCATCTACGGTGACCTGCTGGACCCGGGCACGGTGAAGCTGTTGGCCGGCGAGGACAAGCTCAACATGACCCGCCTGGCCTTGAACCTGTCCGAGTACGTGAATGGTGTGGCCAAGCGTCACGCCGAGGTTTCCCGCCAGATGTTCCCAGGGTATGCGGTGCACGCGGTGACCAACGGGGTGCATGCCGCCACCTGGACCAGCACGTCTATCGCAAAAGTGTACGACCAGCATGTGCCGGGCTGGTGCCATGAGCCGGAACTGCTCTCCCGCGCCGACCGCATCCCGGACGATATGCTCTGGGCCGCCCACCAGGCGGCCAAGCAGGCGCTGGTGGACACGGTGCGGGAACTGACCGGCGTGGCGTTGAACCCGGACCTGCCCATCCTCGGCCTTGCGCGGCGCATGACCGCCTACAAGCGAGCGGACCTGCTATTCACCGATCTCGCGCGCCTCAAGTCCCTTGCCGGGGACCGTCCCTTCCAGATCGTGATGGCCGGCAAGGCGCACCCGAAGGACGCGGCGGGCAAGCAGCTCATCGAAGTGCTGCATGCCCATATGCGGGACCTGGCTGGGGTGATTCCCATGGCCTTTCTGCCCGATTACGATATGGCGCTGGCGCTGCTCATGGTGTCCGGCTCGGATGTCTGGCTCAACACCCCCCTGCGGCCGCTGGAGGCCTCCGGCACCAGCGGCATGAAGGCGGCCTTCAACGGCGTGCCTCAGCTCTCGGTGCTGGACGGCTGGTGGGTGGAAGGCTGCCTGGAAGGGGTGACCGGCTGGGCGGTGGGGGATGACTCGCCCACCGCCAACGGACACGATGCCGTGGCCCTGTACGACAAGCTTGGGCAAGTGGTCCTGCCGCTCTGGCATGACGACCGGCCTGGCTGGGTCGCCGTCATGAAAGGCGCCATCAGCAAGAATGCCGCCTACTTCAACAGTCACCGCATGATGCGCCGCTACGCCACGGAGGCGTACCTGAGGTAGACGCGGCTACGATCGCTTTTACGGGATGGTGAATTTTTTGTTACAGGCGGATCGATCGATCGAATATTGAAGTTAATTAAATATACTGTTTATTCCGTATATATTTATTGGGAGATTGACCATGGCCGACGGCACCAGGAAGCCCGCCGCAGCAAAACCTAAGACAGTCGTTGCGCGCACCACGACCGCCGCCCGCGCCAAGCCGGCCGCCAAGCCCGTTGCCGCCAAACCCGCAGCACGGGCAAGGACTGCCACGGCTGCTGCGCCCGCAGCCAGAAGGCGGGCGCCGGCCAGGGCAGCGACGGCAACCGCAACAAAAACCGCTGCGCGTCCTGCCGCGGCCAGGAAGTCGCCCCCGGCAAAAAAAGCCGTACCCGAGCCGGCGCCGTTTGCCGCCAAGGGCAGCAAGGCGGGCAAACCGGCCAAGGCGAAAAAAGCCAAACTGGTCCGCGACAGCTTCACCATGCCGGATGGCGAGTACGCCCTGATCGCAGCGCTCAAGAAGCGTTGTCTTGATGCGGGGGTGCCGGCAAAGAAAAGCGAGATTTTGCGCGCAGCCGTTGCGAATCTGGCGAAGCTGAGTGACGCCTCGGTGGTGGCCGCAGTACGACGTCTCGACGTCATCAAGACGGGACGCCCCGCCAAAGGGGCAAAGTAGTTTCTCTGGCGGCCGGCACAAGGGCTTCGGGGTGGCGGTAAACCGCCCGCTGCCCCGCTTGCCTGCGCATCCCGTCACGCCCACCTCGTCTCCTTAACGCGGCGCCTCCCAGCAGTTGTTGCTGATCTGCCAGGTCATCGATAGCTGTTCGCTGCTGGGATACAGCACGTATTTGACCCCCATGTAGTCGGCGCCTTTGCGCCAGAACATCGCCAGCAGGTTTTTTTCGCCACTGGCGATGACGCTGGTGTAGGGAATGACCTTGAGCGGATTGCCGTACAGGTTGGAATAGTTCGACGCGATGATGACGAAGTGGCGGAAGGCCGGTTCGACTTCCTGGTCGAATGCCACCAGGCTGCCGTTGCAGAAGGTGAACAGGAAGCGGCGGCCGGCGGGGTGGTTGGGGGGGTCGTAGACCAGCAGGCCATCGCCGCCGACCGACAGGGTCTTGCTGAAATTCCAGGTCTTGAGCGCCTGCTCGACCTCGGCGCGGCTCATCCCATGTTTGAATTCGCCGACTTCCCAGGCCTGGGCAGGCAGGGCGAGCAGCAGTCCGGCGAGGAGGGCGCTAAGTGCGGTTCTCATGCGCGGCGTGGCGGCTATTTCCCGCTGACGGCACCAAACACTTTTTTCAGCAGATCGCTACCGGCCTGCATGGGATTGGCGCGGATCGCGGCTTCTTTTTCGCCGATTAGCGTGTAGAGCCGGTCGAGCGCCTGCTGGGTGACGTACTGCTCGACGCTGGCCTGGTTCTTGTCGATCAGGTTGAACTGCGCGGCCGCGCCGGCGTACTGGTTGTACTGCTGCGCGAGGCCGACCTTGTCGGTGCTTGCCTTGACGATGGGGCCGAAGCGTTCGGTGAGTGTGGATTCGGTTTTCCTGCGGAAAAAATCGGTGGCCGAGGTTTGCCCGCCGGTCAGAATGCCTCGGGCGTCTTCCAGCGTCATTTCCCTCACTGCACCGACCAGCAGGGTTTTTGCCTCCGGCACCGCGGCCTCGGCGGCGCGGTTCATCGACAGCACCAGTTCGTCGGCCTGGCGGCCCATGCCGAGCATGCGCATGGCCCGTTCGGCCTTCTGCAGGCCAGGCGGCAGCGGGATTTTCAGTGCGGGATTGCCGAAAAAGCCGTTCTTCTGCCCCAACTGGGCGACTGCGGCGTCCGCGCCGCGGGTGAGCGCCTCCTTCAGCCCGGCGTTGATGTCGGCGTTGGAGAGCGCATCGACGCCGCTGGCGGACGGCTGGCCGGCCGGCTTGCCGAGCACGCCCCGCAGCATCTCGTTCCAGTCGACGGCGTGGGCCGGCAGGGCCAGGGCGAGACCGGCGGCCAGGATGGTCCGACGCGTTGAAATGAGGGTGCTCATGGTGTGTCTCCCGGAAGTGTTTTGTCTACAGCACTTCTGCAGCATAGTCCGCCAGACGCGAACGTTCACCCCTTTGCAGCGTCACGTGGCCGTTGTGCAGCCAGCCCTTGAAGTGGTCGACCACGTAGGTGAGGCCGGAACTGCCCTCGGTGAGGTAGGGCGTGTCGATCTGCGAGATGTTGCCCAGGCATACCACCTTGGTGCCGGGCCCGGCGCGCGTGATCAGCGTCTTCATCTGCTTGGGGGTGAGGTTCTGCGCCTCGTCGATGATGAGGAACTTGTTGAGGAAGGTGCGCCCGCGCATGAAGTTGAGCGACTTCACCTTGATCCGGCTGCGGACCAGATCCTGCGTCGCCGCGCGCCCCCAGTCGCCGCCGTCGTCCTCGCTTTTGTTCAGCACGTCGAGGTTGTCTTCCAGCGCGCCCATCCACGGTGTCATTTTTTCCTCCTCGGTGCCGGGCAGAAATCCGATGTCTTCGCCGACCGGCACGGTGACGCGGGTCATGATGATCTCGCTGTAGAGCTTCTTGTCGAGCACCTGGGCCAGCGCGGCCGCCAGGGTGAGCAGGGTCTTGCCGGTGCCGGCCTGGCCGAGCAGGGTGACGAAATCGATCTCGGGATCCATCAGCACGTTGAGCGCGAAGTTCTGCTCGCGGTTGCGCGCGACGATGCCCCACACGTTGTTCCGGGTGTGGCTGAAGTCGCGCACCGTGACCAGTTCCGCCTGCTTGCCTTCGACCTTCAGCACCTTGGCGTAGAGCGGGTTGGGGCCTTCCTGGAAGACGAATTCGTTCGGCAGCAGGCTCGCCACCAGCGGACCCGTGATGCGGTAATAGGTATGGCCGTTGGCCTGCCACGACTCCATGCCCTTGCCGTGGGTCTCCCAGAAGTCGGGGGGCAGTTCGCGCAGGCCGGCATACAGCAGGTCGGTGTCTTCCAGCACCTTGTCGTTGAAGTAGTCCTCGGCCGGCAGCCCCAGCGTGCGCGCCTTGATCCGCATGTTGATGTCTTTCGACACCAGGATGACCTGACGCTTGGGATGGTGGCGCGCCAGGAACAGCACCACGCCGAGAATCTGGTTGTCGACCTTGGACGTCGGCAGCGAGAGCGGGATGTCGCCGGTGATCGCCTGGGTCTGCAGGAACAGCTTGCCCGTGGCGGAATTGTGGCTGTGCGGCGCGAGCGGCACGCCTTCCTCGATGGTGTCGAGCTTCGAGACCATCTCGTCGATGAAGCGGCTGGCCTGGCGCGCGTTGCGCGAGACTTCGGTCATGCCCTTCTTGTGCATGTCGAGTTCTTCCAGCGTGGCGATCGGCACGTAGATGTCGTGCTCCTCGAAGCGGAACAGGCTGGTGGGGTCGTGCATCAGCACGTTGGTGTCCAACACGAACAGCTTGGTCTGGGCAGGCGCTTTTCTCGGCATGGCGTGGGGTGGGGTCGGTTGAGAATGCATTCATCCTACATCAAGCGGAAAGGGGCTTGTCGAGTCAAAAAAGTAAACCTGAAACCTGACCGCCGGCGCGGATATGGCAGCGGTTTTCTCATTAGAATGTTGCGTTAACCTTGAGATTCGGGTCATCGCATGAATCGTCGGCTGGCGTTGCTGTGTCTGCTCTGGGTGTGGGCGCCGTCGCTGTCTGCCCAGGTCGCCGCGCACATCCTGCTGCAGGATTCGCCGCTGGCCGGGTTCCAGTACCACGCCGGCAAGACGTTGTGGCCGCAGATGCAGGTGGGCGATGCGCTCACCCTGGTCCGCGAGCCGGACAACCCCCACGATGCAAGCGCCGTGCGGGTGGAATGGCGGGGCCACAAGCTCGGCTACGTGCCGCGCCGCGAGAACGCCGACGTCGCGCGCCTCATGGATGGCGGCCAGACACTGACGGCCCGGATCGCCCGCCTGGCCGAAGTGCGCGACCCGTGGTCGCGGGTGCGATTCGAGATCCTGATTCCCTTGCAGCCCTGAAGGAGCAAGCCATGAAGCGACTGATCGTATTCACCCTGATGGCGTTCGGCTGGCTGGCACAGGCGGCTGCAGATGCTTTGCCGCTTGCCAGTCTCAGCCTGCCGCCCGGATTCGAGATCGAGTTGTTTGCCCGCGTGCCCAACGCACGGCAGATGGCGCTCGGCAACAACACCCTGTTTGTCGGCAGCATGCGCGCCGGCAAGGTCTATGCGATTCCCCTCAAGGGCGCGCGCAAACCGCTGGTCATTGCCGACGGCTTGAATATGCCGGTGGGCGTGGCGTTTCGTGACGGCGACCTCTACGTGTCGGCGGTGAGCCGCATCCTGCGCCTGCGCGATATCGAGGCACGCCTGAACAAACCGCCGCGTCCCGAAACCGTCAGCCAGGCCTATCCCAGTGACACCCATCACGGCTGGAAATTCATCGCCTTCGGCCCCGACGGCAAGCTCTATGTGCCGGTGGGCGCGCCGTGCAATATCTGCGAACCCGATCCGGGTCGCTACGCCAACATCACCGCGCTCGATGTGGCGAGCGGCAAGGTCGACGTGGTCGCGCGCGGCGTGCGCAACAGCGTCGGCTTCGACTGGCATCCGCAAAGCGGCGAGCTGTGGTTCACCGACAACGGGCGCGACCAGATGGGCGACGATGTGCCGCCGGACGAGCTGAACTGGCTTTCCCGACCCGGCCAGCACTTCGGCTACCCGCACTGCCACGGCGCCTCGGTTGCCGATCCCGAGTTCGGCAAGGGCCGCCGCTGCAGCGAGTTCGTGCCGCCGGTGCAGAACCTGGGCGCGCACGTCGCCAGCCTCGGCATGCGCTTCTACACCGGAAAACAGTTCCCCGAGCGCTACCGCAACGCCGTCTTCATCGCCGAGCACGGTTCGTGGAACCGCAGCAGCAAGGTTGGCTATCGCGTCAGCGTGGTGCGCCTGCGGGACAACCGCGCGGTCAGCTACGAGCCCTTCATCAGCGGCTGGCTGCAGGGCGAGTCTGCCTGGGGCCGCCCCGCCGACGTGCTGGTCATGCCCGATGGCAGCCTCTTGGTGTCGGACGACCATGCCGGCGCGATTTACCGCGTCACCTATCGCGGCAGCCGGTAAAATGTCAGTGTTCCGAATTGGAAATTAGCGACATAAAAATGCCGAAACCGTCCCCATCCTTTGTTGCCGCGCTCGCCGGGTGTCCAACCCGGCTGCGCGCGCCGTCGCGGCTGGAAACGGTTTCACCATTTTTATTCTGCGAAAGTCTTTTCGGGGCAATGTCCCCGTCGCGAATGTCCAATTCGGAACACTCATGAAACTGCTCGTGCTCGACACCTCCACCGAATACTGCTCTGCCGCGCTGTGGCTGGACGGCCAGATCCAGTCGCGCCGGGTGCTGGCCGGACAGCAGCACAGTTCGCTGCTGCTGCCGATGGTGGACGAACTGCTGCGCGAATCGGACATCGGCCTGCGCCAGCTCGACGGCATCGGCTACGGCGCCGGCCCCGGCTCGTTCACCGGCCTGCGCATTGCCTGCGCGGTGACGCAGGGTCTGGCGTTCGGCGCCGACCTGGCAGTGGTGGGCGTGTCCACGCTGGAATCGATCGCCGAACAGGCGGGCGTCCCGCAGGTGTTGACCGTGCTCGATGCGCGCATGGCCGAGGTCTACTGGGCCGCCTATCGGCGCGACGGCACCGGCTGGCGTGCCGTCAGCGAACCGCAGCTGGCGTTGCCCGAATCGGTCGCCGTACCCTCTGGCGGCGAGTGGGTCGGCGCCGGCAACGGCTTTGCCGCGCTCGGCGAGGTGCTGCGGCCGCGCCTGGCAGCACAACTCGCGCGCATCGACGACACGCTGATGCCCGACGCCGCCGCCATGGCGCCGCTCGCCGCCCAGGCATTCGAACGCGGCGAGGGCATGGATGCTGCGCTTGCCGCACCGATCTATCTGCGCGACAAGGTGGCACTGACGGTGGACGAGCGCCGCGCCAAGAAATCCGCATGAGCGCCCAGACAGACACGCCGGTCCACGAGGTCGCGCACCGCCTGCGCCCGATGGCGGACGCCGACCTGCCGCGCATCCACCGCATCGAGCTTGCAAGCTACGAGTACCCGTGGAGCCTGGGCAATTTCACCGACTCGATGAGCGCCGGCTACAGCATGTGGGTGCGCGAAGCCGAGGGCGAGGTGATCGGGTATTACGCGCTGACGGCGGCGGCGGGCGAAGCGCATCTGCTCAACCTCACCATCGCGCCGATCTGGCGTCGCCACGGCCTCGGCCGCGATCTGCTCGAGCACTGCCTGGCATGTGCCCGCGACCACAAGGCCGAAAGCCTGTTTCTTGAAGTGCGCATCTCCAATACGGCGGCGATTGCGCTGTATCACAGCAGCGGTTTCGTCGATCTGGCGGTGCGGCGCGGCTACTACCCCGCGCGCGACGGGCGCGAGGATGCGCTCATCATGAAAAAAGACCTGACATGCTGAGCCGCGACGACGTTTTCAGCGAACTCGGCATCGGCCCCGTCTGGCGCCTGCGCGCGACCCCCGCCTCACCCCTCACCGCTGACGCCCCACCTGCCTACACCTGGGACACGCTCACTGACGCCGTCGCCCATTGCACCGCCTGCAAGCTCTCCGCCACCCGCACCCAGGGTGTGCTCGGCGCGGGCGACCGCAACGCCGATTGGCTCATCATCGGCGAGGCGCCGGGCGTGGAGGAGGACGCGCAGGGCGAGCCGTTTGTCGGCACGGCCGGCAAGTTGCTCGACGCCATGCTGGCATCGATCGGCCTTGCACGCGGCGACAATGTCTACATCACCAATGTGCTGAAATCGCACCCGCCCGGCAACCGCAATCCCGAGCCGGACGAGGTGGCCGCTTGTCGGCCTTATCTGCTGGCGCAGATCGAACTCATCCAGCCCAAGCTCATCCTTGCGCTGGGACGCTTCGCCGCGCAAAGCCTGCTCGACACCGACGAAACCGTCGAGCACCTGCGCGGCCGGGTGCATGCATTCCAGGGTGTGCCGCTGGTGGTGACCTATCACCCGGCCTACCTGCTGCGCAAGCTGACCGACAAGGCACGCGCGTGGGAGGACCTGTGCCTGGCGCGGCGCACCTTCAATTCCCTGACTCCTGACTCCTGACTCCTGACCCCTGTCCCTATGAAACTTCTGCATTCCGCACTGCGCTTTCGCGTCAATTATTTCTCCGACCTCGGTCGCCATCAGGTGGTGATCTGGATGCCGGGCGACACCCCGCCGGTCGACGCCCAGGTCGACGTCGGCCCGAAGATCGAGCATGAGGTGCCGAACGAGGCGTTCCGCAGCGATATCGCGCCGCTCAAACTGGGGCGCTACTATCCGTCACAGCTGCTGCATGCCGACGACGCGCCGGGGCCGATGTTCCGCGTGATGAAGCTCAACGAAGCGAGCTTCGTCGCCAACTTCAGCCACCCGCTGCAGGGCCGCATCTTCAGCATCGACAGCGGCAAGAGCGATGTCTCGACCGAGCCGGTCGGCAAGGTCGAGCAGCTGCTGGAATGGAGCGGCATGGAAGCGCAGCAGCAGACGCCGACCGACTTCGAGGGGCCGGATGCATTCAGCCGCGAGGACGAATTCCCCGACACCGAGTTCTACACCGTGGCCCGCAAGGTCACCCACGTCGACGCCGTGTGCGCGCGCCGCATCCTGGCGCTGTACCGCACCGTGCTGCCGGAGAACGCGCGGGTGCTCGACCTGATGGCGGGCTGGCGCTCGCATCTGCCGGACACGGTGCAATCCGTGGTCGGCCTGGGCCTCAATAAAGAGGAACTCGCCGACAACCCGCAGCTCGCCGAGCGCATCGTCAAGGACATCAATGCCGACCCGACGCTGCCGTTTGCCGACGCCAGCTTCGATGCGGTGGTGTGCACGGTGTCGTTCGAATACCTGACCCAGCCGCACAAGATTGTGGCGGAGGCCAAGCGGGTGCTGAAGCCGGGCGGCATGTTCGTGGTGACGCTGTCGCACCGTTATTTCCCGCCCAAGGTCATCAAGCTGTGGACCCAGCTGCATCCGATGGAGCGCATGGCCTGGGTCGGCATGCTGATCAAGCAGGCCGGTTTCAATAAGGTGGAAACCTACGTCGAGCGCGGCCTCAAGCGCCCCAAGGATGACCGCTACGCCGACAAGCTGACCGAGTCCGACCCGCTGTTTGCCACCTGGGGCGTCGCGCCCTGACCGGCCAGCCGCGATGGCGCGCACCCTGGTCGGGCTGATCGCGGACACCCACGGCCTGCTGCGTCCCGAGGCCGTCGCGGCGCTTGAGGGCGCGGCGCACATCGTCCACGCCGGTGACATCGGCTCGCGCACCGGCGAGCCGCGGGATGTGCTCGACGCACTGGCGCGCATTGCGCCGCTGACCGTGGTGCGCGGCAACAACGACCGCGCCGGCTGGGCGGCGTCGATTCCCCAAACGGCGGATATTGAATTCGAGGCCGTGCGCATCCACGTTTTACACATCCTGGACGAGCTCGCCATCGATCCCGCGGCGGCGGGGGTGAATGTGGTCGTGTCGGGTCATTCGCACAAGCCGCATGTTGAAACCCGGGGCGGCGTACTGTTCGTCAATCCGGGAAGCGCGGGGCCACGCCGGTTCAAGCTGCCGGTCAGCGTGGCCCGCCTGTGGGTGGAAGACGGCCGTGCCGACATAGAGCTGGTTACACTGTTGCAGTAAAGTTGTCCTAGACTGGGCTCGGCTGTTGTATATCGGGCCTGACACACACATTGAACGAGGAGCGCGACATGTTGAAATGGCTGATGGTGAGTTTCATGGCCCTGACCCTTTCCGGCTGCGGCTACAACACGCTGCAGAGTACAGACGAGGACATCAAGGCCACCTGGGCCGAGGTGCTGAACCAGTACCAGCGCCGCGCCGATCTGGTGCCGAACCTGGTCAACGTGGTGAAGGGCTACGCGGCGCACGAGCAGGAGGTGTTCATCTCGGTGACCGAAGCGCGCGCCCGTGTCGGCGCGATCCAGGCGACGCCCGAACTGATCAACGACGAAGCCGCGTTCCAGAAATTCATCGCCGCGCAGGGTGAACTGACCGGCGCGATCTCGCGTCTCTTGCTGGTGGCGGAAAACTATCCGCAACTGAAGGCCGACGGCCTGTTCCGCGACCTGCAGGCGCAGCTCGAAGGCACCGAGAACCGCATCACCGTCGCGCGCAACCGCTACATCGCCGCAGTGAAAACCTACAACGTCACGGTGCGCTCCTTCCCGTCCAATCTCACCGCGATGGTGTTCGGCTACAAGACCAAGCCGAGCTTCACGGTGGAAAACGAGGCGACCATCGCCGTGCCGCCGACGGTCGACTTCGGCAAGCCCGCACCGGCACCGGCACCGGCCGCGCCTGTAGGCGGCGGCGCATCCGGCACCCCGTCGCCCGGCTATTGAGTCGCGGATGAACCGGTTGCTCCGGACGCGCTTCGCGTTCGGCTTTCTGCTGGCGACGCTTGCGCTGCTCGCCTGGGCCCAGGTCGCAGTGCCGGACCTGTCGCGCCGCGTCACCGACCTCACCGCCACGCTCAGCGCCGATCAGGTCGCTGCACTCGAAAGCAAGCTGGCCGCATTCGAAGCGCAGCAGGGCAGCCAGATTGCCGTCCTCCTCCTCCCCACCACCCAGCCCGAGGACATCGCCCAGTTCGGCATCCGCGTCGCCGAGCAGTGGAAAATCGGCCGCGAGAAAATCGACGACGGCGTGATCCTGATCGTCGCCAAAGACGATCGCAAGCTGCGGCTGGAAGTCGGCTACGGGCTGGAGGGCGCGATTCCCGACGCCATCGCCAAACGGGTGATCGCTGAAACCATCACGCCCTACTTCAAGGCGGGCGATTACTACGGCGGCATCGACGCCGGCGTGCAGCAACTGATGCGGGTGATCGAGGGTGAGCCGTTGCCGCCGCCGCCCCGCGAGGCGGGCGGCAACGGGGGCGATGGCGCCTTCGTCATGCTCATCGTCGGCGGCATGATCGCCGGCTGGCTGCTCTCCCTGCTGATGGGCCGCCCGGCAGCGGCCGGGGTCGCCGCGCTCGGCAGCGGGGCAGTGGGGGCGATGCTGCTGGGGCTCACCCCGCTGTTGCTGTTCATCGCCGTGTTCGTGTTCGCCGGCGTGGCAGGGGGAGGCCGCCACGGCGGCGGCTGGACCAGCGGCGGTGGCGGATTCGGCAGGGGAGGCGGCTTCGGCGGCGGTTCCTGGGGCGGTGGCGGCGGTGGATTCGGCGGCGGAGGCGCATCGGGCTCATGGTGAATTTCAGGCGTTGGCTCAAACACATGTTCATGCCGCCGTGGGCGTGGCGGCGCGCGTTTCCGCAGGCTGCGCTCGACGCCATCGAGGCCGCGATCCGTGCCAGCGAAACCGCCCACGGCGGCGAAGTCCGCTTCGCGATCGAGAACAGCCTGCCCGGCGTCCTGGCCTGGCGCGGCATCAGCGGCCGCGAACGTGCGATCGAGATGTTCTCCAACCTGCGCGTGTGGGACACCGAACACAACAGCGGCGTGCTGATCTATCTGCTGCTGGCCGACCACGACATCGAAATCGTCGCCGACCGCGGCATCGCCGCGCAGGTGGACCCGGCCGCCTGGGAGGCGGTGGCGCAGACGATGGAAGCGGCGTTCAGGCAGGGCGAGTTCGAGCGCGGCGCGCTGGAAGGCATCCAGCAAATTAGTGTGCTGCTGGCAGCGCACTTCCCGCCCTCCGGGCATAATCCGGACGAACTGGCGAATCGGCCCGTGATTGTGAGGAGATGAGATGCAGGCGTATGTCGTGTGGTGGATTCTGGCGGCGGTGCTGGTGGGCGTGGAGCTCACCAGCGGCACGTTCTATCTGCTGGTGTATGGCCTGGCGGCCGCAGCGGCAGGCGTGGCCGCCTGGCTCGGCGCCGGTTTGTTCATGCAATTGCTGACGGCAGGCGTCATCGCCACGCTGGGCACCCTGGCACTGCGTCACTGGAAACGGAGCACCGCGCATCCCGAATCCTCGCTGCAGAACATGGACATCGGCCAGACCGTATCGGTCGAATCCTGGCAGGGCGGTCGCGGCCAGGTCAAATACCGTGGTGCGCTGTGGGATGCCGAGGCCGAGTCGGCCGGCGTCGACAGCACGCACCCGCTGGTCATTCGTGCCGTCAAGGGCAATACGCTGATCCTGGGCAATTGAAACCGGGACGGCGCAACAGCTGATTCCGGGACACTAAAACTCCGGGACAGCGCAGTACTTAATAAATCAAAGGGAGAAACACAATGGATGTTGTCGCACTCGTCATTCTGGTTGTCATCGCTATCGTCGTCGCCAAGGGCGTGCGCGTCGTCCCGCAGCAAAACGCCTGGGTGGTCGAACGCCTCGGCAAGTTCCACGCCGTGCTCGGCCCCGGCCTCAACCTCGTCATCCCCTTCATCGATACCGTCGCCTACAAGCATTCGCTGAAGGAAATCCCGCTCGACGTGCCGAGCCAGATCTGCATCACCCGCGACAACACCCAGCTCGCGGTCGACGGCATCCTCTACTTCCAGGTCACCGACCCCAAGATGGCGTCCTACGGCGCGAGCGACTACATCGATGCCATTTCGCAGCTGGCGCAGACCACCCTGCGCTCGATGATCGGCCGCATGGAAATGGACCGCACCTTCGAAGAGCGCGACGACATCAACCGCGGCGTCGTGCTGGCGCTGAACGAAGCCTCGACCAACTGGGGCGTCAAGGTACTGCGCTACGAGATCAAGGACCTCACCCCGCCGAAGGAAATTCTTCACGCCATGCAGCGGCAGATCACCGCCGAGCGCGAAAAGCGCGCGCTCATCGCATCCAGCGAAGGCCGCATGCAGGAGCAGATCAACATCGCCACCGGCGCGCGCAACGCGGCGATCCAGGAATCCGAAGGCGAGATGCAGGCGGCGATCAACGTCGCCCAGGGCGAGGCCGAAGCGATCAAGGCCATTGCCGCCGCCAACGCCGAAGCCATCGCCCGCGTCGCGCGTGCCGTCGAACTGCCCGGCGGCATGCAGGCGGTGAACCTGAAGGTCGCCGAAAAATACGTCGAAGCCTTCGCCGGCATCGCCAAGGCCGGCAACACCCTGATCGTGCCGTCCAACATGGCGGACATCAGCACGCTGATCGCGGGGGCGATGAGCGTGGTGAAGTCGAGTGGGGCGGGCGCGCAGTAAACAGAGCTGAAGTCCTGCGGCTTAACTCATATCTGGGCACCCGCGACGAACTGACCATGAATCAAGCAGTTACGGCACATCAGTATGTTCTGCGAATTTTGATAATACAGACCGACCGGTCTGCTGAATAACTGTTAGGGTTTTCATCGGGGAAGTTGATGGCTAATCGAACTCCAGAACAAGACCTCATCGATGAGTTTGTTACTCATCTTGAGCAACATGCCGACGACAGTGTGAAAATTGGCTCTATCATCAATGCCAACTGCAAGTCCAAAAAATTTGCTGATATTGAATTTAGATCCAAGACAAATCTGCACTGGGTTATTGAGGCAAAGAGCGACGACTCAAAGGATAAACACAACACGGTACACAAGATTTTGGGGGAGTTGCTAAAGGAAACTGGCAGAGTCAATCGGTCCAACTGTCGCCACGTAATTCTAATCCCCGAGTCTGCTGTGGCGTTTTATAGCCGTGCGTTTCAGTCGATAGATCGTGATAAATTTCTTGGCTTCGGCAAGCTCATCCCAATCGACACGGTGTTTACAAGCAACACAAATGGCGTAAGGCAACTCACATGGGAGTCTCTATATGACGCACATAAACCCTAACCCGGCACTCAACCTCGCTCCCTTCGGTCGCTGGACGCTGCACGATAAAACGCGCAGTGAACCGCCCCGACTTTCGTGGAGGCTATTTGGTTTAAGTCAGGCTGTTGTCTCGGCCTGGCTGGCGAGTTGCCGGTAGTAGTTTGCCTCAGCTTCTGCAGCGCCTCACGGGTCTTCCACGGCGCTCTGCGGTGGATCAGCTCAGCCTTGTACAGCCCGTTGATCGTCTCAGCCAGCGCGTTGTCGTAGCTGTCGCCCTTGCTCCCCACAGAGGGTTCAATGCCAGCTTCGGCCAGACGTTCGCTGTAGCGGATCGAGACGTACTGCGAGCCCCGGTCGGAATGATGGATCAGGCTGCGGTCGCGCTCAGGTTGCCGGGCGTACAGCGCCTGCTCCAGGGCATCGAGCACGAAGTCGGTGTGCATGGAACGGCTCACCCGCCAGCCCACGATGCGCCGGGCAAAGACGTCGATGACGAAGGCCACGTACAGCCAGCCCTGCCAGGTCGAGACGTAGGTGAAGTCCGAGACCCATAGCTGATTGGGCCGATCCGCCTTGAACTGGCGGTTGACCCGATCCAGCGGGCACGCTGTCTTGGCGTCGCTGATCGTGGTGCGAACAACCTTGCCACGGATGACACCACGCAAGCCGAGACGTCGCATCAGCCGCTCGACCGTGCAGCGGGCGACTTCAACGCCTTCGCGGCTCATCTGGCGCCAGACCTTGTCGGCGCCGTAGACCTTCAGATTGACCTGCCAGATGCGCTCGATGTTCGGAATCAGGGCTTCATCGCGCCGGGCGCGGGCGCAACGCAGAGCCGGATCGCGCTGCTGCGCGGCATGACGCCGGTAGCCTGACGGGGCGATCTGCAGCACGCTGCAGATCGGCTCGACCCCGAAGGACGCGCGGTGTGTGTCGACGAAGGTCCTCATGATTTGAGTCGGCGGTCGAGCTCCGCCTGGGCAAAAAACGCGCTGGCCAGCTTGAGGATCTCGTTGGCACGGCGCAGTTCCTTGACCTCGCGCTCCAGCTCCTTGACGCGTTGCGCCTCGGCCGTGGTCACGCCCGGACGCTGGCCGGTGTCGGTCTCATGCCGGCGCACCCAAGTGTGCAGGGTAGGTGCCGAGCAGCCGATCTTGGCGGCTATCGATTCAATGGCGGCCCACTGTGATGGGTGGCTGGCGCGACACTCGCCAACCAGGCGCACGGCGCGTTCGCGGACTTCGGGGGAGAACTTTACGGGTTTCTTCATGGCTCCATCTTCTCAAGAGTTGGAGCCTCCTCAAAATCCGGGGCGGTTCACAGCGCCGGTTAGTTCTACGTTATGCATCATGACTAGCGGGTATCCTCAATTTCACCGATCTGCGCAGTTGGGCGAGCGCGGGGTCAACGTAGTCTCTCGAATAGTCAATGAGAGTTTCGGTTGGCTCTTCAAGCGGAACCATCAGGAGCATGACTTCGGCGTTGATGGGCAAATCGAAGTAATTACGCCCAGCGGCTCCGTTACCGGGCAGATGCTTGCCGTGCAAATCAAGTATGGGAAGTCATTCTTTCAAGAGAAGAACCGTTGGGGTTACGTTTACCGTGGCGAACTCAAACACTTCAACTATCTGTCGAATTACCCGGTTCCGTTTCTTATCGTTATCTGCCACCCTGAATCTGAGGAATGCTATTGGGTTCGGTTCGATCCAATACAGGCACAGACAACGGAAGTCGCCTGGAAAATGACAATCCCTTTCGGCAACAAGCTTCACGAGGCGAAATCTGCAATTGAGGAGATGCTTCCACCCCTTCAAGATAGCCTTTCAGAGCTTCAAGCGTACTGGGCGATCAACAACCTGATGGTCAAGTCGTCATATATCCACTTCATTATTGATAGTCCCGAAGTAAAGGCGCTTGATGTAGTCCGCCCAAGGGAATTCTTCGACCGCCTTCGTACAACAAAGGAGTTGGCCTATCAATGCCAAAGTAAGGTCGAGATAAGTTTCCACGGCTACGAAAGCGATGCTCGCGAACTATTTGAAATAGATGAAGTGCGCAACTACGTTCCTTTGCTCTGCGCCGCGCTACCTGAGTTGTTCTTTTTCTCGCGAACAGAGGAACCCACCCACGCCCTTAAAACGTTAGCTCTGTGTCAGACCCGCGTTAGTTGGCCTGAGGGTAGTTCTACTAGGGAGGTGACTCGTAAGGTGGTGTTCGATACAGACAAGGTCGGGGAATTCATCATGCGTCATTGGCCTGGACTCAACGAGATGACTGAGTGGCTGTCCATGTCCATTAGCGAAAACAAGAAGATTTCGTTCGATGTAATTCGCTGCCTCGGGCTTCAAGTTCCTACGGAGGCCGATGATGCATAACCCTGCGTTCGAGGCGAACCCACACATGACTCCCTGTTACCGCAACAGCATATTCTGCGAATCCACTGTTCCACATGAAATCCAGAAAGCCCCATCTTGGCTAAGAACGACGTAATACTCATCGACTCTCTCCTGCAACAAATGCAGGCGGCATCACCAGACACCGATCCGGGAGAACTATTCGAACGATTCGTCCTCGAGCAAATCTTGAAGAACTTCGATCTCTCGCAGGAGGAGATTGACTTCGGGTGGACTGACGGCTCGCTCGACGGCGGCATTGATGGCTTTTACGTCTTGATCAATGGTCGGTTGCTGACTGATCCCACCGATTTTTCCTGGCCACGCACTGGCGCGGAGATTCAAGTCTATCTCATTACTTCTAAGCACCACGCAACATTCCTGCAGGCCCCTCTAGACGCGATCCTTGCCTCTGTGCAGGAGCTCTTTGATCTATCGCGGTCGAACGCAGAACTTGCAGGAAAGTACTCAGCCGACATCAAACGTTGCAGAGACATGTTCTTCGCAGCCTTTCGGCAGTTGTCTCTTTACCGACCAGCACTGTCCTTCAACGTCATCTATGCCTCTCGTGGGGATACAGAAATTCTCGGAGAGAGTATCTCTGCTCGAGCGAAGCAACTCACCGATCTGCTGAACTCATACTTCAGTGCCTCAGCCGCGACATTCGCTGCGCTAGGCGCAACCGAGCTTGTAGAGCTTCATCGGGAGGTCAAAAGCTTTGCCTTAGACTTACCTGTTCAAGAATGCCTCACCGCAGGTCAAGAAGGCTACGTAGTTCTGGCAAAACTCAAGGACTATTGCGCATTCGTGCAAGACGAGAAAGGCCACCTTCGTCGATATTTGTTCGACTCGAACGTCCGCGCGTATCTGGGAGTGAACCTGGTAAATGCAGACATTTCAGAGACGCTCGGCGCAAATACCGCACCCAATTTCTGGTGGCTTAACAACGGCGTCACCATTCTCGTCACGAGTGCATCGCTAGTAGGCAAGACCCTCAAGCTTCGAGACATTCAGATTGTAAACGGGCTTCAAACTACGGAATCAATCCACCGCCATTACGCGACATCGACGCCCCCGGCCAACGAACAAAGAACCCTCCTTGTTAAAGTCATCGTCTCCCAGGATGACAGCGTCCGCGATCAGGTGATTCGCGCTACAAACAACCAAAGCGCAGTAGAACCAGCCGCCCTTCACGCAACAGATCGAGTTCAGCGAAGCATCGAAGAGATCTTGCTGCGTCATGAGTGGTTCTACGAGCGGCGCACCAATTTCTATAAGAACGAGGGTCGGCCCGAAGCCCGGATACTGTCGCCACTTACAATTGCAACGGGCTCCGTTGCACTTCTTCTCAAGAATCCGGTCAAGTCATCGAAACTCCGGCAGAAGCATCTACGGACGCCAGAGTCCTATCAGATCGTCTATTCAGAGACATTCCCGCTAAATGCGTGGCCAGTGGTCGCATCGCTTATCCGTGCGGCCGAAAGCACAATCGTTCGTTCGCACAAAGCAAGACGATCCGGCCAAAGACAGCACCTGTCTGCATGGCGCGGACTCTTAGCTTACGTAGCAGTCGCTCGACTCTATGGAACCTGTGCGTTCAAGCATCAAGATGTGGTGGCCATCGACCTGACCCAGGTCACAGACGTCTTCATGGACGAATGCTGGGCAGCAATCTCGCAAGCAGTCGGAAGCCCTGGCTCCACGAAAGCCTCCGAGTCACAGATGATGAAAATCGCCAGCGTGATGGGATCAACGTGGGGAGTACAGGGCTATCCCGCGGACGGCAAGCGTGACCTTCCCGCATGTGTTGCCGGCCCCGCGGCACAGCCCAGCCGACCTGAGAGCGAAGAGTTTCTAAAATCGGTCAACGATGCGCTACCCCCTCAGCCGTGGAAGCCCGGAGTCCACGTTCAGATCGCAGGGACAATAGGCGTCAAACCGTCTCGGGTGACAAAAGCCATTAAAACGCTTATCGCTAGGGGCGTTTGGCTTGAGCAGCGAGATGGTGTCGTTTTCGGTCTGGACGGGAAAGAAGTGGCAAGGGACAGGTCGCGCGTCACGGAAACATAAAGCCTCACCGAGACATCATTCAACCGAGCACTCGGCTTATGACGTCCTGATCTCGTTGAGCAGATCGGGATGACGATCCAGAACCTTGAGTAGCTTCACCAGGGCCAGGGGTGGCTTGGTCTTGCCGTTCTCGTAGCGCGAGAAGGCATTGACGCCACCGCCGAAGATTTCGGCGGCCTCGCGTTGGTCAATCGCGTGTTTCTTGCGCGCTGGCGATGAAATCTGGATCGACAATCGCCGCGTTGACCTGCTTCGAGAAGGCGCGCATCTCGCGCATGACGCGATCCGATTCCGCCGCATCCAGTACGGACTCGGCGCAGGCCGGGCAGAAGTCGCCGGTCACCGCCGCTATGACGGTGGTTTTACCCTTGTAGGTGTAGGGCAGGTCGCGGGTGTCGTGGACTAGTTCAGCCGCGCCGCAAACAGGGCACTTCATCTTCATAGCTCCTTGAAGGACACAATCAGTACATCATCAATGACCGTCAGCTTGAGGTACACATCACCAGCCGACGTGCTGGGGCGTATGGCGCAGCTATTGGCTACCGGTTTGTACCCTCCGGTCCGATATCACGAATTCATTTCTCTGCCTTGCTCCACGAATCCTTCAGCGTCACGGTACGGTTGAACACCGGCTCGCCAGGTTTCGAATCGACGCGGTCGGCGACGAAGTAGCCGTGGCGTTCGAACTGGAAGCGGTCTTCCGGCGCGGCGTCTCGCAGCGCGGGTTCTAGCTGCGCGCGGATGACTTGCACCGAGTCGGTGTTGAGGTCGTCGAGGAATTCGCCGCTTGCCTGCCCTGGCTGGGCGGTGCTGAACAGCCGGTCGTATAAGCGGATCTCGGCTTCATAGGCATGCGCGGCGGACACCCAGTGGAGGTTGCCTTTGACCTTGACCGAGTCGGCGCCAGGGGTGCCGGATTTGGTGTCGGGCAGATACTCGCAATGCACCGCGGTTATGGTGCCGTCGGCGTCCTTGTCGCAGCCGGTGCAGGTGACGACGTAGCCGTAGCGCAGCCGCACTGCGTTGCCCGGGAAGAGGCGGAAGTAACCCTTGGACGGGGTTTCCATGAAGTCTTCGCGTTCGATCCACAATTCCCTTGAGAACGGCACCGCGCGCTTGCCCAGGTCGGGCTGCTGTGGGTGGTTGGGGGCGAAGCAGTCTTCCGACTGGCCCTCGGGGTAGTTGTCGATGATGAGTTTGACCGGGTCGAGCACGGCAATGCGGCGCAGCGCGGAATCGTTTAATACGTCGCGCTGGCAGGCCTCGAACACGCTGTAGTCGATCCAGCCGTCGGACTTCGAGACGCCGATCTGGTCGGTGAAGCGTTTGAAGCCTTCCGCCGTGTAGCCGCGCCGGCGCGCGCCGACGAGCGTAGGCAGGCGCGGATCGTCCCAGCCGGAGACGTGCTTTTCGTCGACCAGCTGGATCAGCTTGCGCTTGGAGAGCACGACGTAGGTGAGGTTGAGCCGCGCGAATTCGATCTGCTGCGGCAGCGGGCGGGTGAAGAAGCCGCCGTCGGCAAGCTTGTCCAGCAGCCAGTCGTAGAAAGGCCGCTGGTCCTCAAATTCCAGGGTGCAGATCGAGTGGGTTATGTGCTCGATCGCATCCTCGATCGGGTGCGCGTAGGTGTACATCGGGTAGATGCACCAGGTGTCGCCGGTGTTGTGGTGATGCGCGCGCTTGATGCGGTAGATCGCCGGGTCGCGCAGGTTGATGTTGGGCGAGGCCATGTCGATCCTGGCGCGCAGCACGTGGGCGCCGTCGGGAAATTCGCCGGCGCGCATCTTGCGGAACAGGTCGAGGTTTTCCGCCGTGCTGCGGCTGCGGTAGGGGCTGTCCCTGCCCGCTTCGGTGAGCGTGCCGCGATGCGCGCGCATTTCGTCGGCCGACAGCGAATCGACGTAGGCATGGCCGGCCTGGATCAGGTATTCGGCGCAGGCGTACATGGTGTCGAAGTAGTTCGACGCGAAGTGGAGGTTCGATCCCCAGTCGAAGCCCAGCCACCGCACCGATTCGAGGATGGCGTCGACGTATTCCTGGCTTTCCTTCTCCGGGTTGGTGTCGTCGAAGCGCAGGTGGCAGACGCCGCCGTAGTCGCGCGCCAGGCCGAAGTTCAGAAAGATCGACTTGGCGTGGCCCAGGTGCAGATAGCCATTGGGCTCGGGCGGAAAGCGCGTTTCGACGCGGCCGCCCCATTTTCCGGCGGCGTTCTGCTCGTCGATGATGTTGCGGATGAAGTTGGCGGCGGGGGCGGGGGGTGTGTTGCTCATGAGGGGTGCGGTCTGGGTAAGCTATACAAGATCGTGGAGATTGCCTATTCGCCGAGCAAACGCCGCGCTAGCAAGGCTTGCATGTCGCGGCGGCCATCGGCGATCAGAACGATAAAAACCTGCTGGCCAATTATCCGGTAAATCAGCCGATAGGGCTTGAAAAAGACCTGGCTGAATTCGCGTATGCCCAGTGCCTGCAATTCCCGGGGATAAGCCCCGCGCTCTGGAAACGTAGCCAGGATGTCTGCGGTTTTCAGCAGCTTGTCCAGTACGTGATTTGCGCTGGCGCTCGAATCAAATTCCGCAATGTAATCGTAGATCGATTCCAGATCCCGCTCGGCACCGGCGGTCAGGCGAACGTCGTAGCGCATGGATCGCTGTTATTTGCGGCGCAGACGTTTGGCGACGTCTGCAAGCGGACGCGTTTTGCCTGCTTCGATATCCTGATTGCCCAGCGCCAGCATTTTCAGCAGGGCCAGCGTTTCCTGCGTTTCTTCATAACTGGCCACGTCCTGGAGCACGGCTTTGGCCTCGCCATTCTGGGTGATGACCATCGGCTGGCGCTGCTCCGCAAGTTGCAGCAGGACTTCGGCGGCATTGGCCTTGAGATAACTGATGGGTTTGACTTGGGTCGAGTAGCGCATGATGCCCTCCGTTTTTGATGAGACTGAATATAGTCCCTTATCAGTCCACCCGCAACGATCAGGTAATGATGCCGCCGCCGAGACAGACTTCGCCGTCATACAGCACGACGGACTGTCCCGGAGTGACCGCCCATTGCGGCGCATCGAAGGCGAGCTCGAGCGCGTCGTCGTCGAGCCGGGTGATGCGACAGGGCGCGTCGGTCTGCCGATAACGTGTCTTCGCGGTATAGGGCTTGGCCGGATCGGGGGCGTCACCGTTGATCCAGTTGAGTTGGCCGGCGGCCAGCGTCGAGCGCTTGAGCAACGGATGCTCGTGTCCCTGCACCACGATCAGCGTGTTGGTCGCCATGTCCTTGGCGGCGACGAACCACGGCGCGTCGCTGCCGTCCTTTGTTCCGCCGATGCCGAGGCCCTGGCGCTGCCCCAAGGTGTAATACATCAGGCCCTGATGCTGGCCGATCACGCGGCCTTCGGGCGTTTTCATCTCGCCGGGGTTGCGCGGCAGGTAGCGTTCGAGGAATTCGCGGAAGTTGCGCTCGCCGATGAAACAGATGCCGGTGCTGTCCTTCTTGGCGGCGTTGGGCAGGCCGATCTTTTGCGCCAGCGCGCGCACCTCCGGCTTCGGTAGATGCGCCAGCGGAAACAGGGCAGGGCGGATCTGCGCCTGGCTCAGGCGGTAGAGAAAGTAGCTCTGGTCCTTGTTGGCGTCCGCCGCTTTCAACAGCGTGGCGCGGCCGGCGGCGTCCGTTCCCTTGCCGACGTAATGCCCGGTGGCGATGTATTCGGCGCCGCGCGCGACGGCGTCGTCGAGGAAGGCCTTGAACTTGATTTCGGCGTTGCACAGCACGTCGGGGTTGGGGGTGCGGCCGGCCTGGTATTCGGCGAGGAAGTAGCTGAACACGCGTTCCTTGTATTCGGCCGCGAAGTTGACCGCCTCGACCTCGATGCCGAGCACGTCGGCCACCGCGAGCACGTCGAGAAAGTCCTGCCGTGCAGTGCACTGTTCGGTGTTGTCGTCGTCGTCCCAGTTCTTCATGAAGACGCCGAGCACGTCGTGGCCCTGTTGCCTCAGCAGATAGGCGGCGACGGCGGAGTCGACGCCGCCCGACATGCCCACGACGACCTTAGTCATGTGTTCTCCGCGTCATTGCGAGGCGACGCCGAAGCAATCCAAGCTGCGCGCTGCTGGATTGCTTCGTCACTTCGTTCCTCGCAATGACGCAATGAATGTTCATTGGTGGTTCACGAAGTCGAGCGGAAAGCGCCGCCCGGCCAGATAGTCCTCGACGCAGCGCATCACCAGCGGGCTGCGGTGCGGCGTGGGATGCGCGGCGAGCTCGTCGGGCGTCAGCCACACGGCGCGCACGATGCCGGTATCCAGGGCGCGGTCGGCATCGAAGCCGGTGGCCTCGCAGACATAGGCGAAGCGCAGATAGGTGATGTCGCGGCGCGGGTAGTACGTGCTGTAGCAGCCCAGCAGCGCGAGTGGCTCGACGTGGTGCGCGGTTTCCTCCAGCGCTTCGCGGCGCACCGCGGTGAGCAGCGTTTCGTTGCGTTCCCAGTGGCCGGCCGGCTGGTTGAGGCGCAGGCCTTCGGCGGTATGTTCCTCCACCAGCAGGAATTTGCCGTCACGTTCGACCATGGCGGCGACTACCACGTGCGGGGTCCACGGTGTATTCAGGCTCGGCTCAGACATGCAGTTCTTTCCATTCTCCGGGCTGCAGGGCGCCCAGGGTCCATTCGCCGATGGCGGCGCGGATCAGGCGCAGGGTGGGGAAGCCGATCTTGGCCGTCATGCGCCGCACTTGGCGGTTCTTGCCCTCTTTGATCGTGAGTTCGATCCAGGCCGTGGGGATGGCCGCGCGAAAACGGACCGGCGGGTTGCGCGGCCACAGCCCGGCGGGCTCGTCGATCACGTGTGCGGTGGCCGGGCGGGTCACGAAGTCCCCGAGGTCGACGCCGCGGCGTAGGGGTTCGAGGTCGGCCTCGGTTGGCGCGCCCTCGACCTGCGCCCAGTAGGTTTTGGGCAGCTTGTGTTGGGGGTCGGCGATGCGGCTCTGGAGACTTCCGTCATCGGTTAAAATCAGCACCCCTTCGCTATCAGCGTCCAGCCGGCCGGCCGCATACACGCCGGGCACGCTGAGGTGGTCGCGCAGGCCCTGCCAGCGCCCCTCGGGGGTGAACTGGCTCAGCACGCCGTAGGGTTTGTTGAACAGGATCAATCGCGCCACGCTAGAGACGAACTTCTGAAAAGACGCCCATTTTAACGTTACCCGAGCCTTCCCCATGACTTATCAGCACATCCAGATTCCCGCCGCGGGCCAGAAAATCACCGTCAACGCCGACAATTCGCTGAACGTGCCGGACATGCCCATCATCCCCTTCATCGAGGGCGACGGCACCGGCGTCGACATCACCCCGGCGATGCGCCGCGTGGTCGACGCCGCGGTGGCCAAGGCCTACGGCGGCAAGAAGCAAATCGCCTGGATGGAAGTGTTTGCCGGCGAGAAGGCAGTCAAGGTCTACGGCGGCGACGAGTGGCTGCCGGAGGAAACCGTGCAGGCGGTGAAGGACTACGTGATCTCGATCAAGGGCCCGCTCACCACGCCGACGTCCGGCGGCATGCGCTCGCTCAACGTTGCGCTGCGCCAGATGCTCGACCTCTACGTGTGCCTGCGCCCGGTGCGCTACTTCACCGGCGTGCCGAGCCCGGTGAAGGCGCCGGAAAAAGTCGACATGGTGATCTTCCGCGAGAACACCGAGGACATCTACGCCGGCATCGAGTGGGAAGCCAATTCCGAAGCGGCGCAGAAAGTCATCGCCTACCTGCAGCAGGAAATGGGCGTCGGCAAGATCCGCTTCCCGGCCAGTTCGGCCATCGGCATCAAGCCGGTGTCCGTCGAAGGCTCCGAGCGCCTGATCCGCAGGGCGATCCAGTACGCCATCGACAACAAGCGCCGCTCGGTGACCCTGGTGCACAAGGGCAACATCATGAAGTTCACCGAAGGCGGCTTCAAGAAGTGGGGCTACGAGCTCGCCGCGCGCGAATTCGGCGCCAAGCTGATTGGCGAAGGCCCGTGGATGGAGTTGCCGAACGGCATCGTGATCAAGGACGTCATCGCCGACGCCTTCCTGCAGCAGATCCTGCTGCGTCCGGAAGAATACGACGTCATCGCCACGTTGAACCTGAACGGCGACTACATCTCCGACGCGCTGGCGGCGGAAGTCGGCGGCATCGGCATCGCGCCGGGCGCCAACCTGTCCGACACCGTGGCGATGTTCGAGGCCACCCACGGCACCGCGCCCAAGTACGCCGGCAAGGACTACGTCAACCCGGGCTCGCTGATCCTGTCGGCCGAGATGATGCTGCGCCACCTGGGTTGGCTCGAGGCCGCCGACCTCATTCTTGCCAGCATGGAAAAAGCCATCGCCGCCAAGCGTGTGACCTACGACTTCGCGCGCCTGATGGAGGGCGCGACCGAGGTGAAGTGCTCGGCATTTGGCGAGGCGATGGTCGCGAAAATGTAAGGCTTGCGCCGGCACAAAAAACCCCGCCAAGGCGGGGTTTTTTATTGCCGGTCAATCGCTCATCCCACCGGCTGGATGTTGGACGCCTGCTTGCCCTTGGGACCCTGGGTGACTTCGAAAGAGACTTTCTGGCCTTCTACCAAGGTCTTGAAGCCGCTGGACTGGATGGCGGAAAAATGAGCGAACACATCCTCGCCGCCGTCATCGGGGGTGATAAAGCCGAACCCCTTGGCGTCGCTGAACCATTTGACTGTACCTGTTGCCATTCAAACTTCCTCCTTTGGCGTAATGCAAGACAAGACCGCGATAAGCACTATTGCACCCGAAGGGCATAAACGCTGGCGGATAACAGGACGGCGGGATTGCTTTGGCCGTCGGTCTGAATTCAAGCGCGCTACCCGGTGATGCCCCTGCGGTAATGCCAAACCTTGATGGTTCTTGAAACCAAACTGCTTTCTTTTTATATCCGTAATGCGTTTTTTCAAGCGGAAAGGGTGAAAAGACAAGGGCCTCGCCGCCGCCATCCGGCAGGACGCTGCCAGCCTGATCGTTGCGGTAGGATGCGCGGCATGCGCACCACGTGGGACATCTTCTGCAACGTCGTCGACAACTATGGCGACATCGGCATCGCCTGGCGCCTGGCGCGCGGGCTGGCCGCCGAGCATGGCCTGGCCGTGCGGCTGTGGGTGGACGACCTGAACACGTTCCAGCGCATCTGGCCGGCAATCGATGCCACGGCCGCCGAACAGTCCTGCGAAGGGGTGACGGTGTGTGACTGGCGCACGCCGTTTGCGGCAGTCGCGCCGGCGCAGGTGGTGATCGAGGCCTTCGGCTGCGCCTTGCCGGAAACCTACCTGGCTGCGATGAACGCAGCTTCGCCGCCGCCGGTATGGATCAATCTCGAATACCTCAGCGCCGAGCCCTGGGTGGCCGAACACCATGGCCTGCCGTCGCCGCATCCGCGTCTGCCGCTGACCAAATATTTCTTCTTTCCCGGCTACACGCCAGCCACCGGCGGGTTGCTGGCCGAGGCCAACCTGGCCGCGCGGCGCGCCGCGTTCGTGGCCGGCGGGATGCCCGCGTTCTGGCGCCGGATCGGCCTGGACGCGCCGCATCCGGATGCATTGCGGGTGTCGCTGTTCGCCTACGAAAATCCGGCGCTGCCGGCCGTGCTCGATGCCTGGGCGGCCGATCCGCGCCCGGTCACCTGTCTCGTGCCCGAAGGCCGGGTCATCCCGCAGCTGGCGGCGTGGCTGTCGGTCGCCGACCTGCAGGCCGGCGCGTCGCACCGGCGCGGCGCCCTCAAGCTGCACATCCTGCCGTTTCTGGACCAGGACGCGTACGACCATCTGCTGTGGGCGTGCGACCTCAATTTCGTTCGCGGCGAGGATTCCTGCGTGCGTGCGCAGTGGGCGGCGCGCCCGCTGGTGTGGCAGGCCTACCCGCAGGCCGACGCGGTGCACTGGGACAAGACCCATGCGCTGCTGATGCACTACACGGACGGGCTGGATGACGCCGCGGCACGCGCGGTGGTCGGCATGTGGCGGCACTGGAACGGGATGCCGGAAGCGGATGACGTGGCGGCGTCCTGGACGGCGTGGCGGGCGCAACAGGCCGCCATCGAGGCGCATGCGGCGGGCTGGTGCGACCGCCTCGGGCGTGCCGGGCGGCTCACCGACAAGCTGGTTGATTTCGTTGAAAATAAGTTAAAATAACGGGCTTTCTTAATCCCTTACACGCTCTCGCAGCAGGACACACCCATGAAAACCGCACAGGAACTCCGCGCCGGCAACGTCGTGATGGTCGGCAAGGACCCGATGGTCGTGTTGAAGGCCGAATTTTCGAAATCGGGCCGCAATTCCTCCGTCGTCAAAATGAAGCTGAAGAACCTGCTCACCGGTTCCGGCACCGAAAGCGTCTATCGCGCCGACGACAAGTTCGAATCCGTCAACCTCGAGCGCAAGGAATGCACCTATTCCTACTTCGCCGATCCGCTGTACGTGTTCATGGACAGCGACTACAACCAGTATGAAATCGAAGCCGACAACCTCGGCGACGCGCTGAACTACCTCGACGACGGCATGCCGGTCGAAGTGGTGTTCTACGACGGCAAGGCGATCTCGGTCGAGATGCCCACCACCGTGGTGCGCGAAGTCGAATACACCGAGCCGGCCGTGCGCGGCGACACCTCGGGCAAGGTGATGAAGCCGGCGCGCATCAAACCCACCGGGTTCGAGCTGCCGGTGGCCGCGTTCGTCGACATCGGCGACATGATCGAAATCGACACCCGCACCAACGAATTCAAGCGCCGCGCCAATTAATACCGGTTAATACCGGCACTTGATCAAACAAAAGGCAGCTTCGGCTGCCTTTTGTTTTTTCTCGTTTGCCTCCCAGCGTTAAAATAGCAGGCTGCTTTTCCGCTCCCGTCCCATGACCGATCCGCAATTCGTCCACCTACGCCTGCACACCGAATATTCCGTCTCCGATGGCCTGGTGCGGGTGGGCGAGGCAGTCGGGCGCGCGCGCGAAATGGCCATGCCGGCACTCGGGGTCTCCGACCTCTCCAACACCTTCGGCTGGGTGAAGTTCTACCGCGCCGCGCGCGGCGCAGGCATCAAGCCGATCTTCGGCTGCGACGTGTGGGTGACCAACGCCGCCGACCGCAATCGCCCCTCGCGCCTGCTGCTGCTGGTGCAGCATCGCGAGGGCTATCGCCGCCTGTGTGAACTGCTCACCCGCGCCTATCTGGAAAACCTCCATCGCGGCCACGCCGAGATCGATCCTGCCTGGCTGCGTGACGGCACCGACGGCCTCTTGGCGCTGTCGGGCGGCGACGTCGGCAACGTCGCGCAGGCGCTGCTCGACGACAAGCCGGATGCTGCGCGCGCCGCGGCCGAGGCCTGGGCCGCGCTGTTTCCCGGGCGCTATTACCTGGAGCTGCAGCGCTTCGGCCAGCCACATGCCGAACGCCTGATCGACGGCCTGCTCGACCTCGGCGCGACGCTGGCGCTGCCGGCGGTGGCGACCCATCCGATCCAGTTCGTCGCGCCGGACGACTTCAAGGCGCATGAGGCGCGCGTGTGCATTGCCGAGGGCATGATGCTGGGTGACCCGCGCCGGCCGCGCCCGTTCACCGCCGAGCAGTATTTCAAGACGCCGGACGAGATGGCGGAACTGTTCGCCGACCTGCCCGAAGCGCTCACCAACAGCGTCGAAATCGCCAAGCGCTGCAACCTCACGCTGGAGCTCGGCAAGAGCCGCCTGCCCGACTTCCCGACGCCGGACGGCATGAGTCTCGACGACTACATGCGGCAGCGTTCCTTCGAGGGCCTGCACGCGCGCATGGCCCACCTCTATCCGGATGACGCGGTGCGCGCCGCCAAGCTGCCCGAATACACCGAGCGGCTGGAGTTCGAGCTCGGCACCATCATCCAGATGGGCTTTCCCGGCTACTTCCTCATCGTGTCCGACTTCATCAACTGGGCCAAGCACAACGGCGTGCCGGTGGGGCCGGGGCGCGGCTCCGGCGCCGGTTCGCTGGTGGCGTACAGCCTGTCCATCACCGACCTCGATCCGCTGGCCTACGACCTGCTGTTCGAGCGCTTCCTGAACCCCGAGCGGGTGTCGATGCCCGACTTCGACGTCGACTTCTGCCAGGACGGGCGCGAGCGCGTGATCCAGTACGTGAAGGACAAGTACGGCCACGCCGCGGTGTCGCAGATCGCGACCTTCGGCACCATGGCGGCCAAGGCGGTGCTGCGCGACGTCGGCCGGGTGCTCGACCTGCCATATCTGTTCGTCGACAAGTTCGTCAAGCTGGTGCCCAACGAGTTGGGGATCAGCCTCGCCGAGGCGCGCGAGAAGGAACCGCAAATCGACGAGCGCGCACGCGACGAGGAAGAACTCGCCGAACTGCTGCCGCTCGCGGAAAAGCTCGAGGGCATCACCCGCAACGTCGGCATGCACGCGGGCGGCGTGCTGATCGCGCCGGGCAAGCTCACCGACTTCTGTCCGCTGTACCGCGCCGAAGGCTCGGAATCAATGGTGTCGCAGTTCGACAAGGACGACGTCGAGGCGATCGGCCTGGTCAAGTTCGACTTCCTCGGCCTGCGCACCCTGACCATCCTGGCCGAGGCGGTGCGCTTCGTGCGGCGCCACGAGGAGCGCAAGGACTTCAGGCTGGAAGACCTGCCGCTCGACGATCCGGCGGTGTACCGGCTGTTTGCCGACGGCAACACCACCGCGGTGTTCCAGTCCGAATCGCGCTCGGCCAAGGATCTGGAAAAGAAGCTGAAGGGCGACTGCTTCGAGGACATCATCGCGCTGATGGCGCTGAACCGGCCGGGGCCGCTCGGTTCCGGCATGGTGGACGACTTCATCGCGCGCAAGCAGGGCAAGCAGAAGCCCGAGTATTTCCATGTCGACCTCGAGCCGGTGCTCAAATCGACCTACGGCATCATCGTCTACCAGGAACAGGTGATGCTGGTGGCGCAGATCCTGGCGGGCTATAGCCTCGGTGCCGCCGACATGCTGCGGCGCGCCATGGGCAAGAAGAAGCCCGAGGAAATGGCGGTGCAGCGCTCGATTTTCCTCGAGGGCGCAGCCAAGCGCGGGGTCGACACCAAGATCGCCGAGCGTCTGTTCGACCTGATGGAGAAGTTTGCCGAATACGGCTTCAACAAGTCGCACTCGGCGGCCTACGCGCTGATCGCGTACCACACCGCCTGGCTCAAGGCCTACTACCCGGCCGAGTTCATGGCGGCGACCATGTCGTCGGAAATGTCCGACACCGACAAGGTGCGGGTGTTCTACGAGGACTGTCGCGCCAACGGGCTGACGATGCTGCCGCCCGACATCAATTCATCCGGCTACCGCTTCGACCCGGTCAGCAAGACCGAAATCCGCTACGGCCTCGGTGCGATCAAGGGCAGCGGCGAGGCGGCCATCGGCGCCATCGTCGCCGAACGTGAAGCCAACGGGGCGTATAAAGGCCTGTTCGACCTGGCGCGACGGGTCGACAAGCGCTATCTCAACCGCCGCGTGCTCGAAGCGCTGGTGAAGGCGGGCGCGTTCGACCTCATCAACCCGCACCGCGCCAGCCTGCTGGCCTCGGTCGGCGCGGCGCTGGAAACCGCCGACCGCGCGGCACGGAGCGGCGGCCAGGTCGGCCTGTTCGGCGAACTGCTCGACGGTGGCGAAGACCTGATCGACGTGCCCGTGTGGCCCGAACAGGAAAAGCTGCTGCAGGAGAAATCCGCGCTCGGCTACTTCTTCAGCGGCCATCCCTTCACCTCGTATCTGGCCGAGGTGTCCGGCTTCGCCAAAAGGCAGCTCGACCGGCTGGAGCCTGCCCGCGAGCCCCAGATGCTGGCCGGCATCGTCGTCTCGCTGCGCACCCAGATGACGCGGCGCGGCAAGATGATGATTCTGCTGCTCGACGACGCGACCGCGCAGGTCGAGGTGGTGATCTTCAACGAGCTCTACGAGCAGAACCGCCATCTGCTGAAGGACGACACCCTGCTGGTCATCGAAGGCAAGGTCAATCGCGACGATTATTCGGGCGGCCTGCGGGTCACCGCGGAAAAAATCTACGACCTGGCCGGCGCGCGCACCCGCTTCGCCCGGGGCCTGCGGCTGGCCTGCAACGGCCAGTGCCACGCCCAGTCCAACAGTGGCCGCAAGCTGGCCGACCTGCTCGCGCCCTACAAGGCGCAGGAGGGTGGTTGCCCGGTCTGGGTGGATTACCACACCCACGAGGCGAGCTGTCGCGTGCGGCTCGGAGAGGACTGGCAGGTGCGGCTGGACGACCGTCTGCTCGAGTCGCTGGGCGACTGGCTGAAGCCCGAGGCGGTGCAGGTGATTTACTGAGGGGGCGGATTCCGGATGATATTAAAGTACCGGTTCACCGCTTTTGTGCAACAAAGTGTTGACAGGCATCCAAGAATATTAGACTATTCTAATAACGCTGAAGTCGCCGCTAACGGCACTTCGTGTTGTCTCCTCCAATCCGCCTCCTTTGGTGGATATTCTGCCCGGCTCTCGAGCCGGGCATTTTTTTGCCCGCTTGTCCTGGCTTATCCTGGCCTCGCCCGAGGCGCGCGCCTAAGAAGCACCGAATAAGCCCACAATCGTCATGCCGGCGAAAGCCGGAATCCAGTTAAATCAAGCACCTGGACCCCGGCTTTTACCCGCAAGGGGCAGGCCGCGGTTGTAAACAGCTAAAGCTGTAACAACTGCGCACTGCCGGGGTGACGACTTGTTTGGTGTTTGCCTAGCTGACCTGCTTCTCGAATCCGTTGAACTGGCCCTGCGTGTCGGTCTGGGTGATGCGCTGCACCCGCGCCATGGGCGGGCCGACGTGTGCCCATGCAATGAGGGCGTCGACTGCTTCGTCAGGACCCTGGGCCACGGCTTCCACCGCGCCATCGGGCGTATTGCGCACCCAGCCCGTCACCCCCAGGCGTTCGGCTTCGCGCCGCATCGATTCGCGAAACCAGACGCCCTGCACGCGACCCTGAATCAGCAGGTGCTGCGTCTTCATGCCAGTGCCATTTCAGTATCACTTCACCTTCATGCCCGGCTGCGCACCGCTGTCGGGCGACAGAATGAAGAGGCCGGGCGCTTCGCCCGAGGCTGCCAGCACCATGCCCTCGCTCATGCCGAACTTCATCTTGCGCGGGGCGAGGTTGGCGACCACCACGGTGAGCCGGCCCACCAGCGCTTCCGGCGCATAGGCCGATTTGATGCCGGCGAACACCTGGCGCGTGCCGAGTTCGCCGACGTCGAGCGTGAGCCGCAGCAGCTTGTCGGCGCCTTCGACGTGCTCCGCGTTGGCGATGCGGGCGATGCGCAGGTCGATCTTGGCGAAATCGTCGATGCTGATCGTGTCGGCAACAGGGACGGTCGCCGGCTGCGCGGCGTGCACCTGCGCTTCGGCGTGGCGCACCGGCGCGGGAGCCGGCGTCGGTTCGAGGTTCTGCTTGTTGGCGTCTACCATGGCTTCGATGGATTTGGGGTCGATACGGGTCATCAGGTGGTTGTATGCGTTGATGCGGTGGCGGATGAACAGGCTTTGGGCATCTTCCCAGGCCAGCGACGGAATGTTGAGGAAGGCTTCGACCTCACCGGCGAGTTTCGGCAGCACCGGCTTCAGGTACAGGGTCAAGAGACGGAAGCAATTCAGCGCGACCGTGCAGACTTCATGCAGTCGATAGACCGCTTCGGGCTTCTTCGCCAGTTCCCAGGGTTTTTCGTCGGCCACGTACTGATTGGCCCGGTCGGCCAGCGCCATGATCTCGCGTAGCGCCCTGGAATAATCGCGCGCCTCGTAATGCGCGGCGATGGTGTTGGCTGCAGCCTGGAAGTCGGCGATCAATTCGAGGTTGGCGACGCCGTCGGCGAGCTTGCCGTCGAAGTTCTTGTGGATGAAGCCGGCGGTGCGGCTGGCGATGTTGATGAACTTGCCGACCAGGTCGGAGTTCACCCGCGCAACGAAGTCGTCGAGGTTGAGATCGATGTCCTCCATCGAGCCGTTGAGCTTGGCGGCGTAGTAGTAGCGCAGCCACTCGGGATTGAGCTTCTGCGCGAGGTAGCTCTCGGCGGTGATGAAGGTGCCGCGCGACTTCGACATCTTCTGCCCGTTCACCGTCAGAAAACCGTGCGCATACACCGCGGTCGGCAGGCGGTGGCCGGAAAACTTGAGCATGGCCGGCCAGAACAGGGCGTGGAAATACAGGATGTCCTTGCCGATGAAGTGCACCAGTTCGGTTTTCGAATCCGCGCCCCACCAGGCGTCGAAGTCGAGGCCGTTGTCCGCCGCGTACTTGGCGAAGCTCGCCATGTAACCCACCGGCGCGTCCAGCCACACATAGAAATACTTGCCCGGCGCGTCGGGGATCTCGAAGCCGAAGTAGGGCGCGTCGCGGCTGATGTCCCAGTTGTTCAGACCCGATGCGAACCATTCCTGCATCTTGTTGGCGGCTTCGTCCTGCAGCGCGCCTGACTTGGTCCACTCGCGCAGGAAGGCTTCGCAGTCGCCGAGCTTGAAGAAGTAATGCTCGGAATCCTTGTGCACCGGCGTTGTCCCCGACACCGCCGACACCGGGTTCTTCAGTTCGGTCGGGCTGTAGGTGGCGCCGCACACTTCGCAGTTGTCGCCGTACTGATCGGCCGCGCCGCACTTGGGGCATTCGCCCTTGATGAAGCGGTCCGGCAGGAACAGGTTCTTCACCGGGTCGTACAGCTGGGCGATGGTCTTGACCTCAATGAGCCCGGCTTCCCGCAGGCGCAGGTAGATTTTGGAGGCCAGCTCGCGGTTTTCATCCGAATGCGTCGAGTAGTAATGGTCGAAGCCGATGTTGAAGCCGGCGAAGTCGCGCGTGTGCTCGTCCCACACGCGGCCGATCAGCGTCTCCGGCGTGACGCCTTCCTTTTCGGCGCGCAGCATGATCGCGGTGCCGTGGGTGTCGTCGGCGCACATGTAGCGGCAGTCGTGGCCGCGCATTTTCTGGAAGCGCACCCAGATGTCGGTCTGGATGTATTCGACCAGGTGGCCGAGGTGGATGCTGCCGTTGGCGTAGGGCAGGGCGGAGGTGACGAGGATCTGGCGGGACATGGAAAAAGCCGGGCGAATACCCAAGGGGCACAAGAGCCCGCCATTTTAACGGCTAGAAGCGCGAGCCGGGCTGCTTGAGGAATTCGATTTCCTCGAGGGTGCTCGGGCGCCCGAGCAATTCATTGCGGTGTGGAAAGCGGCCAAAGCGGGCCACGACGTCGCGATGCTTGCGGGCGTAATCGAGGAAGCCCTCGAACAGTTGCCGCTCGTCGGCAGCGGCTTCGTTGACCAGTTTTTCGTACAGCGCGACCGACCGGTCCTGCATCTCGATCGATTCGGCGTGTTCCAGCGGCAGGTAAACAAACACCCGCTCGATCGGGGTGACGCGCGCATCCTCGCCGTGCTCGATCATGTTCAGCGCGAGCGCCAGCGACCGCGCATCGTAGGCGAACGACTGGCCGTGGCCGCGATGGACGTGGTGCGGAAACTGGTCCAGCACCACGATCAGTGCAAGCCGTCCGCGCGGGCTGACGGCCCAGTTGTCGAGATCGCCCTTGCCCGCCGCAACGAGCGTTTCGGCAAAGCGCGCTGCCACGATTCGATCGTTGGCAGCGGACTTGGCGAACCACAGCGGGCGCTGCCGCGCGGCGACCTCCGTCGCTGGCCCCGGCGCGCCGAACCAGAAATCGAGCACCGCCTCCGGCGTGGCGATCATCGCGGGTTCAGAAAATATCGTCGGGCAGGTTGTTGTGCGAACCGTCGCAGAACGGCTTGTCCAGGGTGTGCTTGCAGTTGCACAGCCATACCGTGGTCTTTTCCGCGATAACGAACGACAGCGGTTCCATGTCGGTGCCTTCGTGCGAACCGTCGCAGAACGGCTGCGTCATCGAGCGACCACAGGTACACCAAAAATATTCACCGGCTTCGAGTTCGAGTTCGGCGGGGTTGCGGTCATACACAACGGGTTCGGACATGGGGGACTCCTGCGCAAAAGGCGACATTCTAGCCGCATCGAGCGCTTTGAAATCCTTACGGGTTTTGTGGTCAGGGGGTCTGCGAAAGCAGATCGTGGATCATGCGCCGGAACACCTGCACCACGGCAGCCTGATCGAGATCCGGGTTGCGGATGGTGCGGATCCGCAGGCCCTCGAACATGGCGGCGAGGGCTTCCACCATGCCGGCGATGGTGGCTTCGCTGTCCTGGTGACCGGCTGCCTGGCGCTGGGTGCGGATGGTGTCGGCGAGGCTGCCACGGCATGCCCGGTCGGCGGCGCGAACGATTTCTGCGATATGGGGGTTGCGTGCCGCTTCGGCGACGATCTCCAGCTGGAGGCCGGCGCTGCTCGGGTCGAGGTTGTGTTCAACGCCCTCGATGGCGCGCTCGACCATCGCGTCCTTGACGTCGCTCGCCGAGCGCAATTCGGTGGTCAGCGTCAGCGAGCGCTCCAGATCCTGGGCGACGATGTCGGCAATGATCGCTTCCTTGTTCTCGAAGTAGTGATAGATGTGGCCGGTGCTCATGCCGGCCGCTTTCGAAATCTGCGCGATGCTGGTGCCGTGGAATCCGTGCTGGCGGAAGCAGTCCGCCGCCGCAGCGCGGATCTGGGCACGCCGCGTTTCGGCGCGCGAGGCTTCGGACGGGTGGTCGAGTGTGACTGACATGCTTTCCTCCGGTCAGGGTCTGCAAATCTTGCGCTTAAACCAATTCTAATATAGATTGAACGTTCATTCTATAATGCTTGTTCGAAATTTGCGGTCCCCAGTCCGAATGGACTGGGGCATCCCGTTCAATTTCACCCGCTTAATTTACCTGCGCAATTTCAAGAGGCCACCCATGCAGATCCACCGCAAGCTGATGTTCAAACCCTTAGGCCTCGCGCTGGCGAGCGCCTTTCTGCTTGCCGCATGTGGTGGCAACGAGCAGCAGAACGCGGCGGGCGCGGCGGGGCAGTCCGCGCCTGCCGTCACGGTGCTGACGGTGAAGGTCGAGTCGGTGCCGGTTGCGAGCGAGTTGCCCGGGCGCACCGCCCCCTATCTGATTGCCGAATTGCGGCCGCAGGTGACGGGCATCGTCAAGCAACGCCTGTTCAAGGAGGGCAGCGTGGTCAAGGCCGGCCAGGTGCTGTACCAGATCGACGCGGCCACATATCAGGCGGCCGCCGACAGCGCCCGCGCCAGCCTCGCACGCGCGGAGGCGAATCTTGACGCGGCGCGACTGAAGGCCGAGCGCTATGCCGAACTGGTGAAAATCGAGGCGGTGAGCAAGCAGGCCAACGAAGAAGCCGTCGCCGCGATGAAACAGGCGCAGGCCGACGTCGGTTCAGCGAAGGCCGCGCTCGACCGGGCGCGCATCGATCTCAGTTACACGCGTGTCGCGTCGCCGATTGCCGGGCGCATCGGCCGCTCGACAGTGACGCCGGGCGCGCTGGTCACCGCGAACCAGGTGGCGGCACTCGCCACCGTGCAGCAGCTCGATCCAATCTATGTCGACCTGACGCAATCCAGCACCGAGCTGTTGCACATGAAGCGCGACCTCGAATCCGGCAAGCTGCAGCGCGTTAGCGGCAACGCCGTGCCGGTGCAACTGGTGCTGGAAGACGGCAGCCTCTACGGTGCCGCAGGCAAGCTGGCATTCTCGGAAGTGACGGTCGACCAGGCCACCGGCAGCGTCACCCTGCGCGCGGTGTTCCCCAACCCCAAGGGCGAGCTGTTGCCCGGCATGTATGTGCGCGCGCGGCTGGCGCAGGGCGTGCAGGACAATGCCATCCGGGTGCCGCACGCGGCCGTGAGCCGCGACCCGAAAGGCAATGCGACCGTCATGCTGGTCAATGCCGAAAGCAAGGTTGAACCGCGCGTCGTCAAGACGGCGCAGTCGCTCGGCGACCAGTGGGTGGTGACCGAGGGCCTGGCCGCCGGCGACCGCGTCATCGTGGAAGGCCTGCAGCGGGTGAGGCCGGGTGCGCCGGTGCAGGTGCAGGTGCAGGATGCAGCAGCGGCAAGTCCCGCAGCCGCCCCAGCGAAGTGAGGTAAGCGACCATGGCCAATTTCTTCATCGACCGCCCCATCTTTGCCTGGGTCATCGCCATCATCATCATGCTGGCGGGGGCGCTGTCCATCCTCGGCCTGCCGATATCGCAATATCCCGCCATCGCCCCGCCCGCGATCGCCATCAGCGCCAGCTATCCCGGCGCGTCGGCAAAGGCGGTGGAAGACTCGGTGACGCAGGTCATCGAGCAGAAGATGACCGGCCTCGACGGCCTGCTCTACATGAACTCGGCGAGCGATGCCTACGGCCGCACCTCGGTGACGCTCACCTTCAGCGCCGACACCGACCCCGACATCGCCCAGGTGCAGGTGCAGAACAAGCTGCAGACCGCGCTGCCCTTGCTGCCGCAGGCGGTACAGCAGCAGGGCGTGCAGGTGGCGAAGTCGGCCCGCAACTTCCTCATGGTGATCGGTTTCGTCTCGGCGGATGGCAATCAGACCGCCAACGACCTGTCCGATTTTGTCGTGTCCAGCGTGCAGGATTCGCTGTCGCGCGTCACCGGCGTCGGCGAGGTGCAGGTGTTCGGCGCGCAGTACGCGATGCGGGTGTGGCTCGACCCGGCCCGGCTGACCAGCTTCAGGCTCACCCCGGCCGACGTCAAGGCCGCGATCCAGGCGCAGAACACGCAGGTGTCGGCCGGCCAGCTCGGTGGCACGCCGGCCATGCCCGGCCAGGGCTTCAGCGCGACGATCACCGCGCAGAGCCGCCTGCAGAGCGTGGAGGAATTCAATGCCATCCTGCTGCGCACCTCGGCGCAGGGGGGCGAGGTGCGCCTCAAGGACGTCGCCCGCGTCGAGATCGGCGCCGAGAACTACGGCACGGTTGCGCGCTTCAACGGCCAGCCCGCCGCGGGCGTCGGCATCAAGCTCGCCGCCGGCGCCAATGCGCTGGAAACCGCCGATGCGGTGCGCGCCAAGCTCGCCGAACTGCAGCCCTATTTTCCTGCCGGGGTGGAATCGGTGGTGCCTTACGACACCACGCCCTTCGTCCGGATTTCGATCAAGTCGGTGGTCATGACGCTGATCGAAGCCGTCGCGCTGGTGTTTCTGGTGATGTTCCTGTTCCTGCAGAACCTGCGCGCCACCCTCATTCCCACCATCGCGATCCCGGTGGTGCTGCTCGGCACCTTCGGCGTGATGGCGGCGTTCGGCTTCTCGATCAACACCCTGACCATGTTCGGCATCGTGCTGGCGATCGGGCTGTTGGTGGACGACGCCATCGTGGTGGTGGAAAACGTCGAGCGCGTGATGAGCGAGGAGGGCCTGTCGCCGAAGGCGGCGACCAAGAAATCGATGCGCCAGATCACCGGCGCGCTGGTCGGCATCGGCCTGGTGCTGTCGGCGGTGTTCGTGCCGATGGCCTTCTTCGGCGGCTCCACCGGCGTGATCTACCGTCAGTTCTCGATCACCATTGTCTCGGCGATGGCACTGTCTGTGCTGGTGGCAATCGTGTTCACCCCGGCCTTGTGCGCCACCCTGCTGAAGCCGGTGGAAAAGGGCCACGGCCACGGCGAAGGCCGTTTTCTGGGGGGCTTCTTCAGCTGGTTCAACCGCACGTTCGCACGCAACACGCAGCGCTATGAATCGGCGGTGGGCGGCATCCTGAAGCGCAGCGTGCGTTATCTCGCCATCTATCTGGCGATCATCGCAGTGCTCGTCCTGCTGTTCGCACGCATGCCCACGTCTTTCCTGCCGGAAGAGGATCAGGGCATCATGTTCAATCAGGTCATGCTGCCCGCCGGCGCCACCCAGGAACGCACGCTGGAGGTGCTGAAGAAGGTCGAGCGCCATTACCTGGAAAACGAAAAGGACACCGTGCGCGCGGTGTTCACCGTGGCCGGCTTCAGCTTCGGCGGCAGCGGCCAGAACATGGGCATCGGCTTCGTCAACCTGAAGCACTGGGACGAACGCCACGCGGCCGGCATGGACGTGAAATCGGTGGCGGGGCGCGCGATGGGCGCGTTCTCGCAGATCCGCGAGGCGATGGTGTTCGCCTTCGTGCCGCCGGCGGTGATCGAGCTCGGCACCTCGAGCGGTTTCAACGTGCAGCTGCAGGATCGTTCCGGCCTCGGTCACGAGGCCTTGATCGCCGCACGCAACCAGTTCCTCGGCATGGCGGCGCAGGACGCGCGCCTGGTGGGGGTGCGCCCCAACGGCCAGGACGACACGCCCGAGTTTCAGCTCGACATCGACCATGCCAAGGCGGGTGCGCTCGGCGTGACAGTGGCCGACATCAACGACACGCTGTCCACCGCCTGGGGCGGCACCTACGTCAACGACTTCATCGACCGCGGCCGCATCAAGAAGGTGTATCTGCAGGCCGACGCCAGCGCGCGCATGACGCCGGAAGATCTCGGCAAATGGTATGTGCGCAACCAGGCCGGCGAGATGGTGCCGTTCTCCGCCTTCACCCAGGCCAAATGGAGCTACGGTTCGCCCCGCCTCGAGCGCTACAACGGGCAGTCCTCGGTCGAGCTGCTCGGCCAGGCCGCGCCGGGCCTGTCGTCGGGCGAGGCGATGGAGGCGGTGGAAGACATCATGGCCCAGCTGCCGCCCGGCATCGGCTACGAGTGGACCGGCACCTCCCTGGAGGAACGCCGCAGCGGTTCGCAGGCACCGGCGCTGTATGCGCTGTCGCTGCTGGTGGTGTTCCTCTGCCTGGCCGCGCTGTATGAAAGCTGGTCGGTGCCGTTTGCGGTGATGCTGGTGGTGCCGCTCGGTGTGGTCGGCGCGCTGCTGGCCGCCACCGGGCGCGGGCTGTCGAACGACATCTACTTCCAGGTCGGATTGCTCGCCATCATCGGCCTGTCGTCGAAGAATGCCATCCTGATCGTCGAATTCGCCAAGGCGGAAATGGACGCCGGCAAGGATCTCGTCACCGCTACCCTGGACGCCGTGCGCATGCGCCTGCGCCCGATCCTGATGACCTCGCTTGCGTTCGGCCTTGGCGTGCTGCCGCTGGCGCTCGCCACCGGCGCCGGCTCCGGCAGCCAGAACGCGATTGGCACCGGGGTGCTGGGCGGCACCCTTGCCGCCACCGCACTCGGCATCTTCTTCGTGCCGCTGTTCTACGTGGTGATCAAGCGCATATTCAAGGACAAGCCGCAGGCGGATAGCGCGTCCCCCGTTCCGGTTCCGCAGGAGATCAAATGATGAGCAAGCTCCGCACCCTGAGCGTCGTGCTCGCCGCCACCCTGACTGGCGCCTGCACGATGATCCCGGAGTACCAGCGCCCCGCGGCGCCGGTTCCGGCTACGTTCCCGTATGCGGCGCCGACCGAGTCCCCGGCGGCGTTGCCGCCGGCTGACGCCATCGCCTGGCGCGATTATTTCGCCGATGCGCGCCTGCGCGAGGTGATCGCGCTGGCGCTGGTCAACAACCGCGACCTGCGCGTCGCCGCACTCAACATCGAGAAGGCGCGCGCGCAGTACCGCATCCAGCGCGCCGACCTGTTCCCCGCCATCGGTGCGACCGCCAGCCAGACGGTACAGCGCCTGCCGGGCGAGTTGACCCGCAGCGGCGAGGCCGAGACCAGCCGCCAGTACAGCGCCACCGTGGGCATGTCCGCCTATGAGCTGGATTTCTTCGGCCGCGTCCGCAGCCTCAATGCTGAGGCGCTTGAAACCTATCTCGGCACCGAGGAGGCGCGTCGCAGCGCGCAGATCAGCCTGGTGGCCGAAGTCGCCAACGCCTGGCTGACGCGCGCGGCCGACCGCGAGCGGCTGGCGCTGGCGCGCAGCACCTTCGAGACGCGGCAGCAGTCCCACGAGCTGACCCGCCGCCTGTTCGAAGCCGGTGCGGTGTCGGCGCTCGACCTGCACCAGGCGCAGACGCTGCTGGAAAGCGCCCGCGCCGACGCCGCCCGCTACCGCAGCTTCGTCGCGCAGGACGAGAACGCACTCGCGCTCGTCGTCGGCGCCCCGTTGCCGGCCGAACTGCTGCCCGACAGGCTGCCCGACACCGCGAGCGCGGTGGCCGAACTGCCCGCCGGCGTGCCCTCCGAAGTGCTGGCGCGCCGCCCCGACATCCTGCAGGCCGAGCGTTCGCTGCGTGCCGCCAACGCCAACATCGGTGCGGCGCGCGCAGCGTTCTTCCCGAGCATCTCGCTCACCGCCGCAGCCGGCACCGCGAGCAGCACGCTGGGCGGCCTGTTCGACGGCGGGTCCGGCATCTGGAGCTTCATGCCGCAGATCCGCATCCCGATCTTCGAGGCCGGCCGCTTGCGTGCGAGTCTGGACGTGGCCGAGGTGCAGCGCGACATCAACGTCGCCCAGTACGAGAAAGCCATCCAGAGCGCCTTCCGCGAGGTGGCCGATGCGCTCGCGGAGCGTGCCACCCTCACTGAGCAGCTTGACGCGAGGCGCGCGCTGGTCGACGCTACCGCAGCAGGCTTCCGCCTGTCGGAAGCGCGCTACAAGGGCGGTGTGGACAGCTTTCTCGGCCTGCTCGACGCTCAGCGCACGCTCTATGGCGCCGAACTGGATCTGATCGGCGTGCGCCTGTCAGCTGCCGCCAATGGCGTAACGCTTTACAAGGCGCTCGGCGGCGGCTGGCAGTAAGGGCGGGTGCCTGAGTCATGACGGGCCGCGAGCCGCGAGTGTGCGTCGCCGGCTGCAGCCATTGCTTGCGTGCTGTGCTGAAAGGAGGTCGACATGAAACGGCTGCCCACCTATTTTCTCTCCCACGGCGGCGGCCCGTGGCCTTATCTCACGGGCGCATTCCGCGAGCACTATCGTCCGCTCGAGGCGTCGCTGCAGGCGCTGGCGCGTGAACTGGGCAGCAAGCCCCGTGCAGTCTTGATGGTGTCGGGCCACTGGGAGGCAAGTGCGTTCACCGTGATGGCGAACCGGCACCCGCCCATGGTCTACGACTACAGCGGTTTTCCGGAGCACACCTACCATGTGCAATACGGCGCCCCAGGGTCGCCCGAACTGGCCGCCCGGGTGAAACATCTGCTCGAAGCGGCGGGCATCGAGGTCCGCCTCGACGCGCACCGCGGCTTCGACCACGGCTGCTTCGCCCCGATGGCCGTGCTGTATCCCGAAGCCGACGTCCCGGTCATCCAGCTGTCGTTGCAGACAGGCTACGACCCGCAAGCGCACCTCGCGCTGGGGCGGGCGCTTGCACCTGTGCGCGACGAAGGCGTGTTGATCATCGGAAGCGGCCTCAGCTATCACAATTTGCAGGCGTTCGGCCCACCGGCCAAGGAGGCATCGGAGGCGTTCGATGCCTGGTTGCAGGAGACGCTCGTAGACTCACCGCCAGCAGCGCGTACCCAGCGCCTGCTGCAGTGGGAGGAGGCGCCCTCGGCCCGGCGTGCCCATCCGCAGGCGGACCATCTGATTCCACTGATGGTCGCTGTCGGCGCAGCCGAGGATGAAGCTGCCGTCTGCGTTTACCACGAGCAGGACTTCTTCGGCGGGGTGACGGCCTCGAGCTTCCGCTTCGGGCAGGCGGGATAAGTCTGTAGCGGATTTAAGATCGGCTTGAGCGGCACCCGCGCATGCGAGGCGTCAAATGGACTGGAGTGGCCGGACTGGCGGCATGGGGATGATCAAGCGTCGGCGACGAAGATCGCGCGCACTGAATCGCTTGCAGGTGTATAGGTTTGGAGGACTTGCAGGAGCACCGCCGTGTGCGGCAGCGTCCGATCCGGTCGCTCCGCGTGGCGGGACGACCGGCGCCGGCGACAGATTTACTTCTTCTTGATGCCGTTTACCAGGCCCTTCAGCGTTGCGCCCGGCTTGAATGCGGGAACCTTGGACGCCTTGATCTTCAGCTCTTCGCCGGTCTTGGGGTTGCGGCCGGTACGGGCAGCGCGCTTGCGCACCTCGAATGTGCCGAAGCCAACCAGCGTGAGCGAGTCGCCTTTTTTCAGCGTGTTCGAGATGATGTCCAGCAGGCCGGCGACGTTGCGCTCGGCATCTGCTTTGGTGGACTGGGTATGGGCGGCCAGTGCGTCAATCAGTTCTTTTCTGTTCATGTCTTAAAAGCTCCATTGGTGTTTGAGTGGGAAACCCCGGTGCCGATTATTGTGGAATACCTCCCCTGCTGGCAATGCCCCAATTTCCGTGCCTGGCGGGCCGGTACCCGATTTGCTCGATGCCAGGAATCGATACATTACCCGAATCCCATACCGCGTAGACAATAGGAGATTCGTCTCTCCCCGGGGCAAGCAGCGCAAAGTAATCAGGAATACTTTGCGAATCAGATAGTTATCGTTTGCCACGAAGGCGCCGCTCAGCCATGTTCTGCAAGCCATAGGGTGCTGCAAGCCGCGTCCCTGCGGGCTTGGCTCCCCATTGGGGCCCCAAACCCTTGTGCCTGGCCGGGACGGATGCAGGCGGTCCCTCGACTCCATTTCCCGCCGGCATGCGCGGGCGTTGCCTACATCGCCCCCGGAAATTTGGGTTGAACCTGCCGCTGCGCAAGCCCTGTCTGACGGCCGGACCGACGTCGGCATGCGTTAAACTTCGGCTCTAAAAAAGGCACACGCATCCACCTCGCAGAACCGCAACCGGCCTTACTGCAAACAACACGAGCACAGCCTGGCATGACCGCACCCTTCAACAAACCCTGTCCCTTTTGCCACCTCGACCCCATCCGCATCATGGCCGAGGACGAACTCACCGTTGTCTATCGCGACGGCTTTCCCGTCTCGCTCGGCCACACCGTCATCATCCCGCGCCGCCATTTCGCCACCCTGTTCGATGCCACCGAAGCCGAGCAGGCCGCGCTGCTGAAGTCGCTGGCGCAGGCCAAGGCCATCCTCGACAAATACCACCAGCCGGATGGCTACAACATCGGCATCAACCATGGCCAGGCCGGCGGGCAGAGCGTGCCGCACCTGCATATCCATTTGATCCCCCGCTACCGGGGCGACAAGGAAGACCCGCGCGGCGGCGTGCGCTGGGTGCTGCCGGACAAGGCGAAGTACTGGGCGTGATGTTCGGCTTTGTCCCGAGAGGCAGCGCACGTTCATGTCGGGGGATATTGTGCGCGCAACCCCCAACGACATCCGAAGCGGGCGCAAACCGTTCCCGCATCCATTCGATGATCTGGTTGGGCTGTATTGCGCGATCTTCCAGCAAGGCTGCCAGCGGGCCTGAATGCAGGGATGCGGGTGGCCCGCGTTGATTCCTCGTCCGTCAAAAATCCCCTTCTTGCCAGGCCTTCCTGGCCCGGATTCGTAACCGGCGTTACCTGCTTACAAGCTTGACCGGATTCTCTGGCCCACTTCCCGGTGACCAGGCCTCAATCTTGCATATACCTGCCTGTACAAGCCGTTTGTCGCAAACGCTACAGGAGGATGCATGCCGCTATACGACTTTCACTGCAGGGAATGCAACTGTGATTTCGAGTTGCTGGTGCGCGGATCGACCGCTTACGTGTGCCCTGAATGCGGGAGCGCCGAAGTAGAGAAACAGGTGTCGCTGCCGGCGTCTCCGGGCAAGACCCAGGCGATGCTCGCACGCGCACGCGGTCAGGCCGCCCGCGAAGGTCACTTCAGCAACTATGCTCCGTCGGAGCGGCCCCGGCGCAAATGACAGGCATTCGTCCACGCACGGAATCGCGCTGCGGTTTTGTCGCGTTTGCGACAAAACCCAACATCACGGGTCGCATGAAAAAGCGCGGACTTTCCTGGGGATGCTGCGTGCTTGAAATACTGGGCTATGCCTTTCGTCGCCGCCCCGCGCGCCGAAACGGGTCTCCGGGAAATCGCTCATGCTGAATGCATCGCTGCTATCGATTATCGAAGAGGCGGGGGTCGCCGTGCTCATCCTGACCGAGGGGCTGGAAAAGGACGCGTTCCTCGCCTCACGCCTCACCCGTGCGGAAACCCGGCGTCAGGTAAAGACCCTGAGCGAGAGCGCAGCCAACCTGTCGCCGCAGGCGCAATCCACGCTTGCCGAAGTGGACTGGGAGGGCTGGCACACCGTCGCGCGGCAACTCGGTGCCGACAAGGATGCGGAACAGGACGCGCTGTGGTTCGCCGTGTGTTCCCTGGTGCCGGCCACGCTGATGTGGTTGCGGGTCTACCGCACCAACCAGCCGGAGATTTTCGAATGCAAGCCATTGGCTGATGTGGGCGGAGCAAGGCCATGAATCTTCAGATCGAGCGGCCTTATGTCGAGGCCTTGATCACGGAATTCCCGCGCCTCGCGCCGCTTCAGGACCAGCTGCGCTTCGGCAACAAGGTCACGCTGCCGTTCAGCCGGTTCTCCGGCGCAGAACTGGGATTCCTCGGCAATCTCTACCGCGAAGCCGGTCCCGCCATGCGCACGCGCGCCGCGCAACTCGCCACGCTGCAGCAGGCGTTCGACGGCCAGGGCACCCGCTTTGGTCCCGACGACGATCTGGAATTGCTGATGCCGGCGATCGCCAGCTACCTGGCGACGGATGCCCTGCGCGGCTGGCTGTTTCGGGTGAACGTATCGGACAAACCGCTGGCCTACGTGGTCACCCGGCTCGACTACATCGCGTCGTCCAACGACGAGACCGGCAAGGTGGTGCTCGAACTCAGGGCCAATGCCAAGGGCACGCTCGCCACAGCGGCCTTCCGCATTTCCGCCACCGACATCGTCGACAGGACAGTGGCGGAAATTTTCGCCGCCAAGGGCTACGTGCGGGAAAGCGCTGAACTGATCGCCGCCTACGACGATAGCGTCGAGCGCTATTTCGACTGGCGCGGCCGCTATGGCGCGCAGTTCTCCGCCCGGGGCACCGGATTTTACGCAGAAGACCCGACCGCAACCCACCGCGACACCGACTGGTCGCGCAAGGACGTGGTGGTGCTGTCCTCCGGCGGCGGCGTCACCCGGCTGGTGAACGACGAGGGCATCCTGAGTGCGCGCACCACCACGCTGGAGGCGACCGGGGACATCCTCGGCCCGTACCTGCGCAAGGCGGCGAAGAGCAATCAATACAATGCGGAAACAGAAGTCGGCGAATCCCGGGCCGCGATGCCCACGGGTCTGTTCACGCAACTGCCGGTGCATCCCTACCTCTTCATGTTCCACCTCGATCTGCACCACTACCTGTGGGTGCACGTGGACGACATCGCGCTCTACGAATACCAGCCGGCATTGAAGCAGAAGCTGATCCTGCCGCCGGAGCAGACCGATCTCATCGACATCCTGACCGCCGAAATGGATGTGCTGATGGACGACATCGTGGCCGGCAAGTCCGGCGGCACCACGGTGCTGTGCGCAGGGCCCGCCGGGGTGGGCAAGACGCTGACCGCCGAGGTCTATTCGGAAATCATCCAGCGTCCGCTGTACCGCGTGCATTCCGGGCAACTGGGGCTGAACGTGGCGGCGATGGAAACCGCGCTCAAGGACGTGCTGACCCGGGCGCAGCGCTGGGGCGCGGTGATGCTGATCGACGAGGCAGACGTCTACATCAAGCGCCGCGACGACAACATCGCCATGAACGCCGTGGTCGGCGTGTTCCTGCGCGTGCTGGAATATTTCAACGGCCTGCTGTTCCTGACCACCAACCGGGTGGACGACATCGACGAGGCCATCGTCTCGCGCTGCATCGCCATGATCCGCTACGAGCCGCCCGATGGCGAAGCCCGGCGCCGGATCTGGCAGGTGATGCTGGCGCAGTTCGAGTTGGAGATCGACGACGCCCTGCTGGACGAACTGGTCGCGCTGTTCCCCAGTGCCAGCGGCCGCGACATCAAGGGGCTGGCCAAGCTTGCAGCCAAGTTTTGTAACCACAAGCAGGTCAAACCCAGTGCCGAGGTGTTCAGGCGCTGCTCGATATTCCGCGGCATGGCACTGGAGCGGCCCGCGCAGCAGCCTTGTTCCGTATGACACAGCTACAGGAGAAACCCATGCAGGCACGCATCACCTTCGAAGGCGAACACGTCGACATGGCCTCGCCGGACGAGATAGCCGCTGGCATCGGCGCGGCCAGCGAGGTGTTCTCGCACCATCAAGCCGACCCGCTGGCCTGTGCGGCGGCCCAGCGAAAGCTGGAGAAAAACGAGCTGCTGACAAAGGACGAAGCCCTGCTGTGCGTGGTCTGGCAGACGGCGGAAGACAAGGCCTTCCGCGCCATTACCCTGAACTGGATGGTCCGGGGGGATATCGACATCTGGCTCGCCGTGAGCCCGGACACGCAATGACCGTCGAGCAACTGATTACCGCACTGCAGCAGATGCCCGGGCAGGCGGTGGTGCTGCTCGAAGGGGATGCGGGCTATTCGCTGGTTGGCGGCCTCGGCTTCGAGGAAAACGGCAACGGCATTCCGGACGAAGTGATTCTGCTGCCGTCGATGGAAGACGACTAGCAAGCTGATCTAACCACCGCGCACAACGCACCAAGGAGAACGAAGAGATGGGAACGCACATCAAGACCACCGAGGACGGGCGCAATCTTCAAGTCATCGGCCGCGCCGTTTTTCTGGACGGCGTGAAGGAGACCGAGTGGCTCATTCCGATTGTCCAGCATCCCAACTGGAAAGCCATCCTCGAGGCGGTGCCCGATGCCACCCACCTGGCCGGGCGCGTTCCGCTCACCTGGGACGAGGCGCTCGTCGCGCAGGCCGCGCTGAACGAAGCGCGCGAGGCGTACGAGACCAGCCCGACCGGTATCGCCGAGCGGCTGCGCCAATCGATCAACGTCGTCACCTCGATCCGCGACTGAGCGGCGCGCATGATCTACATCGTCGAAATTCCCCACCAGAAACGCCCGCATGCCTGGTTCGCATTCAGCCGCGAGGATTTCGTGCTCAAGGTTCGCGCGACCCATGGGCCGAATGTGGATCAGTCCGGAGCGGCCAATGAGTTCGATGCTTGCGTAGCGACGCTCGCGGACGGTCTCAAGGATTATCGCGTGCACCTCAGCGATGAACTGGCGATCGGCGCGCTGCAGAGCGATCCGCTGTACGACAAGTACGACGGGTTCTACGCGCATATGGCGCTGCGCGAGCAACTGGTTGCGATGGACGCCCTCGAGGACGATTTGTAGCACGGTATGAAATTGACATCATCCTGGAGCAGCCATGAATGAGACAGACATCGACATCGCCGTCGTCGGCGCCGGGCTGTGCGGCCTGGCGCTGGCGCGCGCCCTGCACGCGCGCGGCCAGTCCTTCATGCTGTTCGAGGCACGTGAGCGGCTGGGCGGACGGATTCTGGGCGAACATAGTGCCAGCGGCATGGCGCTCGACCTTGGCCCGACCTGGTTCTGGCCCGATGCCGAACCCCACATGACCGCGCTGGTCGCCGAACTCGGGCTGGACGCCTTTCCCCAGCACGACAGCGGCACGGTGCTGCGCATGCGCGATCCCAACAAAGACGCCGAAGTCCTCGATCAAGCTGTCCATGGCGGGGCCCAGCGCCTGAGTGGCGGCATGGCTGGACTGGTACGGGCAATCTCGGGAAGCCTGCCCGCGCAAGCCATCCGGCTGGCGCATGAACTGGTTGCGGTGACCGACGTGGGCGTGCATCTCGAATTGCGTTTCCGATGCGCCGGCAGGGAAACCGGCAGCGGAGAAACCGGCGAAACCGAAACGGTGATCCGCGCGCGCCGTGTGGTGCTGGCCGTGCCGCCACGTCTGTTGGCCGAGCAGGTGCGCTTTACCCCGGCGCTTGACCCCGAGGTGGTCGCGGCGATGCGGGCCACGCCCACCTGGATGGCCACGCAAGCCAAGGCGCTGATGACCTACCCGCAGGCGTTCTGGCGCGAAGCGGGGCATTCCGGCAATGCCTTCGTGCGCCACGAACAGGCGGTCCTGGGCGAAATCTTCGATGCCTGCGGTGGCAGCGATCCCAGCCTGGGCGGCGCAGCGCTCGGCGGCTTTGTGGCCATGAGCCCGGAGCAGCGCACGCAATTCAAGTTGGGCATGCCGATGCTGGTGCACAGCCAACTGTCACAACTGTTCGGCGAAGCGGCCGGGCAGGGCGATCTGCATTTCCACGACTGGGCTAACGAGCCCCATACCTGCGCGGCGCTCGACCGGGCCGAGCCCGCCAGTGAGCCCGAATATGGCCACCCCGCGTTGACGCGCAGCGGGTACGGCGGCCGACTGCATTTCGGCGGCAGCGAGTCTGCCCAGCATGGCGGTGGCCACCTGGAAGGCGCGCTGGACGCCGCCCTGCGATTGCAGCGCGCGCTGGCGCCGACGCGCGCGCCGCAGCCCATTTCCGCGCTCAACGCGCACTGCATCGAGCGCTTCGCGGCGTGGGCGGGTGGTCAGAACGAACCCGCGCTCGCTGCCTACCAGCGCACGCTGCACGAGCGGCTGTCCAGCCAGGCGCGCGAGCAGCTCACCCATTACAGCGTGCTGCAAAGTCTGGCCGAGACCTACGACGCAGCGCTGCAGCAGCTTGCCGGGTTGCCGTTCGACGCGAGCGGCTCGGTGCTGGAGCAGGGCTGGTCCGAGCTTACCGCGCCGGTGCTCCAGCCCATGCATGGTTTCGGCCCGACCCTGCTCGACGCGGTGCTGCGTTTTAACCGGAGTTCCTGTGCCATCTCGAACTTCCCCAGCGAGCACAGTCCGGATCCGGCGTATGTCGATGCGATCCTGCGCGACATGTACGCCGCCTGGCGCACATTCGCGCTCGCCGGCAACACCATCTTGCTGCAAAAAGCCTGAACACCATGAAGCTCTACATGACCCCCGGCTCCTGCTCCACCGGCATCCACATCCTGCTGGAGGAGCTCGATCTGGCGTTCGAGGCCTACATCGTGAACCTGCCGGCGGGCGACCACACCCAACCCGATTACCTCGCGATCAACCCGAAGTCCAGCATTCCCGCGCTGGTGCGCGACGACGGCTCGGCACTCACCGAGTTCCAGGCGATCGCCTGGTGGCTGGCACGCAGCTACCCAAGGGCAAAACTGCTGCCGGGGGATGCGGACGGTGAAGCGCGCGTGATCGAGGCGATGGACTACGTGGTTGGCACCATTCACGGCCAGGGTTTCGCCCGCATCTTCACTACCGACACGTTCACGCCAAACCCGGCCGACCACGATGCGGTGAAGGCGCGCGGCCGCGAAATCGTCGAGCGGGGTTTCGCGATCATGAACGCGGCGCTGGCCGGCAAGGAATACGTGGCCGGCCATTTTTCCATCGCCGATGCGGCGCTGTTCTACGTCGAATTCTGGGCGGACAAACTGTCCATCGACCTGCCCAAACACTGTCGCGCGCATTACCAGCGCATGCTGGCGCGCCCGGTGGTGCAGCGGGTGTTGCGGGAGGAGGGGTATCGCTGATGCAGCAGATCGCGACCAGCAGCATTCAGACCGAACCTTTGGAAAAGGTTCTGCCACAGAACCTGAAACCTATCGAGGCACTTCCGCTCGACCCATGCTACGCGGGGTTGAGCGATCCCTATCTCACGCCGGTTGCTCCGACGCCGTTGCCGCAGCCCCGGCTGGTCCACTTCAACGAGGCGCTCGCCGCCGAGCTGGGCATCGACACCGGCGATCAGGCGCTGCTCGACATTCTCTCGGGCAACCGCCCCTGGCCTGCCTACGCGCCTGTCGCGTCGGTCTATGCCGGGCACCAGTTCGGCAACTGGGTGTCGCAACTGGGCGACGGCCGCGCGCTGACCATTGCGGAAATCCGCACGCCGGACGGCGAGCGGGTCGAACTGCAACTCAAGGGCGCGGGGCCGACGCCTTATTCGCGCGGCTCCGACGGTCGCGCGGTGCTGCGTTCGTCGATCCGCGAATACCTGTGTTCCGAAGCCATGCACGCCCTGGGCATACCCACCACGCGCTGTCTCAGCCTGGTGGCTTCGCCACAGCCGGCGCAGCGCGAAACGCTGGAGACCGCCGCCGTGGTCTGCCGCGTCGCGCCCAGCTTCGTGCGCTTCGGCCAGTTCGAATTCTTCTACCATCGGGGTGAACATGCGCAGCTCGCGCCGCTGGCCGATCACGTCATCGCGCAACACTTTCCGCACCTGGCAGATCAAGCGGATCGCTATGCGCGCTGGCTGGAAGAAGTGATCGAGCGCACCGCCAGCCTGATCGCGCAGTGGCAGACGGTGGGCTTCTGCCACGGCGTGATGAACACCGACAACTTCTCCATCCTCGGCCTCACGCTGGATTACGGCCCGTTCGGCTTCATGGACGCGTTTCGCCAGCATCATGTCTGCAACCATTCCGATTACGAGGGGCGCTACGGCTACGACAGCCAGCCCCTGATCGGGCAGTGGAACTGTTCGCGCCTGTTGCAGGCCATGCTGCCGCTGCTCTCCGACAATCAGGAAGAGGCGGCCGACATCGTCACCGCCATCTACGAACGCTATTCACCTGCCTATTCGCGCGAAGCCCTGCGCCGCTGGGCCGACAAGCTGGGCCTGCGCGAGGTGCGCGAGGGCGACGCCAGCCTGATCGGTCGCCTGCTCAGCCTGCTGCACCACGGCAAGAGCGATTTCACTCGCAGTTTCCGCCACCTGTCGCGCGTGCGCACCGACAGCGATGCGCCGGCCATGGGGGTGCGCGAAGAGATCGCCGACCTGCAGGCGTTCGATGCCTGGGTCGCGGAGTACCGCGCGCGGCTGCGCGCCGAGCAGAACACCGACGATGCGGCGCGCGCCGCGCGGATGAACCGGGTCAACCCGAAATACGTGCTGCGCAACCATCTCGCGCAGGCCGCCATCGACCGCGCCATGACCGGCGACGACAGCGAAGTCGCCACGCTGATGCGGCTGCTCAGCCGTCCCTACGACGAGCGGCCCGAGATGGAGCGCTACGCGGCTGCACCTCCGGACGAACTGCGCCACCTGGAAATCAGCTGTTCGTCGTAAGCGTATGGAAACTGAAACAGCCAGAGGATTCGTGGTGGCGGAAATGAACACGCACCATTTCATGTTCAAGGGCGCGGGGCGCAACCGGGAAGCCGCCCGGGCCGCCGTGCTGAACGCATGGCGGGTGCATCGCACCGCACTGCTGGCGCGCTACCCGGAACGGACTGACTCGATACCGGACGAGACCCGGATGGAAGACCACTTCAGGATTTTTTACCTGGAATTCGAAATGGACGCGGGCTATCGCGACGGCGAACGTCTGGTGTGACCAAGCTGCTTCCCTTTTCTAGAACACGAGACCCGAACCATGGCCTACGCTTTTCCGCCCGCCCCCGTCGTCACCCTGGATGCCATGTCGAGCAACCCGTTTCCGGTGCGGCGCATTTTCTGCGTCGGGCAGAACTACGCCGACCATGTGCGGGAGATGGGCGCCGATCCCGGCCGCAGCGAGCCCTTCTTCTTCATGAAGCCGCCCGGCGCCATCCTGCACAACAATTCCGTCATGCCCTATCCGCCCCATACCGCGGATTTGCAGCCCGAGGTGGAGCTGGTGGTGGCGCTGCACAAGGGCGGCAGGAACATCCCCGTCGACCGCGTCGACTACGACTACGTCTTCGGCTACGCCGTGGGGCTGGACATGACCCGGCGCGACCTGCAACGGGCCGCCCGCGAAATGGGCCGCCCGTGGGACATGGCCAAGTCATTCGACCATTCGGCCCCCTGCAGCGCGATCACACCGGAGTTTTATGCGGGCAACATCAGCCGCGGCAAGATCGAACTCAAGGTCAACGGCGAAATCCGCCAGAGCGGCGACGTCGGCGACATGATTCTGAAGATCCCGCAGATGGTCCACACGCTGTCGAATTTCGTCGAGCTGTTTCCCGGCGACCTGATCTTTACCGGTACCCCCGCGGGCGTGGCGCCGGTGGTCAAGGGCGATGTCATCGAAGCCACGGTCGCCGGACTGGAGCCGCTGATCATCACCATCGGCTGATGCGCCCAGACGCTTTCATTTTTCCAACCCACGAACCGGACGTCCTCATGAGCACCCCCTTGTTTGACCATAACCGCGTGATCTTGTGCCACTTCGACAGCTACAGCACCGCCCTGGTGTTTGCCCGCTACGGCGCCAGCATCCTTGCACCTGCGCCCCTGCCGGCATCCGCCGCGCCCATGCCCGCGCCCGCCGAGGTCGCCGTCCACCACGAGCCCGAGATGGTGTTCGACGCCCTGGCGGCGCAGTTCGGACTCGACCCCGCGAAACTGAACCCGGACGACGATTTCGAGGCGTGGATGGCCAGCGACGACGGCCCGATCCGCATCCACCTTGTCCGCTTCGCGACGCTGGATGCGCCGAAGGAGGCGATCGAACCGATCGGCGGCGTATTCAAGCCGATCAGCGAAATGCGCGGGATGCCGATGATCGAGCTGAACCTGATGCGTCAGGTCTTCAACCAGATCATGGGGGGCGGCTGAATCCTTCCACGCGCATCCCGTTACCGACCGATCAGGAGTCAGGCATGGCCTACGAAAACGTCTGCAAACAGAGTTTGCTCTACGAAGGGGAACTGGTGCCCTGCAAGGTGGGCGATCAGGAAATCGTCATCATGTGGCCCGACGGCGGCACGCCCAAAGCCTATGAGGCGCGCTGTCCGCACGAAGGCGTTTCGCTCGGACGCGGCGACTTCAACGGTCGCATCCTGTATTGCACCGCGCACGGCTGGGTGTTCGACGGCCACAGCGGCCAATGCCTGCAGCCCACCGGATGGGCGATGAAGGAGTACCCCATGCGGGTCGAGAACGGCATAGTGCAAGTGGATGTTGCGGGCGACTGACGCTGCGCGGCGTCACTCAATTTATTCATGTCATCCGAATTTACCTCTCTCCCTCCGGAATTCCTGCAGTCGCATCCTGCCTTGAGCCTGCTGCGCCTGGCAGCGCTATCGGCTGGCCCCGACGGCATGCTGGACGACGATACGCTGGAGCTGATGTTCGAACAGGTCAATGCCGGCGCGCTGGCCGGCCTGGTGGCGACCGAGGTGTGGGCGGAGCTGGAGCGCGGCCTGATGGCCCGGATGCCCTCGAACATGTTTCGCGCGCTGTACGCCAGCGGTGCGTTGAAGAAAGTATTGCCCGAGGTGGCGGCCGTGTTCGGCGTGCCGCAAATCGCCGACGATCCGCCGCAGGTCGACATCGGCCAGCATCTGCTGCGCGTGCTGGACGAGGCGGCCCGCTGCGGTGCGCCGCTGGCGGTGCGGTTCGCCGCGCTGGCGATGCACGTCGGCAAAGCGGATTCCCCGCCCGAGCATCTGCCCATCCACTATCGGCATGTCGAGCGCGCACAGTCGCGCATCGAGGCGATGTGCCAACGCTTCGGCGTATCAGCAGATTGCCGCGAATTGGCCCTGCTCGCGCTCGTCGAATGCGAGCGGGTGCACCGCGTATCGGAAATCCGTGCCGGCCCCGTGGCCGCGATGCTGCAACGCCTCGGCGCCTTCGACCGGCCGCAACGCTTCGATCAGCTGATGACGCTGTGCGCCTGCGACTACCGTGCCTATCCGAAGCGCGCGACTCACGACTATCCTAAGGCCATCTTGCTGGGCATCGCGCTCAAGGCCTGCGCCGCCATCGATGAAATCGGACTCTCCGCAGACGGCTTGCAGGAAGCCCGCGCCGCCGCGATCGCCGTCGCGTTTGGCTCGGAGCGCTGGTCGAATTCGCAGACATGAGCCTGCCATGACGAGCGCCGCGACGGACCTCCGCAACGCCGACCCTCATCCGGCCGCGCAATGGTCGCTTCTCGTGGGCTTCAACCCCGAACAGGCTGATTGCACCACTGCGGTCGTGCTCAAAATCCTCGATAACAAATGCAAGATGCTGCCGGGCGAAAAGCTGGCGGTGATGGCCATCTACGATGCCGTCCGGCATCTTGCGTCGCCCCTGTTCGAGTGCGCCGTGCACGACGCAATCCGCGCCGCGCGCCAGCAGCCGGGCACCCTGACGCTCGAAGCCGTCCACCCGCTACGCGTGCACGCCGAGGCGGCGATCCCCAAGCCGGTGATGAAGCGCTATAAGGCCTTCCTGCGCGATGGCCTGTTCGGCTAGCCGGCGAAGCCTCCGTATTGCTTGAACGACACGAGGCACCACGATGAACGACACCGCACTCAAAGCCTGGCTCGAAAACCAGGGTTTCCCCGCCGCAAACTCCCTGCAGCAGACCCTGCACGGCCGCATCGCCTACGCGATCACCCCGCTGATGTACGCTGCCCGCCTGGGCCGCATCGGCTACATCGGCGATTTGCTGTCGCGCGGCGCCGACCCGCGCGAGATGAATGCCGACGGCAACGGCGCGCTGTGGTTCGCCTGCTTCGCCGGCAGCGCGCCCTGCGTAAACGCCCTGATCAAGGCCGGCGCGCCGCTCGACAGCCAGAACGTCAACGGCGCCACCGCGCTGATCTACGCCGCCTCGGCCGGCAAGATCGAGATCGTCCAGCTGCTTCTCGACGCCAGCGCCGACGCCACGCTGGCAACCCTCGACGGATTCACCGCGCTGGATGTCGCGGCAACCCGCGCCTGCCTGGTGCTGTTGCGGGACAGCGCCAGGCAACTGCAGGCAGCATGACCGGCGCGCCCGGTCCGGCGGGTGTTCTGCGATGAAGAATTACATCCCCGAACTCAGCGAACAGCGCATGGTTATGCGCGCCCCCAATCGCCCGATCGATTTCGGGGCGGACCGCGATTACATTCTTTCCTGCCTGAAGGATGTTGAATCAAGCTTCGGCCTGCAGGGCTTCCCCGGTCTCGCCCCGGAACAGATCCCGGCCCGCGCGCTCATCAGGCAGTTTATCGTCTGGTGGCGCACGCTCGAACCCGCCAACGCGAGCCAGCAGACTGCCTACGCCCGATTGCCGGGCACCATCCGGCTCATCGACACTATTTCATCCTGGTGGGCGGAGCATGCCGGCAATGCGCAGGGGGATTGAGACAGGGGATGGAGCAGGAGGGCATGCATTCCGGAGTCGTGTTGCCTCAACCACTTGAGCTGCCAGGGCGGGCGCACAAACTTGAGGCTCAAGCTTGTCGAGTAAACCGAGGGCGACTCAGTTCCCAGACGGCCGGTGTACCTTAGCAAGCTGCCTGCGGCTGAGCTGGCATGGTTGGCAAGTCATCGGCCATAGCGGCCGGTGGCGCTCTGAGCAAATCACGTCTGCTATGTGCCGTAGACCGGCCGTTGACCAGAAATCCAGCTGTATGGCTGCTTACTGAAACGCCCAACTCACCCTTCCGACCCTCTTGAGACATCGCGCTTCCGGCAGGTGAGCGGTCTTCTTCCCTGCTCAGAATTCAACCGGTATCAGTGGGCTGCCGCCCAATTAATACAAAACTTCTTTGCGATTTTCGAAAGTAAAGCTGAAAAAATCTGACGGTATAAACGGGGATCAGGTTGCCATCGATTGCTTGTCATATTCCCTTGCGACGATGGGCGTATCCAAATAATTGCTGGAAGAACTGAGGTGGCACGGACTGCGGGAAGCAGCAGTGTGCGGCCTGGCAGCCATGACGATGATCCCCGATGTGATGCGCCTACCGTTGACATTCAGCCTTTCCGGCGCGCTGCACGCCGCAGTCTTGTCAGGCTTCGTGCCGCCGCCGCCGCCGCCACCTCCCACTGGCCTGCCGTCGCCACCCATCCAGGTCCGCCTCTTTGATGAGCGTCCTGCCCAGGTAGCTGGGCTGATCCCTGTCGGCATACCAGACACCAGAACCGCCCAGGCACTGAATCCCAAGCTTCCCCAAGATCGCCATGCCTCTGTGGCCCCGTCGGCCCACGCGCCTGCCACGACACCAGCAGTGGAGCCGCCGGTCGTAGCAGTCGCGACGCCTGCAGCGGAGGCCGCGCCCCTATCCGAGATCGTAAGGGATCAGGTGCGTCACCCTGAGCCGTTGGATAGTGCCACTCTACCCCCCCAAGGAACGTCAGTCCTATCGCCTTCTGCACTCGCCAGCGCCGCGGTAATCGGGAACCTGCCAGAGTCGTCGGGCGGCGATCCACCTAAGGCCCCAGACGTGTCCGCTGGCACGCTCGCCGCACCCTACCGGGCGCCTAAGGCCCTGCATTCCCCTGCCCCCGAGTACCCCGAAGAGGCCCGCTGGGAGAAGCGGACGGGACTGGCAACCCTAGGCTTCCGCGTGGAGGCCGACGGTTCGGTGGCAGAGGTCAGGATGCTGCATTCCTCTGGCCATGCTGACCTAGATGCAGCGGCGGTGGAGTCGCTGCGCCATTGGCGCTTCGTCTTTCCTACGGGGGGGGTGGGGCCTGCCTCTTGGTACCGCTACCTCTTTCGGTTCGAATTGACCTGATGCACTGGCAGAAGACATACCCGACCGGTATTTCGGGCGGACACCCATTTCAAGCGTGCGAACCACTGCACGCTGCGCATGCCTACCCGCAAATTTTATTAGGTAGAAAAAACCATGAAGCCTCTCCAACTTCAGCCGCCCCGATACAACGAACTCAATCTGCGCGAGGCATCCTCAATTCAGATGGCCCGCCGCGGGTGCTGCACATGCGCCAGCCATGGAGCGAGAAGAATATGAAGCGCTCAAATAAACCGGTTTCCGTCCACAGCGGAAACCGGTGTCGTCCGATTTGGACGATACCCCCGGCATCCCTTGCATTCCCTGCGGACGCCATCACACCCAACCGTATCTAGGAGAATCGCATGCAACACCATCATATCCGACGCAAGACCCTGGCCGTGCTCGTCGCGGCCAGTCTGGCCACCATCTCCAGCGCCGCTCTGGCCGATAGCCCTGCCGACCACCACTACAAGCACGGCGACGACCTGCTGGTTAGCGAGATGCTCCCCACAGGCGTGCGCATCACCCCCGAGGCGGCCAGCGGCGCCCTGTTCCAGGCCCTCAATCCGGACCTGCCAACCAATCCCGATTTCGTGGCCGGCCAGTCCGTGGCTACCAGCGTGAGCCCGGATGGCAACACCCTGCTCATCCTGACCAGCGGCTATAACCGCAATAACGGCCCCACCGGCAGTCGCGTAGCCGCCGAGTCCAACGAATACGTTTTCGTCTACGATATCTCCGTCGGCACACCCATCAAGCGCCAGGTCATCCAGGTACCCAACACCTTCAACGGTATTGCCTGGAATCCCAGCGGTCTTGAGTTCTACGTGTCTGGCGGCGTCGACGACAACATCCATGTCTATGGCCTGCAAGCCGACACATGGACCGAACAGGCCGCGATCGCTTTGGGCCATGGCAACGTTGGCTTGGGCATTAATGTGCGTCCGGTCGCTGCCGGGCTGGCAGTCACCCAGGACGGCAAACGCCTGGTGGTCGCCAACATGCAGAACGACAGCATCAGTGTGGTCGATCTGGTGACCCGTGCTGAAGTTGCCGAACTGGACCTGCGGCCTGGCAAGATCGATCCCGCCCAGACCGGCGTACCGGGCGGTTCCTATCTCTACTGGGTGGCGATCAAGGGCAACGGCAAAGCCTATGTAACCAGCCAGCGCGATAGCGAAGTGGTGGTACTGGACATCGCCGCCGCCCAGCCCGCTGTGGTCAACCGTTTCAGCGTAGGCGGACAACCCAACAAGATGCTGCTGAACCGCGACCAGTCTCGCCTGTTCGTAGCCAACGGCAACAGCGACAGCGTCTCGGTGATCGACACCGAGGCCGACACCGTGCTGGATGAATTCAACGTCACCGCGCCCAAGCGCGTGATATCCAAGGCCGAAAAGCTGCGCGGCGCCAATCCAAACAGCCTGGCCTTGACGCCCGACGAACGCTTCCTGCTGGTCACCAACGGCGGCACCAACTCCGTCGCGGTGGTGAAGCTCGGCCAGTTTGAGAAAAAAAGCCGCTCCCAGAAGGGTGGCCGTGACGAAACACACGAGGATGAGCGGAAGAGCCGAGTGATCGGTCTGATCCCGACCGGCTGGTATCCCAACTCAGTGAGTTTGAGCAAAAACGGCGACACCCTGTATGTCGTCAACGGCAAGAGCAATACCGGCCCTAATCCGGGTGCCTGCCGCAACACCACCTCCACTGCAACAGGCTCACTCAGTGAATGCAGCGCCAACAACCAGTATGTCTGGCAACTTACCAAAGCGGGCTTCTTGAGCATGCCCATGCCCGACGAGCGGGAACTGGCCCAGCTCACCTGGCAGGTAGCCAAGAACAATGGTTTCTCCCAGACCGGGAAGCATGCCATGGCCCAGGAAACGATGGCCTTCCTGCGCAGCAAGATCAAGCACGTGATTTATGTGGTGAAAGAAAACCGCACTTACGACCAGTTGCTGGGCGATCTGGAGAAAGGCAATGGCGACCCCAGCCTGACACTTTTTCCCGAACCCATCTCCCCCAACCACCACGCCTTGGCGCGCAAATATGTGACGCTGGATAATTTTCATGACAGCGGCAGCACCAGCAACGACGGCTGGAACTGGACGACCGCGGCGCGCACGACCGATTACACTGAAAAAACGACCATGGTGAGCTACGCCGGGCGCGGCTTTACCTACGATTGGGAAGGTGCCAACCGCAACATCAACGTCAGCCTGCCCACCTCCGCGGTACGCATCGCCGAAAATCCGGCCACGCCCGATGACCCGGACTTGCTGGCGGGTACGGTGGACGTGGCCGCGCCCGACACTGCCGAGGAGGCCGGCGCCGGTTACCTGTGGGATGGCGCTTTGCGCGCCGGGCTCAGCATTCGGAACTACGGCTTCTTCGTCGGCAACCTGGCCAACTCCAATACGATGACTGAAGATGAATTGGCCCATCCCTATGCAAACAGCCTCGTGCAGGTTGGGCCGCGCAAGCAGGCGCTCGCGCCCCACACCGACCTCTATTTCCGCGGCTACGACCAGAACAACGCGGATTTCTATCTCCTGAAAGAGTGGGAACGCGAGTTTGACCAGTACGCCGCCAAGGGCGAACTGCCCAATCTGTCGTTTGTGCGTCTGCCCCACGACCATTTCGGTAACTACGGCACCGCCAAGTTCGGGGTGAATACCGTGGAAACGCAGATGGCTGACAATGACTATGCCCTCGGCCTGCTGGTGGAAAAAGTAGCCAATAGTCCCTTCAAGGATGACACGCTGATCTTCATCGTCGAGGACGATGCACAGAACGGACCTGATCATGTCGACGCTCACCGCAGTATTGCCTTTGTGGTTGGACCCTACGTGAAGCAAGGCGCACTGGTATCTGAGCATTACACCACCGTCAGCATGGTGCGCACGATCGAGGACATTCTCGGGATCAAGCCCATGGGCATCACCGATGGACTGGCGCTGCCCATGGCCGAGTTGTTCGAGAAGAAGAAGCGTCCATGGAGTCATACCGCCTTGATTCCCGAGGTGTTGCGCGCCACCGGATTGCCGTTGCCGGAACGCACTGCTGTCAACTCCCTGCCGACCACCGGCATGACCACCATCTACGCGAAGCCCAAGCGCAGTGCCCAATACTGGAGCGAGGCGATGGACGGTCAGGACTTTTCGGTGGAGGACAACCTGGACGAGCCGCGCTTCAATCGCGCCTTGTGGCAGGGGCTGAAGGATGCCCCTTATCCCAGCGAGCGTCATGGCCGCGATCTGTCAGAGGATCGCGCCAAGCTGCTGGATAAGGTGAGCCTGCAGCGACGCTAAGACCGTTTTTACGGCTTTTGGGTGGGCAGCCATGGCTGTCCGCCCATTTTTACGTTCATTCCTGCAGGCCAAGCTTCAGTCCGATTACAAGCACCATTTTTGACCGTCTGCTCAAAACACACTCTGAAAAATGAAACCTCATCACACTCCCTATCCCCTTAACGCGCTTTTCCTCGCTCTGACCGTTTTTTCATGCCAGCCCTACGCCGCCGACATCGAACCCACTCCTGAAATGGTGGTCACCGCCACCCGCGTCGAGCGTGAGGTGTTCAATACCCCCCAGGCGGTGACCGTGCTGGATGATCTGGCTGTCGAGCAGGCAAATGCCGGCACCACCCCGGACATCCTGTCCGGCGCGGAGGGTGTGCTCATCCAGAAAACCAATTCCGGCGGCGGATCGCCTTTCATCCGCGGCCTCACCGGCAAGCAGGTGCTCATTCTGGTGGACGGGGTGCGGGTGAACAACTCCTACTACCGCTTTGGCCCCCACCAGTACCTCAACACGATCGACCCCAACCTGGTCGAGCGCATCGAGGTCGTGCGCGGCCCAACCTCGGTGCTCTACGGCAGCGACGCCCTGGCTGGCGTGATCAACGTCATTACCCGTAAACGTGCGGATTTTTCCGGCGCGCGGGGGGCGGATGGGCTGGCGGTCTTGCACGGCGCAAGCGCCGATGCGAGCCTGGCCGGTCGCCTGCAGGTGGAAGGCAACTTCAACCAGTTGGGATACATCGGCGGGATCAGCGGCAAGCGCTTCAACAGCCTGGAAGGCGGCGGTGAAGTGGGCGAGCAGCGACCTACCGCCTACGACGAGCTGGGTGGCGATCTGAAGCTCAACTATCGACTGGGTGGGGGCGGGGAGCTGATTTTCTCCCAGCAGTACAACCGCCAGTTCGACGTACCCAAGACCAGCGAGGTAACCCTGGGAGACAAGCTCAAGTTCAACTACGAGCCCCAGCTGCGCGCGCTGAGCTATCTGGAATACCAGAGCCGGCACGACGAGGCCGCGACCATTTCCGGCATGAAACTCAATATCTCCTTCAACCGCCAGAAGGAAGGCGAGGAGATCGTTAAGGTCTCCACTCCTACCGTGGAGACCCGTGAGATCACAGAGGTGAAGACCCTGGGCGCCACCACCCAGTTCACTAGCAAGCTTGGACGTGCCCAACGCCTTACCTACGGCTTCGACTACTACCGGGACAGGTACAACACCAGCAAGTCCAGCATCGACCTGACGACTGGCGCAACCACGTCCGTCATGCCGGGTACCCCGGATGGCGCCAAATATGAAAGTTGGGGGCTCTACCTACAGGACGAGGTGCGCTTCAGCGATCGTTTGGAAGCCATTCTCGGCGCACGCTATGCCCATTTCGAGGCGGATGGAGCTATTGGCGTCAACCAGTTGAGCCTGTCCGATGGTGAACTGACCAGCAGCATCAACGGCCTCTACCGCCTGGCTCCGCACTGGAACCTGGTGGCAGGTCTCGCCCAGGGCTACCGGGCGCCCAATATGGAGGACTTCTTTGGGCGGGTCGATTTCGTCACCGAGATCCCCAACACCCAGCTCACGCCGGAGCACTCGTTAAACAAGGAGATCGGGATAAAGTACTACTCTCCCCGCACATCGGGCGATTTCTACCTTTTCCATACCACCTACGACGATCTCATCGACCGTGTCACCGTAACCCCTGGCGTTACGCAGCGGCAGAACATCCAGCGTGCCCTGATCAAAGGGGCTGAGGTGGGCGTGAAGCACAGTTTCTCCGACCGCTGGTCGGCGACCGGCAACCTGACCTACACGTGGGGCCAGGACCGGGACACCCAACAGCCTCTGCGCCGCATTCCCCCGTTGAACGGCAGCTTGCACCTGCGCTACGCCCCGGACGACCACTCCTGGTACGAGGTCTACAGCCTGTTCGCCGATCGCCAACATCGTTTGTCCTCAGGCGACCTCTCGGATCCACGCATCCCCATCGGCGGCACACCGGGTTACGGCACCCTCAACCTCAAGGCCGGATTCAAGCCTGCACAGAGACAAGACCTGCTGGTGAGCCTGGAAAACCTCACCGACGTCCAATACAAATCCCACGGCTCCGGCGTTTACGCGCCAGGCCTCAACCTGGCGGTGACCTGGCGGCTTGCCCTCCAGTGATCCGCAAACCTGCAACTGAAATGGAGAACTTCATGGTACCCAAAATCAAACTTCTTACCGCTATCGTATCTGGCCTGCTTGTCAGCGGCACGGTCGCCCAAGCGGCCAGCCCGGATATGCTGACCCGCCCTGCCGGCCCCAGCGCCGATGGCCGGACCGGCATCACGCCCAACAACTGGCAGATTACTCCCGCTGGCGAAAAAATCCGCGTCGGCCACGTGCCTCTCGGCATGATTCCCAGCCCGGACGGCAAGGACCTACTGATCAGCAACAACGGCTACGGCCAGCACTCCCTGATGCGTGTTGATCGCGAGAATCTCACCATCCGCGATAGCATTCCCTACGACTCGCCGGAGGGCCTGTTCATCGGCCTGGCCGCCAGCAAGGACGGCAAACACATCTATGCTTCGGGCGGTCACACCAACATGGTGCGGGTCTATGAAGTCACGGCCTCGGGTATGGCCGAGACCGGCCAGGTCCAGGTTGATCCGCGCCGCAAGGGCGGCTTCATCACTGGCCTGGTCCTGTCCGCCGACGAGAACCGGCTGTTCGTGGCCAACCACCAAGGCGGAGACGTGGCGGTGATCGACCCGATCGCGGGCACGGTCACCCACCGCATTCCCATGGGGGCCAGCGCCGACCCCTACAACGCCAGCATGTTTCCCTACGGTGTGCTGCTCAATGCCGACGGCAAGAAGCTGTATGTGTCCAACTGGAAGGAAGGCACCATTGCCGTGGTGGACGTAAACAATCCGGATGCCGCCACTGTAGTCAGACATATCCCGGTGGGCCAACACCCCAACGCCATGGTCCTCAGCCCCACCGGCGACCGACTGTACGTAGCCAACGCTAACAGCGACAGTGTCTCCGTAATAGACACAACAACTGACGCCATGCTGTTCGACATCGACGTGCGGCCCTACAAAAATGCCCCCTACAGCAGCACGCCTAACGCCCTGGTCGTGTCCCCGGATGGTGAGACCCTCTATGTGCTGAACGCAGGCGAGAACGCCGTGGTAGTGGTCGAACTAGAAGGCCAGGAAAAGGAACACGGCAAGCGCGTCCACAAGCAGGATAACAAAAAGCGCTACGAGGTAAAGGGCCGCATTCCCACCGGCTGGTATCCCACGGCGCTCACCATCAGCCCGACCGGCGACAAACTCTATGTGGCCAACTCCAAGGATGTGGGCCTGGGCCAGAACGCCAACCCACAGACCTACGTCGGCGACCAGATGATCGGCTCCCTGTCCGTGATCGACGTGCCCAACGAGGGAACTCTCCAGCGCTACACCCGCCAGGTCAGTGAAAATAACATGGTGGCCCGGGGCAAGGCCGCAGTGGCCGGGGGCGAGAAGGGCGAGGGCCATGCCCACGCCAGCATACTCAAGCAGACGCCCATTAAGCACGTAGTTTACATTCTCAAGGAAAACCGCACGTACGACCAAGTGTTCGGCGACCTGCCGGGCGGCAAAGGCGACCCCAGCCTGCTCATGTTCGGCGACCACAGCGCGCCCAACCACCGCCGCCTGGCCAGCGATTTCGTGCTGCTGGACAATACCTACTGCGACGCGGAGATCAGCAAGGACGGTCATGAGTGGTCCATGGGCGGCAACGCTACGGACTACACCATGAAGGTCTGGCCGAGCGATTATTCTGGCCGCGGCACCCTGATCAATAGGGCCTTGATTGCGGTCACCAACGTGCCCGGGGGCTATCTGTGGGATGCCGCCAAGGAGGCCGGCATCAGCTACCGCTCCTACGGTGAATATGTGATCAATGGCCAGAAAAATGCGGATGGCAGTTACGCACCGGCCACCACCCATATGCCCGCCCTGGTAGACCATTTCTCGCCCATGTACCGTACCTACGACCTCAAACACATGGACAAAACGCGTGCTGATGTCTGGCTCAAGGAGTTCGAGGCCTACAAGAAGACAGGCGGTTTCCCCAACCTATCCATCATCAGCCTGCCCAACGATCACTTGGCCGGTACGAGACCCGGCTATCCCACGCCCCAAGCCATGATGGCGGACAACGACTTAGCTCTGGGTCGTATTGTGGACGCCATTTCCCATTCACGCTTCTGGCCAAACACCTTGATCATGGTCATTGAGGACGACACCCAGGACGGTTTTGACCACGTGGATAGCCACCGTACGCCGGCCCTGCTTATCAGCCCCTATGTCAAGCGCCAGGCCGTGGACAACACCCACTACAGTACCGTGTCCATGATCCGCACGGCCGGGGTTCTGTTGGGGCTCAAGCCCATGAGCCAGTTCGACGCGGCAGCCATCACCATGGAGAACAGCTTCACCGTCAAACCGGATTTCACCCCCTACGAACACGTCGTGCCTGCTCAGGATCTCTATGAGATGAACCCCGCCCTGGCTTCGCTGCAGGGGGAGAAACGCCAGCTCGCCGAACGCTCCATGAAGCTCGATCTGGCAGAAGTGGACGCAGCAGATATGCACGAATACAACGACATCCTGTGGAAGGCGATCAAAGGCACCCAACCTATGCCGAATCTGACTAATCGGCAGCGCGAACCTGGTATCCGCGAAGTGCTACTGCTCTCTCGGCTAAACAAGTAATATCGATTGACGCAGGCTCACAAGCCAGCCCTCTTGTAGGGCTGGTTTTTTTGCTTGTGGGAAACGGATTCGTCATCCATCGTCCGGATGGCCGTCTCCGTGACAAGGACAGCCACGGCCACGACTCCTTTCCGCCGAAGAGGTGAGGTGCCACGACGGGCATTCCCACTGCTTAACCCTCTACTTGAAAGGATAATTACAAATGGAAGGATTACCACATGGCTAGATGCACAGCGCCAGTGCGCGGACATGTTCACTGGCTGCTCTTTGCTATCAAGCCGACATGATGCGGGGGCGTCAGGACGGTCCGCTCTGGCCGATGACCCGGCATCCGCTTCTAATGTTTGGATGGCGGTTCTACCGTTGATTTCGGACGTAGGTCAGGCCGAGATTCGTATGCCTGCAACGGGACGATAGCGACAGTTCGCATTTTTTGAAAGCGGACATCCAATCCGCCTTCAGAGTGACTGCTTTTTAGTTCATCCGAAACCGGGGCGAGGCCCCGGGATGCCTGTCAGGCGAAATTCGCTTCGGCAAATTTCCAGTTCACCAGATTGTTGAGGAAGGTCTCGACAAACTTGGGACGCAGGTTGCGGTAGTCGATGTAGTAGGCGTGCTCCCACACGTCGATGCACAGCAGGGCCTTGTCGCCGGTGGTCAGCGGGGTGCCGGCGGCGCCCATGTTGACGATGTCAAGC
>NCGX01000048.1 GCA_002256995.1 Hydrogenophilales bacterium 16-64-40
GACGGCGATGCCGGACGCCCCGTTGGCCAGCAGCATGGGCAGCCGGGCCGGAAGCAGGGCGGGTTCCTTGAAGGCGCCGTCGTAGTTGGGCACGAAGTCCACTGTACCCATGTCGATCTCCGACAGGAGCAGTTCGGCGACGGGTGTGAGACGGCTTTCCGTGTAGCGCATCGCTGCGGCGCCGTCGCCATCGCGCGACCCGAAGTTGCCTTGGCCGTCGATCAGCGGATAGCGCAGGGTGAAGCCCTGGGCCATGCGGACCATGGCGTCGTAGACGGACTGGTCTCCGTGAGGATGGAGCTTGCCGATCACGTCGCCCACCACACGGGCAGACTTGACGTGCTTGGTACTGGACGTCAGACCCATCTCGCGCATGGAATAGAGGATGCGGCGTTGAACGGGCTTCATGCCGTCCTCGACGTAGGGCAGCGCACGGCCCTTCACCACGCTCATCGCGTATGCGAGGTAGCAGCGCTCGGCATAAATGCCCAGTGGAAGCCCTTCTTCACCACTCAAACCGCCGTCACCGGAAGACGGCGGGGGAGGTGGCGTGGAAGGGGAAGACGTTTCATCCGGGTTCCCGAAGAGGTCCAGCGTGTGGGTTTCAACCGCCTTGGTCATACGTCAGCCTCCACCAGATTGCCCTTTGCTTCCATCCAGTCGCGCCGATCGGCGGCAGCGCTCTTGCCCATCAGCATGTCGAACAGCTTCAGCGCCTCGTGCATTTCGTCGGGGGTGGCAAGCACGGGAAGGACGCGCCGGGTGGCCGGGTCCATCGCGGTTTCACGAAGCTGGGACGGGTTCATCTCGCCCAAGCCCTTGAAGCGGCCGACCTCGATCGCCTCAGGCTTGATTCCGTCCAATGCAAGGCGGTCCTTGATCGCCGTCAGCTCGCCGTCATCGAGGGCGTATTGGCGTCGGGCGGGTTTCTTGCCCTTGGCCGGTGCGTCCACCCGGTAGAGGGGCGGCTGCGCCACATAGATGTGCCCCTGCTCGACCAGCTTCGGAAAGTGGCGGAAGAAGAGGGTCAGCAGCAGGGTGGAAATGTGCGCACCTTGTGGTAGCGCAGGCCGGTGAGGTCCGGATGGTCGCCCAAGCGATGCCGCTCCACCCCGAGCGCGACCGCGATGTCGTGGATTTCCTTGTTGGCGTAGAGCGCGTTGGGGTCGGTTTCCCATGAGTTCATCACCTTGCCCCGCAAAGGCAGAATGGCCTGGGTTTCGCGGTCCCGTGCCTGTTTCGCACTGCCGCCGGCGGAATCCCCCTCGACGAGGAATATTTCACGAATAACCGGGTCGTCCGTTGCGGCGTCCGAAAGCTTGCCGGGCAGCACAGCGACCCCGGAGGTTTTCCGCTTCTCGGTTTTCTGGGCGGATTTGAGACGGTTCGCCGCTGCCTTGGCCGCCATCTCGGCGATGGCCTTGCCATACGCCACGTGGCCATTGAGCCAGACTTCGAAGGGATCGCGACTCATTGTCGAAACGAGCTTCACCGCCTCGCGTGAGTTGAGCTTTTCCTTCACCTGCCCCTGGAACTGGGGGTCAAGCAGCCGGGTGGAGAGAACGAAGGACATGCGCCCCGTGACATCTTCCTGGCGCAGCTGCACACCGCGCGGAAGCAGCGTGTGATGTTCTGCAAATGACTTCACCGCATCGAAGACGCCGGCGCGCAGACCGGCCTCATGGGTGCCGCCCTGCAGGGTCGGAATGAGGTTGACGTAGGATTCGGAGAAGCTACCGGATTCCGCCCAGGTCACGGCCCATGCCGCGCCTTCGCCTTTGGCAAACCCATCGGACCCGTCCGCGTAGGCCTCGCCCGCGAAGACAGGAACCAAGGCTTCGTCAGGGGGGACCTGTTCGGACAGGTAGTCGACCAGCCCGCCTTGGTAGCAATAGACGTGCTCTTCCACAGCGTCGCCACGTTCGATCTCCAGCCGGAAGGTGACGCCGGGCAGCAGGACGGCCTTGGCGCGCAGCAGACGAGCGAGTTCACGCTCGGGGATTTTGGGAGAGTCGAAGAAGACCGGGTCGGGCCAGACCTGAATCGTGGTGCCCGACTCTTTCCTGGCGCACTTGCCGATGACAGCGAGCTTCTTCGTGACCCTACCGCCATCCGCAAACACGACTTCGTAAATATGGCCGTCCCGTTTCACCGTCACCGCCAGACGGGTGGCGAGGGCATTGGTCACCGAGACGCCAACCCCGTGCAGACCACCGGAGAATGCGTAAGCCCCTTCGCCGGAGGTTTTGTCGAACTTGCCCCCGGCGTGCAGACGGGTCAGCACCACCACGACCGTGGGCTCTTTTTCCTGAGGATGGAGGTCTACAGGGATGCCTCGTCCATCATCGCTGACCCTGACAGAGCCATCCACACACAAGCGGACACCGATCTGGGTGGCATGCCCCGCTAAAGCTTCGTCTGCCGAGTTATCGATCACCTCCTGGATGACATGAAGCGGACTGTCGGTCCGTGTGTACATGCCGGGGCGAGCCCTGACGGGCTCCAGTCCTTTGAGCACCTTGATCGAATCTGCGTTGTAATCCTTGGCCATTCTTTGCTTGTCTCATGAATCAAAAGCTTGCAGTTACGCTTGCTGGCTGCACCCCGCGTGCGCGGGTACGCTGCCCCTCTAGCGACGCGTGCACCGCGTCGTTTAGCCATGGGCATCATCGAATTGTTGCACGAACATGCGGGGCAATACTTGATGGCGTGCTCCAGGTTTCATGTCAATGGGCACTACCTGTCAGAAACCGACTGATCGCTTTGCGGCTCCCGCTTGCGCTTCCCAATCAATTTTGGGCAGCGAGGTCAGCGCGTAGTCCGGGCAAACGTGCGAAGCTGTCACGCTTTACCGTGTCAATGAAGTCGCTGATAAACGCGCGCGCCGCATCGGTCTCGCGCACCGCCGCATAGAGTTCTGCCCACAGACCGTGTTTGCCAATGGGGCGGGCAACGATGTAGCCGCGTTCCAGATAGGGCGCAACCGCCCACGCGGGCAGTGCGGCCAGGCCGCGGCGGCTGGCGACGAGCTGAAGGATGGCGACCGTCAATTGCGCTTCGCGGCGCGGCGGCTTCACCCCAGCAGGAGCAAGCACGCGACGGATCAGATCCAGGCGGTCTTCCGGCACCGGGTAGGTGATGAGCGTGTGGTCGGCGAAGTCGGCGGGCGTGAGCCATTTCTTCGAGGCGAGCGGGTGGCCGGGCGGCAGCAGCGCCAGCATCTCGAACCCGAATAACGGCACGTAGACGACCCCCGCGCGCGGCGCGCTTTCCGAGGTGATGACCAGATCGGCTTGCTGGTCCAGGAGCAGTCCTACCGGGTCTGCCTGAAAGCCGCCCAGCAGATCGAGTTCTACCCCGGGCCACACGTCGCGGTAGCGGTCCATCGCCGGCATCAGCCAGTCATAACAGGTGTGGCACTCCACCGCGATGCGCAACTCACCCGCGTCGCCGTCCTTCAGCTTGGCCAGATCGCGCAGCGCCGCGTTGACCTGCGGCAAAACCGTGCGTGCCAGCGTCAGCAGCCGACGACCGGCGGCTGTCAGGCCAAGCGGTCGCGCGGCGCGCTCGACCAGCGGCAATCCCAGCGAATCTTCCAGCGCCTTCAGTTGATGCGACACCGCCGACTGTGTGAGATGCAGGCGCTCAGCGGCGGCAGTCAGTCCGCCCGATTCGGCGATGGCCTGCAGCAGCCGTAGATGGCGCAGCTCGACATGAGAATGGTTCATGTAATCGATGAGAAATATTCGTTTGTTTCATGTTACCGGGGTCGGCATCATGGTGTCCATCATTCATTGGGAGCACACGCATGGCACTGGCACACGTATTAGGCGTTCCGCGCATCGGACCGAACCGGGAACTGAAATTTGCACAGGAGTCGTTCTGGCGCGGCGAAATCGATGAGGCCTCGCTGGAAGCGGTGGCCAGCGGTATCCGCCAGGCCAACTGGCAACGGCAACATGCGGCGGGGCTGGATTTCGTCACCGTGGGTGACTTCGCGTTTTACGACCCGATGCTGAACCACATCGCGCTCCTGGGCTGCGCACCGGCGCGCTTCGGCTTCGGGGACAAAATCGGCTTGCCCGAGTATTTCCAGCTGGCGCGCGGCAATACCGCATGCCATGCGCTGGAAATGACAAAATGGTTCGACACCAACTACCACTATCTCGTCCCCGAGCTGAAGCCCGCTACGCAGTTTTCGCTGGGCGCGGAATGGCTGTTCGACGAAGTGGCCGAAGCGCAGACAGCCGGCTTCAATGCCAAGCCGGTGCTGATCGGCCCGCTCACTTTCCTATATCTGGCAAAGGAAAAATTAGCAGGCTTCAACCGCCTCGACCTGCTCGACCGCCTGCTGCCGGTCTATGGAAAGATTCTGGCGCGACTGAAAGCGCAAGGCGTGGAGTGGGTGCAGATCGACGAGCCGATTCTGGCGTTGGATTTAAGCGCCGACTGGCGCACCGCTTTCGAACGCGCCTATCACCATCTGAATGCAGCTGGCGTGAAACTGATGCTCGCCAGCTACTTCGGGCCGCTGCGCGAGAACCTGCTGGTGGCGATGACGCTGCCCGTGGCTGGGGTGCACGTCGATTGCGTGCGCGGCGGCGACGAATTGGCGCAGGTGATCGACTGGCTGCCCATCACCAAAGTGCTTTCGGCGGGCGTGATCGACGGCCGCAACGTCTGGAAGACCGATCTTTCCGAAGTGTTTAAGCGCTTTGAGGGCCTGCATCAGCGCCTGGGTGATCGGCTATGGCTTGCGCCCTCGTGTTCGTTGCTGCATGTGCCGGTGAGCCTGGCGGGCGAGACACGGCTCGATCCGGAGCTCAAAAGCTGGCTTGCGTTCGCCGACGAAAAAATCACCGCGCTGGCTACGCTGAAAACCGTATTCAATGGCGGCCGTCAGGCAGTGGCTGGGGCGCTGGCCGACAATGACCGGGCGCTGGCCGCGCGACGAATCTCAGTCCGGGTGCATGATGCGGCGGTCGGCGAGCGACTGGCCGCGCTCACCGCTACGCACGACACGCGCAATCAGCCATTCGCGGTACGCCAGGCTGCGCAGCGGGGGCGTTTCAGGCTCCCCTCCTTGCCGACCACGACCATCGGCTCTTTCCCGCAGACCATTGAAATACGCAGTGCCCGCGCGCGTTTCAAGAAAGGTGAAATCAGCGAGGCCGATTACACCGTTGCGATGCAGCGGGAAATTCAGTATGCCGTCGAAAAACAGGAAGCCCTGGGGCTCGATGTTCTGGTGCACGGCGAAGCTGAACGCAACGACATGGTCGAGTACTTCGGCGAGCAATTGCAGGGTTACGCGTTTTCGCAAAATGGCTGGGTGCAGTCCTACGGCAGCCGCTGCGTGAAACCGCCGATCATCTACGGTGATGTGTCGCGCCCACGGCCGATGACGGTGGGCTGGACGCGCTACGCGCAGTCGCTGACCGGCAGGCCGATGAAGGGCATGCTGACCGGCCCGGTGACGATGCTGCAATGGTCCTTCGTGCGCGACGACCAGCCGCGTTCGACGACTGCCCTGCAGATTGCGCTGGCGATCCGCGACGAAGTGAATGACCTCGAAGCTGCCGGCATCGGCATCATCCAGGTTGATGAGCCGGCCTACCGCGAGGGCCTTCCGCTCAGGAAGGCGGATTGGCCGGATTATTTGGAGTGGGCGAGCCGCGCGTTCCGCATCAGCGCATCAGGCGTGTCTGACACGACCCAGATCCATACCCACATGTGTTATTCGGAGTTCAACGACATCCTGCCCGCGATCGCGGCCATGGACGCCGACGTCATCACGATCGAGACCAGCCGCTCGGACATGGAACTGTTGCGCGGCTTCGGCGACTTCAATTATCCCAACGAAATGGGGCCGGGCGTCTACGATATCCACAGCCCGCGTGTGCCGTCCGAGGCGGAAATGACCCGCTTGCTGGAAAAGGCCGCGCAGGTCATCCCGCTTTCCAATCTGTGGGTCAATCCCGACTGCGGACTGAAAACGCGCGGCTGGCCCGAGACCGAAGCCGCGCTGTCCAATATGGTGGCAGCCGCAAAAGCGATGCGGCAAAGCATGAATTCGTGACTTGAGCCTTCAATCCCAAAGGCAAGGCAGCGTTCAAAAACAGCGGAATATCCGGTCGCCGATGTGGAAAAGCGGCCTCGATATGCCCAATCCAGCCCATTGTTACGAGATCAATGCCTATGTGGAGCCAATTGACTTTTGGTTTGCACATTAGGGATTCAGACTCCATCGATCCGAACACGCAGCAATTTAGCAGAGTTCAAAAACACCAGAATATCCGGTC
>NCGX01000049.1 GCA_002256995.1 Hydrogenophilales bacterium 16-64-40
AGCGAGTAACGCACGCCGGCCTGCGCGGCGAGGTTGATGACGGCGTCGAAGTGGCCCTTCTCGAACAGGTCCTCCATCACCATGCGGTCGGAGATGTCGTCCTTGAGGAAGCTGAAGTTGGGGTAGGGCTTCAGCTGCTCGAGCCGCGCGAGCTTCAGCGCCGGGTCGTAGTAGTCGTTGAGGCTGTCGATGCCGACCACTTCGTCGTCGCGCTTCAACAGGATTTGCGCGACGTGCATGCCGATGAAACCGGCGGCGCCGGTGAGCAGGATTTTCATTGTTTGGCCTCCAAGGTGGAGTCGATTCTAGCACCGCGCCCTTTACAATCCGCCGATGCCCACCCTGCGCCTGTTGTTCGACTGGAGCCTGTATCGGCTCGCCCTGCTGCTGGCCGCGCCGCTGATTCCGCTGCGTTTGCTGTGGCGTGGGCGGCGCGAGCGCGGCTATCTCGAACACTGGAACGAGCGGCTGGCGCTCGGGCCGGCACCGGTGACGGGCGCGCTGTGGATTCATGCGGTGTCGGTGGGCGAGATGCGCGCGGCGCAGCCGCTGATCGCGGCGCTGCGATCGGCGCATCCGGATGCGCCCGTGCTGCTCACCTGCATGACGCCGACCGGGCGCGCCACCGCCGAAGCGCTGTATGGCGACTTCGCCCGCATCGTCTATCTGCCCTACGACTACGCCTGGTTGATGCGCCGTTTCGTGCGCCTGCTGCGGCCGCGCGCCGGCATTCTGATGGAAACCGAGCTGTGGCCCAATCTGATCCATGCCGCCGCGCAGGCAGGCGTGCCGCTGGTGCTGGCGAACGCGCGGCTGTCGGCGCGTTCGGCGCGCGGCTATGCAAGGCTGCCGGCGCTGACGCGGGCGTGCCTGCAACGGATCGGGGTCGTCGCCGCGCAGACCGACGCCGACGCCGCGCGCCTGCAAACACTGGGCGCGGGTTCGCCCCAGATTGCGGGCAATCTCAAGTTCGACATCGCGCCGCCGGCCGCGCAGCTCGAACGCGGCGCCGCCTGGAAAGCGAAATGGGGACCGCGCCCGGTGCTGCTGGCGGCCAGCACGCGCGAAGGCGAGGAGGCGGCGCTGCTGCGCGCCTTTGCCGACATCGCGCCGGCGGAGGTGCTGCTGGTGCTGGTGCCGCGCCATCCGCAGCGGTTCGATGCGGTGGCGGCGCTGATCGAAGCGGCGGGGTTGCCGTTTCAGCGCCGCAGCGCGCTGGACGGTACGAATTTGAATGCGGAGACGCGGGTGCTGCTGGGCGACAGCCTGGGCGAGTTGTTCGCGTATTACGCGGCGTGCGATGTGGCCTTCGTTGGCGGCAGCTTGCTGCCGCTGGGTGGGCAGAACCTGATCGAGGCGGCGAGCGTGGGGCGGCCGGTGCTGGTGGGGTCGCACACCTTCAATTTCGAGGAGGCGACGCGGCTGGCGATCGAGGCGGGGGCGGCACTGCGGGTGAGCGACGCCGGCGATCTGCTGGCGAATGCGCTGAAGCTGCTGAACGATGATTCGCTGCGCGCCCGCATGGGCGAGGCCGGCCTGGCTTTTGCCGCGCGCCATCGCGGCGCGGCAACGCGAGTGGCAGCGCTTATTGCACCGCTGCTGGCGGACGCAGGACCTGGTCGATCTCGGCCAGGTCCTCGGGGCTGAGGGTGCCGACGGCAGCCTTGAGTGACAGGCCCGCCAGCAGGGAGGCGTAGCGCGCGCCGGCGAGGTCGCGCTGGGCGGAGAGCACCTGCTGCTCGGCGTTGAGCACGTCGAGGTTGGTGCGCACGCCGACCTCCAGACCGAGCTTGGTGGAATCGAGTTGCGCTTGGGTCGAGACCAGCGCCTGCTCCAGCGCACGCACACGGGCGACGCCGCTGTTGACGTTGAGCCAGGCCTGGCGGGCCTGCAGGCCGGCTTCGCGGGCGGCCACTTCGACATCCTGCCGCGCCTTTTCCTGGTTGGCGACGGCTTCGCGCACGCGCGAGTTGATCAGTCCGCCCTGGTAGATCGGCAGGTTGAGTTCCAGCCCGACGCTGGCCACCCGGGTGTCCACCTGGGTGGCGCCAAAGTTCTGACCGTTGTTGATCGTATAGCCGGCGACGGCGTCCAGCGTGGGATGGTGGCCGGCACGGTTGCGCTCGACTTCCTGGTCGGCGATGGTCTTGGCGATGCGCTGGATTTCGGCCTGCAGGTTGCCTTCAACGGCGCGCGCGGCCCATTCGTCGATGCTGCCGGGTCCGCCTTTCAGTAGTGCCGGCTCCGCCAGCGTGTCGAGCGTGCCGGGCGGCTTGCCGATGATTTTTTCCAGCGCCCGCAGGCGGATGTTGAGGCTGTTCAGCTCGGCGATTTCCTGCGCGACGGCAAGGTCGAAACGCGCTTGCGCTTCATGGGTGTCGGTGATGGTGGCGGTGCCGACCTCGAAGTTGCGTTTGGCAAAAGCCAGCTGTTCGGTGATGGCGGATTTTTGCGAATTGATGAAGGCGATGTTGTCCTGCGATTCCAGCACGTCGAAATAGGCTTGCGCGACCCGCAGGATCAGGTCCTGCTCGGCGACTCTGAACTGCATGTCGGCGATCTTCACCTGTTCCTTGGCCTGCGCGTACTGCACCTGATTCTGCTTGCGGTAGACGGGCTGCGCGGCGGTCAGCGACAGGCCGTTTGAATCGTAATCGGCGTCGCCGCGGGGCAGGCTGGATTCGAGGCTGTTGTAGCGCACGTTGCCGCCCAGATTGACGTTGGGCAGCAGGCCGGCGCGGCCCTGCACCGCTTTTTCCTGGCCGGCCTCGCGGGCGGCGCGGGCGGCCGCGTACTGCGCGTCGTAGGCCTGCGCGTCGCGGAAAACATCGACCAGGTTCGTTGCGTGGGCAGCGGGCGCCAGTGCCAGCGTCAGTGCGATAAAAAGCGGCTTGAGTTGCATGGTGAATCCAGTCCTTGAAATTGGGGTCAGTAGCGCGGCATGGCCGGATCGACCTCGTCGGCCCAGGCGGCGACGCCGCCCGACAGGTTGATGACGTCGTCGAACCCTACGGTTTCAAGATAGCGCGCCGCGTGGAAACTGCGCACGCCATGATGGCAGATGACCACCGTTTCCGCCTGCTTGTTCAATTCCGCCACGCGCGCGGGCAGTTCGTGCATCGGAATCAGAACGGCGCCGGGCAGGCGGCACAGGTTCCATTCCCACGGTTCGCGCACGTCGAGCAGCACCGGGGTGTGTCCGGTTTCGATATGGGCGGCGAGTTCTGCGGGACGAAACTGGCGCATTAGAGTCTCTCAACGTGGGGCATGATGTCTGCTGGAATAGGCTCTGTCGGCCTCAGAACACGAACGCGGCGGGTTGCGGCGCATTGACCAGCGACGTCACGCAGGTTTCGAACAGCGTCACGCTGCGGGTGGCGTCCGGCGCGGTGCGGGTGATCAACTGCGCAAGCATCACCGGTGCAACGCCGGTGATGGCGAACAGCCGCCCGCCGACCTTGAGGCGGCGCAGCCACGCATCCGACAGCAAGGGCGTCGAGCCGGTCAGCACGATGACGTCGAAGCCGGCTTCGTCGGGCCAGTCGCGGGCGGCGTCGGCAGTGTGCAGCGTCACGTTGTCGAAGCCGTGTGCGCGCAGTTTGCGCGTCGCATCGGCGGTGAACTCGGAGAAGATGTCCACCGACACCACGCCGGCCGCCTGCGAGGCCAGCAGGGCTGTGAGGTAGCCGCTGCCGGTGCCGATTTCCAGCACGCGGTCGGTGGGACGGATGGCGAGTTCCTGGAGGACGCGCGCTTCGAGTTTGGGCGTCCACATCGCCTGGCCGTGGCCGAGCGGGATTTCCATGTCGACAAAGGCCAGCGCCTGATGCGCCTGGGGCACGAAATCCTCGCGGCGCAGCTTGAGCAGCAGGTCCAGCACGTCCTGATCCAGCACATCCCAGGGCCGGATCTGCTGTTCCACCATGTTGTAGCGCGCCTGCTCGATGTCCATGCGGTACCCTTGATTATCAATAAGTTAGATGGGGTCTTGCCTTGCAATTATTCCACATTTCGGCTAACTTGAGCCGCTTGCCAGGGGTCTCCAGCCGGATGTTATGCCGGATGGAGTGAGACATACCCTTTGAACCTGATGCGGTTGAAACCGCCGTAGGGAGGCCGTACCCGGCCTCCGTTTTATTCAAGCGAGGCTGTTCGACAGCCTCCATGACTTTATACCAGCGAGGCGCGTCTGACGCCTCCTGATTTCCGGAGCGCCACCATGACCGCAGCCATTCCCACTCAAGCCGCCCCCTTTACCGCCGCCGCCGCCCACGTCGACGCTCTCGCCGTCCAGCCGTTGCCCAATTCGCGCAAGGTGTACATCGAAGGCAGCCAGCCCGACATTCGCGTGCCGATGCGCGAGATCAGCCAGGACGACACGCCCACCAGCATGGGCGGCGAGAAGAACCCGCCGATTTTCGTTTACGACTGCTCGGGGCCCTACTCCGACCCGGCGGCGAAGATCGACATCCGCACCGGCCTGCCCGCGCTGCGCACCCGCTGGATCGAGGCGCGCGGCGACACCGAAGTGCTGACCGACCTGAGTTCGGAATACGGCCGCCAGCAGGCGGCGAACCCCGCGCTTGCGGCGATGCGCTTTCCCGAGCTGGCCCGCACCCCGCGCCGCGCCAAGGCGGGCATGAATGTGTCGCAGATGCACTATGCACGCAAAGGCATCATCACCCCGGAGATGGAGTTCATCGCCATCCGCGAGAACAACAACCGCGCCGCTTATATCGAATCGCTGAAAACGTCGGGGCCGCTGGGCGAGAAGCTCGCCGCCATGATGAACCGCCAGCATCCGGGGCAGAACTTCGGCGCGAATCTGCAGAACGAGATCACGCCCGAGTTCGTGCGCGACGAAATCGCGCGCGGCCGCGCCATCATCCCCAACAACATCAACCACCCCGAATCCGAGCCGATGATCATCGGCCGCAACTTCCTGGTGAAGATCAACGCCAACATCGGCAACTCGGCCTTGGGTTCGAGCATCCAGGAAGAAGTCGAGAAGATGACCTGGGCGATCCGCTGGGGCGGC
>NCGX01000050.1 GCA_002256995.1 Hydrogenophilales bacterium 16-64-40
CGCGTTCACGGCGCCGGTTTCACCGCGCACCAGCACCGTCACATACCCGCCGCCGACGAACTGGCGGCCGATCAGCCGCACTTCCGCAGCCTTGGTCATCGCATCCGCCGCCTCGATGGCGGGAACCAGACCACGCGTTTCAATCATCCCCAGAGCGATACCCGTCATTGCGCTTGCCATGATGCTTCTCCTTAAAAAACAGTTAATGAAACTTACTTGCCACGTTCACGGAGTGCTTCCTCCGTATTCCACTGATCGATAATCCCGCAGATCGTCAGATCGGTCAGAACCCTGTAATCGCCTGCGGCATAGCGTGCTGCCGAGCCGCCGGCGGTAAAAACCCATTTCCCTGGCGGCACGCCGACCGGATCGACCGCCACCGACAACTTTCCCTTCTGGTCGGCCAGCACGCGCAACGATGCGCTGCTCAGGCCTGCGATTCGGCGCGTTGCCACCAGATCGGACACCACACGCATGATTTCCATGTCATGACTCCTGCCAGTGATCGATGATCCCGATGATGGTGAGATCGCTCGGAAAGTCCTTGCTGCCGGCCGCCTCACGGGCGGCGGAGCTGCCCACGCAGATCACCCAGTCGCCCGGGATGCAGCCCACCGCGTCCACCGCGACACTGGCGCTGCCACTCTTTTCCTTCACCACCAGCAGGGGGCGGTGCCCCATTTCCCGTACGCGATTGGTCGAAACCAGCGTCTTTTCCACTTGCATGATCTTCATCGTCTCGTCCTCAATGCCCGTGTGCGTCTATGTCGTTGTCTGCCACGATTTCCAGGTCGCTGCCCGGCTGCTTGGCCTGCACGGTCATGCCGCAAACCAGCAGACCGTCCCGCATCAAAACCGGATAACGCGCCTCGATCGCGGCCTTGACGCGGCGGCAGCGTGCCTCCGCGCGTTCTTTCCCTCCCGGCACCTGGCTGTCGTAGCGGTAGTGAATCGCGACAGGCACCGGCAGCCCGCGTGCCACATTCAGCCGGGAGAAAATCTTGATGCCAACATCCAGGTCCGCCGCCCCTTCTTCCACCGTATGCATATGGCCGATGTAAGCCAGATTGCGCAGGTGCACCTTGTCGAAGCCGTCGCCGATGCTGATGAAGCGCTCGGCATGGCCGATGTCGGCATAGCGGCCCCGATGGTTCGTGCAGACGTACTCAATCTGCGACAGGTTGTTCATGAGCAGCCGCTCGATCAGTCGACGCATGCCCGACTCCGGGGCACTGCGCCCATGCCGGCGTGCCGCCTCCTCGACGATGGCGCCCAGACGCCAAAGCGCCTCCGACTCGGCCTTTCCTACCGTCGCCTGATACAGCGCCATGTTGTCGACGTGGCAATCCAGGCTCATGCCGCCCTGCGCATCCGGAACATGCACCCGGATCGCATCGTTGTCGGTGTCCACGCCGATCAGCAGCGTGGCAACCGAGGCGCCACAGCAGAAACCATTTTCGATCGCGGTGCCGAAAGCCTCCAGGCGATCCAGCGCTGCCTGGCCCGCGCGGCGATCGTCGCTGCCGTGGGCCGCGCAACCTTCGTGTAGCGGGTCCGAACTGCTGAAGTGGTACACCGCAATCTTGAGATAGCGTGTGCCCGCATCAGGCAAGGTCGGCACGCCTTCGCGGAAGCGGTGCAACTCGGTCTCGGCCCACTGCTTCACGTTCAGCTCCACATCGAACAGGGTTCCCGCGTATGACTTGTGCCGGGGAACCGCCTGCTGCGGCAGGCGCAGGATGTACTGCAGCAAGCCCTTGAGGCGGCCATCGGCGCAGGCGCTCACGTCCACTTCATGGAAGCCGCATTCGATGAAAAAACGCGTCATCGCTTCCGCCTCTGCGCCGTTGTATGGCTGCGTGTACGCTTCCCGCGCCAACTCAAGGAAGGTACGCAGCACGCTGGTGCCATACAGCCGGCGCATGTCGAGCGTGGTCACCCAGGCGTCCGCCAGCACTACAGCGGGCAGCTCAAAGCCCAAGCGATCGCGTGCAATCTGCTGCGCCCGCGTCTCGAAGTCGGTGTCATGCTGCAGCGCCGCAATCTGCTTCAGCGTGGGCACGATGTCATCGAAACGCGCCTGCACCCTGCGTTCGTAGTCCGCCAGTAGCGCGTTGCGTGCCTGATCAACCAGCGGATGCGCGTGCGAGGCACACAGGGTGCTCACGCAATCACCCTTGCTGTCTGCCTGCATGCCAGGCGCACAGAAGCTCAACCGCTGCGGCCAGCTCGGCATCACAGCCGTCGCGGCTGCCGGGCGGGGGCGCATCGCCATGCCCACCGGGGCGGCATGTGCCGCCTGGTGCAAGTGTTCACGGCGTTTGCGGGTATCCATCGTCGGCGCTCCGTGGTCTCGTGCGGGTTAGCCGCGTGCGCCGCCGGACAACGTCACCGCCGCACCCGACATGCTGCTGCCGCTGCTGCCGGTGACACGGCTGGGCGCCAGCGCCGGATGTTCCGTTTCACGGGCAACCCGGGCATTGGTCCCGTTGCCGCGCGGCTCTCCACGCTGGGTCGGGTTACGACCCGCTGCGGAGCGCCCCTCGGTACCCGTCACGCGACCGCCACGGTCCCAGGCATCGCCGGTGACGCTGCGCTCGCGGCCTTCGCCGGTAATGCGCTCCGGCGTCGGCTCGGAAGCGGCCGCCACCTTGGGGGCCGCCGCTTCGCTGCCATCGCGATAACGGAATTCCGGCGTGCCGGACACCAGGCCGGTGGCACGTGCCAGCGAGCCGGTGATGCGGCCGCTGCCGCCGAAGGCGCTGCCGGTGATGCGCTGCGTCTCGCTACCCTGCGCCGTGCGGGCAGGCGAAGCCACCGAGAAATCACCCGCCTGACGCTTGCCTGACGCATCCAGCGCATTGCCGGAGATGTCCGGGCTGTGCGCCGCGCCTTCCGGACTGCGGGCACGGTGGTGCATTGCCATCGGCGGGCGACCGCAGGCGCTGGCCTGCTGAACGTCACCCATGTAAGGCGACCCGCTCACGGTCTGGCACTCGCCCCGCGCATTGCCGGTCAACCGGGCATCCGGCCCGGGCTGAATGCCGGTCAGTTCGGCATTGCGTCCGAGACGCGCACGGTTGATCGCTTCGGCGGCCACCCGGGTCGCACAGAAATCGGCGTACTGGTCGGCACCGATATACGCCGTGCCCGTCACCGGCTTGCAGGCGCCATATTCGTCGCCCGTCACGCTGGACGAACGCCCCACCTGGGTACCCGACACGTCCTGGCCCTTGAGCGTGCGCGACACACCGACCTTGGCGGGCGGCTGGAAAGGCTCCGCACGGCAAAAGGAAGAAAACTCCTCGGCGCTGAGGTAATCAGAACCAGTCACACGCTTGCATGCACCCTGCTCAGCGCCGGAGATTTTCGATGAGCGACCCAGTTGGGTGCCGCTCACCGCTCCGCCAGCGCTCGTGTGACTGGTCTCCACCTTTTTTGGCGCGTCTCCCGACTTGCTGCGCAAGCTGGTGGTGTCGGTATACGCGCTGCCCGTGATGGCGCGATTGGCGCCGTGCTCGCCGCCCGTCACATCGATCTCGCGCGTGAGATCGCTGCCGCTGATCAGGTTCTTTCTGGCCGTCATGCCGAAACCGGCCTTTTCCGGATGCGGTTCGGGCGATGTGCCACAGAATTCGCCGGTCTGCTCGGCGGCGATATATTCGGTTCCGGTCACGCGCTTGCAGGTGCCGGTCTCGTCGCCGGTCACCTTGCCGCTGCGTCCGACTTCGGTGCCTGTCACACGACCGCCACGACTCGTGCTGCTGGTCCCCACCTTGGCCGGCGACGCGTCAGGCAGCGAACCGCAGAACTCGCCGAATTGCTCAGCGCCGATATATTCAGTGCCGGTAATGCTGCGGCAGGTTCCGGACTCATTGCCGGTCACGCGCTGGGTGCGCTCGACCTGATTGCCGGTCACCGGGGTGCCGGCCAGCGTGGTTCCGAACTCGACCTTGGGGGGTTCCGGCTGCTTCCGGCCACAGGGACGGCAAGCCGGTGCATCCCCACGGCCACGCAAAGACTGGTCGATGCGGCGTTGTTGGGCAGCCGAGATCGGCTCCATGACCAGCTTCGGGCTTGCATATACAACCGTCGTGCCGGAAGACGCGCCCGTCTGGCACCCACACGAGGGCTTCACGCCACGGGCGTCGGGCACGGGCGGCGTCGCAGCCGGCACAGAGACCGGACTTGCCGAAGTAGTGCCTTTTTGCGCCGCAAGCCGTGCTTGTGTCGCGCTGGTGCTTGCCGCGGCTTTGCCGCCGACCAAACCCGCTTTCCCATAGAGGGAAAGCGCCCGACGGCGAGCCATCGCCGCCTCGCTGCTGGTCATACGTTCTGTCTGGGTATCTGGCGTCGCTTGGCTCATGAATGCTTTCCTTATGCGTCAACGGTTCGTTGTTGGATCGAGGTCCCGGGCGTCCACACCTCCTGCCCTTGGGATGAAATATACGGCTGTTGCTACATGAATAAAAACGAATAGTTTTCAATGACACCATTTACCAAAGTAAATGATCTGACGCAGCTCACTCGTCAAATTTCTCGCGCCGCATCACCTGCGTGTCGGACACGAAGACGACCAGGCGATGGCCGCGCTTCATCAGCTTGTCCACTTCGGCCAGCACTGCGCCGAGCCTGGACTCGGGAAAGGCCCGCATGAACAAGATGTTGCTTTCGCCCTCCCGCACGCGCCCGGCCTATAAGCAAGCAGCGGCACTTACCAAGTCAAGATTCGGACTATCAAATCTCGTCGTCGCGCTGGCTTTCGCGGCACCACAACCACGCTCGCAGCAGAATCGCGGTAAGCATCAACAGCCCTATCGCCCATTCCATGCCAGCCATGAATGGCCGCTCAGCTCTTGAACTTCACCAGCCGGCTGACCTGGATGTCGGAGATGAACAC
>NCGX01000051.1 GCA_002256995.1 Hydrogenophilales bacterium 16-64-40
TCGCAGGCCAACCAGGCGGTGTTCATGGCTTTTTTGAAGCCCGGCGACACCATCATGGGCATGAGCCTGGCCGAAGGCGGCCACCTCACCCACGGCATGGCACTCAACATGTCGGGCAAGTGGTTCAACGTCGTCGCCTACGGCTTGAACGAAAAAGAAGAAATCGACTACGACAAGATGGAAGCGCTGGCACGCGAGCACAAGCCGAAGCTGATCATCGCCGGCGCCTCGGCCTACGCGCTGCGCATCGATTTCGAGCGCTTCGCCAGGATCGCCAAGGAAATCGGCGCCATCTTCATGGTCGACATGGCGCACTACGCCGGCCTCATCGCCGCGGGCGTCTACCCCAACCCGGTGCCGCACGCCGACGTGGTGACCTCGACCACCCACAAGACCCTGCGCGGCCCGCGCGGCGGCATCATCCTGATGAAAGCCGAGCACGAGAAGGCGATCAACTCGGCGATCTTCCCCGGCCTGCAGGGCGGCCCGCTGATGCACGTCATCGCCGGCAAGGCGGTGGCGTTCAAGGAAGCGTCGAGCAAGGAATTCAAGCACTACCAGGAGCAGGTGATCGCCAACGCGCTGGTGATGTGTAAGGTGCTGGTCGAGCGCGGCCTCAGGATCATCTCCGGCCGCACCGAGAGCCACGTTTTCCTGGTCGACCTGCAGCCGAAGAAACTCACCGGCAAGGAAGCCGAGGCACTGCTGGGCCGCGCCCACATCACGGTCAACAAGAACGCCATCCCCAACGACCCGCAGAAGCCTTTCGTCACCAGCGGTATCCGCATCGGCACCCCGGCGATAACGACGCGCGGCTTCAAGGAACTCGAAACCGAGCAGCTCGCCCACCTGATCGCCGACGTGCTCGACGCACCGACCGACGAGGCGGTGATCGAGCGCGTGAAGGGCGACGTGGCGAAGCTGGTGGCGCAGTTTCCGGTTTACGGGTGAGCTGGTTAAGCCGGATGAAATCCCCTGGAAACCGTAGCGAGCGCAGCCAGGTTGGACGCGGCCAGCGCGCAGGAACCGGAATGTACCTAAAAGTACATGAGGATTCCGAGCACTGCCCGCGTTCAAGATGGCAAGCGCAGTAGGTTTACAGGGGGGTTCATGAAGTGTCCTTTCTGCGGTTCTCTTGATACCCAGGTCATCGACTCCCGCGTCAATGAGGCGGGCGACGCGATTCGCCGCCGCCGCCGCTGCGCGGCCTGCGACAAGCGCTTTACCACCTGGGAAACCGCCGAGTTGCGGCCGCCGCAGATCGTCAAGACCAACGGCACCCGCGAAGACTTTTCCGAGTCCAAGCTGCGCGAGGGCTTTCGCCGTGCGCTGCACAAGCGACCGGTGTCGACCGAGCTGGTCGACGCCGCGGTCGACCGCATCCGCCAGCGCCTCTTGACGCTGGGCGAGCGCGAAATCCCGGCACGCGAAGTCGGCGAACTGGTGATGAACGAGCTGAAGAAACTCGACAAGGTCGCCTATATCCGCTTCGCCTCGGTCTACCGCAGCTTCCAGGACGTCGAAGATTTTCGCGACGTCATCCGCGACATCGACCAGTAAATGACCCGTGCCGACCGCTTCAGCGCTGACGACCATGTCCACATGGCGCGCGCGCTGCAGCTTGCGGCGCGCGGACTTTTCACCACCAGCCCCAATCCGCGCGTCGGCTGCGTCGTCGTCAGCAACGGCCGCGTCGTCGGCGAGGGTTGGCATGAACGCGCCGGCACCCCGCACGCCGAAGTCCATGCGCTGCAAGCCGCGGGCGACGCCGCACGCGGCGCGACGGTCTATGTCACGCTGGAGCCCTGTTCGCATCACGGTCGCACCCCGCCGTGCGCCGAGGCGCTCATCAATGCGGGCGTCGGCCGTGTGGTGGCGGCGATGACCGACCCCAATCCCTTGGTCGCAGGCGGCGGGATTTCGATGCTGACGCTGGCCGGCATCGAGGCCGAGGTCGGGCTGATGGAGGCCGAGGCGCGCGCGCTCAACCCCGGATTTATTTCGCGCATGACGCGGGGGCGCCCATGGGTGCGGCTGAAGACCGCGTCGACGCTGGACGGCAAGACCGCGCTCGCCAACGGCGCCTCGCAGTGGATCACCGGCGAGGCCGCGCGTGCCGACGTGCAAAGGCTGCGTGCGCGCGGCTGCGCCATCCTCACCGGCAGCGGCACCGTGCTGGCCGACAATCCACGCATGAATGTGCGCGATTTCGATATAGGCCGGCGGCCGCTCAGGGTCATCGTCGATTCCGCACTGCGCACGCCGGCCGACGCGGCGATCCTGCCCGCGCTCATTGCCTGCCACCACGCCGAGCCTCAGCTTCGCGGCGCGCTCGAACAGGCCGGCGCGGAAGTGATCGAAGTGCCCGCAGCGGATGGCCGCGTCGACCTTGCCGCCCTGCTGGCACTGCTGGCGCAGCGCGGCATCAACGAGTTGCACGTCGAGGCGGGCGCCGTGTTGAACGGCGCGCTGCTCGCAGCCGGGCTGGTCGATGAATGGGTGGCCTACGTGGCGCCGCTGGCAGTGGGCGACGACGCGCGCGGGCTGTTTGCCCACCCGCCGCTCACCACGCTGGCCGATGCCGCACGCTTCACGCTGGCCGACGTGCGGCAGATCGGCGGCGACCTGCGCCTGACGCTGCTGCCACGTTGAGCGGCTTCAAGGACCACTTCTCATCGGCGTCCGAGCGTTACGCCGCCTATCGCCCCGACTATCCCACCGCGCTGTTCGCCTGGCTTGCCGGCCAGTGCGCCGAACAGGCGTTCGCCTGGGATTGCGGCACCGGCAGCGGCCAGGCGGCGCGGGGACTGGCGCCGCATTTCCGCCGCGTGGTCGCCACCGATGCCTCAGGCGAGCAGATCCGTCACGCCGCGCCGCATCCGCGTGTTGATTACCGGGTCGCGCCCGCCGAGGCCAGCGGCCTCGCGGATTCGAGCGTCGATCTCGTCACCGTCGCCCAGGCGGCGCACTGGTTCGACCTGGCGCGCTTTCTTGCCGAAGCCGCACGCGTGCTGAAGCCCAGCGGCATGATCGCCTTGTGGGGCTACGGCCGCATGGTGCTGCCGGGCGAGATGGATGCGCTGCTCGAGCGCTTCAATGCCGAAACCGTCGGCCCGTACTGGCCGCCGGAGCGCGCGCTGATCGACGACGCCTACCGCAGCCTGGTTTTCCCGTTCACGGAAATCCAGCCGCCACCTTTTTCGATCGAAGTCGAGTGGACCCTGCTACGGCTGCTGGATTACCTCTCCACCTGGTCTTCGGTGAAGCGCTACCGGGCAATGCAGGGATGCGATCCCTTGCCGGCGCTGATGGCCGAACTTGCGCCTGCTTGGGGCGATCCCGAAATGGCGCGAAGACTGCAGTGGCCGCTGTTCATGCGCGTCGGCCGGCGTTGATTCTCCCTCGAACAACGGTTTCTTGCCCGTCCCCTTCCGCCCCCTGCCAACATAAGTTTGGGTGACTGAGTGCCTCGTCCTGGCTGCCATTAGACCATGTCTCAATAAGGGCCATTGCGTCCGGGTCAACCCTCGCTGCAGGCCGGCAAGCGCCTGAATCCGGCCTGATAGCCCATTGCCACACCACCGGCAGCAAATGGGGAAGCGGGATAGGTTCAAAAAAAGTGCCAAAAAGCTCAACATCCGCGCTTTTATGCCGATTGACAATAAGCAGCCGGGCGCACCCTCCGGTAGTTATTTGTGAGGTTATTAAGGTGTATATGTTTGAATGGAGCAAGCAACGAGGCTTCACCCTGATCGAGTTGCTGATTGCGCTCGTCATCGCCGCAGCATTGATGTCCATCGCCGTACCGAGTTATCAGGCGTACGTTGAACGCTCACGGCGCGCCAAAGCGGTCGCGGACATCTCCGAGATCTCCATGGCGCTTGAACGCTACCGGACGATAGCGGGCACCTTTCCCGATAGTCTCGATGATTTGAACATCCCCCTGCCGCTGGACCCTTGGGGCCACGCTTACCAGTACCTGGGCATCGATGTGGCATCGCCCCCCAACAAGGGCGCTGTGCGCAAGGACAAGAACCTCAACCCGCTCAACAGCGACTACGATCTTTGCAGCATGGGGCCTGATGGTGTCACCCAGCAACAGTTGACCGCCGCCAAGGCCCGTGACGATATTGTCCGGGCGGGCAACGGTGGCTTCATCGGTCTCGCTTCAGAACACTGATCGGTGGCACAGCCCCTTCTCAACAGCGCGATCGGCCGACGTCTGTTGCTGAGCTTTATGCTGGCAGCCCTGTTGCCTATGGGGGTTGTTGCGTTCGTTGCCTATTTCCAGGTCGGCGGCATGTTGGTGGACGTGAACTACCACCGACTTCAGCAGGACAGTCGTTCTCTAGGCATGAGTTTCGTCGAGAGCCTCAACTGGCGGGCCGATGACCTGCAGCGGGAGGCCGCACGCCTGACACAGACGGGTGCGACAGCAAATCCGAGACCGCTAGGGTTCCTGCGTTACCGCGTTCTGAAAAATTCATCCTGGCAGGAACTGACGCTCGAACAGCGACACCACCTTTCCCAGGGCGGCACCCTGCTCTTCCTGGAGGGGAAACTGGCACCCTCCATGCTGACCGCCCTGCCGAAATCACAACGTTTGCTATGGGGCCAACTGGATAAACGCAATCTCTGGCGGAACGATGAAGCGCCCGAGCATTACTGCGTGGTGAGCGCAGGTTTTCAGCCTCTCTATTGCACACCCGGCCTTGCCTCGCCGAGTGCCAAGGCTTGGCCGCAGCTGCTGGCTCAGCGCAATGACGGGGTGTTCCCCTGGCGTGATTATCTGGCGGCCTTCTGGCAAGCGCGCTTGCAGGCGGCCTACGCGCATCCCGGCATCATCGTGATGGTGGCCGATTCGAGGCAGGCCGTCCTCAAGGGGCTGGAACACTTTCAGCAGTTTTTTTCCGCCATCGTCGTGGCCACCATCGCGCTTGTCTTTTTGTTGGCGGTCAACCAGATTCGCCGCCAGATGCGGCCGCTGGAACGGCTCACGGAAAGCACGCGCCGCCTCGCCAATGGCGACCTGGGCGTCACGGTGCAAGACGCGGGTGAGGATGAATTCGGCAGTTTGGCGCACGCGTTCAACCAGATGTCGGGCAATTTGCGGTTCAAATTCCACATGCTGCAAATGCTCGCGGAACTGGATCGGGCCATTCTCGGTACCTCCGGGATGGACTACCTGGTCCAGTTGGTGCTGGGCCACATCCGTCAGGCTATCCCCTGCGACAGTGCCGGCCTCATCCGCATTGGCGCGGATGGCACGGGAACGTTCATGGTCGCCCTTGGCGAGACAGGCAAGACGCTCGGTGCAGTGAGCTGCCCGGGCATCCGGGAGCGGCTGAGCCCGGATGCGGAGCAAACCTGGCTGCATCTCCAACTCGACACCCCATCCGACAATTGCCTTCGACCCCTATTCGACGAACCGCTGAAGGAAGTTCTGCTGTTTCCCAGCCGGGTCAACGGCGGGCTCGACTCGCTTCTGATACTGGCTTACGAAAAGCGCCCGGACGATTTCGCCGACATCGTGGCGGCCGGGCTCAGCGTGGCGGACCGGCTGTCAGTGGCGGCTTCCAACTTGGTCTGGGAGGGAAAACTCTACCACCAGGCCCACTACGATGCGCTCACCGACCTGCCCAATCGCGTGTTGCTTCGCGACCGAGTGGAGCAGGCCCTGGTGCGTGCCGAGCGGGAACGCACCGCTGTGGCGTTGATACTGCTGGATCTGGACAATTTCAAGCAGGTCAACGACTCACTCGGCCACGCAGCGGGTGACGCGCTATTGATCGAATGTGCGCAGCGGCTCAAGTCCCACATCCGACAGAGCGATACCGTCGCGCGCCTGGGCGGCGATGAATTCATCCTGCTGGTTCCTGAACTCGCACCTGGCAGCGAGTCGGACAAACTCGAATCCCTGGCGCGCAAGCTCAACGAAGTCTTGGCCTTGCCCATACTCATCGCCGGTCGCCAAATCACCATCTCCGTCAGCATCGGCATTGCGCTCCATTCCGACGAAGCCGAAGACTTTGAGGATTTGCTCAGGATGGCGGATGCCGCCATGTACGAGGCCAAACGCCAGCAGCCCGGTGGTTTCCGTTTCTATTCCGCAAACATCAACGAGAAAGCACAG
>NCGX01000010.1 GCA_002256995.1 Hydrogenophilales bacterium 16-64-40
TCACCAACCCGGAAGTCTCGTCGGTGCGCGACTCCGACCGCATCCTCGGCATCATCCAGTCGAAAAGCCGCCGCGCCATCGAAGGCCGCGAGCCGGTGAAGGAACACCTGCTGGTCACCCGCTATTCGCCGAAGCGCGCGCACGAAGGCGAAATGCTGACCTACACCGACATTCAGGAACTGCTGCGGATTCCGCTACTGGGCGTCATCCCCGAATCCGAAGCCGTGCTGCATGCATCCAACCAGGGCATCCCCGCGATTCATCAAAAGGACACGCCGGTGGCCGACGCCTATATGGATGCGATTGGCCGCTTCCTCGGCGAAACGCACCCGCTGCGTTTCGTCGACTACGACAAACCGGGCCTGCTAAAGCGCCTGTTCGGAGGCAAGTAATATGTCCTGGCTCTCCCACATTTTCGGCGAAAAGAAAGCCACCGCCTTGGTCGCCAAAGAGCGCCTGCAACTCATCATCGCGCGCGAACGCGTGGGCCTGTCCGGCCCGGATTTCCTGCCCGATCTGCAGAAAGACCTGGTCGCGGTGATCTCGAAATACGTCAAGATCAACCCGGAAGACATCAAGGTCGGGCTGGAAAAACAGGGGAATTTCGAGGTGATCGAAGTCAACATCGTGCTGCCCGAGATACGCTGACCGGCGCACGACCCTGCAGGGTGGGTCGTTCCAGTCGCGCGAGTTTCACGCTACAGCATGGCGAATGGAACCGCCCACAAACCCTCGCCAAAAGGCAGCGCCTGGTCGCCATCATGCAATACGATGCCGCTGACAAATCTCTTCCCGGTCAGAGTTTGTAGTTTCTTGAGCCCACGGAAATCATCGTGGGTGACAGTGGCAGCAGCTTTGACTTCGATACCGATAAGCTGACGATCCGTGCTTTCGAGCACGAAATCCACTTCCGCCTGGTCGTATCAGCATGTCGTCCAAACAGGAACAAAAACTCGTCCAATATGGAATCAATGCACGTCCAAACAGGAATTCAACTTGATTTTATTTCCTGAAACCCCGGAAAATCAAAGGGATTAGGTTCATCAGGTTGGGGAGCCATTGGGCAAAAGGCAGAGCTGGCCCCATGCTTGTCGCGGTGTCGTCAAGATCAACCCGGAAGACATCGAGGTCGGGCTGGAAAAACAGGAGAATTTCGAGGTGATGTTTTCGAGCGGCTATTGCTTCTTTGCACTTAACTTTGGATTCTTTACATCAGCTAGTCCCTTGGGGTTGGATAGCTTTGCGCAGCCTTCCTCCATAAGACGTATGAAGTCACGAGCATCTGAGAAGTAGTTTCTAAATGCGAGGCGAACATCATCACTTGTATCAGCTTTCACCAGAACCACATCACTATCAGGGAACTCTTTTTCGAGTTCAAATAGAGCGCGCAATGCGTCGGTTGAGTCCCTGTAAGTTCGTACATCAAGTTCCCGGCTGCCAGAAAAAATAAGAATCGCATTTCTGCGCTCAGTAACGGCTTTGTCGGCTGCGTTTAGACCGCGAAGAGTTTTCAAGAGTCCGAGTTCGTTGTCGAGTGCCAAGAACGCCGCAACGACCTCACGGTCTCCGAGATCTGGAAAGGCGCCCCTTGATTTTTCAAATGCTCTAGCCAAGATTTCGCTGGCAAGAGCCATTGCTCTTTCGTAACGATGGTCGCCTTGTTGGAATTTTGGCTGGCTTTCAGTAATGAAGCCGATCACCTCCACTGCCGTTGACCACGCGTGTTGAACAAGTGTCCTGTATTGAATTTCAAGGTAAAGACCAGCTAAGTCTTTGCCAACTGCAGAATTTACGTTGTACTCATATACATCATGAATTCCCCTGTAGCCCGTAGCCTTCGGTTCTTTTATGTAGTCGTATTTGTCAGGCTTGTTGCGGCGCTTGTGGTTGAAGCGGGCTTTATGGAAGTTTTCTCGAAACTCGACCAGCGACTTGATATCTTTGAAGATCAGGCGACATCCTGCGATATCGTCCATCCTTGACAATTGCATGTCCGGTAGCCGATCGAGTTTGTCAAATATCGTCCGCTTTCGCTTGTGTCGCTGTGCGACTGCGATTCCTGTGCCACGCGTTCTAGTCCGGAGAATCGCTTGGAAGGTATTCAATACTGCTCGATGGGCCGCCCTCCACTGTTCGATTACATGAAGGTCTTCATCTGTCGGTGTGCCGGCTCGGACGTTTTCACCTGCGCGGTTTACTCGCGATTTTGAGCCGCCAGGGAAGTTCTGATTATTTTGATTTGACATTGGTAAGCGTGAGTTTTTGTGACGCTGAACAGTTACTCAAGACATCCATGAGTTCGGACATTTATTCATATAGAGACGGCAGCCATGGTCGCTTATCTTGATGAGTTTTATAGATCATTCAAGCGCCCGATCCTGTTACCACATTATGCAAAAGGAGACCGATTATGCTTCAGTTTTAACTGGCCAACCAAGGGAATGAAGTCTGGGGCACGGATTAATGTATGACCACTTCCACGGCCCGAGCAGGCGTTGGAGTACCAAACCGTGAAGGGCCGTTCAGAGTCGGAAGCAGGCGCTAATGGATCCGTGCTTTCAACTTGCCAGCAGCAAAAACAGCAACAGCAGATTCAGCGTGATCGAGACGGCTGCGACGAGCGGCCAGGCGCCCGCCGGGGAGCGCTCGATCAGGGGCGTGCGGCGACGCAGGAGGGGGTTGGCTTCGCCGCGTTCCAGGGCGAGCAGCATTTCTTCGGCGGTCTCGAAACGTTGTGCGGGGTCGCGCGCGACGGCTTTCAGGATGACGTTTTCCAGCCAAGGCGGCAGGTCGGGACGGGTGCGGGCGGGCGGCACCGGCTCGCCGAATTTTGGATGCTGAAACGGCTCGATTTCGCCATACGGGTATTTGCGCGTCAACAGGTGATACAGGGTCGCGCCGACCGCGTAAAGATCGGTTTGCGCGCTGGCTTCCGCCCCGCCGAACAGTTCGGGTGCCATGAAGCTGGGGGTGCCGGGCTGGGCATGGTCTTCGCGCGCGTCGAGCGTGGGGCAGCACGCCACGCCCAGATCCAGAATGCGCAGCTTGCCTTCGGCGTCGACATGCAGGTTGGCGGGCTTGAGGTCGCGATGGACGATGTCGAGCCGGTGCAGCGCAGAAAGCCCCTTCAGCACGCGGATGCCGAGCGTGACCACCTCGACCGGCGAAAAATACTGTCCGGCGTCGAGCTTGTCCTGCAGCGTCGCGCCGTCGAAATAGCGCACCGCGAAATAGAGAAAATTTCGCCCCGGAAGCGGCAGCACGTCGGGGAAATAGTGCGAATGCACCCGCTTCAGGAACCACTCTTCGGCGAGTAGCCGGCACGCGGCATCGGCGTCGCCCTGCAACACCGGCTGCAGGGTTTTGAGCGCCCAGCGCTGCCCGGTTTCGGCATGACGCGCGCGATAGATCAGGGAATCGCGGCTGCTGTGGAGTTCGGCCTCGACGATGAAGTCGTCGAGTCGCGCACCGGGCTTGAGCTTGCCCGGCAGCGGCAGGTGGTGTGCCTCGGTGAGCGGGGCGTCGGCCTCGCCCACGGCGACGACACGCGCCACCAGGGCGCTGGCGTTGTCCTGCCCGCCTCGGGCGTGAGCCGCCGCCACCAGGGCATCGGCGGCACGCTGCGGCGCGTCGTGCAGCTTCAACAGACGATGCAGTTCCAGCTGGCCGAGCGGCTCCCACACGCCGTCGCATACCAGCAGAAAAATGTCGCCTGGCGCGAGTTCGCCTTCGCCGAAGTCCGGCAACACATGGGTGTCGAGTCCAAGCGCGCGTTTCAGCACGTGCGACATGCCGGGGGTTTCCCACACGTGGTCGGCGGTCAGCGCATCGAGCGTTTCGCCGCGCAGTCGATACAGCCGGCTGTCGCCGACGTGGGCGTAGTGATAGCGGCGGCCGCGCAGCACCAGCGCAGTCAGCGTGGTCGCCATGCCGCCCGCATCGACGCGCGAGGCGGTCTGCCCGTGCAGCCAGCGATTGATGGCGCCCAGCACCGTTCCAAGCGCGCGCGGAATTTCCCAGGTGTCGGGGGTGGCGTAGTAATCGGCCAGCAGATTGCGCACCGAAGACTCGGCCGCCTCGCGGCCATGCGCCCCGCCGGACACGCCATCGGCGACCACGGCGAGCATTCCCTTGGTCGCCGCCAGCCGCGCATCCGGCTCGGCGAAGCCACCGTAATCCTCGTTACGCTCGCGCGGCCCGGTGGCGGTGGCGTAGCCGAATTCGAGGGTCAGGGACATGGGTGTGATAAGGGGCAGCAGAGGTCAGGGAATTATAGGGGCGCGACCTTGGCGCCCCCATTTTGACGCCTGAAACACGTCCTGAACCCGCTTAAACCCGTGCGCCTGAAACCGCCACTGCGCCCCAGGTGGTACGCCAGCGGGTCTTCACCCTGGACAGCCCGACAAGCGCGACAAAGCACAGTCCGGCAAAGATCAGCAGACCCAGCTGATAGTCGCCCGTCTGCCCCTTGATAACCCCCAGGCTGGCGGCCAGATAAAAGCCGCCCACGCCGCCGGCCATGCCGACCAGGCCGGTCATCACACCGATTTCCTTGCGGAAGCGCTGCGGCACCAGCTGGAATACTGCGCCGTTGCCGACGCCCAGGCTGCCCATCGCCAGCATGAACCCGGCGAGCGCCAGGCCTGCGCTGGGCGTACCGAAGCTGACGATGATGAGGAAGATGCCGGCCAGCAGGTACATGGCGAGCAGGGTGCGGATGCCGCCGATGCGGTCGGCCAGCATGCCGCCCATGGGGCGCACCAGCGAGCCGGCGAAGACGCAGGCGGCGGTGAAATAGCCCGCCTGCACCGGCGCCATGCCGTACTGGTCGTTGAAATAGATGGTGAGGCTGGAGGCGAGCCCGACGAAGCCGCCGAAGGTGACGAAGTAGAAGAACATGAACCACCACGCATCGCGGTCCTTGAGCACGTTCATGTACTGGTGCAGGGATTTGGGCTGCGGACAGTCGGGGGCATCCTTGGCAAACACCAGGTACACCAGGAAAGCCAGGCCCAGCGGGATCAGCGCCAGCCCGAATACATTGCCCCAGCCGTAGGCCACCGCTAGTCCCGGCGCGAACAGCGCCGCCAGCACGGTGCCGGAATTGCCCGCGCCGGCGATGCCCAGTGCGGTGCCTTGATGCTGCGGCGGATACCAGCGTGACGCCAGCGGCAGCGCCACGGCAAAGGCCGCCCCGGCAAACCCAAGCGCCACGCCCAGGATGAGGATTTCGCGGTAGCTGTGGATGCCGAACAGCCAGGCCCAGGCCAGCGCAGCCATCACCACCACCTGGCCGATCAGTCCCGCTTTTTTCGGTTTGAGATGGTCGACCAGGATGCCCATGACGATGCGCAGCAGCGCGCCCGCCAGCACCGGAGTGGCCACCATCATTCCCTTTTGCGCAGCGCTGAGGCCGAGCGAGGTGGCAATCTGCACGCCAAGCGGCCCCAGCATGACCCACACCATGAAGGCGATGTCGAAATATAAAAATGCAGAAAGCAGGGTCGGCGGATGCCCCGCCTTCCAGAAATCACGCGTCATGAAAATCTCCGTCCGGGTGTTGCGTCGTGTTGAAGCAGGCCGTCATGCGCCCTGCCCCTTTATCCCCCGCCGTACGCGGGGCGGTTCATCGGCTCAGGCGGCGGCGGGCTCGACGGCGACGCGCTCAACGGCGGCGAAATCCAGCCACACGCGGCCGTCTTCGACCTTGACCGGAAACTCGCGCGCGCAGCCCTGGTCGGGCGCCACCGCACAGCCGGAATCGAGCTCGATGTTCCAGTTGTGCATCGGGCAGGCGACTTTTTTGCCGTGCACGATGCCCTGCGACAGCGGCCCGCCCTTGTGCGGGCAGCGGTCTTCCAGCGCGAAGATTTCGTCGTCCGCGGTGCGGAACACGGCGATGTCGAGGCTGCCGTGGCGCACCACGCGGGCGCCGAGTTTGGGGATGTCGCCCACTTCGAGAATGGCGACCCACGGGTTCATATCAGTTGGCTTCATGGTGTCTTCCTTCAGGCGGCAACGGTTTCGAATTCATGTTTGAGCTTGCCTTCGCGGGCGCGCTCGAGCCACGGGTCGCGTTCGACCGACAGCGCGAACAGCAGGCGCTCGTAAAGCGCGCGCCGGTTGTCGGCGTCGTCGAGGATTTTCTTCTTCACGTAGTCGAGGCCGACGCGCGCGACATAGTGCACGGTGCGGTCGAGGTAGCGCGCTTCCTCGCGATACAGCTGCAGGAAGGCGCCGGAGAATTCGATCACCTCGTCGGGGGTTTTCACCTTGACCAGGAACTGCGCGACCTCGGTCTTGATGCCGCCGTTGCCGGCAACGTAGATCTCCCATCCGGAATCGACGCCAATGATGCCGACGTCCTTGATCGCGACTTCGGCGCAGTTGCGCGGGCAGCCGGACACCGCGAGCTTGACCTTGTGTGGCGCCCACATCTTGAAGAAGGTCTTCTCCAGATCGATGCCCATCTGCGTCGAGTTCTGGGTGCCGAAGCGGCACCATTCCGAGCCGACGCAGGTCTTCACCGTGCGCAGCGCCTTGCCGTAGGCGTGGCCCGAAGGCATGTCGAGGTCGGCCCACACCTTTGGCAGGTCCTCCTTCTTGATGCCCAGCAGGTCGATACGCTGGCCGCCGGTGACATGCACCGCCGGGATGCTGTACTTGTCGACGACGTCGGCGATGCGGCGCAACTCGGACGGCGTCGTGTTGCCGCCCCACATGCGCGGGATCACCGAGTAGGTGCCGTCACGCTGGATGTTGGCGTGGGCACGCTCGTTGATGAAGCGCGATTGCGGATCATCCTCGGCCTCGCCCGGCCAGGTGGCAATCAGGTAATAGTTGAGCGCCGGGCGACAGCTGGCGCAGCCGTTGGGGGTACGCCATTCCATGAAGTTCATCACCTGCGGAATCGTCAGCAGCTTGTTCTGCTTGATCGCCGCGCGGACTTCCTCGTGGGTGTGGTCGGTACAGCCGCAGACCGACTTGGTCTTCGGCGTGGCCGAATAATCGCCGCCCGCGGTGACCGCCAGGATCTGCTCGACCAGCCCGGTGCATGAGCCGCACGAGGAGGACGCCTTGGTGTGCTTCCTCACGTCCTCCAGCGTGAACAGGCCCTTGTCGCGGATCGCCTTGACGATGTCGCCCTTGCACACGCCGTTGCAGCCGCACACCTCCATGTCGTCGGTCATGCTGGCGGCCTTGTTGATGCCCTGGTGGCCGAGGTTGCCGCAGTGGTCCTGGCCGAACATCAGGTGGTCGCGCAGCTCGTCGATGTTCTTGCCGTCGCGCAGCAGCGAGAAGTACCAGGCGCCATCGACGGTGTCGCCATACATCACGCCGCCGACCAGCTTGTTGTCCTTGATGACGAGTTTCTTGTAGACGCCGCCGATGGGGTCGGAATACAGGATCGCCTCGGTGCCTTCGCCGCCGATGAAGTCGCCGGCCGAGAACAGGTCGATGCCGGTGACCTTGAGCTTGGTCGAGGTGATCGAGCCCTGGTAGCGGCCGATGCCGTAATGCGCCAGGTGGTTGGCGCACACCTTGGCCTGCTCGAACAGGGGCGCAACCAGGCCGTAGGCGATGCCGCGATGCGCGGCGCACTCGCCGATGGAATAGATGCGCGGGTCGAAGGTCTGCATCGTGTCGTTGACGACGATGCCGCGGTTGCAATGCAGTCCGGACGCTTCGGCGAGCTCGGTGTTGGGGCGGATGCCGACCGCCATCACCACCAGGTCGGCGGGGGCACTGTCGCCATCCTTGAACTGGATCGCGCACACCCGTCCGGACTCGCCCTTGACCAGCTCGGCCGTCTGCTTCTGCAGCAGGAACTTCATGCCCTTTTCTTCCAGGCTCTTCTGCAGCAGGCGCGCGGCGGGTTCGTCGAGCTGGCGCTCCATCAGCCAGGGGGCGATGTGCACCACGGTCACGTCCATGCCGCGCTTCATCAGGCCGTTGGCGGCCTCCAGCCCCAAGAGGCCGCCGCCGATGACGACGGCGTGGCGGTACTGGCTGGAGGCACGCACCATCGCGTCGACGTCGGCGATGTCGCGAAAGCTGATGACGCCGTCGAGATCGGCGCCGGGCACCGGCAGGATGAAGGGATTGGATCCGGTGGCGAGCAGCAGGCGGTCATACTCGGCGCGGGTGCCGTCGGCGGCCTCGACCGCGCGCGCGCTGCGGTCGATCTTCACCACCGTCTTGCCCAGGTGCAGAGTGATGTGGTTGTCGCTGTACCAGTCGAGCGGGTTCAGCACGATGTCGTCGACCGTCTGCTCGCCCGCCAGCACCGGCGACAGCAGGATGCGGTTGTAGTTGGGATGCGGCTCGGCGCCGAACACCGTGATGTCGTAGAGGTCGGGCGCAAGCTTCAGCAACTCTTCCAGCGTGCGCACCCCGGCCATGCCGTTGCCGACCATGACGAGCTTCATCTTGGGACCGTGTCCCATGGGCGTACTCATATCCATCTCACCACTCCAAACGAAAGATTAAAAGTGATGACCGAGATACGCCGTTGCATTCGGTCTGCTACAACTTGTTCAACCCAATCCATTGTGTCCTGTAGGAGCGGCGTCCTCGCCGCGATTGCGGTCGCTCATCGCGGCGAGGACGCCGGTGCGTGGTTGTTGCCGATTAATCGGCTTTACAACTACGGCCTACCCCTTGCGGGTGTTCCTACATATGACATAAGCAATCGCTGTGCCAAGCAACCTGCATGCGCCAACACACTGTTTCAATTACATTTATTTGCGCGGCGCCGAAAACCGCCGCCATACAACGCACCACCACGGTGCCGGATTTGGCAGCATGCACCAAACCCTACGCCGCCGTCCGGCCAAACCCGTCGATCGCCGTGATCGCGCGCGCCTGGTTGAGGTCCTCTGTATAGCCGGCGGCATACAGGCATACCGCGAGTTGGTTGCGGATCGGCAGGGGTAGCGGCTGGTGTTCGCGCATGACCTGGGCGATCCACGCGCCGGTTGCGCGCGCATCCAGCCCGGGCAGATTCGCCTGCACGGACGGGGTCGATTGCGCTTCGTACACCGGCTGCCCCCGGCCGTCCTGCACCAGCATCATCTCCGGCCGTAGCAAGGGGTCGGCGAACGCCTCGCCCTCGCAGCCCTGCAGCAACAGCGCGTGTCCGCCCAGGGCTTCCAGCGCTTCGCGCGTCGGTGCCAGTTCCGCGCCTGACGCCACCGGCGTCACCCGTACCGAATGCTCGCCCAGCACATCCGCCAGCATCGCCAGCCGCGTCACCCAGCCGTCGATCCCCAGCCGCGCGCGCAAAGCCAGCAGCGCGGCCAGGCCAGGGCTCAGCAGCGCGACCGGCGCGAAGGCGATGCCCTCGTCCAGCAAGGCCGCATTGACCTGCGCCGTGGAACTGCACGGCATGACGCCGAGCTCGCGCAGCACGTAGGCCGCCGCCGTGCCGCCCCCGCCTTCGAGCACGCCGTGGATCAGCACCGGAATGCCGAAGCTCTTCAGCAGCAGCGCCAAAAGCGGAGTGAGATGCGGATGGGTGCGCACCCCGTGGTAGGTGGGCAGCACCACCGTGCGGAAGGGCCCGGGCGGCGCGACGAAATCGGGCAGGCGCTCGGCCAGCGCCGCATGCAGGCCGAGCCAGCCATCCAGCCCCGGATCGTGCTGGTTGAAAGCGACCAGAAAGGCCGCGGTCTCCAGCTCAGGCACGCCGCCGTCGAACAGCGCGGCGCCCAGCGCGCGCGCCTCGACAAAGTCCAGGCCTTCGCCGGCTTCGATCTGGCGGATCAGGGTTGCGTAGCTCATGCCGCCGCCCGCTTGCTGGCGATCAGCCGCTTCAGCTCCGGCACGCACGAGCCGCATTCGCTGCCGCATTTCAGATTGGCTTGCAGCGCGGCCAGGTCGGCGCCCGCGGCAATCGCCGCGACGATGTCGGGCTCGGCCACGTTCAGGCAGTTGCACACCACGCGTCCGCGGCCGGTCCCGCCTGCGGGTGGACGCGCCACCGGCGCCAGCATCCAGGCGCGCAGCGCGGCGGCGTCCACGCCCTCGACGATGACGTCGCGCAGCCAGTCAAAGGCGGCGGTCTCGCCGGTGAGGCGCGCCGCGGCCACCTTGCCGCCATCGACCCGCACCCGCTTGGAAATGCCGCGTGGGCTGTCCTGGTAGTGCATCACCGCAAGCGGGTCGTCCAGTCCCAGCGCGGCGTCAAGTTCAGCCAGCAGGGATTCCGGCAGCGGCCCCGAATGCGCCAATCGAAGCGTCAGCACATCCTGGTCGCGCCCCGCCAGCCCGGCTGCGGCGTAGTCGCAGGCGCGCAGCAGCGGCTGCACGGCGTCGAGCAGTTTCATGCCGTCGCCCACCGCCAGCGCGGCCATGCGCCAGGGCAGCTCGACTTTCGCCACCTGCACCGCGGCATGCTTGAGCTCGGGCTGCTTCGACACCGCATCGAACACCGGCAGGGTGAGCGCGTTGATGCCGAGTCCGCCCATGAAGCGTGCGCCCCAGTGCATCGGCAGGAAGCACTGGCCGGGGCGCAGGCTGTCGCTGGCCTCGGCGACCACCACCACCTCGCCGCGCCGGCTTTTCACCCGCACCAGATCGCCCGCTTTCAGCCGCCGCAATTCGAGGTCGCGCGCATTCATCGACAGCGCCGGCGTGTCGGCGTGGGCGAACAGCCGCGCCACGCGGCCGGTGCGGCTCATCGCGTGCCACTGGTCGCGCAGGCGGCCGGTGTTGAGATGCAGCGGGTAACGCGCGTCGATCGCTTCGGCCACCGGGCGATACGGCGCAGCATGGAAATGCGCGCGGCCGCTTTCAGTCGGATAAATGCCGTCGGCGTACAAACGCGCCTGCCCAGTCGAGGCACCCTCGGGGAACGGCCACTGCTGCGGGCCGGCATCGAGCAGCGCATAGGAGAGGCCGGTGATGTCGAGGTCGCACCCGCGCGTGGTCGCACGGTGTTCGTCGAACACGGCTTCGGCGCTGGCGTAGGGGAACAGCCGCGCGCCCTGCTCCGGCATCAGCCGCCGCGCAAAGTCACACACGATGGCCCAGTCGGCGCGCGCCTCGCCCGGCGGCGCAACGGCGGCGTGGACGCGCGAGATGCAGCGCTCGGAATTGCTCATGGTGCCGTCGGTTTCGCCCCAGGTGGACGCAGGCAGCAGCACATCGGCGAACGGCGCGGTTTCGGTGTCGGCGAAGGCCTCCTGCAGCACCACGCATTCGGCCGCCTGCAGCGCCTCGTGGACAAGATTTTGGTCGGGCAGCGACTGCGCGGGGTTGGTGCAGGCGATCCAGATCGCGCGGATCTCGCCGCGCCGCACCGCCTCGAACATTTCCACCGCGGTCTTGCCCGGCGTCGCCGGCACCGCGTCCACGCCCCACAGGCGCGCGACCTCGGCGCGATGCTCGGGATTGTCCAGGTCGCGGTGCGCCGAGAGCAGGTTCGCCAGCCCGCCGACCTCGCGCCCGCCCATCGCGTTGGGCTGGCCGGTGAGCGACAGCGGCGCGGCGCCGCGCTTGCCGATCTGCCCGGTGGCCAGATGCAGGTTGATCAGCGCGGCGTTCTTATCGACGCCGCAGCTGGACTGGTTCAGGCCCTGGCAATACAGGGACAGCGTCGGCCCGGCGGCGAACCAGCGCGCGGCCTGCACGATGTCGGCCGCCGCCACCCCGCAGATCGGCGCCATCTTCTCCGGCGTGTAGTCACGCACCAGGTCACGCAGCGCCTGCCAGCCTTCGGTGTGCGCAGCGATGGCGTCGCGGTCGATCAGTTCTTCCCACAGCATCACGTTCAGCATGGCGTGGAACAGCGCGACGTCGGTGCCCGGCAGGATGGCCAGATGCAGGTCGGCCTCCTCGGCAGTGTCGGTGCGGCGCGGGTCGACCACGACGAGCTTCAGGTTCGGGTTGGCCTTCCTCGCCGCCTCGATGCGGCGGAACAGGATCGGGTGCGCATACGCCGTATTCGAGCCGGCGATGAAGATCGTCCCCGCCGCCTCGATGTCGTCGTAGCAGCCCGGCGGCGAATCGGCGCCCAGCGTGGCCTTGTAGCCCGCCACCGCCGACGACATGCACAGGCGCGAATTGGTGTCGACGTTATTGGTGCCGATCAGCCCCTTGGCCAGTTTGTTGAAAACGTAATACGCCTCGGTGGTGAGCTGGCCGGAAATGTAGAAGGCGACGGCGTCGGGGCCGTGCTCGTCGATGACCGCACGGAATTTTTCCGCGGCATGGTCGAGCGCCGCGTCCCAGCCCACGCGCTCGCGCGGCAAAGCGCGGTCGGCGCGCAGTTCGGGAAAAAGCGCGCGTCCGGACGCCTGCGCAGACAGCGCAAGCGCCGCGCCCTTGGTGCACAGCTTGCCGCGGTTGGCCGGATGCGCCGGGTCGCCGCGCACGCCGGCGATCTTCCCGGCGTCGGCCTCGATCAGCACCCCGCAGCCCGTACCGCAATAGCAACAGACAGATGAAACGACAGACATAATGGCTCCTCGCCCTGGTCTTCAGCAGGGTCTGTGCCAGGGCGCGGCAGCGCAGCAAATTCAATGACTTGGGGGGACTCCGGCAGACGCGGTGCCGGCGATGCGCTCGACCGCAGTGCACGATCGGGCGGGTGTGCCGCAAATTGGTGCGTCGACGTCGGCCGCCGCTCGAATGCAGCCACTCTGGCCGTATGATTGGCGGGGTTTACCCGGCTTCACCTGTCCCGCATTCATCCTGGAATCAAACCGAGCATGCTTTATTCAACACACCACGAGGCCGACATTGCCTAGCCCGCCCCCTTCCAGCCGCCTGCCGCCGGTCTCGCTCGCCTGGCTGACCTGGGGCCTGCTGGCCAGCCTCTATTTCGTCGGCTACTTCCAGCGCGTCGCCCCGGCGGTGATGGTCGACGAACTGATGCGCGACTTCAGCATCACCGCCACCATGCTCGGCAATCTTTCCGCCCTCTACTTCTACACCTACGCCGCCATGCAGATTCCCAGCGGCTTGCTCGCCGATGCCGCCGGCCCGCGCCGCGTGGCGACGGCGGCGGCGGTCGTTGCGGCCGCCGGCATCGTGCTGTTCGCCCAGGCGGACAGCCTGTGGATGGCCAGTCTCGGGCGGGCGCTGATCGGCGCCTCGGTCGCCGTCGCCTTCGTTGCCTGCATGAAACTCGCCGGCCACTGGTTCCCCGCCAACCGCTTCGCCACGGTGACCGGCATCTCGCTCCTGATCGGCAACCTCGGCGGCGTGCTGGCCGGCGTGCCGCTGTCCGAGGCGGTGGCCAGCATCGGCTGGCGCGGCGCCATGCTGGCCAGCGCCGGCGTCACCCTGGCGCTCGCCGCCGTCGTCTGGCTGTGGGTGCGCGACGATCCCAGCGAACGCGGCTATGCCAGCCACGCGCATCCGGAAGCGCGCAACAGCGCCATGTCGCCGCGGCGCAGCCTGAAGCTGGTGATTTCCGAACGCGACACCTGGCTGCTGTTTTTTGCCGGCGGCCTGATCGCCGCGCCGGTGCTGACCTTCGCCGGCCTGTGGGGGGTGCCCTACCTGGTCCAGGTGCACGGCCTGGAGCGCAGCCATGCCGCCGGCTTCACCACCACCATGCTGCTCGGCTTCGCCGTCGGCGGCCCGCTCTTGGGTGCGCTGTCCGACCGCATCGGCCGGCGCAAGCTGCCTTATCTGGGCGCGACGCTGGTCCATGCGCTCGGCTGGCTGGCATTCCTGTTGATCGACGAGCTGTCGGCAAGCGCGCTGTATCTTCTGTTCGCCGCCATCGGCTTCTCGGCCGGCGGGCTCATCATCGGCTTCGCCTTCTCGCGCGAGGTCAACCACCCGGGCGCGGCCGGCACCGTCGGCGGCGTCGTCAACATGGCCGTGCTCGGCTTTGCCGCCATCCAGCAAAGCGCCATGGGCTGGATCCTCGACCGCAACTGGCAGGGCGCCACGATCGAAGGCGCCCGCATCTACGACGCCGCCGCCTACCACGCCGCCTTCCTGTGGCTGGCGGTCAGCGCCGTAGGGGCTGTCCTGTTCGTGGCGCTAACCCGCGAAACCTGGTGCCGGCTCCGTTTCGACGCGGACGTTTGAAGCAATGAATAGACGATGAGCAATACACCGGACAGGCCTGGCTGCCGGTCGCAGGGTTGGCATGAACGGCGAGCCATCGACCATTTCCCCTCGCGCGACTGGATAGCTTGGTCTTAAAAATGCTCGCATAAACAGGGTGGATAGCTGGAGCTGCTCACATAAAAAAATGCCAACTCGCGATGGTATTTAGGGATATGAAGATACACAGATGCGAGTATCATTAATTATCCACACAACAGTCATAGGTGAACCGCGATGATTAGTCATCCGACAAGAAAAGCAGTACTCGCAAGCACTATGGGCCTGGCGCTGATCGTCGCCGCCGCAGGCGCCGTTTCGGCGCAGGAGGCCGGCGCGGTCAAATCCATGGCAGTGCCGATCCCGACCGAGCTGCCGCCGGGCGAGCTCGGCAAAGTCGTCGCCCTGGGGCGCGACATCGTCAACAACACCAGCACCCATCCATTGAGCCGGAAATACGTGGGCAATAGCCTCAACTGCACCTCCTGCCATCTCGATGGCGGCACAGACCCCAAGGCATTGAGCTTTCTCGGGGTAGCCTCCGCCTACCCCACCTTCGCGCCACGGGAAAAACAGATCGTTACCCTGGAAGACCGCACCCTCAACTGCTTCATGCGCAGCATGAACGGGGAACGCCCGCCCAACGGCAGCGAAGTCTCGGTGGCCATCGCCACCTATATCACGTGGCTGTCGGAAGGTTATCCGGTCAAGATGAGTCTGAAAGGCCCGTTCGGCCCCAACTCGCAGCCGTCTCTGAAGATCGACCCGGCCACCGCCGACGCGGCCCACGGCAAGACGCTGTACGCCGCCAGCTGCGTCAGCTGCCACGGCAGCGATGGGGCGGGCGTGGGAGCATTCCCGCCACTGTGGGGCGCCAAGTCCTACAACAGCGGCGCAGGCTTGGCGCAAAACCTCAAACTGGCCAGCTACCTCAAGAATGCCATGCCCCTGGGCAACCCCAATTTGAGCGACAAGGACGCGCTCGATATCGCGGCCTACGTTAACACTCAGACGCGACCCAAGTTCGTGTTGGAGGAACATTTGGGTAAACGGAAATGACTTCGCTCTATCCGTTCCGGGCACCGTTCTCGCTTAGTTGAATGAAAGGTTGGATTCGGGGGGTCGGCTTTTCGATCCGCTGTCTTAGCTACGGCAGGCCCGATTCCGTAGGCCAAAAAAATGCCCCGCGGGCTATGTCCGCGGGGCATTTTCCATTTTTCGTCGAAGCGCCATCAGCATCCCCATGGAGACGACCACGCGCGCCGAGCGGTCGCTCAGGGCCCTTTGCCGCCAGCGGATTTTTGGCCTCCTGCGAGAATGCGAACCCGGGGGGCGCCACTTGTTCGAGAAAGCCCTTGAGCAGCGCAGGCATGTCGCGTAGCCACAGCGGAAAGAACAGCCAGGTGCTCAGCCCAATTGATCGCATCCTGCGCCGGGGCCAGATTCGGCGGCAGCTCGCCCTGCTCCCATTCGTGCTGGCTGCGCAGCAGCGGAAAATCGAGCGTCGCCACGTCGATGCGCCGGATCTCGTGGCCCGCCGCGCTTGCGCCTCGGGCATACGCGTCCTCCAGCGCGTGGCACAAATGACGCTGGCCGGCGTCCGGGTGGCCCTGAATCAAGAGAATGTGTTTGCCCACGCTGCACCTCGACGGGAATGGATGGAGGGAAAGCGTTCAGTGTAGATGAGCTTGATTGGTCGCTATTGCGCGGGATGAAAACGCGGCAAAAGGCAAGGCGCTGCGCGTGCGCGCCCATGCCAAATCAGATATTTCAGGGGGAATGCAAATGGCGCGAATGGCCAATGTGCTTTTGAAGGGACGTGACGCCGACCTACAAGGCTGCAGGCAGTGGAATTGCAGGAGCAAAAAAAACAGACCCCAGGCTGACGCCCAGGATCTGCTGTTGTGCGCGTTCAGACGCTGAGAGCGTTAGAACTTCAGGCCTGCGATGAGCGACACCTGGTGCGATGAGTATTCGCTGTCATTCCATTTGTAGTCGTAGAGTCCCTTGACCGTCCATGCATCCCTCTCGCAGTTGCATGAGAGGAAGGTGACGCCCGCGCCGACGTTGAACAGATCACGATCCTGCTCGATGCCTTGCGCGTTGAAGCTTGCGCCGCCACCGGTGAAGGCCGCGTTCTGCTCCATCGTCGTCGATCTGAAGTCATGCAGCCACTTGGCGTGCACCTCGGGAGAGAAGGTGCTGCTGCCGGAGCGAATGACACGCTCCGCCTTCACGCCCAGGGTGGACTGAACAAAGTTGTAATCCTGGCTCTCGACACGCAGGTTCGCGGCGCCCGCGCCACTTTCCGTATAGCTGCCGACACGGAGGTGGGTCGCTTGCAATGACGCGAGCGGCGTGATGGTTGTTTCGTTCACCTGATAATGTTTTCCCACGGTGACGATGCCCGAGTATTGCTGACCGCTGTAGTCGGACGTCGCCGTACGGTTCACCCCGGGAAAGACGATGTGACGGGTGCTTTCGTAATCATTGACGCCGGCCGTCACAGCCGCTTGCACAAACCAGGGACCCGGTTCGTGATGCAGATAGCCCGTGACCTGGTAAGAATCGATGTCCGTGTTGCCCGATGAATGGTTGCCGTCGATCGAGCTGTTCGCATAGCCGCCGCCGAAACCGACGCGGGTCTCGTTGTCCAGCGGCTTGTCGTAGGCAAGCATCAGACCGTAGGCTTCGGTATCGTATCCGTTCATGTTGGCGACGTTGTCCTGCTCGCCTTGACTGCCGAAGCCCTTCGCCCACCACTTGCCTTTTTGCTCGGCGTCCTTGCACGTATTCAAGTCTGCCGGCACATTGGGCTTGTTGGGCTCACAGTTGGCATCGCAACAAGCAGTTTGGATCTGGTCCATCTGCGCCATCCAGAGGTCTTCAAACAGCCGCGTCGTCTGCGCAGCCACCCAGGGCGCTGCCAGGTTGGTGTTGCCGGGGGCAAGTTGCGCCAGCGCATTATCGATGGCGCCCGTGGTGGGAAGGACGGCAATTGCGTCCTGAATGATCCGAAGATCGGAGCCAATCGGCGCATTCACATCCAGGATGGGGGCGATCGCCAAAGCGCCAGGCGCGGTGACCAGGGTCGACAAGGGCGCGATCCCGGTCAGCTGAATATCAACGTTGCCAAGGGTCGTCGGCAGGCCGGTAAACGTGTAACGCGGACTCGTGTTGATAACGTTTACCGGGGCGGCATTGGTACCAGATGGTGAGGAAACAATCCGGTAAGTGGTTCCGTCTGTCAGTGCGCCGGTGACGGTTGTAATCACGGTAACGCCACCGGCATCGATGGCCGAGTTACCGGTCGCGACAATCTTGCCGAACACGGAATCGCTGGCAAACGTGGTCGAAATCGTCCCGGCGGCGTTAGTGGTTAACGCCCCATTGATGGCCAGGGTATTCGCGCCAAGGTCGAACCCTAGCGCTTGCACTGCGCCGATCACCGAGGCATTGCCGCCGACCACGTTGACTTGCTTCAGGCCGCTTGCGCCACCAATGGCACCAATCACGCTGCTGCCGCCGTTGAGCGTCAAAGTACCGGTGTTGGCGGTAAGGGTTGTGATGGCGCTATTGAACAGCTGATTTGCGCCGACATTAACAAAGCCATCATTTTGAATAATGGTGCTGGCCGCAACAATGCCCGGATTGACGCTGCCATTGAAATTGACGGTTCCTGTTCCGCTGACGTTGAACGTGGTTGCAAAGACATTCCCATTGAAGTTCACCGTTGTCGCATTCGCGCCGGCCGTGATGGCATTGAACCGTTGCGAGCCTGTACCCGTGAAGCCGGAAACCGTCGAGTTGCCCTCGAACAAGATGCTGGCTAAATTGTCACCGTCGTTCGTAATGCCGCCACCGACATCGTTAAGCGTATTGATGTTGATATCAGGTCTGACCGTCAAAAGTGCCTCACCCGTCGTATCGATACCCGTTGCCTGCCCCACGCTGTCTACTGGGTAGTCGCCGAAGAAATAAGAAAGAGCGACTGTTTGGCGAGCCAGGCCATGTGGCGCCCAAGCCGCGATGACAGCGGCCACTGCGGCGGTAATTAATTTAACTTTCATGAGTAATCCTTAATGTTGTTTACGGCCGGAGGCGGATGGTCCGCGGATATATATAAGAAACTTCTTATATTGATTTGATACAGCGTGCATTGAAGGCAACGCATGCACATGTCATTTCGCCAATGCCTAAGCACAAATGACTTGCAACGATTCCCCCTCATCTTTTCCGCGCCAATGTATCCGGGTTGCGCGAATATCTCCGTGCGCTGGCGCACACAAGGACACGCTTTTCCGCTGACCGAGCCTGTACTGGTGGCGCGGCCAGCCCGGCTGGCCCCTCAGGGGCGTTTCAGGCAAGCAGCCTTTCGAGCGCGCCCTGCATGGAGGGCGGCCGGGGTCTTGAAAAATCCGCTTGCGGGTCTAGGTTGGATACGTGGCCGCTATGGCGGCTTAAACCCGTATCCGGAAAACCTGTTCGATAGGAGAATCCCATGGCTAACCTCACGCGTCATGACCCTTCCAGCCTTGCCCGCTTCGATCCTTTCGGCGACATCGACGACCTGTTCCGGGGATTCTTCGTGCGGCCTGCGCTCCTGGAGGGGCAGCCGCAGATGCAGATCAAGATGGATCTGAAGGAGGACGACAAGGCCTACACCGTGCACGCCGACATGCCGGGCGTGAAGGAGGAAGACATCCAGGTCAGCATCGATGGCAACCGGGTTTCGATCAGCGCCGAATCCAAAATGGAGAAGGAAGAAAAAGAGGGCGAGAAGGTGCTACGGTCCGAGCGCTATAGCGGCAAGGTGACGCGCAGCTTCACCCTGCTGCACGACGTCGACGAGGCCCAGGCCCAAGCCAAGTACAGCGACGGCGTGCTGGAACTAACGCTGCCGAAAAAGGCGGGCACGGCGACCAGGAAGCTGGAAATCAAGTAGTTTTTCGCATCGCAGGCCAAGGCGGCGCCCTTTCCCGGGCGCCGTTTTTTTGTCTGCGCGCATTGGACACCCTGGACGATAGCGTCCATCATTCTATGGCGCGCGCCCTGGCTCAGGCAGCCAATGGCACCGCTACTCCGTTAAGTCTTGTCGACCGGATTACGCCATGGAAATCCTGCTGCTGGCCGCACTGATCGTGCTGAATGGCGTGTTCGCCATGTCGGAAATCGCGCTGGTAACGGCGCGGCGCGCACGCCTGGCGCATCTGGCCGAAGCGGGCAGCGCGTCGGCTGCTACGGCGATGAAACTGCACGATGAGCCGACGCGCTTTTTGTCGACCATCCAGGTCGGCATCACCTCGATCGCCATCCTCAGCGGCATCGTCGGCGAGGCCGCGCTGGCCCGGCCGCTGGCGCTGTGGCTGCAGACCTTCGGCATGGCAACGGAAGCCAGCGGCATCGCGGCGACCGCGCTGGTGGTGGCCATCATCACCTATGTCACGATCGTCATCGGCGAACTGGTTCCGAAACGTATCGCCCAGTTCGACCCCGAGCGCATCGCCTGCCGGGTGGCGCGTCCGATGCAGCTGCTGGCGCGGCTGGCACTGCCGTTCGTGCGCCTGTTGTCGATGTCGACCGATGGCTTGCTGCGTCTGTTGCGCAAGCGTCCGTCTGATTATCCGGCCATCCTCGAGGAGGAAATCCACGCCCTGCTGCAGGAAGGCTCGGATACCGGCGTGATCGAACAGCAGGAGCGCGAGATGGTGCGCAACGTGTTTCGTCTTGACGACCGCCCGGTCGAATCGCTGATGGTGCCGCGCGCCGACATCGTGTATCTCGACACCATGCTGCCGCTGGAAGACAACCTGCGGCGCGTGGCCGAATCGGACCATATGCGCTTTCCTGTCGGTCTGGGTGGGCTCGACGAGGTGCTGGGCATCCTCAACACCAAGCAGCTGCTTGATGCATTGCTGGCCGGCGCGCCGCCCAGCCTCACCGATTCGCTGCTGCCGGCTGTGTTCGTGCCGGAACGCCTCAGCGGCCTGGACCTGCTGGAGCAGTTCCGCGCGTCCGACACCCAGCTGGTGCTGGTTGTCGACGAGTACGGCGAGATCAACGGCCTGGTCATGCTGCAGGATGTGCTGGAGGCGGTGACCGGCGAATTCAAGCCGCGCAGGCTGGACGAGGCGTGGGCGGTGCAGCGCGAGGACGGCTCCTGGCTGCTCGACGGCCTGATTCGCATCCCCGAACTCAAGGACAGACTGAGGCTGAAAAGCGTGCCGGGAGAAGGCAGGGGCCGCTACCACACGCTGAGCGGGATGGTGATGTGGCTGTCCGGGAAACTGCCGCAGACCGGCGACGTCTTGGCCTGGGAAAACTGGCGACTGGAAGTGGTCGACCTCGACGGCAAGCGCATCGACAAGATACTCGCTACGCCGATTGCGCCCGCCGAAGCATCGCAGCTGGACACCCCTGACGAGCCGGGTTGACGCGGGCGCGGGCGTTCCCGCGTCCGCAGCGAATCAGGCCTTTTCGCCGGTCGCCAGCAGAAGCCCGCCCCACGGCAGCGCAGCGGGTACGGCCTGTTCCAGGCAACGGGCCACGCGCGTCGCGGAAGGCAGGAAAATGGCCGAGCGCAATTTCAGGTTGCGTACCGGCAAGCCGGAGAACAGCGCGTGCACTTCGCCAGCGCTATGCCAGCGGGCGCCGCGATAGGCGCCGCTGCCGCCGTCCCGGCCTTTTTGCCAATACAGCAGGCTGGACCGATTGAGCCAGCCGATCGCGAAACTGCGGCGCGCCACTCGCACGGCCTCGGCCACAGCCTGCCGTTCGTCGTCGACAAAACACAGCGCGGCGATCGACAGCACGTGATCGAAGCCGGCGTCGGCAAACGGCAGCGCGCGCGCATCGCCTTCCACCCAGCTCACGGCCGGGCTGCTGTGGGCACGCGCGTAGTCCAGCCAGCCGGAACTGGGATCGAGCCCGGTTGCGACGAGATCGTCGGCTGCGGCGCGGCGCGTGAACCAGCCGGTGCCGCAGCCGATGTCGAGCAGGCTGTCGCCCGCCTGCGGCGCGAGCAGGCGGGCGGCCAGCGCGTATTCGGTTTCGCCGACCCAGCGCCCGCGCGCGGTGTGGTACCAGGCATCGTAGTCGGCGGGGTTCATGCCGTCAGTGGACGGCGAAATACGGCAGCATGGCTTCCAGCACGCGCGGATCGACCGGGGTGGTGGCGTTGCAGTCGGGATAAATTGGGGGTGTGTTCATCTGGGAACGCTGTCGTTGTGATGTCAGGCCGCCGCCGCCCGGCGCAATTTTCGCTCGATGCCGATGGCCGCAATCAACGCAGCCAGCAGGAAGGGCACCACCGCAAGATTCAGGGTGGCCCAGCCGAAGCGATCATAGAGCCATCCCGCCGACAGGGTGGCCAGCGCCGTGAAGCCGAACACCGTGAATTCGTTCACCGCCTGCACCTTCAACCGCTCGGCGGGCAGACAGGCCTGGGTCAGCAGCGTGGTGCCACCGATGAAGGCAAAGTTCCAGCCGACGCCGAGCAGGATCAGCGCCGACAGAAAATTCAGGAACTCAACGCCGGACAAGGCCAGCACGACGTGGCCGAGCTGCAGGATGAACCCGGCCTGCATGATGCGCGGCGCGCCGTAGCGCGTGATCAGGGTGCCGGTGAAGAAGGATGGCGCGAACATCCCCACCACATGCCACTGGATCACCGGCGTCACGCTCGACCCTGGCAAGCCGCAGCCTAGTATCGCCAACGGGGTCGCCGTCATCGCCATGATCATGACGGCATAGCCGATGGCGGCGCCGAAGACCGCAACCAGAAGGGCAGGCTGGCCCAGGATTTCACGCAGCGGGCGTGCGAGGCCGACGCGGGCGGCAGTTATTTTGGGAAGGCGCAAGCGGGAGAGCAGGACCAAGGCAACGAGGCTCAAGACACCCTGCGCCAGATAGGAACCGACAAAAAGTTGCCCGCCGATCCAGTCGCGCCCCCATAGTCCGAGCTGGGGGCCGAGGAAGGCCGCGACCACCCCACCGGCCACCACCAGGGAAATAGCCTTGCCAGCATGGCCCGGCCCGACGGCCTCGACGGCGGCAAAGCGGTAGTAATTGGCGAAGCCCTGGTAGCTGCCCAGCAGGAAATTGCCGATGACGAAGGCGGCAAAGTCGCTCTGGTGGAGCGCGAGCGCACACAGCAGGCTGCCGCCGATGCCCAGCAGCGCGCCGATCATAAAGCCCGGACGGCGTCCAACCCGGCGCATGAGCATGGCCGCCGGCAGCGAGGCGACAGCCGTGCCGATCACCATGCCCGCGACGGGGAGCGTCGCCAGCCCCTTGTCGGTGGCGAGCATGCTGCCGATGATCGCAGCGAGCGCCATGGACAGGACAATGGCGGACAGCATCAGGGCCTGGCTCAGCGCCAGGATCAGGATGTTGCCGCGGGATGAGGTATTCATCAGGTTCATGAAGTTTGCTGCGCACACGATGGACGAGGGCGCTTACGCCCCTTCCAGCATACGCTCCAGCGGGGCTTCCAGGGCCTCGGCCAGGCCGGCCAGCGCCGCTTCGTCCTGCCCGTCCGCAGCCAGCGCCGCGCACAGGTCTGCCGGCATCAGGATCACCCCATCCGCTGGCTGGGCAGAAAGTCCGTTCACCAGCAGGGAAGGAAAGCCCGAACCATGGGCGTCCCGCTCGGTGCTGAATTCGACTTCAATGCGGGCGTCCAGTAGATCGCCAGCACCTCGGCGTAACCGGCATAGAGGGTGCATCGCCCGCCGGGAGGATGCTGGGAGACAACGCGTACATGCAAATCCATGCTTACCCTCCAATGACGCTCTTCACCAGGATATAGGTAGCGACGAACAGCAGGAACACCGCGAAGCCGCGCTTCAGGGCATCCTGTGAAAACCGGTGGGCGATCCGGGTGCCGGCAAAGCTGGCCACCACGGTGACGGCGGTGAACCCGCCCATCAGCGCCCAGTCGATGGGCACCGCGCCCATGTAGCCCGCGAAACCCGCATAGGACTTGGCGGCGACGATGGCCAGCGAGGTGCCGACCGCTATCTTCATGGGGATGCGCGAGAGCAGCACCAGAGCCGGGACGACGAGGAAGCCGCCGCCAACCCCGACGAAGCCGGTGAGCACGCCGACGCCGATGCCGTGCAAGGCCATGTGCGCCATGCACGGGGAGAACAGGCCGGTGCAGGGCAGCGCCGCCGCATTGCCGGAGCCTTGCGGATGCAGGGATATATTTCCGGATGCAGGAATTGCGAGCCGGGCCGGCTTGAGCATGCGCCAGGCCGCCGCGTACATCACCAGGGCGAACACCGTGAGCTGGATTGCCACCGGCGTCACTACGCCGAGGCGTGCCCCGGCGTAGGTGCCGGCCACACCGAAGAGGCCGAACACCGCGGCCACCGACACGTCCACATTACCGCGCCTCCAGTTGTCCAGCGCGGCGATCGTTGCCGTCACCGCGACGATGCCCAGACTCATGGCGATGGCCGACTTGGGCGCCACGTCAAGCACGTAAAGCAGCGCCGGCGTGGCGATGATGGAACCGCCACTGCCGAACAGACCCAACATTGTTCCGGTTGCCATGCCGGCGAGGATCGCAAGGATGTCCATATCTGCCCCTTATTCAATTATTCAAGAGAATGCTTGAATAATGGGCACAACAGGGCTTCATGTCAATGAATTATTTAGGGAGACTCTTTATTTGTCATTGCGAGCGCAGCGCAGCGAAGCAATCCAGAATACCCAGATGGCACAAGTGCCGGCGGAATCAACGAACGCTGGATCGCCACGGCCGTGCGGGCCTCGCGATGACTGAATTAATCAGTGCTTCCTTGGCGGGCCTGAACCCGGTTACGCCTGCGAATCCGGCGTTCCGCTATCGACGGGGCGGCTATCGGCCTTCCACTCGGGGAAGCCGTCTTCAAGGCGGCGCGCCTGATAACCTGCTTCCCGCAAGGCTGCCACGGCCTCGAAGGCCAACATGCAGTAGGGACCGCGGCAGTAGGCGACGATTTCCTGCCCATGCGGAAGGGCCTCCAGGTGTTGCGGCAGTTCATCCACCGGGATATTGATCGCACCGGGGATGTGGCCTGCCTGATATTCCTCAGCAGGCCGCACATCGATGACCATGGCCCCCCCTTCCTTGACCCGGGCCATCAACTCATTGCGCCCCACGGGCGTCAGTGAGTCGCGCGTATCGAAATGCTCACGAACAATGCGTTCCACCTCGGCCAGGTGTTTCTCCGCGATGCGGCTGATGCAGCCTATCAAGGTCGGAATCTGGTCATCCGAAAGGCGGTAGATCACCTGCAATCCTTCCTTGCGGGATTCGGCCAGGCCTGAATCCCGCAGTATCTGGAGGTGATGCGAGGTGTTGGCAACCGACATGCCCGTTGCCTGGGCCAGGGCATCCACACTCTTCTCGCCCTGTGCCAGCGTCTCCAGCAATTCCAGCCGATTCGGGCTAGCCAGCGATTTGGCGACACGGGCGAATTGCTCGAACAGTTTTTTCTTGGGACTCATAAATACATTATCCCGTAAGTCAGCCCCGTCCGTGCTGTATCGCCAATGAATCGACCCAGTGTACTAATCAGCCTTTTGCCTCAAGTTTGTGCGTCCGCCAAGGCTGATGACTGTCGTCGCCCGCAGCGCGGTGATGCCGGCGAGGATCGCAAGAATACGCATGTCTGCAAATCAGTGGCCGGCCGGCTTGCTGGCGCGCGCGTGGGCGTCGAAACCGCCCTTGGCCTTCCAGCCTTCGATGCCGTCCTGCAACACTTTCACGTTGTCGTAGCCCAGCAGGCGCAGGGCGAACACGGCCTGTGCGGAGAGCGAGCCTGAATTGCAGTACATCACCACCATGCGGTCTTGCGGCAACTCGGCACGGCGCGCAATCGCCTGCCGCCAGTCGATGTTGATCGCGCCGGGAATGTGTTCCTTGTCGAACTGGGCGGCGTCGCGCGCATCGACGATGAAGACCTTGTTCCAGTCCTCTTTCGGAATCTGCTCGGGCCAGATCAGGCTGCTGCCGTATTCGGCGAAGTCCATGTAGCCGGACAGCGCATCGACCACGGCGGGGTTCTCTTCCGCATGGGCCGGTGCGGCAAGCAAGGCGAGGCTGGCGAGCAGGGCAATCAAAACCTTGTTCATGGGGGTTCCTTGCGAAAGATCAATCGGCGGCCGGGTTGAGGCGGGGATGGGTTTCCTCGCACGCCAGCAGGACGACGAGGCCGGAAACGAACATGGCGGCGGCGGTGAACCAGAACCCTGCCTCGATGCCGCCGGCGAGCGCGGCCACCGCGCCCAGCAGCAGCGCGCCGATGCCATAACCAAGATCGCGCCAGAAGCGGTAGATGCCGATCGCCGAGCCGCGCCAGTTGGGGTGGGCGATGTCGGAGACGGCGGCGGACAGCGTGGGATACAGCAGCGCCATGCCGAAGCCCATCACCGCGGCGGCGAACGACCACCACAGTTCGCCTTCGCCCAGCAGCACCAGCGCGACGCCGGCGCCGCACAGCCACATGCCCCAGACGATCGGCTTCTTGCGGCCGATGCGGTCGGACAGGTGGCCGGTGAGGAACTGCGAGAGGCCCCAGACGAAGCCGTACACGCCGACCACCCAGCCGATGCCGGCGAGCGAAAGTCCGTGCTGGTAGAGGTAGACCGGGAAGAACACCCATACCAGGGCGTCGACGAATTTCTCCACCAGCCCCGCCTGGCTGACCGAGGCCATGCGCGCATCGCGCCAGGACATCAGGGTGAACACGTCCCAGGTGCTCGGCGTGTCGGAAATATTGGTCGGGTAGCGCGGCGTGGGGCCGGTCATCAATCCGGCGGCGTGCTTTTTGCCTTCGGCGTGCGCCCACGGCAGCGTGTCCTTCACCCACAACAGGGTCAGCAGACCGGCCAGACCCACCACCACCAGGCCGAAAATCATCAGGCCTTCGCGCGGCCCGTAGGCGGTGGCGAGGTAGCCGGTGACGATGCCCGCCACCGCGACGCCGAAGTAGCCGGAAAACTCGTTGAGGCCGATGGTCAGCCCGCGCTGGTCGGCGCTGGTGAGGTCGAGCTTGGAGGTCTGCGTCATCGACCAAGCAAGGCCCTGGTTCACCCCCAGCAATACGGTCGCTGCCACGATCCAGCCCCACGAAGGCGCATACAGGATCATGAAGGGGATTGGCACTGCGGCCAGCCAGCCGATGAACAATACCTTCTTGCGCCCCATGCGCTCGGACATCCGCCCGGCGACGAAATTGAGCGTGCCCTTGACGAAGCCGAAGGCGGTGACGAAGGCCATCAGCATCATGAACGAGCCTTGGGCGACGCCGAACTCGGACTCGGCGAGCGCCGGCACCACGGTGCGGAACATGCCGATCGTGAGGCCGACAAAGAACACCTGCACCAGCTGGTGCGAGAACTGGGCGAGGTTGTGGCGGATGCCGTAGCGGTACTCCACCACTTCTTGAGCGAACGACATATCAGTTACCGAGGTTGAAGGCGACCATGCGATCCATTTCCGCAGGACGCGGCGGGATCGTTTCGGTCAGCGCGGCGACGAACGCGTCGCGGCCCAGCGACAGCATCGGGTTCCAGTGTTTCTCGTAACCGATGGTCGACATCGGCTTGCCCGACATGCCTGCGCCGCAGGCGCTGCCAGAGGTATGCCCGGGATAGAGCTCGACTTCCGCCGGCAGCGTCATCAGGCGCTGGTGCACGGTGTCATAGATCTGCCCCGCCATCTCGGCTTCCTGGCCGGCGAGATCGGGACGTCCAGCACTGCCGACAAACAGGGTGTCGCCGGTGAGCACGAACCACGGGGTTTCGGTACGGCGCTTGTCGGTCACCAACAGGCAAATCGAGTCGGGCGTATGGCCGGGGGTATGCAACACATCGACCCAGACGTTGCCAACCTCGATGCGCTGATTGTCTTTCAGCGCCTCGAACGGATAGTTCACCCGTGCGGCGTTGGACTCATGCAGGCAATATTTCGCGCCAGTCAGTTCGGCCAGCTTGCGGCCGCCGGAAAAGTGGTCGGCGTGGACATGGGTGTCGATGACGTGGGTGATCTTCACATCCTGTTTGGCGGCTTCGTCGATGAACCACTGCTCGTCGCCGAGCACCGGGTCGACGGCGATTCCAACATGGCAGGAACCGCAGCCGAAGAAGTAGGAAAGGGTGGCGTCCTTGGCCAGCAATTGACGGAAAAACATAGTGGTCTCCTTGAAAGGTAGTTCGGATTAAGACTCGGCCAGCGGCAATCCCGCCGCCTGCCATTCGGGCGTGCCGTCAGCAATTTTTTGTGCGCGATAGCCGTGTTCTTTCAGCAGCGCCACCGCCTCGGCGGACATCATGCAGAACGGCCCGCGGCAGTAGGCGACGATGTCGCGGTCGACGGGCAGTTCCTTGATGCGCTGGCGGATTTCGTCGAGCGGCATCGAGCGTGCAAACGGCAGGTGGCCGTTGGCGTATTCGGCGGACGGGCGCACGTCGATCACCACCACGTCGCCGCGGCGCGCCTTGTCCATCAGCGAGCGCCGCGTTTCGGCGTCGAGTTTTTCCGGCGCGGCGAAGATCTGGTCCATCGCCACCTTGAGCTCGACCAGGTGCTCTTCAGCCACCGTGCGCAGGTTGACCCACAGCGCGCTGACGTCCTCGCCGGACAGGCGATAGGCGATGAAGCGCCCGTCGCGCTGCGCCTCGACCAGGCGCGCGGCCTTCAGCACCTTGAGGTGCGCGCTCGCCAGCTTGATGTCGATGCCGGCCTCGGCCGCCAGGGCGTCGACGGTTTTCTCGCCCTGGGCCAGGATTTCCAGCAGTTCCAACCGCTTGGGACTGGAGACCGCCTTGCCGATGAGCGCGACCTGTTCATAGAGGAGATCTTTGGTTTGGCGTTTATTCATGACGCGAACATTCGCACGATTATTGGAATGATGCAAGCTACACGTCGGCAAGTCTGGCACGACGGACACCTTGACTTCACCTGCATGGGGCGTTGATCACGCCGAGGAAACCGACCCGGGACGGAACGTATCCCCGATCGTCCCCTGGAAAGCTGGCCACCTGACGAAATCCCCGTCAGGTGGCCGGCTTGATTTGAACCCGTCCGCGTTGCGGTTGGACTAGCCGCGGTACACGCAGCCCGAGTCGTGCGTTTCCATCAGTTTTATCCGGGACAGACCCGGCAGCGCGGGCTTGAGCCGCTGCCACAGCCACACCGCCAGGTTTTCGCTGGTGGGGTTTTCCAGCCCGGCGATGTCGTTCAGGTTGCGATGGTCGAGCGCGGCATGGATCGGCCGCCAGGCCGCCTCAAGGTCGGCGAAGTCGAGCACCCAGCCCAGCACCGGGTCGACGTCGCCGCTGACAGTGAGCTCGACCCGGAACGAATGGCCGTGCAGGCGCGAGCAGGGATGGGATTCGGGCAGCGCGGGCAGCCGGCGCGCGCATTGCAGGTGAAAAATGCGGAAGATCTCCATGTGGCATTCTCGCGCAAGTCGGGCGTGCTGACCATGCCGCGCCATCGAATCGGGTTCGAAACTCCGGCAGAACCCGACCCGCTTACTCAGCCCCTGCTGGCACGACCGTCCTGACAAACGCCCCGACTGCCTGCACGTAGACCTCGCGGCTCAGCAGCAACGCATCGTTGTGCCCCCCGCGCAGCTCGACCAGCCGCTTCGGTTCGTGTGCCGCGGTGAGCAAGCCCTGGCCGTGGCTGAATGGAATGATCTCGTCGTCGGGGCTGTGCAGGATCAGCAGCGGACTGCGCACGCTGCCCAGCGCCGCCCGCGTGTCGTAGCGATAGCGCGCTAGCCGGGATGCCGGAAACATCGGGTACAAGGCCTGCGCGAGCTCGGGCACGGACGTAAAGCTGGCGTAGAGGATCAGCCCTGCCGGCGTGTGGCGAGCGGCGAGCCAGGCGGCGATCGAGCCGCCGAGGGACTCGCCGAACAGGACGATCCGATCCGGCCGGCGGCGTTTTTCCTGAGTCAGATAAGCCCACGCCGCCAGCGCATCCTGATAGGTGCCTTCCTCGCCCGGCTTGCCGCTGCTGGCGCCGTAACCGCGGTAGTCGACGATGAGAATGTTCAGTCCCAAGCGGTGAAACACCTCGATCTGAACGAGGCGGTGCCCGATGTTGCCGCCATTGCCGTGAAGATAAAGGAGCGTGCCGCGCGCTGCGGGCGCCGGGATGTACCAGCCCGCCAGCGTCTCGCCGTCCGCGGTGCCGAGCCTGACCGCTTCGAAGGCAAGCCCGATGTCGGCTGGAGTGGCTGTCACCTGCCGCGATGGCAGCTCGGGGAAGTAGATGAAGCGCGCCTGGAACACGTAGAGGTAGAGCGCCAGGCCCGCATACACGGCCACAGCCCAGCCTAGCATTGCCGCCATCCAGCGCATGGTGTCTCCCGTCCTGGCACACTCCATCATAGACAAGGTCAGATTCGCCCGGTGACGGGCGTCTGAATCGAATTTGCCCGGTGGCCATTGAAGACGCCTGAAGTTGATCGCCAGACAGATATCTGACCATCGAAAACATGGCACCATGGCTGCTAGGCTGAACAAGCAGGATGATCAAGTTGGCGGCACGAGCCTCAGGCCTGCCGGACACAAACCCAAGGGAGATTTCATGATGGGCACTTGCGCCATAAAGGTCCGGCCGCAAACGGCCGGGGGGCCGCGCACGAGCAGGCGCCGCCCTGGTGAAACCGGCATTGCGCCGATGGCCGCATTCGTTGCCCTGCTGCTGGCCTTCACCTTGGGCGGCTGCGCCACCATCCAGCGTGACGCCGCCATCGATGTGCCTGATCCGGGGCGGCTGCCCTCCGCCCAAAAGGCAGTGAGCGTGGCGGGGCTGCGTCCGTGCAACGATGGGGCGGCGAATACGCTGCACATCGACCCCAGCCAGCCGGTCAACATCTTGGTGCATGGCTGCAACGGGTCCACCGGGCGATTCCACGCGCTGGCCGAAGTGCTCGCCTTCCATGGCCAGCAAAGCGCCTGCCTCGCCTACAACGACCGCGACAGCCTGATGGTGAGTTCCGGCCAACTGGCCCGCGCAGTCGATAGCCTCGCGCACTATCTGGATGCGCCGCAAATCACGGTGATCGGTCACAGCATGGGTGGCCTGGTTGCCCGCAAGGCGCTGGTCGCAGACCGGCCGGAACCGGTGCGCAACACGCAGATCGACCTGCGCCTGGTGACGGTCTCGGCGCCGTTTTCCGGCATTGCCGCGGCGCGCATGTGTGCGGCCCCGGCGCTGCGCGTGGCCACGCTCGGCCTCAACGACCTGCTCTGCTGGCTCGTCAGTGGCGACAACTGGTACGAGATCACGTCTGCCTCGGATTTCATCCAGAAACCGGGCAGCCTTGCCGCGCAGGTCAGCCGCCACCTCAAGGTCGTCACCGACGAACGCGGCGCCTGCCGCCGCCGCAGCGACACCGGCCGCTGCATCGAGAGCGACACCATCTTCAGTCTGGCCGAACAGCGGCATCCGCCGGTCACCCGCGCAGCCCTCACCACCGACGTCGAGGTCGTCGCCGGCCACGTCGAAATCGTCGGCGAATCCGGCGTCACGCCGCACAAGCTGATCGACGTGTTCCAGCGCGAAGGCATCGTGCGCGCCACCCCGCCGGAACGGCAGTCCGCGTTCCAGGCGCTGCTGGCCCAATTGTATGGGCAATGAGCGGCGGGCCAACCTGCCTGCCTCGACCGGGCCCGTCTGCTGCGGCAGGACTGAACTTCCACCCGGTTCGACACTCGCACATTTCGTTCCCGCTTCTGGAGTCTCCATGTCTGTGCAACGCCTGACCGCCGCGGCCGCGGCCGCTTTGATCCTGCTGGCGATCAGCGCCTGTTCCCCCGACAGCGGCGCGACACTGGCCGCGCCCGACGCCTATGCCCAGGCCCAGGCCGGCCAGTTGACGCTGATCGACATCCGGCGCCCCGACGAGTGGCGGCAGACCGGCGTGGCGGCCGGCGCGCTGCAGATCAACATGATCCACCCGCAGGGCGCGGCCGGCTTCGTGGGCCAGGTGGCCGCCGAAGTGGGCGGCGACAGAAACGCGCCGATCGGCCTGATCTGCCGCACCGGCAACCGCACCACGCACATGCAGCAAGCGCTGCGCAAAGCAGGTTTCACCCAGGTCTACAACATCGATGAGGGCATGGTGGGCAGCAGCGCCGGGCCGGGCTGGATTGCGCGCGGGCTGCCGGTGGAGGCCTGCCAGCGCTGTTAGCCGCCCCCGCCCTGACAACAGCCGTCAGCCTTGCCCGCCAGTTGGATCGGCGGACAAGGCACCGTGCCGTAGGAACAAAACACGCAGCAGTCGCCCGGCAGGGGCATCAGCACAGTCTGGCACCCTTCGCATTCGTAGTACCACTGGCACGCGTCGGTCGGCATGGTTTCGGTTTTAACGTAGCCGCAGAGGGGGCAGGTCAGGGTGGATTGCAGCACCACGTCATTCATTTTTCCGCTTCCTTGAGTGTCGACGGATAGCCTGCATCGGCAGTGGCGCGGGTCAGTTTCGCCACGTCGGCTCTGGCGTCGTCGAAGCTCACGACGGCTTGGCGCTTGTCGTAGTCGACCTCGGCGCGCGTGACGCCGTCGACCCGGGTCAGCGCCTTCTTCACCGTGATCGGACAGGCCGCACAACTCATGCCTGGCACGGCGAGGGTGATGGTCTGCTGCGCCGCGAAAGCCGGGTTTGAGATGACGGCGAGCAAGGCCGCCAGCATGATGGATTGCATGATGGGTCTCCTTTAGTAAAACAGCGAGGCGTACCAGGGGAAGGCCAGCAGAAGCAGTAGGGGCGCCGCTACCAGCCAGAAGATCAGGCGCTGGCGCCGCAACACGGCGGCATCGGCGCAGGCTTGTCCGGGCGCGCAGACCACGGGGCGGCGATACAGCGTGCGCCACGTCATCACCAGCAAGCCGAGCGTGAGCACGACGAAAATCGGACGCAGGGGTTCGAGCCGGGTCAGCATGGAAAGCCACGCGCCGCCCATGCCGAGGCTGACGAGCACAAGGGGCGCGACGCAGCAGAGCGAGGCGCCGGTTGCGGCCAGCGCGCTGGCCCACAGGGTTGGTTTGGTGTCCATCGGTCTTCCCGGATGAATGCGATGGACGTACGATAAGTCCCGTACCCAAGTACGGAGTCAAGATGCAGACCTTTACCATTTCTAAGCTGGCGCAGGCAGTGGGCGTCAACGTCGAGACGATCCGCTTCTACCAGCGCCGCGGCTTGGTGGCCGAGCCGGCCAAGCCGCTGGGCGGCATCCGCCGCTACGGCGAGGCCGAGGTGGCGCGCGTGCTGTTCGTCAAATCGGCGCAGCGCATCGGCTTCACGCTGGACGAGATTGCCCAACTGTTGCAACTGGACGACGGCACCCAATGCAAGAAAGCGCGGGCGATCGCCGAACACAAGCTCGCCGATGTGCGAAAGCGCTTGCAGGATTTGCAGCGCATCGAAGCGGCGCTGGCGCAACTGGTGGATCGCTGCGCCAGCCGTCGCGGCCAGGTGAGCTGCCCGCTGATCGCAGCGCTGCAGCCCATCCCCCACGCACTCTGACGCTCAGGCCGCGATTTCCTTCGCCAGCGTGTTGCGCCGCCCGGTTTCGCTGCCGGTGAGCGCGAAGCCCTGCAGGCGGCCGGCCGCATCGGTGTGCAGTGCGCACACGCCGGTGTCGCTGCATTCGACCTTCCAGCCGCCGACCGCACCTATCTTCGGCGGCAGCACCGCCACCGGGTGCGCCGGCGTTTTCACCATCACCGGCATCGCCGGATAGACCACCGGCGTCGGCGTGCCGGTGAGGGTGGCGGCGAGCGCGCGCGCCTGCACCATCAGCGGCTGCACGTAGGGCAGGTTGAGCCCTTCGACTTCGGCGCAGTCACCCATGGCATACACATTGGCCGCGCTGGTTTCGAGCAGGCCGTTGGTCTGGATGCCACGGCCGACCGCAATGCCGGCCGCCTGCGCCAACTGGGTGCGGGGCCTCAGACCGATCGCCGACAGCACGACATCCGCCGCGACGACCTCGCCGTTGTCGAGCGTGACCGCGTAACCGACCGCAGTCGCTTCGATGCTTTTTCCGGTACGCCCGAAATGCCAGCTCACCCCCAGCGCGGCGAGGCTGTCGGCCAGACGCTGGCCGGCTTCCACCGGCAACAGGCGCTCCAGCGGCCACGCGCCCAGGTGCACCACGTCGACCACGAAGCCGGCGTGCACCAGATCGTTGGCGAACTCGCAGCCGATGAGGCCGCCGCCGAGTACGGTGATGCGCTTCTTGCCGGCGATGGCGCTGCGGAAGGCCGCGTAGTCGGCCAGATCGTTCACCGCCAGCACGTCCGCCGCGCCGCTGCCGGCGAGGCCATGCGGGAACGGGTCGGCGCCGAGGGCGAGCACCAGCTGGCTGTACTCAAGTTCGCCGTTTTCAGTGTGGATGCGCCGGTCCTGCGGGTCGATCGCGGTGACGCGGGTATGTGCCAGCACCGTCGCATTCTGGTCGGCCGCCATCTTCTCGGCGCTGGCGCTGGCGAGCGCCGCGGCTGCGCGGCCGGTGGCGAGCGCGTTCGACAGGTTGGGCTTGGAATAGAACGCACCGTCATCCGCCGTCACGAGCGTGACCGGGGTTTCCGTGTCGCGCTTGCGGATTTCCTTCAGCAGAGTGTAGCCGGCGAGACCGGAACCGACGATGACGATGGGATGCATGAAAAACTCCTGGATTCAAATTGCGGCAGGCGCCGTGCACCTTCCGGTGCCATTGGGGATGGCGCGCCTGCCGGCACAACAAACGATCAGACTGCAGTGACTTCAACCATCTCGAAATCCGCTTTCGAGACGCCGCAATCCGGGCATTCCCAGCCTTCCGGCACGTCCTCCCAGCGGGTGCCGGGGGCGATGCCGTGCTCCGGGTCGCCTTTGGATTCGTCGTAGATGTAACCGCAAACGATACATTGCCAAGCTTTCATGATGTGTCCTTTCAAGTCGAAAATAATATTCAGTGATTCGCTCAGGCGACGATCGCGTCTTTTTGCGCCTGGTAGTGCTTGGCGTGCTTCTCTTCCACCCGGGCCAGCGCGGCAAAGCGCTTGGCGGCCTTTTCCAGCACGGCCTTGAACATCTCGGCGTGTTCTTTCGACTCGACGATCTGCTCGTCCATCTCGGCGACCGCGGCGGTGTTGCCCTCGATCATCGCCTCGTGGCGGAACTTGGGATACATCTCGGTGTACTCGTGGGTTTCGCCGTCGATCGCGTACTGCAGGCACTTCGTCGGGGTCATCGTCTCGTCGGCGAACAGCAGCTCGGCGTGGCCGAAGGCGTGCAGCATCTCCTGCGCGGCGGTGTCCTCGAACACCTTTGCGGTCGCTTCGTCGCCGACCTTGCGGCACTGGCGCGCGAACCACATGTACTTGATGTGGGCCATCGACTCGCCGGCAAAGGCGGCTTCGAGGTTCTGGATGGTGGGGGATTTCGCGTTCTGCATGATTCGCTCCTGTGTGGTTGATTTACGTGGTCAATCAAGACAGGACGAATGTTATAGATCGTCAATAAATCGATCCAACGGATATTCTGGATAAACACGATTGAGAACATCAATCGCTGTATTCCGGGCAGGCGCTGTGCAACACTTTGCTTTCTGACCTCCCGGAAATCCGCCATGCGCCCCCTATTAACCGCCGCTCTGCTCGTTCTGACCGCCCTGCCCGCTGCCGCGGCACCCACCCTGCAGCCCGGCCTGTATGACATTTCCGCACAGGTCGTGATGAAAGGCATGCAGATGCCGGTGATGACGTTCCGGCAATGCCTCACCGACCAGGATATCGCCGACGGCAAGGCCTATGCCGCCACCGAAAACAAGGACTGCATGATCAGCAAGCTGAGCGAAAGCGGCAATCAGGTCAGCTACGACTTCAACTGCGCCCTGCGGGGCAGCCAGCGCATGGCGGGCCGCGCCAGCGGCACCACGCATGCCAACGGCTACGACGTCCTGATGAGCGGGCGCTTCGTCCCGCCGATGCAGGGCATGGGCGAATTCAGCCAGAAGCTCAGTGCAAAACGGCTCGGCGCCTGCCAATAAGGCGGTCCCGAACACCTGATGGACTGGACGCTGTTCGGCTCGGCGCTGCTGTCGTCCACCCTGTTTCCCGGCGGTTCCGAGGCGCTGCTGCTGTACCGCCTGCACCAGGGTGCCGACCCGTTGGCGAGCGTGCTGACGGCCACGGTCGGCAATGTGCTCGGCAGCCTCATCACCTATGGCATGGGACGCTTCGGCCGGCAGGCGGTGCGGCAGCGCAGCGAAAAGGCCGAGCTGCGGGCCGCCCGCGCCGAGCGCTGGTTTGCCCGCTACGGCCGCCCCAGCCTGCTGCTGGCCTGGCTGCCGGTGGTGGGCGATCCGCTGTGTCTGGTGGCCGGGGTGCTGCGCGTCGGCGTCGCAAGCTTTCTGCTGTTGGTGACGCTGGGCAAGCTGGCACGCTACGCCGCGCTGACGTGGCTGGTGTAATCAGGCGCCGCAGTCATTAGGCGTGGCGCGCACGCCAGCGTTTGATCGCCGCTTCCATCCGCGCCATGCTCACGTAGAAGGTGGGCGTGATGTAGAGCGTGAGGAACTGCGAGAACAGCAGGCCGCCAACCACCGCGATGCCGAGCGGCCGGCGCGCTTCGGCCCCGGCGCCGAAGCCGATTGCAATGGGGAGCGTGGCGACGATGGTGGACAGCGTGGTCATCATGATCGGCCGCAGGCGCACCAGGCTGGCCTCGACGATGGCGTCCTCGGCGCTCATCCCCGCGCGCTGCCGGGTCAGGGCAAAGTCGATCATCATGATGCCGTTCTTCTTCACCAGCCCCACCAACAGGATGAGGCCGACGAAGCTGAAGATGTTGAGCTCCTCGCCCATCAGCAGCAGCACCAGGAGCGCACCGAAACCCGCCAGCGGCAACGCGGTGAGGATGGTGAGCGGATGGCCGAGGTGTTCGTACAGCACCGCCAGCACCATATAGATGATGAGCACGGTGAACAGCAGCAGCAGCGGCAGGGTGACGGTCGACTCCTGGAACTTCTGCGCCGCGCCGGTGAGCTCGGCGCTGACCTCGGCCGGCAGCACTTCGTTGGCGGCGGCCAGTGCGGCGTCGAGCGCGGCGTTGAGCGACGCGCCGGGCGCCAGGTTGAACGACAGCGTGACCGCTGGCTGCTGACCGTAGTGATACACCGCGATCGGCCCCACCCCGGGCTCGACCTTGGCCACTGCGTCGAGCCGGGTCAGCTCGCCCGCTGCGGTGCGCAGGGGTAACTGGCCGATGATGGCCGGATTCAGCTGCGCTTCGGGCAGGATCTTCAGGCTGACCGTGTACTGGTCGTCGACGCCGTAGATCTCGCTGACGCGGCGCCCGCCCAGCGCGTCGTACAGGGTCTGCTGCACCTGTTGCGCGCTGATGCCGAGCCGCGCCGACTGCACCGGGTCGAGCACCACGCGCAGTTCGGGGTTGCGCAGTTCCAGGTTGCTATTGACGTCGATCAAGAGCGGCACTTCGTCGAGGCGCTTCTCGACCGCTGCCGCTGCGGTTTTCAGTGCGTCGAAGTCACTCGACTTCAGGGTCAGCTGGTAGTCGCTGCTGGCAATCAGCGAGCCGACGTTGATCGACGCCGGATTCTGCAGCGTGACGTTGACACCGCTGATCTTGCGCGTCGCCGCGCGCAACTCGTCGATCACTTCGTCGGCGCCGATGCGGGTGTCGCGCGGCGCCAGGCGGATCACCAGCCGGCCGACGTTGGAGCCGGTGATGCCACCGCCGGCCTGCCCGGCAGAGGACATCAGGCCGGCGACCGCGGGATGCTTCTGCACGATGTCGGCGATGCGCTGCTGGCGGATGGAAAGCTCCTCGAACGGGATGCCTTCCGGGTACTGGATGCTGGCGAAAATCATTCCGGAATCGACGCGCGGAATGAAGCCCTGCTTGACCTGTCCGGCCAGCCAGACCATGCCGCCCAGCACTGCCGCCGACAGCAGCAGCATGGCGCCGCGATGGCGCATGCTCGCCCGCAGGGTGTCGCCGTAAAAATCGTGGAAGCGCTGGAAGCCGGCCTCGAAGCCGCGCGACAGCGGGTTGTTGAGCGCCTCGTGCGACAGCCCGCGCGCGCACAGCATGGGGGTGAGGGTCAACGCGACGATGCCGGACAGCAGCACGGCGACGGCGATGCTGATGGCGAATTCCTCGAACAGGCGTCCGATCATGCCGCCCATGAACAGGATCGGCAGGAACACCGCGGCGAGCGAGATCGTCATCGACACCACGGTGAAGCCGATTTCCTGCGCGCCGTCGAGCGCGGCCTGATAGCGCGACTTGCCCATGTCGAGGTGGCGCGTGATGTTCTCGATCACCACTACCGCGTCGTCGACCACGAAACCGATCGCCAGGATGATCGCCATCAGCGACAGGTTGTTGAGGCTGTAGCCCGCCAGGTGCATGAAGGCGAAGGTGCCCAGGAGCGAGCTCGGCAGCACCAGCGCGGCGATCAGGGTGGCGCGCAGATTGTGCAAAAAGGCGAAGATGACCAGGATCACCAGGATCATCGCCAGCACCAGGGTGAAGTTGACTTCGTGCAGCGTGTCCTTGACGAACAGCGAACGATCGAAATGGACCTGAATGCTCACCCCATCCGGCAGGTCGGCCTCGATCTGCGGCAGCATCGCGCGGATGCGTTCGGCCACCTCGACCGTGTTGGCGCCGGGCTGGCGCTGCACCGCCAGCACGATGGCGCGGGTGCCGTTGTACCAGGTGCGCGTCTTGTCGTTTTCGACGCTGTCTTCGGTGCGCCCCAGGTCCTTCACCCTGAGCGCCACGCCATCCTTGTAGGCGACGATGATGTTGCCGAAATCTTCCGCGTTGGCGAGCGACACCGGCGACTTCACCGAATAGGCGCGGCTGGCGCCGTCGAGCGTGCCCGACGGCAGGTTGGCATTGGCCGACTGCACCGCCTGGATGACGTCGGGAAAACTCAGCCCGCGCTGCTGCAGTTTGGCCGGGTCGAGATACAGCCGTAGCGCGTATTTCTGCGAACCGAACACCAGCACCTGCGCCACGCCGCTCATGCCCGACAGGCGCTGCGCCACCCGCGCGTCGGCAATCGCGTCGAGCTCGGTCAGCGGCAGGCGTTCGGCCGACAGCGCCAGATACAGGATGGCCGCATCGGCCGGATTGATCTTTCTTAATTGCGGCGGGTCCATGCCAGCGGGCAGGTTGCGCGCCGCCTGCGCGATCGCGGTCTGCACGTCCTGCGCGGCGGAATCGATGTCGCGCGCGAGCTCGAACTGCAGCGTGATGCGGGTCGAGCCCTGGCTCGACTGCGAGCTCATCGACTCGATCCCCGGCACTGTCGACAGCTGGCGCTCCAGCGGCATCGCCACCGTGTTGGCCATGGTCTCGGGGTTGGCGCCGGGCAGGCTGGCGTCGATGCGCAGCGTCGGGAAATCGACCTGCGGCAGGTCGTTGACCGGCAGCTGCTTGTAGGCCAGCGCGCCGAACAGCACCATCGCCAGCACCAGCATCAGCGTGGCGACCGGACGTTCGATGAAGATGCGCGACAGGTTCATGTGGAGAGTGGGTTAAGCGTAAAGGGGCGCGCAGCACGAGTGGCCAGGCGTGCCGGGCTCATGGCTTTGCCTCGCCCGGCTTTTTTTGCGCCGCGGCGCCTTCGAGCGTGACCTTGCCGCCTTCCTTCAGGCGCTTGGGGATTTCGACCAGCACCGCTTCGCCCGCCTGCAGCTCGCCCTCGACCACCAGTTGGCCGTCGAGGCTGTGGGTGGTGCGCACCGGCTGCACCACGGCACGGCCGTCGCGCACCACGTAGACGTAGGTGCCGCCCTGCCCGTGCTGCAGCGCCGCCTCGGGCAGCACCATCACATCGGCGAGGCGGCCCAGCAGCAGCCGTAGCCGCACACCCTGGCCCGGCATCAGCGCGCCCTGCGACCCCACGAGCCGCACCTTCAGCGGCACCGCGCCGGTGGCGGGATCGAGCTGGGTGTCGACGAACACCAACTCGCCCTGCACGGCGGTCGCCTGCCGAGCGGCTGCGTCGGGCGCGTCCGCCGTCACCTCGGCCATCACCTTGCCCGCCGCGCGCGCCGCGATCAGCTGCGGCCAGTCGGCCTCGGCCAGCCCCGCGCGTGCATCGAGCGCGCCCGGTGCGACGATGGTGGTGAGCGGCTCGCCGCCGGCCTGCACCAGGCTGCCCTGCTGAATCGCGATGCGCCCGACGCGACCGGCGATCGGCGCGCGGATCTGCGCGTGGTCCACCTCGATGCGCGCCGACTCCAGCTCGGCGCGCACGCTGCCGGCGCGTGCGCGCGCCGACTCCAGCGCCACCCGGGCGTCGTCGAATTCCTGCTGGCTGATGTAGCCCGGCGGCATCAGCGGCGCCAGACGCGCCAGCTTCTGTTCCGCCTCGGCGGTTTCGGCACGCGCGCCGGCCAGTGCCGCCTGGCTTTGCGCGATGCGCGCCTGCGCCGGTCGCGCATCGAGCGTGAACAGCAGCTCGCCCGCCCGCACCTGGGCGCCTTCCTGCACATGCTGGCGCAGCACCGTGCCGCTGGCCTGGGCGACGATGGCCACCTGCTGCGCAGCTTCCAGCGTGCCGGGCAGGTCGATCACGCGCGGGAAGTCGCGCACCGCCACCGCCACGGTTTTCACCGCAAGCGCCTGCTCGCCGCCGCCTTTTTTGTCGTCACCGGTTTCAGCGAACTGGGTGCGATACACCACGCCGGCGATCAACGCCAGCACGATGACGGTGACAAGCAGGCGAACTTTCATGGGGTGCTCTCGGGGGTGATGGCGGGCAAGCGGCCCAGCGCATGGTTCAGGCGGGAAAAGGCGGCCAGCCAGTCGGAATCGGCTTGCGCCTGTGCCTGTCGCGCACGCGCCAGGTCGGCCTGCGCGGTCAGCCATTCGAGCAGGCTGCCGACGCCGGCGCGGTAGCGCGCCTCGGCGGCCTGCGCCGATTCGCTGGCGCTGTCGAACTGCACCGTCACACCTTCTCGCTGATCCTGTGCGTGGCGCACGTCGTGGTACGCCGCAGTCACTGCCAGCGCCACCTGGCTGCGCTGCGACTCGGCTTCGGCCTGTAGGCGCTCGGCATCGCGCTCGGCGGCGCGCGCCTGTGCCGCCAGCCTGCCGCCGTCGAACAGCGGCACCGACAGATTCACCCCGACGCTATAGGTCGTCGACGGCGTCCGCTCGTCTTCCAGGAAATAGGTGCGACCGGTATTGGCGGCCAGCGACAGGCTCGGCCAGCGCGCCGCCCGCGCACGTTCGGCCTCGGCCCGCGCGCTCGCAGCGGCCGCCTGCAGGGCGCGCAGGTCGGGACGCTGCTGCTCGGCCTCGGCCAGCAATTCGGCCAGCAGCGTCGCGGCGGCCAGTGCGGGCGGCGGCGTGGTTTCCCAGTCGAGCAGCAGCGGACGCGTCTGTTCGATGCCGGCCGCCTGCTTCAGCATGGCTTCGGCCTTGGCAATATCCCGCTCCGCCAACTGCCGCGCCAGCGTCGCTTCGCTCAGGGCGGCGCGTGCGCGCAGCTGATCGGCGCGCGCCGCAAGGCCACTGCGCAGGCGCAGTTCGACCGCGTCGAAACTGGCCCGCAGCGCGGCTTCCTGCTCGGCCTGCGCCGCCCGCTGCGCGCGCGCGGCGAGCACCACGAAATAAGCGGTCTCCACTTCGGCGACCGTGTCCTGCAGGGCGCGGTTGCCGTTCAACAACGCGGCGATGAGCTGGTAGCGCTGGGCGTCGATGCTGGCTGCGCGCGCGCCGAAATCGTAGAGCGCATAGGTGAGACCGAGGCTGGGCCCATAGCGATTCAGCGTCGGCGCCGATGTGCCTGAACTCGACAGCGCACGGCTGTGGATGAAATTAAATTGACCGGTGAGGGTGGGCCAATTGGCGGCGCTGGCGGCATCCAGCCGTGCGGCCTCGGCCTGGATGCCGAGCCAGGCGGCACGCGAATCGGGGCGCGTGCGCAGGGCATGTTCGGTGAGCGCGGCCAGGCTGGCAAAGCGCACAGGGTCGGTCTGCGCGGCGGCCGCTGCAGCCATCGGCAACCGCTCAGGCTGCAACCAGAAGGTCCCGGCGCGCTGCGGCAGGTCGAGCGCTGACGCGTGGGCCAGATATGGCCACACGGAAGCGATCAACAGAAGCGGATACAGGGCGGGGTTCAAAGTGAATGGATTCTAAACGAGTCTCATGCCGACTCTGTGCCGTCTACGCAAGTTCCGCTGTGTCCAGCGGTCGGATTGACCAGACAGCACGCCAACATTCGCGGCATGGACCATTTCATCAACCCGATGTGCAGCCGCTATGATCACAGCATGATGAAACCGCATCTCAGCTTCCGCCTCATCCTCGGCGACGACATCGCGCTCGGCCCGGGCAAGGTCCAGCTGCTCGAAGCCATCCGCGACACCGGTTCCATCGCCGCGGCCGGACGTGAAATGGGCATGAGCTACAAGCGCGCCTGGCACCTGGTCGACACCATGAACCGCTGCTTTGAAAGCCCGCTGGTCGAGGCCAGCAAGGGCGGCGCCCACGGCGGCGGCGCGCAACTCACGCCGCGGGCGCTGGAGGTCATTGCGCTGTACCGCCGCTTGGAAGCCCGTGCGCGCAAGGCGACCGAAACAGAGATGGTCAAGCTGAGCCGGCACCTGGCGACGCACGCCGATCGGTCCTGAGTTACGCATCCGCATATCGACCCGCCCAATGCTGATCCAGCGTCTTGTGCCGTTGCCATGACGGGGGCGGATGACCGAACGCATCCCGCGCCAGACTTGCACGCTTCCCAAGCGATATGACATCATGAACATAACGATAGCCAGCACGACACCGCCATGATCCGCTTCCGCCCGTTTCTGTTTGCCGCGTTGATGCTGTTGAGCGGGCACGCCGCCGCCGAGAAGTTCACCATCGCCGCCGCCGCCGATCTCAAGTTCGCGATGGACGAGATCATCGCCCGCTACAAGCAGGACCATCCCGCCGACATGCCGCAGGTCATCTACGGTTCGTCCGGCAAGTTCCACACCCAGATCCAGCACAACGCGCCCTACGACCTCTATTTCTCGGCCGACATCGCCTACCCCCGCCAGCTTGAACAGGCCGGCTTCGCGGCGTCCCCGGTCAGGCCCTATGCGCTCGGCCGCATCGTGCTGTGGAGCGCGTCGATCGATGCCAGCAAGCTGACCCTGGCCAGCCTGTCCGCCCCGGCGATCAGGCGGGTTGCGATCGCCAACCCGCGCCATGCGCCCTACGGCAAGCGCGCGGAAGAGGCGCTGCGTGCATCAGGCCTATGGGCCAAGGTTGAGCCGAAGCTGGTGTACGGCGAGAACATCGCGCACGCCGCGCAGTTCGTGCAGACCGGCAACGCGCAGATCGGCATCATCGCGCTGGCGCTGGCCTTGAATCCGGTGCTGTCCAGACAAGGCGGCTACTGGCTAATTCCCGACACCCTGCACGAACCGCTAGAACAGGGCTTCATCGTCACCCGGCGCGCGCGCGACAATGCTGCCGCCCACCGCTTCGCCGACTACATGGGCAGCGCCGCCGCGCGCGCGGTGATGGCGAAATACGGCTTCGTCCTGCCGGGCGAGGCGGGCAAAACCCGATGATGCTGTCTCCCGGCGACTGGCAGGCGGTCGTCCTCACGCTGGAACTCGCCGCCATCGTCACGCTGATCCTGTTCGTGCTGGGGACGCCGATCGCCTGGTGGCTGGCGCGCACGCACTCGAAATGGAAGGCGCCGATCGGCGCCGTGGTGGCGCTGCCGCTGGTGCTGCCGCCGTCGGTGCTGGGGTTTTACCTGCTGCTGACGATGGGGCCGAACGGCTGGGTGGGCCAGTTCACCAACGCCATCGGCATCGGCCTGCTGCCGTTCACCTTCTGGGGGCTGGTGGTGGCGTCGGTGTTCTATTCGCTGCCCTTCATGGTGCAGCCGCTGCAAACCGCCTTCGAGTCGCTCGGCGAGCGCACGCTGGAGGCGGCCGCGACATTGCGCGCCTCGCCGCTGGACCGTTTTTTCAGCGTGGCAGCGCCAATCGCCCTGCCCGGCTTCATGACCGCGGGCATCCTCAGCTTCGCCCACACCGTGGGCGAGTTCGGCGTGGTGCTGATGATCGGCGGCAACATTCCGGGCGAGACGCGGGTGGCGTCGGTGCAGATTTTCGACCATGTCGAGGCGCTGCAATACGGCGAGGCGCACGACCTGGCGGCGGTGCTGCTGGTGTTCTCCTTCCTCGTGCTGCTGCTGCTCTACACGTGGCGGCCGAAGGCGCTGCGGCTGTGAACGCGCCCCACCCGAACCGGATCGAAGCGCGCTTTCGCGTCGCGCGCGAAAACTTCACGCTCGATGTCGACCTGCACCTGCCGGACCGCGGCATCACCGCGCTGTTCGGCCCCTCGGGCTGCGGCAAGACCACGCTGCTGCGCGCCATCGCCGGCCTCGAACGCGTCCCGGGCGGCCGCCTCGCCGTCTCTGGCGAACGCTGGCAGGACGCGGACACCTTCATCCCGCCGCATCGCCGCGCGCTCGGCTATGTGTTCCAGGAAACCAGCCTGTTTCCACATCTGTCGGTGCGCCGCAATCTGGAATACGGCATGAAACGCGTGCCCGAGAACGAACGCACGCTGCACTGGGACGAAGTGATCGACTGGCTCGGGCTGGCGCCGCTCATCAGGCAGCAGCCGCATCAGCTGTCGGGCGGCCAGCGCCAGCGCGTCGCCATCGGCCGCGCCCTGCTGTCGAGCCCGCGCCTGCTGCTGATGGACGAGCCGTTGGCCGCGCTCGACGCCAGCGCCCGCGCCGAGATCCTGCCCTATCTCGATCAGCTGCATCAAAGGCTGGCGATCCCGGTGCTGTATGTCAGCCACGCGGTGGAAGAGGTCGCACGGCTGGCCGATCATCTGCTGTGTCTGGAAGCAGGACGCGTGGCATGGCAGGGTGAAGCTGCGGATGGACTTGCGCGTCTGGGCGCGGCAACCGAACACAGCGCGCACGTGGTCGCGCATGAGGACGGCTGGACGGTGCTCGAAATCGAGGGACAGACGCTGCGCTTACCGTGCGTGGATGCGAAACCGGGCGATGCGCTGCGGCTGCGCATCGAAAGAAGCGCCTGACCGCACCTACAGTTCCGAGAACAGATATGCTATCAGGGCGATGCCCAGAACCACCACCGACAAGTTCATCGCGATGCCGGACCAAGTGCAATAGCGTGCGGGAATTTCAATCGGCTTCAGCGTTTTCAGCACGCGCCGGAACTGCACGATTGAAAAGCCGATGACCAGCAAGGCCAGCGCAATAAAGGCGATTCCGATCCAGAACGAGAAATCGCGCCCCGTGTGAGCCGGCGTCTGCCGCAACATGTGCAAGAACAGGCCGAAGCGTTCGAGCACGAAGCCGAACGCCATCAGCGTGAGGCCGGTGCGGTTCCACGCCATGAGCGTGCGTTCGGCGGCAAAAAAGACACGGGGGTCGTTGAGGTCGGACATCAGACAGGCGCCACTTCGGCGGGCAAGGTGGCCTTGAGCGTGGCGGCGAGTTGCTCGAAGGTTTCGGGAAACGGCGCGCGGCGGCGCCACACCAGACCGATGGTGCGGCCGGGCGGGGGCGATTTAAACGGGCGGATTTCCACGGCTTTCTTCGTTTGACGCGCCCCGGCGTCGACCGCCAGCGCCGGCAGCAGGGTCAGCCCCAGCCCCATCGCCACCATCTGGCGCAGGGTTTCCAGGCTGGTGGCGCGCACCTCCTCGCGCCCGCGCGAGCCGCTGCCGCAGACATCGAGCGCCTGGTCGCGCAGGCAGTGGCCTTCGTCGAGCAGCAGCAGCTTCTCGGCCATGATGTCGGACACCTTCAGCACCTCGCGCTTGGCGAGCGCATGCCCGGCGGGCAGCGCGGCAAAAAACGGCTCGTAGAACAGCGGCTCGACGCGCAGGCTGTCGTCGGTCACCGGCAGTGCCAGCAGGCCTGCGTCCAGTTTTCCATCTGCCAGATGGCCGAGGATTTGCGGCGTCATTTCCTCACGCAGCAACAGGCGCAGGTCAGGATGCTTTTTGTGCACCAGGGTCAGCGCATGCGGCAGGTAATACGGCCCCAGCGTGGGGATGACGCCGAGGTGGATCGTGCGCACCATCGGATCCTGCGCATGCCTGGCGACTTCGCGGATGCGCTCGGACTCCTCGACGATGTTGCGCGCCGATTGCAGGATTTCGCGGCCGATCGGCGTCGGCGTGACGCGCTTGAGGCTGCGGTCGAACAGCGTCACACCGAGGAAATCCTCCAGCTTTTTGATCTGGGTGGAAAGCGTCGACTGCGTGATGAAGCAGGCCTCGGCCGCGCGGCCGAAGTGGCCGTGGTCGGCCAGCGCCACCAGATATTTCAATTCTTGCAGGGTCATGACAATCGTTCGATTTTGTCAATGAATTCATTCTAGACTATTCATTGTACAAATTCTCATTCATAGCCTCTAATGTCAGTATTCCGCTGTAAATCAAAGCATCAACAGGAGAGCGTCATGTCAGACAACCAATGTCCGTTTCATCACAAAGCCGGTAGCGCCAAGTCGAACCGGGACTGGTGGCCGAACCAGCTGCCGCTGGAAATCCTGCACCAGAACGTCCCTCAGGCCAGCCCGATGGGGGCGGATTTCAACTACGCCGAAGAATTCAAGCGCCTCGACCTGACGGCCGTGAAGAAGGACCTTGAGGCGCTGATGACCGACTCGCAGGACTGGTGGCCGGCGGATTACGGGCACTACGGCCCTTTTTTCATTCGCATGACGTGGCACAGCGCGGGCACCTACCGCACCGGTGACGGTCGTGGCGGCGCAGGGCACGGCAACCAGCGTTTCGCCCCCCTCAACAGCTGGCCCGACAACGTCAACCTCGACAAGGCGCGCCGGCTGCTCTGGCCGATCAAGCAAAAGTACGGCCGCAAAATCTCCTGGGCCGACCTCATCGTTCTCACCGGCAACGTCGCGCTGGAATCGATGGGATTCAAGACCTTCGGCTTCGCCGGCGGGCGCGAGGACATCTGGGCGCCCGAGTTGGACGTCTACTGGGGCAACGAAGACAAGTGGCTGGACGACAAGGCACGCTATTCCGGCGAGCGGAACCTCGAAAACCCGCTCGCTGCCGTGCAGATGGGGCTGATCTACGTCAACCCGGAAGGCCCCGGCGGCAACCCGGATCCGCTCGGGTCCGGCCGCGACGTGCGCGATACCTTTGCGCGCATGGCGATGAATGATTACGAAACGGTGGCGCTCACCTGCGGCGGCCACACCTTCGGCAAATGCCACGGCGCAGGCCCTGCCACGCACGTGGGGCCCGAGCCGGAAGCCGCGCCCATCGAGCAACAGGGGCGGGGCTGGAAGAGCAGCTTCGGCAGCGGCCGCGGCGGCGACCAGATCGGCAGCGGCCTCGAAGGCTCGTGGACGCCGACCCCGACGCAGTGGGACATGAGCTATCTCGACATGCTGTTCGGCAACGAGTGGCCGGCCGCGCACGATGCCTCGAAAAAAGTGCCGATCATCATGACCGCCGCGGACATGGCGATGCGCATGGACCCGATCTATGAGCCGATCGCGCGCCACTTCCACCAGAACCCGGACGAATTCGCAGACGCCTTTGCCCGCGCCTGGTTCAAGCTCACGCACCGCGACATGGGACCGCGTTCGCGCTACCTCGGCCCCGAAGTGCCTGCCGAAGTGCTGATCTGGCAGGACCCCGTCCCCGCCGTCGATCATGTCTTGATCGACGACCAGGATGCCGCCGCCCTCAAGGGCACGATCCTGGCGTCCGGGCTGACGGTCCCCGAACTGGTGTCGACCGCCTGGGCCTCGGCCTCCACCTTCCGCGGCTCCGACAAGCGGGGCGGCGCCAACGGCGCGCGCATTCGCCTCGCGCCGCAGAAGGACTGGGAAGCCAACCAGCCGGCGCAACTGGCCAAGGTGCTTGGCAAGCTCGAAGGCATCCAGCGCGAATTCAATGGCGCGCAATCCGGCGGCAAGCAGGTCTCGCTGGCCGATTTGATTGTGCTGGCGGGCTGCGCCGGCGTCGAACAGGCCGCCAACAATGCGGGGCACACGGTGACGGTGCCCTTCGCGCCGGGCCGCACGGACGCCTCGCAGGAACAGACCGACGTCGACGCCTTCGCCGTACTCGAACCGATCGCGGACGGTTTCCGCAATTACCAGAAGGCGAAATACACGGTCTCGGCCGAAGAACTGCTGCTCGACCGCGCGCAGTTGCTGACGCTCTCGGCGCCCGAGATGACGGTGCTGGTGGGCGGCATGCGCGCCCTGAATGCCAACGTCGGACAGTCCCAGCAGGGTGTCTTCACCCAGCGGCTGGGGGCGCTCAGCAACGACTTCTTCGTCAACCTGCTCGACATGGGCACGGAGTGGAAGCCGGTCTCGGACGCTGAGGACGTGTTCGAAGGACGTGACCGCAAGACCGGGGAAAAGAAGTGGACCGGCACCCGCGTCGACCTGATCTTCGGTTCACACTCCCAGCTGCGAGCCCTGGCGGAAGCCTATGCCTGCGCAGACGCGGAGGAGAAGTTCGTCCGTGACTTCGTGACAGCCTGGAACAAGGTGATGAACCTTGATCGCTTCGACCTTGCGTGACCCCGGCAACGATGACGAAGCATCGGGCATTGGCTAAAGTGAATTCATGAACATCGCCGCCCGTGCCTTGCAGGATTATTTTACCGACCCGCGTCATGCCGCCACACTCAAGTTCGGCAGCGGGGGCCTGGCACTCGCGCTGCTGGCGGGGCTGGGGTGGGTGGCGTGGGCGCAAGGCGGCACCCGGCTCGACGCCCCGATGGGGATGGCGCTCGCGGGTTCCGGTGTGGCGGCGCTGGCCACCGCGCTGGGCGCTTTGCCGGCACTGTTCATCCGCCGGATTTCCACGCGCTGGGAAGACATCATGCTCGGCTTCGGCGCCGGCGTGATGGCCGCGGCGGCGGCTTTTTCGCTGATCCTGCCGGGGGTCGAAGCAGGCACCGACATCCTCGGCAGCAAGCCGGCGGGCGCCGCCATCGTTGCCGTGGGACTGGTGCTGGGCGCGCTGTTCCTGCTGCTGGCCGACAAGGCGGTGCCGCACGAGCATTCCAGCGCCGGCCGCCACGGCCCCGGCTGGATGCATCTGCGCCGCGTCTGGCTGATGGTGTTCGCCATCGCGCTGCACAACTTTCCCGAAGGCATGGCGATCGGCGTCGGTTTTTCAGGCGGCGACACCGCGGTCGGCATGCCGCTGGCCGCGGCGATCGCAATCCAGGACATCCCCGAAGGCCTGGTGGTCGCGGTGGCGCTGCGCACCATCGCCTATGCGCCGTGGCAGGCGGTCGCCATCGCCGCACTCACCGGACTGGCCGAGCCGCTCGGCGCCATCGTCGGTGTTGCGCTCACCTCGGGATTCGCGCCGTTCTATCCGGCCGGGCTGGGCTTTGCCGCAGGCGCGATGATCTGGGTGGTGTCGCATGAAATCATTCCGGAATCCCATCGCAAGGGCCACGAACAGGCCGCCACGCTGGGCATCATCGGCGGCTTCGTCGTCATGATGATGCTGGATACCGCGCTGGGATAAATCTTCAACCCAACCGGCGCCGGCACGGCCGAAGCCCGTTCGATGGCCTTCAGCGCACGGCTTCGGCCGGCTGTGACGTGGCTTCAGGTGCTGGCTGCGGCTGATCCGCCAGCGCCAGCGCATATATCCGCTGCAGGTCGTCTTCGCTGATGTCGACGAAGGTGTCGATCTGGGAGAGCGCATAGACCAGGCTGCTATGCGGAATCATGCTTTTTTCGGCCGCCTGGACTGCGGGTTGCGTGCGGCGATGCCAGCTTTGCGGATAGCGCCGCCAGGCGAACGGGTAATTGAACAGCACCGCCACCGTCACCAGCACGACAATATTCAGCAGCACCGGGCTGAACAGATAGCCATAGCCCAACGCATGCACGGAATCTCCACCGAGGACGGCAAACAGCGCGGTTGCCCCGCCCGGCGGATGCAGACAGCGCAGGCCGTACATGGCGGCGATCGACAGCGCCACTGCCAGCGAAGCCGCCAGCATCGGCTCGCCGCCGAGCCAGCGCGCGCAGGTGACGCCAATCAGCGCTGACACCAGATGGCCGCCCAACACCGGCCACGGCTGCGACAGCGCGCCATGCGGCGCGGCGAACAACAGCACGGCGGAGGCCCCCATCGAAGCGATGGCCAGCACCCCGCCATGCCCGTCGATCCAGAAATGGCTCGACCACAGCACCGCGAGGATGCCGAGCAGGCCACCGGCGGCCGAAATCCAGTGCTCGCGCTCCGAAACCGAGTAGGCCAGTCTGCGCACCATTATCGTGTGCCCCCCAACCGGGCGCAGCACATCGCGTGTTGCAGCGCCGGCAACATCAACCCGTGCTCCAGGCGCGCGGGCGCCGCATGCCGGCAATTTTGCAGGCCTGCTTCACGTAGCCGTAGGGATAAAGGTCGAACAGCTTCTTCTGCGCATCCCGTCCCATCCGCTCGGCCAGGTGCTTGATGACGAAGCGGGCGTCGGCGATGACCTGGTGCTCGTCGTAGTAATCGCGCATGAATCGGATCGTGTCCCAATGGTCATCGTTGAGTTCGATGTTCTCTTCCTGAGCCAGGGCCTGGGCCACTTCCTCGTTCCAGTTTTCAGGATCGATCAGATAGCCCTCGCCATCGCGTTCTGGCATCAGGGCCTCGAGGTCAGCTGTTTGGTTCATGACAGGCTCCTTTCTGTTGACTGAAGCCTAGTTTAGAGATCTCTTATATATCTATCCAACGATTAATTTTGTTGTCTAATATCGAAAAAACCGATGGATGACCCATGGACACCGAACTCGCCCGCACCTTCCTGATGGTGGCCGCCACCGGCAACTTTGTTGCCGCCGCCAGTCGCCTGCACGTCACCCAGTCAACCGTGAGCGCCCGCATCCACACGCTGGAAACCACGCTCGGCGCGCGCCTGTTCCAGCGCGGGCGCAACGGCGCCGAGCTCACCCCATCGGGCAAGCGCTTTATGCGCCACGCCAAACACCTGGTGCGCACGGTCGAGCAGGCTGTGCACGACGTCGGCCTGCCGCAGGGCTTTCGCGACGTGCTGACGCTGTCGGGGCGGATTGCAGTGTGGGAGGGCTTCTTGCCGCACTGGGTGGCGTGGATGCGCGAGGCCGCGCCGGACGTCTCGCTGCGCCTGGAAATCGGCTTCGAGGCCGACATCATGCAGGGGCTGATCGAAGGCTCGGTGGACATCGGCGTGATGTACACGCCGACCTCGCGCACCGGGCTGACGGTGGAGCCGCTGTTCGACGAAACCCTGCTTCTGGTGGCCAGCGACCTCGAGCGCGGCTGGCCCGACGAAGGCTACATCCACATCGACTGGGGGCCGGAATTCCATGCCCAGTTCAGCGATCACCATCCCGACGTCCCGCCGCCCACCCTGGTCGCCAACATCGGCTGGCTGGGCGTGCAGCAGTTGCTGGCCTACGGCGGCAGCGGCTATTTTCCGCAACGCCTGGTCAGGCACTATATCGAGGCGGGGCAGCTGTGGCACGTCCCCGACAGCCCGCAATTCAAGCTGCCGGCGTGGATGGTATTTCCGCGTGACAGCGACAGCGCCACGCTCAAAGGCGCGCTCGACGGCCTGCGTACTCTGGCACGCGAGGAACAGGCGCGCACCTGAAGCCCCCCCTGCTCAGCCCCGCCGGCTTTTGTTCAACAGGCTGACAATCAATACCGTCGGCTCCGCCAGATCGGCCAGCGTGTAGCGTTCGACATGCTCGAGGAATTGCCGCTGCCCCTCGAACAGAATGTTTTTCAGGGTGCAGTTTTTCTTGATGATGCACACCGGGTCGTCGCAGTTGACCGGTGCCAGCGTCGCCTCCATCAGTTCGATCACGCGGCGCAAGTCGATGGATTCCTTGGGCTGGCCGAGTCGGATCCCGCCATGCTGGCCCCGGCTGGCGTGGATCAGGCCGGCACCTGCCAGCTTCTGCACGATCTTCATGATGTGGCTGCGCGACACGTCGAATTTCTCGGCGATCTCCTGCACGGTCGAGATCCGGTCTTCCGGCATGGACGCCAGATAAATCAGCACCCGAAAAGCATAGTCCGTATGTTTGGTCAGCCGCATATGTCGACGCCCCTTGAACGTATCCCGGCATATTACTTGACCCGCTCAATAAGATTCACCTAATATTCGCATTAATTAATGCATGTCGCATGCATGTTTGATAACCATTCCCAGGAGAAATCATGCTTTCTGCCGAAACGCTGGCAACGATCAAGTCAACCGCCCCGCTGCTTGCCGAGCAGGGCAAGGCGATTACCGACCTGTTTTATTCCAAGCTGTTCGCGCAGCACCCGGAACTGCAGCACATCTTCAACATGGCCAACCAGGCACAGGGCGAGCAGTCCCGCGCATTGGCCGAATCGGTGTTCATGTACGCCACTCACATCGACAAGCTGCAGAACCTGGGGCCCATGGTCAGCCGCATCGCCCACAAACACGCCAGCCTGCAGGTTGCGCCCGAGCACTACCCAATCGTGGGGAAATACCTGCTGGAAGCCATCCAGGACCACCTGGGACTGGAACCCGAGCATCCGGTGCTCGGCGCCTGGGCCGAGGCGTATGCGCAGCTGGCAGGCATCTTCATCGAGACCGAGGAAGGCATCTACAGCGACAATGCCATGAAGCCCGGCGGCTGGCGCGGGTTCCGCCCGTTTGTCATTCGCGACATCCGGGAAGAAGCCAGCGGCATCAAGTCGGTTTATCTGCAGGCAGAGGACGGCCAGGCGATCGCCGGTTTCGAACCGGGGCAATACCTCGGCATCAAGGTCAGGGTGCCGGGGCATGAATACGACGAAATCCGCCAGTATTCCCTCTCGGACGCGCCCGGGAAAGCGGACTACCGCATCACCGTCAAGGCCGAAAGCACGCCGCCCAACCACGAAGGCAAGGTTTCGAACCACCTGCACAACGCGCAGCCCGGCGACCAGGTGTGGGTTCAGCCGCCCACAGGGGATTTCGTCATCAAGCATCCAGACGAAAAACTGGTTCTGATCGCGGGCGGCGTGGGCATCACGCCCTTGCTGAGCATGCTGTTGCACCGCATCGAAACCCGCGACGATGTATCCGATCTGGTATTCATCCATTGCTGCCGGGACCGCGCGCATCACGTGATGGGGGATGAATTGCGCCAACTCAGTGCGCAGCACGGCTTCAGCTACTACGTCAGCTATGAAACCGACGGCGGCGCCGACCACCAAGGCTATCTCGACCAGACAGTCTTGTCGCAATGGCTCACGCAGCGGGACGCCGAGGTGTATTTTTGCGGGCCCAAGCCGTTCATGGCCGCGGTCAATTCCCAGCTACTGCAAATGGGCTTCGGGGACAACCAACTGCATTACGAAGTCTTCGGGCCCAGCACCCGCTTGCTGACGCACTGACCGGCCGGGCGCCTGTCTCGCAGGCGCCCGTCTTCCTCACGGCTTTCTGGCCACCATATCCACCAGTGCGGACATGCCGTGGTGGTGAGCGCCTTCGCTGATGACCGACTCGTGTTCCGCCAGATGCAGGATGTCCCAGCCGTCGAACCATTCACGCAAAAGCGCTGCGGTGTACATGTTGGCGGCGGCGGGCGGGCCGCCGATGCCGAATTCGACCTGCTTCGGCGTGTAGCCCTGCAGGATCAGCACGCCGCCCGGCTTCAAGGTGCGGCGGATGCCTTCGATGATGCGGTCGCGCTCGGGCGGCGGCGCAAACTGGATGAAGATGGCCGCGACCAGATCGTAAGCCGCTTCCGGCCAGTGCCAGTCGAGCACGTCGGCCTGCTCGATTTCCAGCGTCACCCCGCGCGCGGCAGCCAGCTTTCGCGCTTTTTCCAGCGCAGCCGCTGAAAAATCGATGGCATGCACCTGCGCCCCCTGCTCCGCCAGCCACACGCCATTGCGGCCCTCGCCGTCGGCGATGGCCAGCGCACGCATGCCGGGCTGGATCAGCGCGGCCTGGCTCGCCAGAAACAGATTCGGCGCAGTGCCGAAGATGTAGTCGTCCGTGGCATAGCGCGCGTCCCAGAAGTCGGAACTCATTTGGCGTGGGCGGCGAGCAGTTTTTCCAGTTGCGCCGCGGGCACCATCCCGGGGACGCGTTGGCCGTTGGCGAAGATGATCGTGGGGGTGCCGGACACTTTGAGCTTGGCGCCCAGCGCGATGGTGGCTTCGACCGGATTGGCGCACTTGCCATCGTTGTTCGGCACGCTGCCGCGCGTGATGTACTGCTCCCAGGCCTTGTTGCGGTCGGGCGCGCACCAGATCTGCTTCGAGGTCTGCACCGCCTTGGGGTGCAGGCCTTCGATCGGATAGAGGAAGGTGTAGACGGTGATGTTGTCGACCTTGGCGAGCTCAGCCTCGAACTTGCGGCAATACGGGCAATCGACATCGGAGAACACCACCAGCTTGCGCGCGCCGTTGCCCTTGACGGACTTCAGCGCATCGCCGAGCGGCAGGCTGTCCCACTTCACCGCCTGCAGCTGGTTCAGCCGCGCCTGCGTCAGGTTGCTGCGCTGCTTCAGGTCGATGACGTCGCCGCTAAACACGTATTGCGCCTTGGCGTCGACGTAGATCAACTGGCCGTCGAGGTAGACCTCGAACAGTCCGCTGTAGGGGGTTTTTTGCACCGAAGCGATGTTGGCCCCCGGGAACTGCTGAGTCAGCGCCTTGCGGATGACGGACTCGTTGGCCTGTGCGGTCGCGGCAAGCATCAGGATTGCGGCCAGAGCCAGGGGGGTGAGTTTCATTCGGCACTCCAGAAAAATCAAAAAAACAAAAATCAGGACATCGCCTCGCGCACCAGCGCGGCCTTCAGCGGCGGCAGCCGGTTGACGACCTGCATGCCTGCATTGCGCAGCCAGGCGACGCGGTCGTCGCCAAACAGATGATGCAGGCCATGGGTGAGCGCCTGCATCCGCTGCACCGGTTCGGCCCGTTCGCGGGCGTAGCGCTGCAACACCCGCACATCGCCGCAGTGCGCGCGGCGGTGCTGGACCAGCACATCAACCAAGGCCTCGCCATCGCCAAACCCGAGGTTGACCCCCTGCCCCGCCAGCGGATGCACGCCATGCGCCGCGTCGCCGATCAGCGCCACGCCTGGCGCTATAACCGCATCCACCCGGATCAGCCGCAACGGGAACGCCGCAGCGGGGGTCAGCAGGCGCAAGGCGCCCAGCCGATCGTGGCCGGCGGCCTGTACCTTGTCGGCCAGCGCTGCCGCATCCAGCGCGACCAGTTCGTCTGCATGCTCGGTACGAGTTGACCAGACCATCGACAGGCGGTTCCCGGATAGCGGCAGCCAGGCCAGAATATCGCCGTCGGAGAACCACTGGAAAGCGGTGCCGCGGTGCGGCATCTCGCACGCGAAATTCGCCACCACGCCGCTCTGGCCATAGGGCGTCAGCGTCGAGGTCAGGCCCGCCCATTCGCGGATGCGCGAGGCCGCGCCGTCGGCGCCGACGACCAACTCGGCTTCAAGAACCGAACCGTCGGCCAGCGTCAGTCGCGTATAGGGTTCGCCCCATTGCATCGAATCGATGTCGGCCGGGCAGTGCAGCACCACGTTGCCGTCGGCCTGCAGCGCCTGCCACAGCGCCTGCCACAGCGCGTGCTGCAGGCGGCCGGCCTCGACGATGGTGGCCAGATGCGACACCCCGGCTTCGTAGGCGTCGAGCCGGAGCGCGCCGGAGCGGTCGCCCGCCACATCCATGCGGAACACCGGCTGGATGCGGCCGGCATCCAGGTTCTGCCAAGCGCCCAGTCGTTCGAGAAAGCGCTGGCTGGCGGGGCTGATGGCGTAGATGCGGGTATCCCAGGTTTCGTCCGGCACGTGTCCCACAAGGGGAGTCCGACTTTCTACGGGCTGAAACCCGTGAAAGGTCGTGTCCGGCGGCTGGCGCTCGACCAGCGCGACGCGTAGCCCCTGCCGGCCGAGCGCCAGCGCCGCGGCGGCGCCGACCAGGCCGGCGCCGACGATGACGACCTGATAGCGTTCGCCGCTCATCCGCGCGCCCCGAAAATCATCCGCCGCACGACAAAGCGTTTCAGCGGCGGCAGCACTTCCAGCGCCAACAGGCCGAGCCCGCGCGCGTGACGCAGCGGGGCGATGTCATTGGAGAACACGCGCACCAGAAAATCGGTGAAGCCGACGCCGCCCAGCACGTCAGCGCGCCGCCCGCGTGCGTAGGCGGCCAGCATGGCGGCGCTGCCGATCTCGCTCGCCGGCGTGTCGCCACACAGGCTCGCCAGTTCCCAGGCGTCGCGCAGGCCGATGTTGAATCCCTGGCCCGCCACCGGATGCAGCGTCTGCGCGGCGTTGCCGATGCGCACCACGCGGTCGGCCGCCTCGCTGCCGGTCCAGGCGAGCTTCAGCGGGAAGGTCTTGCGCGGGCCGGCGGACAGGAAGCGGCCCTGGCGCCCGCCGAAGTGACGGGCCAGCGCAACCAGGAATTCAGCCTCCGCAAGCTGGGCGATGCGCTCGGCGTCCTCGCGCCCAGCGGTCCACACCAGGGCGTAGCGGTCGCCCTTCGGCAGCAGCGCGGCCGGCCCTTCGGGCGTGAAGCGTTCGTAGGCCTGGTTCGAATGCGGCAGTTCGGTCTGCACGTCGCACACCACGGCCATCTGGTCGTAATCACGTTCGAATCGGGGTTTGGGCGCCGCTTCGCCGCGCCCGCCGTCGGCCACCACCACCAGCGGGGCGGCATGGACGCTGCCGTCTGCCGCATGCAGGCTTGCCATGTCGGCGCCGGGCTCGATGCGTTCCACCACCACGCCGTAGTCGACCGCGATGGCGGCATCTGCCAGTGCCTGTTTGAGCGCCGCAGTCAGCGCGGCATAGGGCAGCACGTAGCCCAGTGCCGGCACGCCGACGTCCTCCGCAGCCAGCCGCGCCGCGCCGAACGCGCCGCGCTGGGAAATATGAATGCGGGTGATCGGGGTGACGTCTTCAAGCCGCCCCCACACCCCGAGACGATCGAGGATCAGCCGCGAGCCGTGCGACAGCGCCAGGGTGCGGCCGTCGGCGCGCGCATCTTCAGGCTGCGCCTCAAGCACGCGCGCATTGACGCCCTGCTGCTGCAGCGCCAGCGCGCACACCGCGCCGACCGGGCCGGCGCCGACGATGAGAACCGCGCTCATCCCTTCATCCAATCCTCGATCTCCGCCACGGTTTTCGGCGGTGTGGTCAGCACCTCGCAGCCGGACTCGGTCACCGCCACGTCGTCCTCGATGCGGATGCCGATGTTCCAGAAGGCCTCGGGCACGTCGTCCGCCGGGCGGATGTACAGGCCGGGCTCGACCGTCAGCGTCATGCCCGGCACCAGCGGCCGCCACTCGCCCTTGAGCTTGTATTCGCCGGCGTCATGCACGTCCATGCCCAGCCAGTGGCCGGTGCGGTGCATGTAGAAGCGGCTGTAGGCGCTCGATTCGATCAGGCCGTCGACCTCGCCGTGGAGCAGGCCGAGGTCGACCATGCCCTGCGTCAGCACGCGCACCGCCGCCTCGTGCGGGTCGTTCCAGTGGCTGCCGGGGCGCACCGCTGCGATGGCCGCCGTCTGTGCCGCCAGCACCAGTTCGTAGACATCCTTCTGCGCCGCCGTGAAGCGGCCGTTCACCGGGAAGGTGCGGGTGATGTCGGCCGCATAGCTGCCGAATTCGGCCGCGGCGTCGATCAGCAGCAGGTCGCCCTCCTTGAGCGGCCGGTTGTTGAAGACGTAGTGCAGCACGCAGGCGTTGGCGCCGCTGGCGACGATGGAAGTATAGGCCGGCGCCTCAGCGCCGCCGCGGCGGAAGGCGGAGAGCAGCTCCGCCTCGATCTCGTATTCGTGGCCGCCCGGCCGGGTCGCGCGCATGGCGGCGCGGTGCGCGCCGGTGGAGATCTCGGCGGCGCGGCGCATCAGGGCGAGTTCGTGACCGTCCTTGATAAGGCGCATCTCGTCCAGCCAGATGCGCGCGTCGACCATTTTGTTCGGCGCGTGCACGCCGCTGCGGGCCTTGCCGCGCACCGTATTGAGCCAGCCCATCATCTGCGTGTCCCAGGCCATGTCGCGGCCAATGAGGTAGGCAAGCATGGGCTGGTTTTCCAGCAGTTTGGGCAGTTCCAGATCCAGTGCGTCGTAGGTGAAGGCCTCGTCGAAAGCGAACACCTCGCGCGCCGCCGCCGGGCCATAACGGAAGCCGTCCCAGATCTCCCGCTCTTCGTTCTTCTCGCGGCAGAACAGGATGTGACGCGGCTCGGCCCCGCCCACCAGCACCACCACCGCCTCGGGCTCGGCGAAGCCGGTCAGCCAGTAGAAGTAGCTGTCGTGCCGGTAGGGATAGTGGGTGTCGCGGTTGCGCGGCACCTCCGGGGCGGTGGCGACGACCATCACCCCCTCGCCCATCTCGTTCAGCACCCGCTCGCGGCGGGCGTAATAAATCGCGGAATCAGGCTGCATGGTGCTGTCTCAGTTCCTCGTCCAGGGTGGCCAGGCGGGCCGGCGTGCCGACGTCTTCCCAGCGCCCCGCATAGTGTTCACCGCTCGCGCGGCCGGCCTCGATCGCCAGCCGCAGCAGCGGCGCCAGCGGAGCCTTTTCGCCAGCCGGAGTGAGGGCGAACAGGGCGCGGTGATAGACGCCGATGCCCGAGAAGGTGAGGCGTGAGGGGTGCGGCGTGAGCGGGATGTCGGTGTTCGTCACGCGGCCGTCGTCAAGCACGAAGTCGCCCTTGGGATGCTGCGGCGGGTTGTCGACCAGCACCAGATGCGTCTGGTCGTGTCCGGCGGCGAGCCGCGCCATCGGCTCGGCCAGGCGGCTGAAATCGTATTCACAGTAGATGTCGCCGTTGACCACGGTAAAGACCTCGGCATCGATGAGCGGCAGCGCAGTGGCGATGCCGCCGGCAGTTTCCAGCGCGCTGACTTCGCGCGAATAGTCAATCGACACGCCGAACTCGGCACCGTTCCCCAGCGCGGATTCGATCTGCTCGCCGAGATGGGCGTGGTTGATGACGATGTGCGTGAAGCCCGCCGCGCGTAGGCGCTCGATATGCCAGACAAGAAGCGGCTTGCCGCCGACCACCAGCAGGGGCTTAGGCGTGTGGTCGGTCAGCGGGCGCATGCGCTCGCCGCGCCCAGCGGCGAGGATCATTGCTGTTTGAATTTGTGTGGCGTTCAAAATCAGGACGCTTGCGTGTCGATAAAAGCACAAATAGTAATCGCAAACATCCCGTCATCGCCGCCCTGGTTTTGACTTTCATCCCCTTAGAGCCCCGCCGAAAATTGAGTCTGTCGGGTGGATCAGCGGCAAAGATGTTTGAGTCCCGCTTACCTTCGAATTACTACAAAAGCGGGGCGAGTTCTTTGCCGCCCACCCGGCAGGCTCGATTTTCGGGAATTCGGGGATGTCGGGGTCGCCTTTCTTTGGTTACTTTCTTTGGCGAGACAAAGAAAGTGACTAGCTGCCGGGCTACCCCCGGCCAACGGACTCAGCCAATCGAAAACATCACTACATCAATAGTGCTTCGCGTCTGACCAGCCTGAATTGCTTCCATCACCCCTAAAACGTATACCCCACCTGCGGCTGCTTGTCCTGCAACGCGTCCAGCAGAAACAGCAACTGCTTCAGCTCGTCATAGCGCTCGCAAACCATGCGCAGATAGCCCATCACCCGCGGCATGTCCTTCAGATAGCCGTCCTTGCCGTCGCGGTGATACAGCCGCGCGAAGATGCCGAGCACCTTGAGGTGGCGCTGCGCGCCCATCCATTCGAAGTCGCGCCAGAATGCGCCGAAGTCATCCGGCACCGGCAGGCGGGCGGCGCGCGCCTTTTCCCAGTAGCGGATCACCCAGTCGAGCTGCAGTTCCTCGTCCCACTGGATGTAGGCGTCGCGGTAGATCGAGGCGAGGTCGTAGGTGATCGGGCCGTACACCGCGTCCTGGAAATCGAGAATGCCCGGATTGGGGTCGGACACCATTAAATTGCGCGAATGCCAGTCGCGGTGCACGTACACCTGCGGCTGCGCCAGGTTGTTGGCGAGCAGGCGCCCGAACACGGTGTCGAGGACGGCCTGCTGGTCGTCGTTGAGGGTCACACCCAGATGCTTCGCCACATACCATTCGGGGAACAGCATCAGTTCGCGGGTCAGCAGCGCGCGGTCGTATTCCGGCAGCACGCCGGGGCGGCTCGCCTGCTGAATGCGGATCAGCGCGTCGTTCGACGCCAGGTAGAGTTCGCGCGCCACGCCCTGATCGGGTGCGGCTTCATCGAGGGCCGACAGATAGGTGGTATTGCCCAGATCGGTCAGCAGCAGGAAGCCCTGATCCAAGTCCTGCGCCAGCACCTGCGGCACGTGTACGCCGGCGTCGGCAAACAGGCGGGCGACGGCAATGAACGGCCGGCAATCCTCATGCGCCGGGGGGGCGTCCATCACGATATAATCGCGGCCTTTGGCGGTGACGCGAAAATAACGGCGAAAGCTGGCGTCCGCCGACGCCGGGGCGATGTCCAGCGACTCCCCCCCCAGTTGTCGGGCGGCCCAATCCTGTAATGCTTGCAAACGTTCCACTGCCATGCCGCTCCAAATAACGCTATTCCAAATAACCTTGGCCCGGATTTTACATCGCTTGTCCACCCTGCCCGGCTTTGCCCTCGTCGTGTTGTTGCTAACCGCCAGTTCCGCGTCAGCGGACGAGTTCGCGCTGCAAAAGGACGTCGAGCTGAGCGACCCCGCTGTGGCCGGCCCGGAAGGGCCGATGTTCCTGATGGCCGACCGCATCGAGTCGAGCGCGCCCGGAATCGTCGAGGCCAGCGGCCGCGTGGAAGCCCGCCAGGCCGGACAGAATTTCTTTGCCGACTGGCTGCTCTACGACCTCACGCTGAACGCAGTGCAGGCACGCGGCAATGTGCGGCTGGAACAGCCCGCACTGCTGGTGGCAGGTGATTCGCTCAGGCTCAACCTCAACGACTACAGCGGCGACCTCACGCAGCCGGTTTATCGGTTCATCGGCCAGCCGGGGCGCGGCAACGCCGAGCGCATCGATTTCATCGACAAGACCCACTACACGCTGCAGGACGCCACCTACACCACCTGTCCGATCGACGACGACGACTGGTTCCTCAAGGTGCGCGACCTCGACATCGACAAGACCCGCAACATCGGCACCGCGCGCAACGCCTCGCTGCATTTCCTCGGCGTGCCCATCCTGTACACGCCGTGGATGAACTTCCCGCTCGACGACGCACGCAAGACCGGCATGCTGGCGCCCACCATCGGCACCACCGAACGCAGCGGCCTCGACATCCTGGTGCCGTACTACCTCAACCTTGCGCCCAATTACGACGCCACGCTGTATCCGCGCCTGCTGTCCCGGCGCGGCGTGCAGCTCGGCGGCGAATTCCGCTACCTGCTGGGCGAGGCCCGCGGCGTCAACCGCCTCGAATACCTGCCCAACGACAACGTAGCCGACCGCTCGCGCTGGAGCGTGGCGCTCAGCAACGCCTACCAGCTGAACGCGAACACCCAGGCCGGCATGCTGTTCAACCGCGTGTCGGACGACGACTACTTCCGCGACCTGTCCAACCTGATCTCCGCCACCTCGATTTCGCACCTCAACCGCGAAGCCTGGGTGACCACGCAGCGTGGCCACTGGAACGCCGAACTGCGCGCACAAAGCTTTCAGACCCTGCAGGATTCCACCTCGCCGACCCTGCTGGTCGAACCTTATGCGCGGCTGCCGCACGCCCGCCTGGGGATGGCGCAGACCCTGTCCAACGGCCTCGAGCTCGGGCTGGCAAGCGAAGCCACCCGCTTCGTCCACCCCACCCTGACCGAAGGCACACGGGTGCTGGCCTACCCGACGCTGCGCCTGCCGCTCACCAACTCGTTCGGTTTCCTCACCCCGCAAGTCGGCTGGCACAGCACCTACTACGCGCTGGACGACAGCGCGGCCGAGCAGCAGCGTATCACCCGCAACCTGCCGATCTTCAGCCTCGACAGCGGCGTCTATTTCGACCGTCCGTTCCGCTTTGCCGGGCAGGATTACGAACAGACGCTGGAGCCGCGCGCCTACTACGTGTTCGCACCGTTCCGCGACCAGGACGCGATCCCGGTGTTCGACACGGCGCTGCAGGATTTCAGCTACGCGCAGATGTTCACCGAAAACCAATTTATCGGCGGCGACCGTGTCAACGACGCCAACCAGCTGACCCTCGCCGTCACCAGCCGTTTCATCGAAGAGGCCAGCGGACTCGAGCGGCTGCAGGTCACCCTCGGCCAGCGCTATTACTTCAGCACGCAGCAGGTCACCCTGCCCGGTGTTGCGCCGCGTACCAGCAACACCACCGACCTGCTCGTCGCCGTCAGCGGACAGATCACGCGCGACTGGCGCATCGACACCGCGTGGCAGCTCGACACCCAGAACGGCACCACCGTCCGCCAGAACCTCGGCGCGTCCTACCGCCCTGGCCCCGGCCGTGCGTTGAACTTTGGCTACCGCTTCATTGACCAAACCACCGAGCAGATCGACCTGTCCGGCCAGTGGCCGCTTGGCCGCCGCTGGTACGGCATGTTCCGCTACAACTACTCGTTCCAGGACGATAAGCTGGTCGAAGGCCTGGCGGGTCTTGAATACAATGCCGGCTGCTGGGCAATGCGCGGCGTGTTCCAACGCCTCGCCACCAAGGAGACCGAGTCCACCGATGCGCTGTTTTTCCAACTGGAGTTGAGTGGCATGGGGCGTCTCGGCGCCAACCCGCTCGACATTTTGAAACAAAGTGTTCCCGGATACAGGCCTAGCAATGAAATACTTCAAACGCCCTGAATGGCGCCGCCCACAGTGGGCATTGGCGCTGCTGATCGTCGCGTCGACCCTGCTGCCGGCGCACGCCGCCGTGCAGCCGCTCGACCACATCGTCGCCATCGTCAACGACGAAATCATCACCCGTCAGGAACTCGCCAAGCGTTACGCCGAAGTGGCGCAGAGCCTGGCGCGCCAGAACACGCCGCTGCCGCCGCGCGAGACGCTGGAAAAACAGCTGCTCGAACGCATGGTCACCGAACTGGCGCTGCAGCAGCACGCGCGCAGCACCGGCATCCGGGTCGACCCGACCCAGGTCGAGCGCGCACTGCAACGCATCGCCGAACAGAACAAGCTCGACATGGCCGGCTTGCAGGCCGCGCTTGAAAAGGAAGGCCAGAGCCTCGACAGCATGCGCAACACCATCCGCAATGAAATCCTCATTGCACGCGCCCGCGAACGCGACGTCGACAACCGCGTCGCCGTCACCGACGCCGAAATCGAAGGCTATCTGCAAACGCAGGTGCAGCAGGGCGCGGAGACGGAATACGACTTTTCCCACATCCTCATCGCCGTGCCGGAAAACGCCTCGCCCGAAGAGATTCAGGCGCGCCGCGCCCGCGCCGACCAGGTTCACGCCCAGCTTGCCGCGGGGGCCGATTTCGCCCAGCTGTCGGCCAGCCATTCCGACGCCCAAAATGCGCTGCAGGGCGGCGCCTTCGGCTGGCGCGCCAGCGGCAAGATCCCGGCGCTGTTCGTCGATGTGCTGAAGCAGCTGCAACCCGGCCAGATTGCCCCGCTGCTGAAAAGCAGCAACGGCTTCCACATTCTCAAGCTCAACAACAAGCGCGGGCTCGACGCCACCCTCAGCGTCACCCAGACGCACGCGCGCCACATCCTGATCAAGACCAACGAACTCACCTCGGAAGCCGACGCCCGTAGCCGCCTGCTGCAACTGAAGGAGCGCATCGAGAACGGCGTGAAATTCGACGAGCTGGCGCGCCTGCATTCCGAGGACGCCAGTGCCTCCAAGGGCGGCGACCTCGGCTGGATCAACCCCGGCGACACCGTGCCCGACTTCGAGAAGACGATGGACGCCCTGCAGCCCGGCGAAGTGAGTGCGCCGATCCAGTCGCCCTTCGGCTGGCACCTGATCCAGGTGCTGGAGCGCCGCGACCAGGACGTCACCCAGGAACGCCAGAAACTGCTGGCGCGCAAGGCGATCCGCGAACGCAAGGCCGAAGAAGCCTTCCAGGACTGGGTGCGGCAGATCCGCGATTCGGCCTACGTCGAACTGCGCCCGCTCGACTGATTCCGGCATGGCCCTGACGTTGCCCGTGCTCGCGCTCACCGCAGGCGAGCCCGCCGGGATCGGCCCCGACCTCTGCATCGCGCTGTCGCAGCAGGCGCTGCCGTGCCGCATCTCGGTGCTGGGCGACGCCGACGTGCTGCGCGCCCGCGCCGCGCAACTGGGCCTCGCGGTCGACTTCGTCCGCAGCGACAGCGTGCCCGCGCATCGGCCCGGCGCGCTGCACGTGCGTCATCTCCCGGTGGCCGTCCCCGTCGCCGCCGGCGTGCCCGACCCCCGCAACAGCGCCCACGTGCTGGCCCTGCTCGACGCCGCCCTCGAAGGCTGCCTGAACGGGTCGTATCACGCCATGGTCACCGCGCCGGTGCACAAGGCCGTCATCAACGACGCCGGCTTCGCCTTCACCGGCCATACCGAATACCTGGCCGACCACAGCGGCACCCAGCAGGTCGTGATGATGCTCGCCGGCGGCGGCCTGCGCGTCGCCCTGGCCACCACCCACCTGCCGCTGCGCGCGGTGGCCGACGCCATCACGCCCGCGCTGCTCGATGCGGTGATCCGCATCCTGCACGCCGACCTGCAAGGCAAATTCGGCATCGCCCAGCCGCGCATCCTGGTGGCCGGCCTCAACCCGCACGCCGGCGAAGCCGGCCACCTCGGACGCGAGGAAATCGACATCATCGAACCCGCGCTCGAGCGCCTGCGCGGCGAGGGCATGAACCTCGTCGGTCCGCTGCCCGCCGACACCCTGTTTTCGCGCATCCGCGTCGAGCCCTGCGACGCCGTGCTGGCGATGTACCACGACCAGGGCCTGCCCGTGCTGAAATACGCCAGCTTCGGCGCCGGCGTCAACATCACGCTCGGCCTACCCTTCATCCGCACCTCGGTCGACCACGGCACCGCGCTCGACCTCGCCGGCACGGGGCGCGCCGAAGTGGGCAGTTTATTGGCGGCGATCGAGGTGGCGCTGGAGATGGCTGGCAGGGGTCAGGGAATCGCGTGATGCCCGTTAATATAAAACGCTAAACGCCGCACAAAAAACCGATCCTGGAATCCCGATCCCTAACCCTCAAATGCATACCCCGCGCAAACGCTTCGGCCAGAACTTCCTCATCGACGACGGCGTCATCCATTCGATCGTCAACGCCATCCATCCGCAGGCGGGGGAAACCGTCGTCGAGATCGGACCCGGCCTGGGTGCGCTGACCCGCCCCCTGCTCGAACGCCTGCCGCACCTGCATGCGGTCGAGCTCGACCGCGACATCGTCGCGCGCCTGCAGCGAGCCTGGCCGGCCGAGCGCCTCACCGTGCACAGCTGCGACGCGCTGAAATTCGATTTCGCCGCGCTGGGCCACGACCTGCGCATCATCGGCAACCTGCCCTACAACATTTCCACGCCGCTCTTGTTCCACCTGCTGGAATATGCCGCGCACATCCGCGACATGACCTTCATGCTGCAGAAGGAAGTGGTCGAACGCATGGTCGCCGAGCCGTCGACCAACGATTACGGGCGGCTGTCGATCATGCTGCAGCGCCGCTTCCACATGGAGTGGCTGCTCGACGTGCCCCCCACCGCCTTCGACCCGCCGCCCAAGGTCAACTCCGCCGTGGTCCGGCTGATTCCCAAGACCCCGGCCGAAATCGTCGTGCTCGATGAAGCGCTGTTTGCGCGCGTCGTCGCCGCGGCCTTCTCGCAGCGCCGCAAGACCCTGAAAAACACGCTGGGCGGTTTGCTGAAAGCCGATACATTTGCCGTGCTCGGGATCGACGCCGGCAAGCGCGCCGAGAATCTCGCCGTCGCCGACTACGAGGCCATCACCCGGCATTTGAGCAGTTTGCAACCGAGGAGTTGAACATGATCGAGAACACGGAACGTTTCAGTCGCGCGATGGCATTGTTCGACGCCGCCAATGCGCAAGACCCCAATCTGGACGAGGGCCAGCCGAAGGAGCTGCTCTACGCCCAGCGCATGTCGGACATGATCGCCCGCTTTGCGCCGGACGCATCCGAAGCGTCGCAGCTGGCGGTGCGCGCCCAGCACATCCAGCGCTGGATGGTGCCGCGCAACACCTATCCGATGACCAAGGAAGGCTATCACGCCTGGCGGACCGGGCTTTACACCTTCCAGGCCGACAGCGCCGGCGAACTGATGCGCCAGGCCGGCTACGACGACGCGATGATCGAGCGCGTCAAAAAGGCGGTCGGCAAGCGCGGCATCAAGAGCAATCCGGACACGCAGATGCTGGAGGACATCGCCGGCCTGGTCTTCATCGAGCATTACATGCTGGCCTTCGCGCTCAGCAAGCCCGAATACGATGAAGAAAAGTGGCTGGAAATCATCCGCAAGACATGGAAGAAAATGTCGAAGGCCGCCCAGGCGTTTGCCCTGTCCGGCAAGATCGAGCTGCCGGAACCCCTGGTGCCGCTGATCACCAAGGCGGTCAGTCAGTAAGCGAAGCCCGGCTTCACCCCGGCGCCCGATGCAGGAATCAGGCGCTCAGCCTGCCAGGAAGGGATAGTCGGTGTAGCCCTTCTCCTCTCCGGTGTAGAGCCTGTCGTAGTCGGGCGCGTTGAGCGGCGCGCCGCGGCGGAAGCGCTCGACCAGATCGGGGTTGGCCAGCAGCAGGCGGCCGAACGCGATCGCATCGGCCGCGCCGGACATCACGGCCTGCTGTGCCGTCTCGAAGTCGTAGTCGTTGTTGAGGATCAGGTTGCCCTTGTACAGCGCGCGCGTTTGATCGTAGTCGAACGGCAGCCACTCATCCCGGGGTGCGCCGCCGGTACCCTGCAGCACGTCGAGGAAGGCCAGGTTCAACGGATTGAGCTGGGTCACGACGTAATCGAAGGTCTCCTGCGGGTGCTCGTCGCTGAGGTCGTTGAACGGCGTCACCGGCGACAGCCGCACGCCGACGCGGCTATTGCCGATTGCGCTGCACACCGCCTCCATCACCTCCAGCAGCAGGCGCGCGCGGTTTTCCTTGCTGCCGCCGTAGGCGTCGGTGCGGTGGTTGGTGGACGAGCGCAGGAACTGGTCCAGCAGATAACCGTTGCCTGCATGGACTTCCACCCCGTCAAACCCCGCCTCCATCGCATTGAGCGCGGCCTGGGCGAATGTTGCGATCAGCGCGGGGATTTCAGACAACTCGAGCGCGCGCGGGGTGACGAAATCCTGCATCGCCTGCCCGGTGAACACCTGGCCGGCCGGGCGGATCGCCGATGGCGCGACCGGCAGGGCCCCGCCCGGCTGCAGGTCGGGGTGCGAAATCCGCCCCACATGCCACAACTGCAGCGCGATCTTGCCGCCGGCGCCGTGCACCGCCGCGGTCACCTGCTTCCACCCGGCGATCTGCTCAGGGGTATGGATGCCGGGGGTGCGCGGATAGCCGTGGCCCTCCGCGCAGATCGGCGACGCCTCGGTCAGGATCAATCCGGCCGAAGCGCGCTGGCGATAGTACTCAGCGATCAGCGGCGTCGGCACATTGCCGACGCCGGCGCGGTTGCGGGTCAGCGAAGACATCACCACGCGGTTGGCCAGTTCGATGGCGCCGAATTGGGCGGGGGAAAAAAGGTCGGTCATGCGGCAAGTCCTCGGCGTTGGATGGGGCGATTGTTCCGCCTTGATGGTAACCCACCGAGGCGCACACGAACCGGCGGGCCGCGCCCGCTGCGTCAGGCGACCTTGATCTCGATCTTGCGCGGCTGCGCGTGTTCGGCCTTGGGAATGCGCAGCTTGAGCACGCCGTGGTTGAACTCGGCGCTCACCTTGCCGGTGTCGAGCTCGCGCGACAGCGTGAAGCTGCGCCGGTAGCGCGACAGGCTGACCTCGGCATGGGCGGCGTCCATGCCTTCCGGCACGTCTAGCGCAACTTCGCCCCCGATCGTCAGCGTATCGGCCTCCAGCTGCAGGTCGAGCTTGTCCTTCGGCACGCCCGGCAGGTCGGCATACAGGGTGATGCCGGCGGCGTCCTCGAACACGTCCACTGGCGGGATCATGGCGGCTTCGGCTTGCTTGGCGACAGTGTCATTCATGGCTGATCTCCTGACTGAATCTGGATGCGGCGCGGCTGTGCGGCTTGCTGGCGCGGGATGCTGATGTGCAGCACGCCGTTGCGGTAGCGCGCCTCGATGGCCGCGGCGTCGACATCGTCCGGCAGGCTCACCACGCGGCGGAAGCGGCCGGCGAAGCGTTCCTCGATGTGCAGGGTGGCCTTGGCGTCCGGCTGCGGGGTGTCGGGCTTGCGTTCGCCGGCAATGGTGAGAACGCCCTTTTCCACCTGGACGTCGAGGCTGGCCGGATCGACCCCCGGCGCAAACGCATAGAGCTCGACCGACTGCGGCGTGCCGCCGACATTGATGGCCGGAAAGCCGTCGCGGCCCAGGCCGCGTATGCTGGGTGTCATGTCGATTCGCTGCTGCATGCCGCGTTGCAGGCGATCCAGTTCCGCGAACAGGTCGCGGGGAAACAAGGTGCGGGCCATCATTGATTCCTCCATTCAATTAAACATTCGTTCCTTTCCCGCAGCTATGGGCAGGCCGCCCGATTTCAATATCTTGATGGTGGCGACCGCCGCCATCACCTAGAAAGAAGTAACGCAGCTTGCGTCACACCAGAAAGCCGACATGGAATTCAAGGACTATTACAAGACCCTGGGGGTCGCGCGCGACGCCACGGCGGAAGACCTGAAAAAGGCCTTGCGCAAGCTCGCGCGCAAGTACCACCCGGACGTTTCCAAGGAAACGGATGCCCAGTTGCGCATGCAGGAAGTCAACGAGGCCTACGCCGTGCTGTCGGACCCGGAAAAGCGTGCCGCCTACGACCAGCTGGGGCGCGGCCACCAGCCCGGGCAGGAGTTCCGCCCGCCGCCGGACTGGGACGCCGGCTTCGAATTCTCCGGCCGCGGCTTTTCGCCGCACGAGGCCGCCGGCTACAGCGATTTCTTCTCCGAGCTGTTCGGCCGCATGGGCGGCACTCACGCCGGCTTCCGGGCACGCGGCGAAGATCACCATGCCAAGGTGCTGCTCGACCTCGAAGACGCCTTCAGCGGCGCCACCCGGCAAATTTCACTGCGCGTGCCGCAGATGGATGCGCGCGGCCGGGTTCAGCTCGTTCCCCGCACCCTCAACGTAAAGATTCCGGTGGGCGTGCGCGCCGGCCAGGTCATCCGGCTGGCCGGCCAGGGCACGCCCGGGGTGGGCGGCGCGGCCGCCGGCGACCTGCTGCTGGAAGTGCAGTTCAAACCGCATCCGCGCTTTCGCGCAGACGGGCGCGACCTGCATCTGAGCCTGCCGCTGGCGCCGTGGGAGGCGGCGCTGGGAAGCGTCGTGACGGTGGATCTGCCGCATGGCAACGTCAAGGTCCGCATCCCCGAAGGGGCGCAGAGCGGAAAATCATTGCGCGTGCGCGGCAAGGGCATCCCGGGCGATCCGCCCGGCGACCTGCTGCTCGACCTGCAGGTGGTGCTGCCGCCGGCCGACACGGCCAAGGCGCGCGCGCTGTACGAAACCATGGCGCGCGAACTGGCGTTCGAGCCGCGCGCCCCCGGGAGGACATGGCATGGATGACGACGACATCCTGATCGGCAGTCTGCTGGAGGAATCCTGGCTGACGCTGGAACAGTTGGCCGCAGCCTGCACGGTGGAACCGGCATGGCTCATCCGCCACATCGAGGAAGGCCTGTTTCCCCATGCCGAGTGCGTGGCGGGCACCTGGCGCTTTACCGGCGCCAGCCTGCTGCGCGCACGGCGGATGCGCCAACTGGAGCGCGATTTCGACGCCGTGCCGGAACTCGCCGCGCTGGTGGCCGACATGCTGGAGGAAATCGACAGCTTGCGTTCACGCACCGGCTAGGCGATCGCCCGTGCCGCGCGGGTGGGTGCGACTCAGGTCTGCGACCAGCCGGCGGTGCCCTTCTGGATGAACTCGATCGGATAGCCGTCCGGGTCCTCGATGAACGCAATCACCGTGGTGCCGTGCGACATCGGCCCGGCCGGGCGCAGCACCTTGCCGCCCATCGCCGCAGCGGCATCGCACGCGGCGTAAGCATCGTCGACCTCGATGGCGATGTGGCCGTAGCCGCTGCCGATCTCGTACCGGTCGACGCCCCAGTTGTAGGTCAACTCGAGCGCCGCCGCCCGCTCTTCGCTGTCGTAGCCGACAAAGGCGAGGGTGAACTTGCCGCCCGGGTAATCCTTACGGCGCAAGAGCTTCATGCCGAGGACACGGGTGTAGAAATCGATCGAGCGATCGAGATCGCCGACGCGCAGCATGGTGTGGAGGATTCGCATGATGTTCAACCTTAAAAAATCGTTTGCCCGCGAAGGGCGCGAAGAAACGCGAAGAAAACTGGGTGGGTGTCTTAACGACGCGCCAATTAATCCGAAATCACCGTCATTGCCAGGTAGGAGCGGCGCCCTCGCCGCGATTGCCCGCGCCGCGCCATCGCCAGCAATCGGCCCGGGGGCGGGCCTCCTACATCCCGACAATCGTCATTGCACGCGCAGCGCGGCAATCCAGTGCTTTGATTAAGCGACCTTCGCGGACAAAAACCTTCCGAAATCAAATCTGAAACAGCACCCCGCCCATTGTGCGCAACTCGGCGCGCCGTGCCAATGCATCGGGGCACAATTCGGCGACCTGCGCCCAGAAGCGCGGCGAGTGGTCGAGGTGGACCAGATGCGCCAGTTCGTGCGCGGCGACGTAGTCGATCAGCGTGAGCGGCGCCTGCACCAGCCGCCAGTTCAGCCGCACATGACCGCGCCGGGTGCAGCTGCCCCACTGCGTCTGGGCGTTGGACAATGCGAAGCGACTGGGGGCGCGCCCCAGTTTGCGGGCGATGCGCGCGAGCCGCCAGGCCAGCAGACGCGCGGCGCGGGCGTGGAACCAGGCGCGGACCAGGGCGCCGGCATCCGCGTCGTGCGGGGCGTGCACGCGCAGGGTGTCGCCGTGGCGCCGCACCTCGCTGAACAGGGAGGGCCGGATGTCGAGCGCGAGGGTGCGGCCGAGATAGCGTACTTCCGCCGGAGATGCCGGCCCGGCTTGCGGCGCGCGCGCCTGCATGCGAGTCCAGGCGCGCTGCAGCCAGTCATGCTGCTGCCGCACATAGCAGTCGATTTCGGCGCGCGGGGTCCAGCTCGGCGCGTGGATGCGCACTTCGCGTGCGGTGACGGTCAGCCCCAGGGTACGGCGGCGGCGCGAGCGCTTGAGCGCAAACGGCACCGCCGCATCGCCGATCTGCAAAACGCCGCTATTGGTGTGCGGCAGCAGGGGGCAGCCTCGTCATTTCGGTTTCGATCCAGGCTTCCACCGCGCGGGTGAGTTCGACCGCGCTCTTGCCAGTGGAGTCGATCGCCGGGCCGATACGCACGGTGACGGTGCCGGGGTGTTTGATGAAGGCGTTCTTCGGCCACACCTCGCCGGCATTGTGCGCAATCGGCACGATGGGCGCGCCGGTGTCCGCCGCCAGCCAGCCGCCGCCGATGCCGTAGCGGCCTTTTTCGCCCGGGGCGACGCGCGTGCCTTCGGGGAACACCAGCACCCAGAATCCCAGCGCCAGCTTCTCCTTGCCCTGCGCGACGATCTGCTTCAACGCCTCGCGCCCGGCGCCACGGTCGATGGCGATGGGCGAGAGCATGCGGAATGCCCAGCCGAAAAACGGCACTCTCAGCAGTTCCTGCTTGATCACCGGCGAGACCGGCGGGAACAGGCAGAGGAAGGCCACCGTTTCCCACGCCGACTGATGCTTGGCAAGGATGATGGCCGGCTGCGCCGGCAGGTTTTCGCGCCCCTCCACCACGTAGCGGATGCCGAGCACCCAGCGTGCCAGCCAGATCACGATATGGTTGTAGCCGGTGATCAGCCGGTAGCGCGCATGCGCCGAAAACGGAAAGCTGAGCAGCGCGACCACGCTGAACAGAATCGTCAGCGCGGTCTGCAGGACCGCAAAAATCAACGAGCGGATCAGGCTCATGCTGCAGTAGATAGCAGGTATTCGACGGCCGCCATCAAATCCTCGAACACCGGCGTGCCTTCGGGCAGGCCGCCCGCCACCAGGGTCTTCCTGCCCTTGCCGGTTTTCACCAGCAGCGGGCGGGCGCCCACGCTGGCCGCCGCCAGCAGGTCGCGCAGCGAATCGCCGACGGCGGGCACGTCGTGCAGGTCGCGGCCATAACGCGTGGCGATCTCCTCGAACAGCCCCGGCTTGGGCTTGCGGCAGCTGCACTCCATTTCGGCCGAATGCGGGCAATAGAACACCGCCTCGATGCGCCCGCCCGCCTGCCCCACCGCCTTGTGCATTTTGGCGTGGATGGCGTTGAGCGTCGCCATCTCGAACAGCCCGCGCGCCAGCCCGGACTGGTTGGTCGCCACCACCACGCGCCAGCCCTCGCGCGACAGGCGCGCGATCGCTTCCAGGCTGCCGGGAATGGGTTTCCATTCGTCCGGGCTCTTGATGAACTGGTCGGAGTCGAAATTGATGACGCCGTCGCGGTCGAGGATGATGAGCTTCATGCGCGAAAGTTTACGCCGCCAGCCGCGACAAGTCCGCAACCCGGTTCATGGTCTGGTGCAGTTGGTTCAGCAGCGCCAGCCGGTTGGCCTTGAGGGCGGGATCGTCGGCGTTGACCATCACCTGGTCGAAGAAGGCGTCGACCGGAGCTTTGAGCGCCGCCAGCGCCTGCAGCGAGGCGGTGTAATCGCCCGCGGCAAACGCGGCGTCGGCGCGCGGCGCGATCCCGGAAAGCGCGGCAAACAGCGCTTTTTCCTCCACTTCGACAAAGCGCGCTGGGTCGGCCGCGCCGCCCACTTCTCCTTCGGCTTTTTTCAGAATATTGCCGACGCGCTTGTTTGCCGCAGCCAGGCTCGGCGACTCCGGCAGCGAGGCGAACTCCTGCACCGCACGCAGCCGCTTGGCAACATCGTGCAGCGGCGGCAGATTCGAGAACACGGCCGCTACGGCCTCGGCGCCGAACACGGGTGTCAGCTGATTGGCATTGCGTTCGTAGATGAAAAGCTTGAGTTCCTCGGCCACGTTCCCGCCCAGCATACCCGCCGGAAAAACCGACAGACTGAAGGCAATCAGATCATCGAGATCCAGCCGCAACGCTGCCTCGTCCAGGGCAGACTTGAGTCCCAGCAACTGGAAGGACTTGATAACGGAAAGCGCATGGCGACGCAGCGCAAACGGATCCTTGTCGCCCGTCGGCCTGAGCCCGATTCCCCAGATGCCCACCAGCGTTTCCATCCTGTCGGCAATCTGCAGCACTTCGCTGATGAGGTTGGAGACGTCTTCGGTCTCCTCGCGGCGCACCAGATACTGGTCCGCAATCGCCTGGGCGACCTGCTCGTCCTCGCCATTATGGCGCGCGTAATAGCCGCCCATGATGCCCTGCAGTTCGGGAAACTCACCCACCATGTCGGTCAGCAAATCGGCTTTTGCGAGTTCCGCGGCGCGATCCGCCAGGCCGACACCCGCGCCGACCTTTTCAGCCACCCAGCGGGCGATGGCGCGGACGCGTTCGACCCGATCGCCCTGGCTGCCCAGCTTGTTGTGGTACACCACCTTGGACAGACCCGGCACGCGCGAACCCAGCGTCTTCTTGCGGTCCTGGTCGAAAAAGAACTTGGCGTCGGCCAGACGCGGGCGGACCACGCGCTCATTACCGCCGATCACGGCAGACGCGTCGGCGGGCGAGATGTTCGAGACGATGAGAAAGCGATTGGTCAGCTTGCCAGCCGCATCCAGCAGCGGAAAGTACTTCTGGTTCGCCTTCATGGTGAGAATCAGGCATTCCTGCGGCACCTCGAGGAAGGCTTGCTCGAACTGGCCGACCAGCACATTGGGGCGCTCGACCAGCGCGGTGACCTCATCCAGCAGGGCGTCGTCCTCGATCGGTTTCAAGCCTGACGGCGCAGCGGCCGCCTGCAACTGGCGGACGATTTCGGCACGCCGTTCCGCAAAGCTCGCGGTCACCGCGCCTTCGTCTTTCAATTGCGCGGCGTAGCTGTCCGCGCTTTGAATCACCACCGGGCTGACGCGCGCCTCGAAGCGATGGCCCTGCGTGTCACGCCCGGCCTGCAAACCCAGCACGGAAACCGGCACGATGTCGGCGCCGTGCAGCGCGACCACGCCATGCACCGGACGCACGAAGTTGACGCTGCTCCAGCCATCGGCCAGCTGGTACTGCATCACCTTCGGGATCGGCAGCTTCGCCATCGCGGTTTCGAGCGCATGCTGCAGGCCGTCGGCGAGCGTCGTTCCCGGCGCGATGCTGTCATGGAACAGCGCTTCATTCTTGCCGTCCGCCGCGCGGCGCAACTGGCCGACCACGGATGCATCGGCGCCCAGCGCAGCCAGGCGCTTCAGCAGCGCAGGCGTGGCCTTGCCGTCCGCGTCGAGACCCACGGCAACCGGCATCAGCTTGGTCGACACCGGCTTGTCGGCGGCGCGCGCCAGCACGCTTTGGACATGCACGCCGAGGCGGCGCGGCGAAGCGAACCCGGTGACCGTGGCATTTGAATCGGCCAGTCCCTGCGCAACCAGGCTCTCGGCCAGCGCAGCGGCGAAGGCCTCGCCCAGCTTCTTCAGCGCCTTGGGCGGCAGTTCCTCGACGAACAATTCAATGAGCAGATTGGCGGCGGTCATGCTGCGGCCTTCTTTTCGATCTGTGCCAGCACTTCGTCTGCCCAGGCCTTGGGCGCCATCGGGAAACCCAGCCGCGCCCGGCTGTCGAGATAGCTCTTCGCCACCGCGCGCGCCAGGTTGCGAATGCGGCCGATATACGCCGCGCGCTCGGTCACCGAAATCGCGCCGCGCGCGTCGAGCAGGTTGAAGGTGTGGGCAGCTTTCAGCACCTGTTCATACGCCGGCAGCGCAAGCTGCGCCGCCACCAGCTCCTGCGCCGTCTGCTCATGCGCGGAAAAGGCGGCGAGCAGGAACTCGACGTCGCTGTGCTCGAAGTTGTAGGTCGACTGCTCGACCTCGTTCTGGTGATAGACGTCGCGGTAAGTGAGTCCCTCGGTCCAGACCAGGTCGTACACGCTCTCGACGCCCTGCAGGTACATCGCCAGGCGCTCCAGGCCGTAGGTGATCTCGCCGGTGATCGGCTTCACATCGATGCCGCCGACCTGCTGGAAGTACGTGAACTGGGTGACTTCCATCCCGTTCAGCCACACCTCCCAGCCCAGCCCCCAGGCGCCGAGCGTGGGGTTTTCCCAGTCGTCCTCGACGAAGCGCACGTCGTTCTTCTTCAGATCGAAGCCCAGCGCTTCAAGCGAGCCGAGATACAGCTCCAGGATGTCCGCCGGCGCCGGTTTCAGCACCACCTGGAACTGGTAGTAGTGCTGCAGCCGGTTGGGGTTGTCGCCGTAGCGGCCGTCCTTGGGCCGGCGGCTCGGCTGCACGTAGGCCGCCTTCCACGGCTCCGGCCCGAGCGCACGCAGAAAGGTCGCGGTGTGCGACGTGCCCGCGCCGACCTCCATGTCGTAGGGCTGCAACAGCGCGCAGCCGCGCTCGGCCCAGTAGCGTTGCAGGGTGAGGATGGTGTCCTGAAAGGTGGGTTTCACGGCGGATCAGCGGCTTTTCGGGAAAGGCGCATTTTAGCGTGGTTGGCTGGGGTTTCGCTGTTCACGGTAGCGGGAACGCGGCGGGACTGCCGACCGTCGGCCAGGGACAGTCCAATGCGTTGGGCATGGCAGCCCAACCTACGGCCAGCCGCCTCGCCCACTTTTGTGGGAGGGCCGCCCCCGGCCCGATGCCGTAGAGATTGCGACGGCGCGAAAATCGCGGCGGGGCGCCCCTCCCACACGTCCAATGCGTTGGGCTAGGCAGCCCAACCTACGGCCAGCTATTATGCAGATGGAAGCACAAGGTGAAGTGCAAGGATGCTGGCCCGATATTTTCGTTTCCAGCCCTGTCTCAATGATTTCGTTCAAGGGACACAGACATGAATACACTTGAAACGCTACGCACCCACAAGGCCGAGATCGAGCATCTGGCAAGTCTCCACGGTGCCCGGAATATTCGCGTATTCGGCTCAGTCGCCAGAGCCGAGGACACATCGGATAGCGATATCGACTTCCTGATCGATATGGAAGAGTCCCGTAGCCTTCTGGACCTGGTCGGCTTCCAGCAAGACCTGGAAGCCATGCTCAATCGGCCGGCAGATGTCCTGACAGAAAGGGGCATCAACCCCTACCTGCGTGAACGCATACTCGACGAGGCTGTCACGCTGTGAAAAAAGACCCGGCTGTTTACATCCGGCATATCCATGACTGCATCCTCCGCATCGAAGCCATGTACAAGAAGGCCGCGCCGCTTTTTTCAACGACCACAAGACCCAGGATGCCGTCATACGCAATCTTGAAGTCATCGGACAAGCGGTTAAAGACTTGGGAACCGAGCGTTTAAGCGCCGAGCAGCCAGCCATTCCCTGGACGCAAATCGCAGGCGCCAGAAACGTCCTGGCTCACCAATATCTTGGTGTCGACCTCAATCTGGTCTGGAATATCGTCGAAAAAAACCTGCCCGCCTTGAAGGCGGCCATACACGAAACGGCTGCCCACCTGGCCATCCGGCTCTCAGGACACAACGACCAACAATGAATCCACCCATGGTTTTTCGGGAAGTCCGCTCATAAAATACCCTGGACAGCACGCCCAGGTTGGGCCAAATGAAGTAAAGCCCAACACGCCTCAGCATGACCCATTCGCGACAAGCACGCCCAACACAGAAGACTTAACCGCCGCCAATCTCGGATGTCTCCCCGTGTAGGAGGCCCGCCCTCGGGCCGATGCCGTGGAGCATGCATCGGCGCGAAATTCGCGGCGAGGGCGCCGCTCCTACAGAGATAGGCGAAATATCGTGAAGCCCAACATTCCCGCTGTGGCTTTGCTACCCAGCCAACTCAACCCATAATCCGTTCATGGACACGCACGCCCAATCCGATCGGCATCACCTCATCAGGCAAGCCCTGACCGAACACGGTGGCGTGCGCCTGACATGGAAGAATCCCGCAGCCTTCTCGATTTGATCGGCTTCATGCAAGATCTGGAAGCCATGTTTAATCGACCGACAGTGTCCTGACTGAAAGAGGCATCAACCCTTGCCCAACATGCTGCTACGTACCCATGCACAGACTCATTGCAGAATCCATGTCCATGGGCGTATTTAACCCCTTGGCAAGGCAATCAAACCGGGGCATGCATCCCAATGGACTACCATCAGCAACTCGAAATGATTTAATTCAAGAAAAGTTGACATGCGCCCTTCTCTAGCCCTGCAAGCCCATCGTGACGCAATACGTGAAATCGCGCTGCGGCATCATGTCGAACAAGTCCGGGTTTTTGGGTCGGTGCTCCATGGCGAAGACACCGACAAAAGCGATCTTGATCTCCTGGTCGAACCCACCGCAGAAACCACACTTATGGATATCGGCGCCATTCGGTATGAACTGCGCCAACTGCTGGGCGTCCCCGTTGACGTGTTAACCCCCAAAGCCTTGCCGGACAATTTCCGTGAACAAATACTCGCCGAGGCAGTGCTGATATGAGCAAGGCAGGCAAGCAGCGTGTGCCGGATTATTTGGGGCATATCCTGGAAGCCATTCGGCGCATTCGTCACTATGTCGCGGACATGACGGAAGTTCAATTTCTTGACGATGAGAAAACCCAGGACGCCGTCATCCGGAATTTCGAGATCATCGGCGAGGCTTGCCGGAACATTGATTCATATCATCCCGATTTTGCACAACAGCACCCCGAGGTGCCTTGGGGATTTGCCTACGAAATGCGCAATGCACTGGCGCATGGCTATTTCAAGGTAGACCTGGAAATAGTCTGGAAGACCATTCACAACGACCTGCCGGATCTGGCCCATCAGATTGAAACTTTGCTGAGCACGCACAGATTGAGCTCAATCTAATCAAGCCCAACACACGAGACGCGTGGCTCCATTCCCACGCTGTGAAAAAAGACCCGGCCGTTTACATCCGTCACATCTCCCGCAAGCGTGCGACAGGGCGAACGAGTCGCTGCGCGAGTTTCACGCCAAGAATCCAGCCTGGAGCTGAGTTGGAACGGTTATTGTGTTCTGAGGATGATGCCATATAATCATCGCATCATGGCATCAATTTACGGAGGCATGAAATGAGAACAACGCTGGATATCGACGAGGACGTGCTGGTGGCGGCGAAAGAACTCGCCAAGCGCCAGAATTTGTCGGCCGGGCAAGTGGTGTCTCAGATGCTGCGGAAGGTGCTGACTGGTCAGGCCGGGCAATCCTCGGCCTCAGAAGATGCCGGTTCGGGGGCTCAAACGATCGCGGGGTTTCGCCCTTTCCCGGCGGGCAAGGCTGTCGTAACGAACGATGCGGTCAATCGCCTGCGGGAAGCTGAAGGCCTGTAATGCGTGCCTTTTTGGATGTCAACATCCTGATCGCGTTGCTTGATGGCAGCCACCTACATCATGGCCGGGTAACCGATTGGCTTTCCAGCCACATTGATGAAGGCTGGGCTTCGAGCCCAATCACCCAGAACGGATGCATCCGTATTCTTTCTCAACCGGGTTATCCCAATCCGGTTCCTGCCGCGCAAGTGGCCAAGCGACTTGCAGAAGCGACGCAGCACCCGTCTCACGCATTCTGGGCCGACTCCATCAGCTTGCTGCATCCCGGGCACCTGATGTGGGAGCGGATTCTGAGTTCTCGGCATGTAACCGATGCCTATCTGTTGGCACTCGCCGTCCAGCAAGGCGGGCGTTTTGTCACACTGGATCGGGGTATTCCTCTTGATGCCGTCGGCGGGGCATTGACCGAGCATCTCGCGGTCATCTCATAAGGACCCTTATGAACTACGCCAACTGGCGGGCGTCATCCACAATCCGATGGTAGACCCCATTTCCCCCATTTCCCGCGGGTGCGAAATTTGCGGCGAGGGCGCCGCTCCCACAGAGATAGGCGGAATGTCGTGAAGCCCAACATTCCCGCTGTAGCTTTGCAAGCCGGCCAACTCAACCCATAATCCGTTCATGGACACGCGTGCCCAATCCGATCTGCATCACCTCCTCAGGCAAGCCCTGACCGAGCACGGTGGCGTGCGCCTGGCGATCCTGTTCGGCTCCCGTGCAACCGGGCGCGCCACGCCCCACAGCGATCTTGACCTTGCTGTGCAGGCGTCGGCCCCGCTGACTGCCGCCGACAAAATCGCACTGATCGAAAAGCTCGCCCACGCCACCGGCCTGCCGATCGACCTGATCGATCTCCAACACGCTGGCGAACCCTTGCTGGGACAAATTCTGAAGCACGGTGTAAGACTGCTGGGCAGCGACGAAGCCTACGCGGCCCTTCTGACACGTCATGTATTTGACGAAGCCGACTTTCTGCCCTATCGCAACCGCATCCTGTCCGAGCGGAGGCTGGCATGGATCGGCAAGTAATCGAGCAAAAACTTGAATCCCTGAGACGCTGCTTGATGCGGGTCCAGCAGAAAACGCCTGCCACCTTTGCAGAACTCGAGCACGATCCCGACGCCCAGGATGTGCTCACCCTCAACCTCACGCGTGCGGTTCAGATCAGCGTGGATATCGGAACGCACCTGATCGCAAACAGCGATCAACCCGCACCAGACACGATGGGCCAAACATTCGACGTTCTGGCCAACATGGGGCTGATCAGTCCTGACCTCGCGCTGCGCATGAAAAAAGCAGTCGGCTTTCGCAATATCGCAATCCACAACTACGAAACCATTGACTGGCAGATCACCTTCCATATCGCCACCCGTCACATAGTGGACTTTTCCGCTTTCGCCGCTGCAATCATCAACCATATGGAAAAGCATGCGTAGATTGGGCTGAATGAAATGAAGCTCAACACACCAGGCGCATAAGCCCATTCCTGGCAAGCGCAGTCCAATGCGTCGGCCGGGGACAGCCCTACCTACGGCCTCCCTTCTTCGACCACAAGACCCAGGGTGGCAGCCCTATGGACTCATCGATTGACACCCCGCCACACAAGGCTAGGCTTTGACATATGCCAACTTCAAAGGGGCTACCCATGAATACGGGAAGACATGTCCGTTTTTTTCGTAACGGCCGAAACCAGGCGCTCCGCATCCCGCGCGAGTTCGAACTGGACGCGGAAGAGGCCATCATTCGCCGGGAAGATGATCGTCTGGTGATCGAGCCCATCAGAAAAAATGGGCTGCTTGCCACACTCTCGACGCTGCACACCCTGGATGAAGACTTTCCCGATATCGACAAGGGAATGCCGTCTTTGGATGATATCGAGCTGTGACCCGAACGCCGCGTTACCTGCGTGAACGCATACTTGACGAGGCTGTCACGCTGTGAAAAAAGACCCGGCCGTTTACATCCGGCATATCCATGGCTGCATCCTCCGCACCGGAAATAGTCTGGAAGACCATCGGATCTAGCCGATCAGATTGAAACTTTGCGGAGAACGCACAGATTGAGCCAATCCTAAAAAACTCCACCATGTTCTAATTGCTAAACTTAATAGAGTCCATAATGTCGATCAGTGAAAAAATCAACGCTTTAAAAAAAGCAATCAATCGAAAAGCAAGAGGCGAAAAGCACTTCAAAAATATCTATTTGAAAACACACGGAAAAGAATTAAACACAAGAGAACCCAAATCATTTTCCGAAAAGCTTTTCTGCCGAATGATTGAAATTAACAGCGCAGGTAACAAAACCTACTCCAAACTTGCCGATAAATACAAAGTGCGCGAGCACATATCAAAAACCATTGGCGAAAAATATTTAGTAAAACTATTGTGGCATGGAGCAAACCCAGACAAAATACCTTTTGAAAGCCTACCGCAGGAATACATAATCAAGGCAAATCACGGATCAGGGATGGTTATACCAGTTCGTGGCGATGTTAGCATAAATGAAATTCAAGAAACCATTTCATCATGGCTAAAGACAAACTATTACCTTACTGACCACGAATACCACTACGCCGCGATAAAGCCATTGATTATCATCGAAGAATATCTTGATGATAAAAAAGAGCTAGGCCCTTTAAACTATAGCTTTTGGTGCATTAACGGCCAAACAGCCATGATTCAGGTTGACAACAGCAATCGCAGCATCAACCCATTTTATGATACAAGCTGGAATAAGCTTCCATTAACCTCTCGCAGAAACCTCCCCGATAGCCAAATAGAAAAACCCAAAAATCTAGATGAGATGCTTTCCGTTGCACACACGTTGGCCAAGGATTTTGATTTTGTTCGCGTAGATCTTTATAACATCAATGGAAAAGTATATTTTGGGGAACTGACATTTACGCCTGGATCAGGAAGATTCAAATTTTTACCTGAAGAATGGGACATTGAATTAGGAAGACGCTGGCACTCTTGACGCCGCATGCGCATCCGGATTGCCAGGCATAAGCGCCTCCGTCACCGTGGCGAATGGATTGTGGTGCATTGCCTGCACCTTGAGTCGGATGACCAAAATAATAAGCCGGACGAATTTCTGACAATATCTAATGCATAATTCAGAGAGGATGTAGCTTTGAACAAAACGTTGACAATCGGAAAAATACATAAAGACATCTCCGGGAACAAAGTTGTCTTTTCTTCGGAAATAAATTTCGGCAACCAAACACAAACACTCTGGTATCGCTTAGATACAGAATACAGCGATTATTTTTGCGAGGATCGGGCCGACGGTCTGGTTGCAAGTCTGTTGTATTTCTCGTTGATGAACGGCGCAGACATAGTCAGCGAGTTGCCCATTTCCGAAAAGCTGTACTATCAACTGACGCATTATCTAATTCCGCAATTGTGCAGCTGCAACAAGTCGGTCATTTCTCCAATCAAGATCAAGGCACCGCTTGTTTCAACAGCGTATCGGGAGGCAACCGGGGTTGGCTGCGGAATATCTTGTGGCGTCGACTCCTTCACGACGCTTTATGAATACACTCAACTCATTCCACTCGATTCATACAAGCTAACCCATCTCACCTACTTTAAGGTTGGCGCTCATGACGGTCAGATTGGAAGATATGACAGCAACGTGCAGGAAGACCTCTTTCAAACCCAACTATCGCATGCCAAAGCATTCTGCGCTCGATATGGATACAAGCTTGTCGTGGTGGAATCCAATCTTACGGAAATAATAGATCACATGTTCGGTTTTTATAATTATGATCAGTTTCATTCTTATGTGAGTGCCGGAACGGTTCTGCAACTGCAAAAACTATTTCGCCGATATTACTATTCGGCAAGCTATGGTCTTGATTCGTTCTTTGTGGATATAAAGAAGGATGCGGCTCATTATGAGGCCGTACTGCTCCCCATGCTTTCCACGGAAACAACGAGTTTTTACATTTCCAACCAGGAGATGAGCCGTATTGAAAAAGTTCGCCTAATCTCAGAGTTCGAGCAAAGTTATGAATGGTTGCTAGTATGCTGGTTACATAAACCAAATTGTGGGAAATGCAGAAAATGCATTCGAACCATGCTGGAGCTTGATTTCCTTGGCAAGCTGGAACTTTACCGAAGCTGTTTTGATTTAGATGAATATCGAAAAAACAGAGAAAAATATCTTAGACTTATTAATCAAAATAAAGATCGCGACTATTTTATGAAGGAGCTTTATGAGTACGCAATTACCAATAATATTGCGCTTCCCGCATGTGAGGGTCAAAAAATACACAATGATCCCCTAATCCCATGGAATATTGTTAATCAGGTCTTCGATTCTTTACGTAAAAGAGGTGTGCGACAGACGCTGTCCGTAGCCATACAGCGTTTGAGACGGCGTGTGCTGTGATTTCGGCGCGATGTTACCGACCACACACCTTTATAACCGGATTGAAAGACAAGCTCAGCATGCTGATCGCAAGGGTGTGTCCGATATTTTGTGTAAACGGGGTTTCGTTCACAGCTGAGGGAGTCGCTCCTCGAACAAGATAGTAAGGCGAGTCAGGGCGCCTTTCCAGTCCCGGATCGACATCGTCCATTTCTGTCTGATATTCCTGAGTGCAAGATAGAAGAACTTCAACAGCGCCTCGTCGCTCGGGAACTTGCCGCGGTTCTTGGTCAGCTTACTCAAACTCATGTTCACCGGTAATGCGACAGGTAAGTCGTGTTTCTTGGTGCTCATTGTGTCTCCGCCGCCGCCCATGTGTAAGAGGGGATCGGCAACGTGAGCACGCCACCTATTCCGAGGCCGGCCCGATCGTGGATGACGGTTATTACCCACAGTGCCAATGCCGTAAAGCCTGCATCACACGAAATTTGGAGCCTAGGTGCTTGATCACACCGGACCTCATCTCATATGCCTTTTAGGTATTCGCCAAAATAACCCACCTGGGCTTTTCACACGCTTCCCTAATGGCACATGCCTTGCATATCAGCTTGGGCCATTAGAATAGCGAGCCATGAACGCCACCGCCTCAACCAACCCCGCCAGCATCCGCCACGCAACCCAAACGGTTTGCGGCCTACCGCCCGCGCACAAACCCGTGCTTGCCTGGCGGCGTCATGCCGTCAGTTCCGGCGATTTATCGATACCGGGTCGTAACCGCCGCGCGGCCCGAGCACCCCGCCCAGCATGAGCCTCGGACAAACCATGCGCCATGGCATTGCCTGGATGTTTGTCGGCAATACAGGCCGACAGGTGCTAACGTTTCTCTTCGGCATCGTGCTGGCGCGCCTGCTGGCACCCGAGGATTTCGGCATCCTGCTCACCATCCAAGTGTTCACCGGCCTGGCCGGCTTCGTCGCGGGCGGCGGCATGGGCCAGGCGCTGGTGCGCGCAAAGGAAGCGACAAAGCAGGATTACGACATCGTTTTCACCCTGCAGCTTGGCATCGGCTGCCTGATCTACGCTGGGTTCTTCTTTGCCGCGCCCTGGTTTGCCAAGTGGTACGACACCCCGCTGTATGCCGACCTGCTGCGAGTCTCAGCGCTGTCCTTCATCTTCCGTCCACTGGTCAACTTGCCAGCCAGCATGCTGTACCGGAACATGCGCTACAAGGCGCAAACCATCGTCGGCATCACATCGCTACTGGTTTCCAGCGGCACCAGCATCCTCATGGCCTGGCTGGGCTACGGCGTCTGGAGCCTGATATGGGGTGGTATTGCCGGTGCAGCCTTCAGCGCGGCACTGATGATCCCACTGACCCGCTGGCGCCCCGGGTTCTCGCTGGAATTCCGACGCGGGCGCGACATCGCGCGCTATGGCATCCTGGTGTCAGCCAACGATATCGTCGGCTACTTGCACAATCAGGTCAGCATTTTCATCCTGTCGCGCACCCTCGGCCCGACCAGCGTTGGCCTTTTCAATAAAGGGAAAAGCCTGGCCACAATGCCCCACAGCTTCATCACGGGATCGGTTTACCACGTCCTGTTTCGCGCCATGGCCGCCGAACAGGACAACCTCGACAAATGCCGCTATCTCTTCTTTCGGAGCATCGCGCTGGTTGCTGTCTATGCCACGCCTTTCTATATCGGCCTGCTGTGGCTGTCCGAACCGTTCATTCGAGGCATTTATGGCGAAAAATGGGTTGCTGCCGCGGGCCCCTTGATGATTCTGGCATTCGCTTGGCCGTTCTGGCTGATGGACAACCTATCCGGCGCAGTCCTCGCCGCACAAAACTGGCTCGGTCGCGAGTTGCCTGTCCAGATCGCGACCTTGATCATCACAGCTCTTGGCATCACCATTGCCCTACCTTATGGCATCGAAGGTGTGGCCTGGGCCATCGTCGGGGTTGCGGTTTATTCAGCGTTTCACCTGTACTGGCTGGCCACGCGTTGCCTGCGGGCAAAGTTGTCTGGATTTTTCAAAGCGGTCGCACCCGCTGCAGTGCTCAACGGCTTGCTCGCGCTAGTGCTATTCAGCGCCGACTCGACCCTGCCCGCATCAGTCACGGAAAATGATTTCGCGTACATGGCATTGATGGGCGCAACAGGCGGCTTAATTTATATAGTGAGTTTTCTTTATTTGCCCTTCCGCTCGCTGGGCGCCGAGCGCGAACGCTGGAAAATAAAGCTCAAACTTGCCAAGGCCGCCGCATGACCTGGATCGACCCCCTCTCACGCTATCTGCACCGGGCTGCCGGCCAACATGGCCCCGTCATGCTCATGTACCACGCCGTCACTCCCGGCAAAATCAGGCCTGGCTGGCCGTGGGCCGTTTCCATGCAGCAGTTCCGCGATCAACTCAATTTTCTGGCTGCCGAAGGCTACGCCACGCCAACCATGGGCGAACTTGTTGCCGAGCCGAATAAGTGGACAGGCCGCACCGCCGTCATCACTTTCGACGATGGCTACGTCGACAACCTCGCCGCCTGCGATGAACTGCAAAAGCGCGGGTTACGTGCCACCTGGTTCGTCGTCACCGGATCGATCGGCGAATCACCCAAGTGGCCCGCCGACGGCCGCCCGGAAGGAAGGTTACTGAACGTAGTTGAGCTGCGTGAGATGCAGTCACGCGGCATGGAAATCGGCTCGCACACGGTGAACCATGTTCGGTTGACAGAAGTTTCCGATGCCCGCCTTACTAGTGAATTATCTGACTCCAAGGCCGCCTTGGAAGACCTGCTTGGCCGGCCTGTTGGCAGCTTTGCCTATCCTTACGGTGTATGGGATGTGCGCTGTGACGATGCCGTGAAACAGGCTGGCTATTCAGCAGCCTGTATTACCCGTACCGGATGGGCGCTGCGGGACGCGAACCCTTACCTGCTGCGCAGGCTAACCATTTTCAATACCGATACCGTCAGCACAATGGCGCGTAAGCTCTATCTTGGTAGTCATGATGTACGCTGGCGTGACCTTGCAGGCTATGCGCTACGACGGTTACGGCATGGATAACACTTAATTTAAATGAACGCGACCATCTCCATCGTCATGCCCTGCTACAACGCAGCGGCACATCTGCAGACCAGTATCGGCAGCGTTCTGGCCCAGACGCTGCAGAACTGGGAACTGATCATTGTCGACGACGGATCGACAGACCAGTCCTGGCAAATCCTCCAGCAGCTTGCAGCGCAAGATCCGCGCATACAAATCGTGCAGCAGACCAATGCCGGCGCGGCTACCGCACGCAATCGCGCATTGCGAGAAACGCGCGGCGCGTATACGGCTTTCCTGGATTCCGACGACACCTGGCATCCTGAGTTTCTCGAAGCCATGATGATCGCACTCGCCTCCGATCCCGACGCCGGCATCGCCTATTGCGGCTGGCAAAACATTGGGCTTGGACAGGGCCGCGATGAGCCTTTCATCCCGCCCGAATATGAAAATAGCGACAAGGTCGAGTCACTGCTTGGAGGGTGCCGATGGCCCATACATGGGGCGCTGGTGCGCACCCATATCATCAAGGATGCCGGCTGCTTTGACGAAGATCTGAGTTCATGCATGGACTATGATCTCTGGCTTCGTCTGGGCACCACGCATCGGCTGGTCCGCGTACCGCGTGTGCTTGCCTACTATCATCATCATGGCGGCGAACAGATCACCCGTAACCGTGCACGAATTGCCTTGAATCATTGGCGTGCCCAGCGCAAGTATCTGCGCGCAAACCCCGATGTCATCGATGCGCTCGGAAAAAATCGCACCAAGCAATTAACCAACGGCGAACTGCTTCACCGTGGCTATGTTTGCTACTGGAAACGCGACCTGCCCTCTGCTCGAAAAATCTTTCGTGCAGTAATGAAACAGGGCTATGGCACACTCATCGACTGGAAATACATGCTTCCCGCATGGCTACCCGAATCGTGGCATCGTCGGCTTATCCGCCGGGTTGACAACAAATCCCGCGAAAACAAAAACCTGGTTTAGAACCACACTGACCGCGCCACATGACATCGATCACTGTTGCATTTTGCACCTATAACCGCGCCGGACGGCTCGACCGTCTGGTGACGGCACTGCGCGCGCAAAACTGTCCGGTGCCATTCGAGATACTCGCGATCAACAACAACAGCCGCGATGACACGCTCGACGTTCTTGCCCGCTTGCAGCAGCAAGCCGGCGCGCCGCTGCGCGTGGTCACCGAAACCGCTCCCGGCATCGTGCCAGCACGCAATCGTGCATTGAAGGTGGCGCTCGACCGCGACATCCTTGTCTTCATCGACGACGATGAATTGCCGGTACCGGGCTTTCTGCAGGCAGCCCACGACGCAATCGTGCATGAAGGCGCGCAATGCGTGGGCGGCAGGATCGAGATCGATTTCACGGAGCATGAACGTCCGGCCTGGCTGGACGACGAGATCGCGGGTTTTCTTGGAAGGCTAGACCACGGCGCCGAAGCGCTCTGGGTTGTCGACGACACCACGCCGGTGTGGAGCGGCAACACGGCCTACGCGATGCAGTACTTCCGCGACCATTCGGAGCTGTGTTTCGACGCACGCTATAACCGAGCAGGCGAGGGCGTCGGCGGCGGCGAGGACGCCGTGATGCTGCGCGCCCTACTCAAACTGGGCGCTCGCATCCGTTATCGCCCCGACATGGTCGTCCTGCATGCCGTAGAATCCTGGAAATTGAAGCGCAGCTATTTCTTGAGGCTGCATTATCAGGCAGGGCTTCGCCAAGGCCGGTTTCATATGCCTGACTTTCCACGAAAAATTTTTGCAGTACCCCCTTTCTTGGTCGGTCAATTCCTACGCCATGCTTTTCGGACAGCGATCATGTTCGCAACAGCCCGGCAAGGAATTGTCAGACAAGCCATGAACGCAGCCAACGCGCTTGGTGCCCTCATCGGTTACGCACGGCGCATGGAAAACAACCCGCCAGGAGAACACGCATGAATCAAACCATTGAGCTACTCAACCGTCTCGTTTCGGGACGGGGCTACAGTTGCGTGCGCAAAGATGAACTGGGACTGGCCGCTGGACATCACTACCTCAAAAGACTGTTTGAACACTTCTCGTTCGATTTCGTCTTCGATGTTGGCGCAAACAATGGCCAATATGCGCACTTGATACGCAAGGATATCGGTTTCAACGACCACATCCTCTCCGTCGAGCCGATCCCGGACATCGCGCGGAAATTAATTGAAAAGTCACGTCACGACCCCCATTGGTCTATCCATGAAGCGGCGCTTGATGCCACCTCGGGCAGCGCTGACTTCAACATCATGGTCGGGCATGAGTTCAGTTCCCTGATGGCGCCATCCGGCGAGTTTGACGGCAAATTTCACGGCCAGCAGAAAATAAAGGAGACCATTCGCGTAAATTTAGAAACACTGGATGATCTGTTTCGCAGCCAGGAAGCGGAATTTGGATTCAAGAAACCCTTCATCAAACTGGACACGCAAGGGACCGAGCTGCGCGTTCTCGACGCTGCGGGATACGCACTTGCAAGAATCCCGGCTATTCAGATCGAGGTCAGTTTCCAGGTCATTTACGAAGGTGCGCCAGACATTTCGGAGAGCATTCGCTTCATGGCCGATCGCGGATTTTCTCTGAGCGGGCTGTTTGCCAACAACCGCGGACACTTCCCGCGGCTCATCGAAATGGATGCAGTTTTCATCAAATCATCGCTACTGGGCGAACTGCCCTGAACGAGCAAACCCATGATCGACCCCCATCACGCACCCAGCGCCTCACCCAGAAAAATCTTGGTCGTTGCACCGTTCATGCACCGGCTCGGCCACTTTTCGGTCTTTCCGCTGGAGATGGCCACGGGATTCTCCTTGAATGGTGCAAGCGTTGCCCTGCTGCATCCCTTTCCTGCCAAGGCGACCTCGCACAAGGCCACCACCATCCCGAGCCTCTGTCTCGCCGATCGTGCAGACACCTTCACTGGACTGATGAAGTGGCTGTGGCTGAGATGCCGCGACAGCCCCATCCTGCTCTGCCTGGCATGGCTGACCCTTCATGTTCGCCCCGGCACTTACGATCTTGTCTATTGGTCCGACTTCAAATCCGACAATCAGCAGAGCATGTGGCCGCTCGGTCTAGCATCGCTCCTGGGCCTTTACCGGCATCGAACTGCCTTCACCGAACACCACAACTTCAGCTGGAACAGGCACCGCTGGCAGCGGTTTTTTCGTCTCGACCATATACGTCTTCGACGCATTGAAATGTTCGCCCACTCAAAGAAACTGCTGGACTGGATCAGGCTCAACATGAACTGGCCGACAGTCGGCCACTATGTCGCACACGGGCTTTGGCCCACCCCCGTCAGCAACGAAGAGCGCACAATCGCCAGGCGCAATCTGGGCATTGCCGAAGATGCCCGGGTGTTGCTGGTCTTTGGACTGCAGGCCATCCGCCGCAAGGAAATCGACACGCTGGCGGCGGCCTTGGAGAGCCTTACGATCGCCCGCCCGCTGGTCGTGGTTTTCGCCGGCATGCGCACACGCGACGAAGCCCACCCGTTCGACGCGCAAGTCTTACGCGGCAAGCCGCACCTCACCGTGCATCGCCACGAAAGCTTTATCGCCGAAGACGAAGTCAAAGCACATTTTGCCGCCGCCGATGCCGTGTGGGCCTATTACGGTTCATTCATCGGAGCATCCGGCGTACTCATGCAGGCGATTGCCTACGGCAGGTTGTCGATCTGTGCCAACGCCGGGGAAAGCGGCGATCTCGCACGGCAGTTCGGCATCGGTTTGCTGCCACCCGCTGACGACGTGGCCGGTGTGGCGCAGGTCCTGCAGCGTTTCATAACCCTGTCCGCCGACGAACAGGCCGGGGTCGAGGCCGCCGCCTGCAAGGCGGCGTCTGAACTCGCCTGGCCGAATGCCACGCGCAAGATACTCGACTACACCTTTCCGCACACCTGAAGATCAGCCCACCATGACCGCACCACTTGCCACGCCCGCCCCGGTCTTCATCGTTGGCGCCCCGCGCTCCGGCACGACCATGCTGCAATACATCCTGGATGATCTGCCCGGCCTGTGCATGCCCACCGGCGAATCGCACTTCCTGATTCCTTTGTATCGGAGCCAAGCGGCGTTCGATAATTTGGAAACGCGCACGGGCATGCGGCGCCTGCTCGAAACCATTCACGGTTTCAACCCCATCTTCCTCCACGGCGACCTACACGGCATGCGGTTCGACGTGGACGCGTTGACCGAGACCTTTCTCGCCGAGCAACGCACGACGGTGCGGGACGTCGTGGCGGGTCTGTTCGAAAAGAACGCCGCCGGACTGGGCAAGCAACGCTGGGGCGACAAGACGCCCTACTACGCGCTGCATCTGGACAAGCTCGCCGACTGGTGGCCGGACGCAAAATTCATCCACCTGATCCGCGACGGACGCGACGTCGCCCTGTCGCTGTTTGGCCGCCGGCACGATTTCAGCGCCTACAACATCTACTACGCCGCCCAGTATTGGCAGAAATACGTCGACGTGTGCCGCGACCAGGGCCATTTTCTTGGCGCCGACCGCTATCTCGAACTCCGCTACGAGGACGTGCTGGACGACCAGACCCGCGCCATGCAGACGGTGTGCGATTTCATCGGCGAACCCTATCGCCCGGGCGCCGCCACCGCCGCCGCCTCAGGCGAATCCGCGCAGCGCCTGCGCACCGCCGACAGGACAAATCAGGGTAAATGGCGCAGTCGGCTCAGCGCCTGGCAACTACGAGTGTTCGAGAGCGAAGCGGGGCGAACGCTCGACGCGGCTGGCTATCCGCTCACCACAACACCGCGCCGCCTGCTCCTTCCGATTCGCGTGCTCTACCGTTTGCACAACGACCTGTCAGTCCGTTACAACCGGATGCTCGGTCGCAACCGCAGCAAACTCCGTTTTACGGTTCGCCCCGCCCCCCAACCCAGCAACATGACCAAGCTATGAACGCGATGACCCCGCCCGCAGTCAGCTTCACCGTCAACGTCTGCAATTCGGATGCACCTTATCTGGAGCAGACTGTGCGCCACATGATGCGCCAACTGAACTTCCCCTTCGCCGAGCGAATCGCCACCTACGATCCGGGCCGCCAGGTTGGTAAATATGCCGAGCGCATCCAGGGGTCACAAACCGAAGTCGAGCGCATTCTGCAAAAGTTGCTGGATGACAAAGTGATCGACCGGGTGGATGTGGTGCCGTGGACCGAAGCGGAACAGCACCGCATCCTGATGAAGTATTTCGGTGATGAAAGCATCGACCTCAAGGACTTCTCAGGTGCCCCCATCTATCAGTATCTGTATGCGATGGATGCCTGCAGCGGCGATTACATTTTCCACGTTGACTCCGACATGCTATTTTACCGGCAGGGCGCGCGATCCTGGATTTACGAGGGACTCGATCTGCTGCAAAGCCAAAGCCATGTCGTCGTCGCCACACCACAGGGCGGGCCGCCACAGGCGCGCAACTGGCTGGAAAAGCTGACCGGCGTTTCGTTCGAGCCGAAGCCGAAAGCCGACTGGCATCACGCCAGTTTCACCTCCACTCGCTATTTTCTGATGGATGTTTCACGTTTTCACGCCTGCCTGCCGCTGCAGCAGGCCAAGCCCGGCGATCCCCTGGAAAACAGCTTGTCGCATACCTTCACCCAAAAGGGCTACCAGCGCTGGTCGATGAACGGCTATACCCATTGGGCGATCCACCCCTGGCGCCACGATGAAAACTATGTGCGCTATCTGGACGACTTGATCTGGGCGGTGGAAAACGGCATCTATCCGTTCAAGCGCACCGGCTTCAAGTGGGACATGCGCACCGAAGGCGAACATATCAATGAATGGCTGGCAGTGCTGCGCGAGCATGGTCGCGCAGTGGATTAAGTTGGCACAATGACCGATCCCGCCCGCCTAGCGGTTGTCATTTGCACCTATAACCGCAGCGCATCTCTTATCCAGACGCTGGCCTCGATATATGGCTGCGGTTACGCCGGCCAAGAGCAGGTCGACGTCGTGGTGGTGGCGAATAACTGCAGCGATGACACGCTTGCCCGGCTGGCCGACTTCAAGGCTGCCCACCCGCAGGACACCCTGAGACTCTCGTGGATTGAGGAACCCCAGGCCGGCAAGTCATACGCACTGAATGCCGCCATTGCGCACTGCCCGCAGGATGTGCTGTGCTTCATCGATGACGACCAAACTGTCGAGGATGGCTTTCTCGCCCATCTGCTTGAAGGCATGGACGCCTACCCGGACGACGCCATCTACTGCGGGCGCATCTGGCCCGCATGGGATGGTAGCGAACCCGCATGGGTCCACACACAGGGCGAATATGCTGTCCCGATCCGGCCGTTTCCGGAATTCGATCTCGGCAGAGAGACCGTTTCGATCACCCCCCATGACCGCTATCCCAGCGGCGGCAACATCGTGGTGCGGCGGGCAGTCTTCGATGCAGCCGGCCTGTTTTCAGTGGAGATGGGGCCCACCGGCCACAATCTCGCGGGTGGCGAAGACCACGATTTTCTGAGACGGGCTACCGACAAGGGATTTGCTATCCGCTATCTGCCCGGCGTACGGCAGCTTCATGCCATTGATGCCGAGCGAACGAGCACCCCCTACACCCTGCGCAAAAGTTTCCTGCGCTCGCGCGCGAATTATCTGATCAAACGTCAAGGCCAACGCCCCCAGCCGTATATGTTCCGCAAGATTTTGGAGCATCTGGGCAGCGCGGCATTCACGCTCGACGCCAAGCGTCGGTTTTTTTATCTGGTGCGGCTGTCGGCCAGCCTGGGCGAACTCGCTGGTGCGGTGGATGCATATCGGGCGCCCAGCGCGGCCAGACTTGCCCTCCCCCCGGACCGCGGCATGCTGGGCGTTGAAGCCCTGGCACTGCTCACCGGCGCCAGCGGCTTCATCGCCTGGATTGTCGCCGGCGACGCGCGCTGGGGCGGCATCCTGCCGGCAATAGGCGTCGCAGGCGTCGGGGCAACAGCGTTGCTCGCCAAATCGCTGATCGACTTTTCCCAGACCGGGCCGCGCATGCGCGAGGAAGTGCTCACGTATTACCGGCGCTACACCCTGTTTGCACTGGCACGCCTGACCGCCTGGGCGTTCGCGCTGATGCTGTTCACCGGCGGCGCGGGGGTGCTGCTGTACTTCATGCTCAACACGGTGATTGGTGCGCTGTGGTCGACGGGCCTGGCCTTCATTGCCGCTATCCTGGGCGTGCTGGCTGCGTTCTCGCTGCAATTCATCCGCAAGCTGCGCTTCAACCCCGGCCTGCTGGTGGCATCTATGCACTACCGCATGAGCCGGCTGTACAGACTCTGGCAGTGGATGACCCCGGCCTTCATCACGGCCCTGCAATGGGGCGCCATGGGCCTGGTCGGACTGCTGCTCATGGCCGCCAGCTGGCAGTTGTCGAAGGAGGGGCGTATCGGCGACCTGATGGCGCTGTGGGCGGCCACACTGTTTTTTGCGGGGACGATCACCTGGGCAGGCTGGCAGCCGCAGGCACGCGCGCCGCGCAAACGGCCGACGCGCGCAGCCGATGCGCCGCCCAACATCCTGATGATCGGCTCCGACACGCTGCGTGCCGACCGCCTGGGCGCGCTGGGCTACCACCGCGCACTGACGCCGAACATCGATGCGCTGGCCGCAAACGGTGCCCTGTTTGCCAACTGCTACGTGCCATGCGCGCGTACCGCCCCCAGCCTGATCTCGATGCTGACCGGCACCTGGCCGCACACGCATGGCATTCGCGACAACTTTGTTCCCGATGACGATACGCGCCTGAAAGTCGATGCCCTGCCCACGCTGCTGAAACAGGGGGGCTACCGCACCGCTGCGCTGTCGGACTGGTGCGGTAGCGACATGGGCAAGTTTTCCTTCGGTTTTGATTACACCGACCTGCCGGAAGATCAATGGAACCTGAAGTACCTGATTCGCCAGGGTCCCAAGGACCTGCGCCTGTACCTGTCCCTGTTCACCCATAACCGGCTGGGACGGCTGATGCTGCCCGAGCTGTACTATCTGGGCGGGGTACCACTGACGCAGCCGATGGGCAAGCGTGCGCGGCGGCTGGTGTCGCGCCTGGCAGAAAGCCCGCAGCCGTTTTTTCTCAACGTGTTCTATTCCACCACGCACCCGCCGTTTGCATCGGAATGGCCGTGGTACACGCGCTTTGCCGACCCGGGCTATGCGGGCGAATCCAAGTTCGCCATGGCGAGGCTCACCGATCCGTTCGATATCATCCGCCGCCAGGGCGCGCCCAAGAAAGAATTCGACCTCGATCAGATCATCGATCTGTACGACGGCTGCGTGGCGGAGTTCGACGATGAAGTGGGCAAAATGCTGGCGCATCTTGAAACCTGCGGCCTGGCTGGGAATACCATCGTTGTCGTCTATTCAGATCACGGCATGGAGTTTTTCGAGCACGACACCTGGGGCCAGGGCAACTCAGCCATCGGCGAAGCCAGCCCGCGCATTCCGCTGGTGATCCGCGATCCGCGCCTGGCGCCTAAGGGAAAAATAGACCAGGTGGTGCGTTCGATCGACCTGGTGCCCACCCTGCTGGAACTCGCCGGCCAGCCATCTGCCCCGGCAATGGACGGAGTATCGCTTGCGGGTGGCCTAAAAGCAGACAGCGCCTGCCCGGAACTGGACGCATTCAACGAAACAGGCATCTGGATCACCGACATTCCCGGCCTGCCCGACGATCACCTGCGCTACCCGGATCTGTTGGAGCTCATGGAAGTACCGGATCGGGCCAGTGGCACGATGGCAATCAAGCCGGAATACTGCGATGCTATCCATGCAGCGAAGGACAGGATGATCCGACGTGGGAAATGGAAACTGGTGTATCAGCCGCTAACGGATGGACACACTCTGCTTTTGTACGACCTTGAAACAGACCCATCGTGTCAGCAAGATGTATCCGCACAGCACATTGAAGTGCGTACTGAGTTATGGAAACAGTTGCAGAGGCTCATGAGGGAAGCGCACACACAGGTCAAAGCCCTTCCGAAAAGTAACCTGCGACTGCTCACCAGTCACACCTGAAGATGGTAAAGCCATTACTTCACCTCAGCAGCTAGTTACATCCAGTCCAGATCGCGAATAGTGCGAGCATAGTGACCACCCGTAAACCGGCATGTGCCAATAAAATGAATAAATCGAGTTTTACCCGGCTGAGCTTTTACGCAGTCAGCATACTCTGGATGGGGAAGCACGATCGCACTTGGCTGATTCGCCACGACTAAATTAGACATCACCTGCTCACTCCCCCATTCCAGCCAACGTTTTCCAATCAGCGCTTGCATCTGGCTGGAAATCGCACACAGTAAATCAATTTTGTCCGTGCCTGCGGGGAAGCCTGAAAAACCCGAACAGCCACGCACATATTTCAGCGTTTCCGCCTCATGCAGGTTGGCGAAATTTGCTTCTGCAAGTAATTGCACATGGGGTCGTTCACCAACCAGGTGGCTCTTAGCAGCGTCCGATCGATCAAGTGCCGGCTCGATTCGTTGATGATCCCAGGTTCCGATAGAAAATGCGGTTTCGCTTTTAGCTGCGGCCGCGACTTCCGGGATAGAGGCCAAGGTAAGCGTGTCGGCATCCAGCTGAATAACATAGCGCGCCTCCGAAAAGCGCGCAACTGCAATTAACCTCTCCCATGTCCCACCATTGGGGAGTCCCGGTACACGGAAACTGGCCAGCGCATGAATGCGAATGCCTGGAATATGTCTGGATAGCAGATTGCGGTCGTCTGCAGTCAAGCTTCCGTCGTCGACAACGTGTACTTCCGCAGGCGGAATATGTCTCGCGAATGACTTGGACGCAGCCAAATACATTAAAACGTCCTTGTGTTGCAATTGCGACACAAGAACGGGCGCCGACGGTACGTCAACCATCATTAATGGCGGGGTATCCAGGACGCCACGAATTCCTCGGTTAAAACACCATCTCTGCAGTTTATTTTTGAGGCTATAGAACATATCTCGCTTAGCTCACCTGTGAAGCCGCCCCTCAATCCGGGCAAAACCGGCAGTAGGGATTTGTTGGGCTCCCAATTTTCGGTTCGATCAATTGAACTGGTGGCTTCACATCTATCGCGGTTTCTGCCTCCTCACGAATTTCTGACTCAGCAACCTCTGGCACTGCTGAAGATGAAGGCGACGTTTCAACCTGAGGAACCAATATAGGGTCGTTCAAGGCTTTGATGTCGCCGCCTAGTTCCGTATAACGCCGGCGCAAACTTCTAGTATCTGGATTACTTTCAATCCCGCTTTTCAGAACTGCGAGCGCTGCGTCCCTTTTGCCCTGCTTGATGTATATGTCTGCCAACTCAATGCTCGCTGGCGCAAGCCGTGAATTCAGTTCAAGCGCTTTTTGAAAGTCAGCAAAAGCTGGTCCATCCTGTCGCATGAGTTTATAGGCACGTCCACGGTTGAGGTGGGCCTCGGCACGAAGATAGAAATCCGGCGTCCAGCGTTCCAGAACGTATTTAAATTCGTTGACCGCGTTACCCAGATTGGCCTTCTGGCGGCCCGTTGTACCTCGGTAGTAGCGGTTTATTTCAATCAAGCCACCACAATAGTGATGCAGGTGCACCCAGTTTTCGCGTCCCATATTCCGGAGCCATTGCGCAACCACCGCTGGCTCTTGACGCCCCATTTTTGCGTCACAGTACGTTGGCAGCATTGAAATGTCCTGCGGGGTGGTATCCGTTGCCGCGTTAACCTGGTTTATTGCAGCAAGCCCAAAAAAGATGATCCATAGATATTTCATACACGAACTCCTTTAGTTTTTGACGCCACCGCATTCCATGTGAATTGCTCAGTCACACGCAAGAGGCCGGTTTTTCCAAGACGTCCGCAAAAATCCTCGTCTTTCAACATGCGTCGCAGACCGGCCACTATGGCGCTGTGTGACGCGCCATCTACCCGCAGACCCGTCACTTCATTCAATACCGCAGAACCGGTACCACCCGCCTCACCTGCCAGGCTGGGCTTGCCACAGGCCGCCGCTTCGATGAACACCATGCCGAAGCCTTCATTGTCGCCGTTTATGTCGCGGTTGGGCATGGCAAAAACGTCGCAGGCGTTCATCCAGCGCGGCAGGTCGGCCTCGCTCACCGCGCCTATGCGGTGGACGATGCCTTGTGCATTTTGTTCCGCGATCAGGCCGTCGAGGTGTTCGGCGTCTTCACCGATGCCGGCGATGACATAGCGTAACGGGATGCCTTCGGCGTGTAAGTGCGCCACTGCACGGATCATCTGGTCGAAGCCCTTGCGGCGCGACAGGCGGCCGACCGAGAAAACCAGTTTTTCATCGGGGCGGATGCCGAGGCTTTCGCGCAGACCCGTGGTGTCGAGGCCGGGGCGGAAGACCGACACGTCGACGCCCGGATAGATGATGGTGATGCGAGCCGGATCGACGCCCATTTCCAGCAATGTGTCGCGCGTATGCTCGCTGTTGGCGACCACCCTGTCGGCATGACGCAGGGCGAAGCGCATGGCCTTGAATTTTCCACCGCGTCCCCACGTGGTGAGTTCCTCCCCATGAGCATAGATCACCACCGGGCGAAAGGTCAGCCGCGCCACGGCCCATGCGACCAGGCCTTCGGGCAGGGCGCGAAAGGCGTGGATGGCGTCGAAGCGATGGGTGAGCGCCAGCGCCAGCGACTTGAAGAAGAAGCGCGCGTACATCGCCAGGGATTCGGGGCGCAGCCAGGGGATGCGCTTGAGGTTGAGGCGGTGGATGGTGTTGGGATGCGCCGCGTCGACTTCGGCGGCGCCCGGCACGTCGGCGGTGACGATGTGGATTTCCTTGCCGCCGAGACGCTTGTAGACCTCGGCCGCCCACACGGCGGTGCCGCCCTTGGTGGGGAGGAAGAGTTCGGTGAGGACGAGCAGGCGGTTCATGGGGTGGGGGTGTATTTAATTGGCTGGATCCCGGTGTTCACCGGATTTGGTGTCGCCCGCCCTCGGGCCGATTGCTGACGTTCGCACGGTGCTGACATTCGCGGCGAGGACGCCGCTCCCACAGGCAGGTCCGATGCCGTTGTGGGACCACCCGCAAGGAGGGATATTGTGGTCGACCATGGGCAAATGCGATAGGCCATGCGTTAACCCCTGATCATCGAGAGGATGTCGCGCAGAGCTCGCCAATTGGGGCGCGCGCTTATGGTGGGCAGCACGGCCTTGACTGCGGCGATGCGCTGGCCGCTTTTGCTCAAGGCACAGCCGAGGTTGTAGCGGGCGCTTTGCATCCGCGCCGCCACGCCCCGCCGGACCGGCGACGGAAAGTTCTCCGCCAGCCGGGAAAGATCGGTCAGGGTGCGCACGTTCTCGCGCTGCGCCGCCACCGGGTCGCGGCGGGTGGCGCTGCCGCCGTGGATCACGTAGACGCCGAGGCTTTGGCAGACCACGCCGATGCGGCGGCTCTTCGCCACCAGCCGGGTCAGAAAGTGCACGTCCTCGCACACCTTGTAGCCGGTAGGGTAGCCGCCCAGTTCGATGAAGCGCGCGCGCGGCACCGACAGCGTGTGGGTGTCGCCGAAATGGTCGGCAACGAAGGCGGCGACCTCGACGGGAGTTTCAATCACCACCCGCGCCGCGCCCGCAGCCTTGTTCAGCATCATGCGGCCGGATTCGTGCTGCGCCATCGAGGTGCCGAGCAGGGCGCCGGCTTCGTCGCGGTATTCGTAATCGCCGGTCAGGAAGTCGAGCGCCGCGTCTTCGGCGATCCACTCGGCATGCAGCTTGATGCGGTCGGGGGCATACCAGTCGTCGGCGTCGAGAAACGCCAGCCAGTCGCCGCTGGCCGCTGCCGCGCCGGCGTTGCGGGCGACCGAGACGCCGCTGTTTTTTTGCCGGATCAGGCGCACGCCGTCGAAGCCGGCCGCGATTTCCGCAGTGGCATCGGTCGAGCCGTCGTCGACCACAATGATTTCGTGCGCCGGCCAGCTTTGCGCGCGCACCGATTCGATGGCGCGCGCCAACGTGGCGGCGGAATTGAAGGCCGGGATGACGACCGAGAGGCGCGGGGTCATGCGCGGCCTCCCAGCAAAGCCAGCGGCAAGGCCAGGCCGCTCAATTGCGACAGGCGGCGAAAGCGCGGGATTTCGTCGAGGCGCGCGCGCCAGGCGGCAAGCCGGGGCTTGAGCCGGGTTTCGATCCAGGCCGGGTCGCGCTGCCGGATCGCGCGCGCGAGATCGATCGGGGCGGCAAAGCGCAGGTCGGGGCAGCGTGTGAGGGCTTCGCGCAGGCCGGTTTCGAGGGCGGCCAGGCTGGCGTCCGGCGCCTGCAGGAAATTGAAGCGGTGGGTCTCGACCAGGCAGGCACGTCCCTGCCGGGTGCGCGCCTGCAGGCCGTCGACCAGACGCTGCGGCACATGCCCCAGTGCCGGCTCGAAATACACGTCGCGCACCAGAAAGCCTGGCCCGGCGAGTGAACGCCCGCCTGTCAGCATGGTGGCATCCACGCAGCCCGGTTGGCCGGCGCCATTGCGGCAGGTGGCGCGGCGGCCCGGGGTGATGATGGCCTCGACGCCGGCCTGCGCCCAGGCGGCTTCGACCGCCTCGTTCCAGACGAAGGTGGTGGCGACGGCCACCTGCGGCGCGCTGCCGAACAGGGCCTGGTAGTCGGCGGCCTCGGTGGCGATGGCTTGCTGGATTGCGGCGGGCGTCAGCGCGCGCGACGGCAGGCAGGACGCATCGACCCAGCGGCTTTGCAGGGGCGAGGGCAGGTCTTCGGTGGACGCAGGGTCGGGAGCGGTGAGCCAGTCGCGCACGACGAGGTTGTCCTGTGCTGCCGCCAGCAGCGCGGGCGGCCAGTAATGGCACTGGCCGTGCAGCTGCGGGGCGAATACGCCGGACCGGATGCCGGCCTGGACGGCGGCGCGCACGGCGTCGAAGCGGGGATCGGCCAAGGGCAACGCGTGGTATTCGGTGCAGTGGGTGGCGGCGATGCGGGGGCCGTCGGGGACTTCCAGGATGACGCCGAGGGTCATGACTGCGGGCCGGCCGCAGCGGTCGCGGATGCCTTGCAGGGTGCCAGTGAGGCGCGTCAGCGCGTCGGCCTGCTGCAAGGGGCCGGCGCCCCAGTCATCGCTTTCGATGATGAGGACGGGGTGGCGCAGGACGGGTTCGCGCCAGCGGGCGGCGAGTGGGGTTGCGAAGGCGAGCAGGACCGCTGCCCATAGCAGGAGGATGGCGGCGAGGGCGATGACTGGGATCGTCACCGGGGTGCCCTCTGAGTTGCGTCATTCCGGCGGATGCCGGAATCCAGTTTGATAAGAGCGCTGGCCGATTGCGGGCGGTGATGCGGTGCGGGCAATCGCGGCGAGGACGCCGCTCCTACGACACCCGCCCGTGGTTTGCGGGTTGCACGGGATTGCCCTAAAGGACTCCGATCTACTACGTGCTGAAGCACATGCAAAGTCGTATGCCACGCTTCGCCCGCAATGACGGCAAAGGCATATTCCGGCGTGTAGGAGCACCCGCGAGGGGTAGGCCATGCTTGTAAAGCCGCTAAAGCGGCAACAAGCGTGCTCGCCCGCCCCCGGGCCGATTGCGGGCGATGGCGCGGCGCGGGCAATCGCGGCGAGGGCGCCGGTGCGTGGTTGTTGCCGACTTGTCGGCCATACAACCACGGCCTACCCCTTGCGGGTGCTCCTACAACTGCTGGCCATGGCTGGCGAGGGGCGCTGCCCATCAATACCCCATCCGCTTAGCCACGTCCGCCACCTTCGGCAGCACGCGTTCGATCTTGTCCCGGTTGCGGCCGTCTTTCCATTTGTCCAGGCGGATTTCGGAGAAGGCGTTGTAGGGGATGTCGAGCACGTCGGCGCAGTGCGCCTGCAGGCGGGCGTCGAATGCCAGGCTACAGCCTTCGAACACCTGGCGGAAGGTGGCCACCGGGTCGCGCAGGAAATCCTCATAGAACACATCAACCCATTGCCCGGCGGGCACGTCGGCCTTGGCGTCGAGGATGGCCTGGTTGATGGCGGTGTACTGGAAGGCGGCGACGTCTTCGACCGGCGCATTGACATACTCGCGCCAGCCGTCGGCGAGGAAGAAGCACCACTGGGTCAGGGTGCCGTTTTCCACCGCCACCGTCGCCGGCAGGTCGTTCGACCAGGTGGCGAACTCGTCGGGTTTTCGCCAGCCCTCGATCAGCGAATTGAGGTTGTCGCCGGGGCTGCGCTTGATGAAGACGAACACGGCATCGGGAAACAGCGCCCGCAGATAGGGTACGCACAGGCCGTTCTGGTTGTTCTTGTCGACCCAGCGATGCTGCCCGGTCCAACTGTAGAAATAACGGCTGACGGTATCGCGATCCGCCGGGCTGGCGTCGCCGGCATCCAGCGCATGGGTGTCCCAGTGCTTGTCGGCCGGCGGGTGCAGGTCGGTCCAGTAATCGTGGGTTTCGCGCTGCAGGCTGCCGATCTCGCGCGACTCGGACAGGGTCTTGTAGACCAGGGTGGTGCCGGCGCGCGAGCAGCCGACCACGATGATCGGGCGCTGCGCGGGCGCGCGCGAAATCGACCAGCGTGCGCTGCGCAGGCCGCGCTGGATGCGCCGCGCGTGATGGGCCAGTGTTTTGCTAACTTTAATCAGGAATTCATTCAACGGCTTGGGCTTTCTGACATTAGGGCAAAGGATTTCAGCATCGATCACACCGCTGGATTGCTTCGTTGCACTCGCAATGGCCGGAAACAAATCCATGTTTCCTGACCCGATTCAACATACAGGATTCGTGCCAAGCGGCAGGCTCGTTTATATTGGCGGACATTATCCCGCATCACTCTGGCACACGACACCATGGATGGCATTTTTGGCTGGCTGGGCAACCACGGCGCGCATCAGGATTTGATCAAGCACATGGGGCAGGCGGCACGCTTGTCGCCTGAAGGCGCACTGAATGCGCACAGCAGCCAGGTGCTGGGGGTGGCGGGCTGCTCGCGCCTCGGCAAGGCCGATATCCACGTTGAGAACGGGCTGGCCGCGGCATTGTACGGACGACCGCGCTTTCTCGACGCCGATCTGGCCTTTATCGCCCGCGACCAGAATCCGGCCATGGCGGTGGCGCACGGCTGGCTACGCTTTGGCGAAATACTGCCCACGTTGATGCAAGGCAATTTCGCCTTCGCCGTGCTCGAACCGCTGAAGAAAAAAGCCTTTCTAGCGCTCGACCGCGTCGGCGCCGAACGCCTGTGTTACGCCAAACACGGCGACCAGCTGGTGTTCGGCAGCAGCGTGCAAAGCGTGGCGGCCCACCCCGCCGTCGGCCGCGTCATCGACCCCCAGGCGATCTACGACTATCTCTATTTCCACGCCATTCCCGCGCCACGCAGCTTGTATCAGGGCGTGCACAAGGTGCTGCCGGGACAAACCCTCACCCTGAAGAACGGCCAGCTCAGCACCGCGTTTTACTGGCAGGCCGACTACGCCCCGGTCGATGCCGGTTTCGCCCCCCACCGCCGCGATTTCCGCAACATACTCGACCAGGCGGTGCGCGATGCCGATGCGCCAGCCACCGCGGCGTTTCTTTCCGGCGGCACGGACAGCTCGACCATCGTCGGCGCCCTCACCGCGGCGCGCGGCGCGCCTGTCGACACCTTTTCCATCGGCTTCGACGCCGCCGGCTTTGACGAAATGGAATACGCGCGCTGCGCCGCCGAGCGCTACGGCAGCCGCAGCCATGAGTATTACCTGAAGCCCGCCGACATCGTGACCGCGATTCCCATCATCGCGCAGGAATATGACGAACCCTTCGGCAACGACTCGGCGGTGCCGACCTACTTCTGCGCCAAGGCTGCGCGCGAAGCGGGATTCGAGAACATGTTTGCCGGCGACGGCGGCGATGAAATATTCGGCGGCAATGCGCGCTACGCCAAGCAGCGCCTGTTCGAGGCCTATGCCCACCTGCCCGCCGTGCTGCGGCGCGGGCTGATCGAGCCGGTTGCAAACCTGCCGGGGCTGTCGGACCGGTTTCCGCTGTCCAAGCTGAAAAGCTACGTCGCCCAGGCCCATGTCAGGCTGCCGCTGCGACTGGAAAGCTACAACTTCCTCCACCGCACTCCGCTCGACCAGATTTTTGCTGCGGATTTCATTCGTGCCGTCGACCCCTCGTCGACGGACGCCGCCCTCAGCGAAGTCTACGACCGCACCAGTTCCGACCATTACATCAACCGCCTGATGCACCTGGACCTGAAGTTCACCCTGGCCGACAACGACTTGCGCAAGGTCGGCACCATGACAGAAGCGGCGGGGATCGAAGTGCACTACCCGCTGCTCGACGACCGCCTGGTCGCGTTTGCCAATCATCTGCCGGTGGATTACAAGGTGCGCGGGCAAAAGCTGCGCTGGTTCTTCAAGGAAGCCCTGGACGACCTGCTTCCGGAAAAGATCATCAACAAGACCAAGCATGGCTTCGGCCTGCCGTTCGGCGTGTGGAGCACGCAATACGCCCCGCTCGGCGACATCGTCGGCGACAGCCTGTCGGACTTCAAAAAGCGCGGCTTGATCCAGCCGGCGTATCTGGACCACATGCTGGCTATGCAGCGCGGCCAGCATGCAAGTTATTACGGAATAATGATCTGGGTGGTGATGATGCTGGAGCAGTGGCTGGCGGCGAACGAACATTGATCTGTTCGCCAACCGTCAAGGTCTTTTAGCGCAGCTTTTTCTTGTAGTGCCAATAAATGCCTTTGGCCGCCTTGTGTAGCACGCTCTCATCCGAGATGTACTTGCGGTATATCCCCTCGGCACGCTTTTCAAACGTCCATTTCAGGTAATCCAGCACAGCGCGGTCACGATAGGCTTTGAAATAGGTAGCGAGTTCATCGCGTGTTTTCGCCATGCCATTGTCAGCATACTTGGCCACATATGGTGTGAAATCGGGGTACAGCCGCGATGGGCCCCAGTCGCCGTGCAGGGTGGTTTTCATAAAGTTGGCGATCAGCATGTCGTCGAAAACCTCATAACGGATTGCTGTCATCAGCGAGTTTCGCGGGGCCTCGAAAGTGACGCCGCGGTTGAATTTCCGGTCGCTGATCTTGATGGTGTGATCCTGTCCGCCAACGCGCAGATTGACGTAATCCAGATGCGTGGCCAGATGCCCGATCGCTTTGAAATAACGGCTGGCGAGTTCGCGATCCTCGGCGTCGAGCTTGTCGTTCCAGTCATCGCCAAAATCCGTTGCGGGCAGGATCGTCACCGGCAGTTCGCGCGGGCGGATTTCCTCCCAACTGTCGTCCATGCAGTTGTAACGCACATAGGCCGGCAGCATCTGGCATTTGTCTGACTCAAAACCGTTGCGGTAATCGTCCAGCGAGGTGTGAAAGATGTTGGCCCAGGCCGAGTCCTCGCGCTGATAGGTGTGCATCGAGCTGAACGGGATGAAGTATTTGGCGCCGACCGTTTCGGTGCGATTGGCATTGCGCTTGCCGATAGCGGGCGTGACCTCGGTCGGCGCGATACGGCTGCCGTCCTCATGAAAGAAGTTGATCATGTCGGCGTCACCATAGCGGCTGGACAGCCCCATCATGAACGACACCGGATAACGCTTGATGATGCTGCGAACGTGGTTTTCCCACCCGTGGTCCGATGCGTCGGTGCGGTTGAAGACCAGCCGGCCGTTGATGTCAGCGAGCAGCACAGCGTCCTGATTGAGGTCGGAAATGCAATACACCCTGACGTGCTCGGACAAGGTATACCAGCGGCGGTCCTGCATCACATGCACATCGAAGCCCTGCCCCTTCAGATCATCGTGGATGCGCTTGCCGACATGGTCGGGCAGCAGAATCTTCTTTCCCATCAACTGCGGAATCGACTCGGGGTTGAGATGGTCGGGATGCCCATGCGACAGCCAGACATATTCTGCGCCCAGAATGCCTTTCATTTGCTGTTCGGGAATTTCGTGCGACTGGCCCCAACTGCCGAAATAGGCCTGTGGTGTAAACCAGGGGTCAGTGACAAGGACAGGTCGCCCGTTGTCATATAAGGTGAGAATGGCGTTGCCGATTGTTTCGAATCCGGTTTTCATGTCAGTTGTTCAGTGAATATTCTTAACAGATTGCCCGCGTTGGGCTGATTAAAATGAAATTCAACACACCAAGCGCATGACGTCCTTTCCTTGTGAGCACACAGCGTAGTTCAAGTTGGGCTTAGCAGCCCAACCTATGGCCTAAGCGACAACAACCACGCTCGCCCTCGGGCCGATGCCGCGAAGGTTGCAACGGTGCGAAAATCGGGGTGAGGGCGCCCCCTACGAGCCTATATGCGCCGTCCAGCCCCTTCATGGCCGAACTTGCTGGACGGATGCGGCGGCGGTTTTTTCGCTGGGGCCATCGTGGGCGTGGCCCGGGTCTTGTCGAGCACACCCGAGAATTTCGCCGCGAGAATCAAAACAATCATCAGGTGATAAGTCAGGTCGAAATAGGCCAGCCCCAGGAAGAGCCCCCCTGCCCCGTATCCGACCAGACTGACCTGGATCATCGCGGCCAGGTCGGCCGCCCATTTTCGCTTGAGGTCATTCTTGCACTCACGAATAACCTGATTAGCACGCAGCCAGACTAATACCGCCAGCAGAATGAACATGCCGAACCCGATGAAGCCGTGCTCGCCCATCACCTCGAAATAGATGCTGTGCACGTCGTGCACCCTGAAGGGCTCGGGGGCGTATTGACGGAAGGTCGGCGCCCTAAACATTTCGAACCCGCCGCCGGTGACCCGGGCCTTTGCTACATTGAATGCGGTATGCCAGGCGTTGATGCGCCCCAGTGCCGAGTCGTCTTCTTCATAGGTCTTGATCGTATCCATGCGGTCGTACCATTCCTGGGGCATCACCGATGCCATGATCGCGACCGCGATTGCCATGTAGATAGTCATGACGAGCTTGTGGCGGCTCTTGAACCACAGGAAAAAGCCCATGGCCGCCATCGCCAGCAAGCCGCCGCGCGACTGGCTGCCGATGGCGGCGATTCCAGACAGCACCATGGCTGACGCCAGCCCCCAACGCACCCATTGCTGGCTAGCCTGCAAGTGCAGATAGCGGATCAGCGGAACGAGCATGGCCAGTACCAGCGCCATTTCATTGTTACCGCCGAAGAAGGTGCCGGCCGGACCCTGCACCCTGAACTGGCCGCCGTGCATGATGGTGAAGATGCCGCCCTTGACCCCGTAGTAACCCAATGACAAGGCAATGACCCAGATCATCCAGTTCAGATGCTGGCGTTCCTTGATGATCATGGCGGTGAGAAAAACCATGAGCTGGATTCTCCAGACCTTGCTCCACTGGTCCCACGCAAGCTCGGAATAAAACGCAAAATACGTGGTGAGGAGCATCCATCCGATGAACATCAGCAGCAATATCGTCTCTCGCGTCCAGATCATTCCCTTTTTCTCTTTCGAGAACATGAAGGCGGTGATGGTGACGATGGCAGTAATGAAAGCAAATGGCATGTCGTAGGCGAAGCCCCAGGCCTGCCGATGCGGGTTCATGTAGGCCAGCCAGCACCACAGCATGATGCCGACCCAGGGGCGCTTGAATATGAAAGGCAAGACGCCAAACACAATTGCGGTGACCAGTATGTCTCTCATGCGAACTCAACTTTCTCGGCCATGACAGGTTTCATGGCAGGGGTATTCAGGACACGTCCAACAATCGTCATTCCGGGCTTGCCCCGGAATGATGAACCCGGAATAACTAGAAGCGCTTTTCATACAACAGCCTGCGCCAGCCCGTTCTGCAGGGGAACGTGACTGACGACATAACGATGCTTGCCCGAGGCTTCTGGGGCAATGGCATCCAGCAGTTTCAGTTCGACGGACACCGTTGAGCCCAGACGTACCCGCAAGCCCTCACTGACAGCCTCGCGCGCGGCGTCGTTCCAGCGCACGTCCGGCACTACCTGCACTTCCATCCGGTCGACCGTGTGCTGGATCAGCTTGAACTGGCCGACGCCCGGGATCGCACGCAGCACATAAATCACCGCCAGCGCATGCATGATGCGGCCGTCGGCGGCGACGATGAAATCGGTCTGCCGGCCGACCACGGCATCCAGCACGTCGAGGCCGCGCCCGCCGGGATCGGTCTTGCCCGCACGCCGGACCACGTCGCCAGTGCGGTAGCGGATGAAGGGCTGCGCCTCGGATACAAGGCTGGTGATCACCGCCTCGCCCTCCTCCACCGGATTGCCGGCGTCGTCGAGCACTTCGATGATATGCGTTTCGCTCATTTGCAGCAGGGTGCCATTCGGCGATTGCAGCGCCATCAGGCCGGCATCTCGCGCGCCGTACTCGACCGAGACCGGCACGCCGAACAGCCGTTCGATCAGGTCGCGCTGGTGCGGAAACAGCGGCTCGCCGGTGGTGCTCACCACGCGCAATGCGGGCAGCTTGGGGCGGATGCCGCGTGATTCGGCGTGCGCCGCCAGCAGCGCCAGACTGCTGGCATAGCCATAGATCGCCTTCGGGTTCCATGCCTGGATCGCCGCCAGATAGTCATCCATGCGCGCGGGCGACATTTCAAACGCATTCAGAAGCAGCTGATTCACCAGGCGGTCGCGCAGGGTCTTGATGCGGTCGGTCTTGTTCAGTTCTACTGGCGCGCCCCACAGGTATACCTCGCGCTCCCCCGGTTGCACGCCCCACCAGCGGCGTGCACGTAGGCGGCCTGCGGCATCGGCGGCCTGACGTGCACGGCCGAAATAGAAGATCAGCGGCTCGCCGCTGGAACCACCGGTGGTGTACTTGAACACCCCGCCCGGCACCCCGCGCCACACCAGCTGCTCTACGTTATCGCGGGCATCGCGCTTGTTCATCGTCGGCAGGCGTGACAGATCGCCAAGTGTCACTGCCCCCGCTCTGGCCGCTTCTTCCATCCCGGCTGCACGCAGGCGGTCGGCGTGCCAGGGGCTCTGTGCCAGTGCGCTTCGCAGCAGTGCGTTGAGGCGGCCCGTCTGATAGACGCGCATGGCATCGTGCGACAGCCATTGGGTGCGATCAAGTTCAGCGAGCATCGCAAAGGTAGGGCGGTGCATCGCCGCTTCCTGTGCGCGAAATATGCTGCGGGCAAACCAGGCGGGGACGCTCATTTGACGGCGAACTCCGGTTGCACAGAAGCATGGTCGATGAGATTTTCGTAAGCCCGCAGCAATTGCGCCACGCACTTGTCCCAGTGATTGTCGCGGGCGTAACCGAGGATCGTGGCGCGGTCCCATTCCTTGTTGAGCGCGGCATCCAGCGCCTGCTGCAAGGCTGCGCTGTCGCCGAATGGAACGATGCTGCCGAGTTCCTCGCGGCATACCACTTCGGCGTTGCCGCCAACGTCGGTGGAAATTACGGGCAGGCCGCAGGCCATGGCTTCGAGAAAGACGTTGGCCCAGCCTTCGTTGCGGGTGGCGAGCACAAACACATCGGATGCCGACAACGGCCACTTGAGTTCGTCCGGCGGCAGTGCGCCAAGGAAATGCACGCGATCGGCCAGCCCCAGCCGTGCCACCTGGGCGGTGAGTTCGGTGCGGTTGTCGCCTTCCGGGCTGGCGCCGCCGACGATGAGGTAGTGCAGATCAGGGTGATGTTTGAGCAGCGCCGGCAGGACGTCGATGACGCGGTGCAGGCCCTTGCGCTCGACCAGGGCGCCCACCGAGACCAGCACCTTCGCGCTGTCCGGCAGGCCGAAGCGGACGCGGGCGACGGCGCGGGCCACCGGCTGGAAGCGCTCCGTGTCGATGCCGTTGCCGACGACTTCGGTTTTATCTTCGGCGGCGCCCAGTTCGATCGCCAGGCGGCGCAGGGAATCGGAGACGGAGAACACCCGGGCAGCGGATTTCAGGGTGCGCGACAGCCGTGGGCGCAGCACGGCGTTCCTGCTGTGCGGCACTTCGGTGCCGCGCAGGGTGATCGTCGCTGGCAGGCCGAGCCAGCGCCCCAGCCGGGTGGCGGCTTCGCCGTCGGGGTAGGTGAAATGGGCATCGATCAGTTGCGCGCCCTGGCGCTTCAATTTTCGCATCAGACCGACGCTCGCCAGCGCCATCGACCAGCCGTCGAGCTGGCGCAGCAGGCCGGGAACCGACAGATAGCGCGGGTGGTAGACGCGGATTCCCTGCTGGATTTCCAGCGCCGGGGCCTGCGGGCGGTAGCCGGGGCGCAGCAGGCGGATCAGCGACTGCCCGGGAAACCACGGCTGCGGCGAGACGACGGCGAGCGGCCGGTGCTGAGCGACGCGGAACATGCGCTCGCGAATGAACAGGCCGGCGCCGGGGCGCGCCGCGCTGGGGAAGAGCGCGCTGAACACGACCAGATCGATGCGGTCGGATGGGCGATTTTCAGCCAAGCGCGGTCACCATGCCGGATTTGACGAGGCTGCCGTACACGCCGCGGTAGCGCGCCACGCTGGCAGCCCAGGTGCGCTCGGACTCGACGAACTGGCGGCCGTTTTTCTTCATGCTGTCCCAGCCCTGCTCGTACTTGAGCAGGCCCACCACCTTGCTGGCGAGGTCGCCCGCGTTGCCGGCGTGGAACAGGACGCCGGTCTTGCCGTCCTGGATCAGTTCCTTGTGGCCGCCGACGTCGGACGCCACCATCAGCCGACCCTGCGCCATGGCTTCCAGCGGCTTCAGCGGGGTGACCAGTTCGGTCAGCCGCATCGGGTGGCGTGGATAAACCAGCACGTCGACCAGATCGTAATAGCGGTTGACGTCGGCGTGCGGCACGCGCCCGGTGAACACCACGCGGTCCTTGAGGTCGAGCGCCATCACTTGCTGCTTCAGCGCAGCATCCTGCGGCCCGCCGCCGACCAGCAGCACCTTGACGTCGGGCATCTGCTTCGTGATGGCCGGCAGCGCGGCGATCAGCAGATCGAGCCCTTCGTAAGCGTAGAACGAGCCGATGAAGCCGAGCACGCGGCTGCTGCCGAGGCCGAGTTTCATTTTCAGTTCGGCATCGGGCTTGCCGCCGACGACGAATTGGTCGACATCGACGGCATTGGGGATGACGGTGATCTTGCCAGGCGGGATGCCGCGTGCGACGAGATCGCGGCGCAGGCCTTCGCAGATGACGGTGACGGCGTCGGCGTTTTTCACCGCCCAGGTTTCCAGCGCGCGGGTGAGCTTGTAGCGCAGGCTGCCTTCCTGGGTGCTGCCGTGGTCGACCGCGGCGTCTTCCCAGAAGGCGCGAATTTCATAGACGACGGGGATGTCCAGCTTGCGGCCGACGCGGATCGCCGGCACCGCGTCGAGCACCGGCGAATGGGCATGGATGATGTCGGGTTGCAGTTCCTTCGCCAGGCCCAGCAGGCGTTTTTCGATTGCACCCATCACCGCGAAGGGGTCGCCGCCGGGCAGTTTCGCCAGCACGCCGGTGGGCTTGGGCGTGCGGTAGAAGTGGAGGCCGTCGGCGTCTTCTTCCAGCACGTTGCAGTTGAGTTGCTTGGGGCCGGACAGGTGATAGGTGTCCCAGCCCAGCTTCCGCTGGTTGCGCAGGATGGCGGCACTGCGGAAGGTGTAGCCGGAATGCAGCGGCAGGGTGTGGTCGAAGACGTGGAGGATTTTCATGGGGTGTCAGGCGAAACGGGTCGCATCCACAGGACGGGGTTGTAGGAGCACCCGCAAGGGCTAGGCCGTGGTTGTCCCCGCAAGGGAGAGGCCGCATCTGTAAAGCCGACAAGTCGGCAACAACTGCGCACTAAAACCGCTGAAGGGGTAACAACCACGCTCGCCCGCCCTCGGGCCGATTGCAGGCGGTAGCGCGGCGCGGGCAATCGCGGCGAGGACGCCGCTCCTACAAAGGGCATCGGGGCCGGCATCATGCGGCCTGCCGCTCCGTTTCGTCCATGCCCAGCACCTGGCCGAGGAAGGCGTCGAACATCAGCACGGTCCACAGGATGACGGAATAATCGCGGCGGCCGGACTGATGCGTCTCGACCACCTCGCGCAGGAAATCCTGGTTGAACAGGCCGGTGGATGCCAGCCGCTCCCCCAGCACCACGCCGCGGATGATGGCGGCCAGCGGGCCGCGGAACCATGCGGCCAGCGGCACCGAGAAACCCATTTTCTTGCGGTACAGAACGTCGTGCGGCAGATAGGGTTCCATCGACTTTTTCAGCAGGTACTTGCCCTCGGTGCCGCGCAGCTTGAGGTCGACCGGCAGGCCCGAGACCCAGCCCATCAGTTCGTGGTCGAGCAGCGGCTCGCGCACTTCGAGGCCATGCGCCATGCTGGCGCGGTCGACCTTGGTGAGGATGTCGCCGACCAGGTAGGTCTTCATGTCGAGGTACTGCACCAGCGACAGCGGGTCGTCGGTGGGCGCCACGGCGGCGTGGCGGCGCAGCACTTCCACCGCTTGGTAGCCCTGCAGTTCGCGCGTGAAGGCCGGCGAGAACAGCTGGCGGCGCTGGGTGTCGGACAACAGCGAGACGCCGTGGAAGTAGCCTTCGACGGTGTCGCGTGCCAGCGACTCGAAGGTAGTCTTGGCGCGGAATACCTTAGGCGCCCAGTCGGCCTTGGGGTAGAGCTTGCCGAGCGTGCCGAACAGCGGGCGGCGCAGCGCCAGCGGCATCACGGCGCGCATGCGCTCTTCGTAGCGGAACCAGCGGTAGCGCCGGTAGCCGGCAAAGTGCTCGTCGCCGCCGTCGCCGGAGAGTGCGACCTTGACGTGCTTGCGCGCGAGTTCGCACACCCGGTAGGTCGGCAGTGCGGACGAATCGGCGTAGGGCTCGTCGTACACGCCGGCGAGCTTGTCGACCAGGCTGAAGTCGTTGGAGGCGACGGTCTCGATGTGGTGATTCGTCTTGTAGCGGTCGGCGACCTTCTGGGCGAATTCGATTTCGTTGAATGCGGGATCGTCGAAGCCGATCGAGCAGGTGTTCACCGGGACTGCTGACTGCGTGGCCATCATCGCCACCACCGCGCTGGAATCGACGCCACCCGACAGGAAGGCACCCAGCGGCACGTCGGCGATCATGCGCAGGCGGATCGATTCCTGCATGCGCTCGACCAGCTCGTCCATCGCGCCGGCCTCGTCCGTAACCTTTACCGGGGTGAACGGCATGTCCCAGTACTGCTTCGGCAGCGCGCGCGCCTGGTCGCGCTTGATCGTGAGGGTGAAGCCCGGCGGCAGCTTACAGGCGCGCTTGAAAATGGTGCGCGGCTCGGGCACGTAACCGTAGGCAAAATATTCCTCGACCGCCAGCGGATCGATGTCGCGCGCGAGGCTGGGATGCACCATCAGCGACTTCAGCTCGGAGCCGAAAATAAATTCGCCGGTGTCGAGGAAGGCGTAATACAGCGGCTTGACGCCGAAGCGGTCGCGCACCACGAACAGTGTTTCCTGCTTGCGGTCCCACAGCGCGAACGCGAACATGCCGCGGAAGCGTGCAACGCAGGCTTCGCCCCAGGCTTCCCAGGCGTGGACGATGACTTCGGTGTCGGAGTGGGTGCGGAAGGTATGGCCAAGTGCTTCGAGCTCGGGCACCAGCTCCTGGAAGTTGTAGATCTCGCCGTTGAACACGACGACGACGCTGCCGTCCTCGTTGAACAGCGGCTGCTGGCCGCTGGACAGGTCGATGATCGACAACCGCCGATGCCCCAACCCCAATCCCGGCTCCAGATGCAGGCCGCCCTCGTCGGGACCGCGGTGGAACTGGGTCTCGTTCATGCGATGCAGCAGCTCGCGTGAAATCTCGTTCACGCTGCGGGTGTCGAAAATGCCGGTTATGCCGCACATAGGATTCGGTTCGGGTGGGGTTGTTGTAGGAGCACCCGCAAGGGGTAGGCCGTGTTTGCAATGCCGCTGTCCCAAGGGATACACCTTCGGATAAAGCGGCAACAACCACGCTCGCCCGCCCCCGGGCCGATCGCGGCGGGAGCGGTCATGTCGACATAGCGGTTCAGGTGTCGGTGTCCCATCAATGTTTTCTACCCAATGTCAGTTCGTAGACCAGGCTGTAGGCCTCGGCCATGACCGGAATGCTGAAGCGCTGCACGGCGTGCTGCCGCGCATGCGCCCCCTGTTCGGCAATGCGCGCCGGTGCATCCAGATACGCGAGCAAGGCCTGTGCCATGCCGCCCACATCGCCCGGCTGGACCAGCATGCCGTTGACGCCCTCTTCCACCAGTTCGAGATTGCCGCCCACCGCGGTGGCGATCACCGGCAGGCCGCTCGCCAGCGCTTCCAGAATGGTATTGGAAATCCCCTCGTTTTTGGACGGCAGCACGAACACGTCGAGCACCTGCATGATGTCCGCGATGTCGTCGCGCGCGCCCGGCAGCCAGGCCAGGTGCGCCAGGCCGGCGGCCTGCAGCAGGTCGAGGCAGGTCTTGCGGGCCGGGCCCTCGCCGACGATGACCAGGCGCGCGCGCGCGGCACGTTCGGGCTGCTGCCGCACCAGCTGGATGAAGGCCCGCGTGAGCGTGGGGTAATCTTTGACCGCGACCATGCGCCCCACCGAGCCGAACACGATGCTGTCGGGATGGGCGAACGCTGGCCGCGCACCTTCGCGCGGATGGAATTTTTCGCTGTCGACGCCGTTGTAGATATGGTGCAACTTGCGCGGCGGCACGCGGATGGCCAGGCGCAGCCATGTCTCAAGGTCCTGGCTCACGGCAATGTAGTTCGACACAAAGGGCTTGGCGGCGCGGCGCAACACGTTGTATTTCCAGTTCTGGCCATACAGATCGAACACGTCGCGCCCATGCTCGCCGTGCACGGTGGCGCGGATGCCGGCGGCCGCAGCGACGAACTGCGCCTCCAGCGCCGCCAGGTTGCGGGTGTGCACCAGATCGGGCTTGAGTTGGCGCAGCAGCTTCCACAAGCGCAGCGTCCAGCCGAAGCCATGGCCGGGGGCGCGGTGCAGCGCATGGAATTCGACCGGCTGCGCGGTGATTCGCTGGCGAAAATCGCCGTAGTCGGTGAGCGCGACCACGGTGTGGCGGTAACGGTCCGGCGGCAGGGTGTTGAACAGGTTGACCATGCCGTTTTCCATGCCACCGGTATCGAAGCGATGGACGATATGCACGATGTGTGCAGTCACCGCCCGTCGACCTGATCGAGCGCGCGCCCGATTGCCGGCGCCATGTCGGCGGCAAAGCGCGCCAGGGTGGCGACCGCGGTCGCGTGTTCCGCCGCGTCGTACGGGGTGGCGATCAGCACCGACAGGCCGTCGTCTCGCTGCAACCGCGCCCGGTCGAGGGCCAGGTCCAGCTTGGCGGCATGGTCGTTGACGGTGGGGTGCTGGTCGATCAGGTTCCACTGCCATACCAGCAGACGCTGGCCATCGCTGCCGCGCAGCTTGGCCTGCCGCACCTGGCGCGATTGGCCGCCGATTTCCACCGTGGCGCGGGATTCGCCGACGTTCGACCAGGCCGGGTCCTTCTGCCGGATCATGAAATTCTGGGAGTTGATGAGTTCGGCATCCTGCCGCTGGGTGACGTAGTAATTGAGCTCCAGCAATACGTTGCGCCCGGCCTGGGCGTAGGACTGGCGCAGCTGGCGGTCGGCGCCGACCCAGTGCGGCATCCAACTGGTGAAGGTCGCGGTCGGCTGCCAGCCGCCCTGCGACTCGACTTGCAATTCCGGCATGGCCGGCAGCGGGCGCGCGCTGAGCCAGCTGGCGTAAGCCGGCCACAGGCCTGCAACCAGCAGGACCGCGATCGCCACCGGCAGGCGCGGCCGCGCGGGCCGGTCTGCCGGCACCGCAACGGGCGATGCGACAGCAGTTTGTGACTGGCCGGGCTCGGGCTGGTCGTCCTCCCGCCAGAATCCGCCGATCCAGAACAGTAGCAGCATGACCAGACCGAAGAACACCCAGCCGTAAATGTAGTGGTCAACGCCGAGCGCCAGCTGCATGTCGGACAGGTGGGCGATCATCACGATCATGTAGGCGCGCCCGCTGTTGGCGAAGATCGGTACGATGATGGCGGCGATCGAGAACAGCAGCCGCCGTTTCCACGAGCGGTAGGTGAGATAGGCGTAGAGCACGCCGAGCGTGACCGAGGCGATCAGATAGCGCAGCCCGGAACAGCCTTCGACCACCGACCAGTCGCCGCTGGGAATGCTGAAGAACATGCCTTCTCGGTACACCGGAATACCCGTGAATTGCAGCATCGCCACAGTGAAATCGGCCGTCACCCCCATCAGCGGCTGGATCAGGAATTCGCCCACCGGCACCGCGAAAAACAGGAACATCAGGGGAAAGAATGCGGCCCACACGAAGCGCCAGCCGAGCAGCGTCCACACTGCGGCAATCAGCATGGCAATGAACGCGTATTGCGCGACGACGTTGACGCTGCCGGCGTCGGCCAGCAGCCAGCCGGCGCCGGCAGCCGCCAGCAGGATCAGTCCGCGCAGGTCGGGCCGCGGCTGCACCTGTGCCAGTTCATGGCGCTGGCGCCAGAGCAGCCAGGCGCTGATGGGGAAAATGAGATAGCCGTGGGTGAAGGTTTCCGAGCGCTCCCATATTTCGACCATCGAATAGAACGTCGGCCAGAACACGCCAGTCAGGATCAGCAGGACGCCGAAGGTCAGCGCACCCGGCAGCAGCCAGTTGCTGCGTGGGGGAACGGCGGGAAGGGCATCGGGCAGTGCGCTCATGCGGGGCAGGTCTCCAGAATGGGGGGCACGACCGCTGTCCGTTCAAACAGGGGGTCGATCGTGCTCAGATTACGGGCCCAGTCGTAGTGGGCGAGGATGCAGTCGCGCGCGGGCGCGGCGGAAGACGCGGTCTGCAGACGGGCGACGACGGCATGGGCGAATTCGGCTTCGCCCAGCGCCAGCGTGAAGTCGCGTCCGGCCTCGGCGCGGATGCCTTCGGCGGCCTGGGCGCTGGCGACGACGGGACGCGCCATCGCCATCGCTTCGAGCACCTTGTTCTGCACGCCGCGTGCGATGCGCAGCGGGGCGACCGCGCAGGCAGCATGGGCCAGCCAGGGCCGTACGTCGGGCACGCTGCCGGTAACGACGACGCCGGGCTGACGCGCCAGTTCCAGGACGGCGTCACTGGGGTGACTGCCGACGATGGTGAACTGCGCGTCCGGCGCCGCCGCGCGGACGGCGGGAAAGATCCGTTCGGCAAACCAGCTGACAGCGTCGACGTTGGGCCAGTAATCCATCGCGCCGGTGAACACCACGCCCTGCACGCCGGGCGGATACGGGTCGGGATAGTCGCGCGCCGGGGAGAAGTAATCGGCATCGACGCCGTTCTCGAACGCGCCGATCTTGTGTTGGGCGGCCGGCGCGCGCTGTTGCAGCAGCGCCGCCTCGGCGTGCGACACCAGCAGAGTGGCGTCGAAATCCTGCGCCACCCTCGCCTCCCATGCCGCCAGCTTGCGGCCTTCACGGGCGTACAGCCACGACAGCGGCCAGCGCTGGGTCGGCGCGTACTGGGTCCATTTGTCGGAATCGACATCGACCATGTCGAGCACGCGGCGCGCGAGGCCGGCCGGCATGAACTGCGCCATCGCCGAAGAGAACGCCAGCCCGCGCGTCACCGCGCCGGAGGCGGCCAGTTCATGCGCCCAGCGGGCAAGTTCGCGGTTGCGGTAATACGGCAGGGTCAGTGCCTCTCCGCTCAGCAGGCCGACCAGGCTGGCCAGTTTGGCACGGCGCGGATGCAGCGGCAGCAGCTTGATCGATGCGCAATACGGTTTCAGCGCGTCCCGGTACCGCCAGTCGTCGGGATCGTCGACGAAGGCGCCGAGATGGATGGCATAGCGCGTGGAGAGGTGCCGCAGCAGATTGAACGAGCGGATCTTGTCGCCCTTGTTGGGCGGAAACGGGATGCGATGCGCGAGAAACAGCAGGCCTTCCATGCGTCAGCCCAGATTCTTGACGATATGCGGCCCGATCACGTTGGCGAGCGCCAGCGGCATTTTTTTCCAGGCCTGGATGAACAGGCGGTACTTGGGGTTGAGCGGATTGATTTCAGGGACGTCCGTGTCGGTCACCAGAAAATACTCGTAATGCAGCGGCGTCGGCTCGAAGCCCCAGTTCTTCTTGAAGTCGAACGAGCCGGTGCCGCGCTTGCTGCGGCCGAAGTCGAACACGCGCAATCCGCGCTCGCAGGCGCGCCGCATCAGATCCCAGTACATGAAGTCGTTGCCGGCCACCGCGCGCGCGGCATCGACGCCGCCGCCGTAATACGGCAGCACTTCGTCGCGGAAATAGAAGGACATCACGCTGGAGATCACTTTGCCGTCGAGCGTGATGGTCAGCACTTCGCAGTCGTCGCCGAATTCGTCCTTCAGCAGGCGGAAGAATTTGCGCGAAAAGACCGGCGTGCCCAGGCGGTGCACGCTCGCCGAGTAGGCCTCGAAGAAGCGCGTGGTGTCGGCGTCGATCTGGCCGGTGAGCCCGGCCTTGATGCCCTTCCTCACCATCGCCCGTTGCTTGCGCGGGATGGCGTTCATGTTGGCCTCGATTTGGGGTTCGATGGCTTTTTTGAAAGTGACGTACAGGTCCTTGGTCGGCCAGTGCGCGTGCTGTGCGATCTGGTTGCGGTATTCGAGTGCGCCGACCTTGAGCGTGCCGGCGAGCGCCTGCGCGGCTTCGTCGAGCGCACGGAAAGCGGCGTCGTGGTCGGCCAGGATGCCGCCGTAGGCGCAGAACGGCAGCGAGCCGAGCCCGTGGCCGAACAGCCAGCTGTTGATTTCGGCCAGCGGCAGCACTCCCACCACCTCGCCGCCGCGCTCGGCCAGCAGGAAATGGGTGCGGTGGCCGAACGCCTCCTCGATCACGCGGCGCCAGCCGGCGCGGTGAAAAAAGGTCGCGTCCGGATGCGTGTTCACATAAGCGTCCCAGCGCGCGAGGTCGCTGGTTTCCAGGGGTCGCACCGTAACGTCAGCCGACAACGCGGCAGGGAATTCGGCCTGCATGTTCAACCGGGTTTCTCCGTCTGGATGCCAGCCGCGCCGGCCCAGCAGGGCGGTAGGAGGCCCGCCCTCGGGCCGATCGCGGGCAGTCGCGCGGCGCCCGCAATCGGCCCGAGGGCGGGCCTCCTACAGGGATGTGTTGGGAAAATCAGGTTCATTTTTCAGCCAGGAACACGCGGTCGACGCGGTCCCATTCAAAATCGTTCAGCAATTGGCGCAGTCTGCCCGGCATGCGTTGCAGATTGACGTAATGGCGGAAGCGCGTCTTGGCGGAAATGCCGTGCTGGCGCGGCTGCCCGGCGTCGAGCTCCCAGGGATGGAAATAGAACATGCACGGTGCCAGGTCCTGCGTATTGACGCGCCGCAGCATCCAGCGCGACACCTCGTACGGCAGCAGGCGGAACCAGCCGCCGCCGGCAGCGGGCAGGTTGCGGCCCATCAACGGCAGCGTGGTCGGCGGCAGTTCGAGGATGCCGGCCTCGCCATTGGGCCGGTGCGGAAAGCGCGGCGCGTCGGGCATGCCGTAATGATCGTGTTTGACCGGATAGATGCTGGAGCTGTACACGTAACCGGCGTTTTCCAGTTCTTCGACCGCCCACCAGTTGTGCTGGTTGATGGAAAAGCTCGGCGCGCGGTAGCCGCGGATGGCGACGCCGCCGAGGTCTTCGAGGAGGCGCTTGGCGTGGGTGATGTCGTCTCGGAATGCGGCCGGCGTTAGGTCGGACACGCGCTGGTGGCCGTAGCCGTGGCTGGCGAGTTCGTGGCCGTCGTCGACGATGCGCCGCACCACCTGCGGGTAGCGCTCGGCGATCCAGCCGAGGGTAAAAAAGGTCGCGCGGGTGTCGGCCTCGTCGAGCAGGCCGAGGATCGCGTCGACGTTGCGCTCGACCCGGCACGGCAGGCTGTCCCAGTCTTCGCGGCGGATGTGCGGGGCAAACGCCGAGACCTGAAAATAGTCCTCGACGTCGACCGACATGGCGTTCTTGATTGGCCCTGCCATCACGCAGCCCGTGTCCCTTTCCGCTGCGGCAGCCAACCCTGCAGGGTATGCGCAATGCGCATCGCCGCGCGGCCATCCCAGTATTCCGGAATGCGCCCGGCCTTGCCGCCGTGGGTCATGACGTCGTTGAACGCCGCCCGGATCGCAGCGGGATCGGGGCCGACCAGGGTGTTGGTGCCCTCGGCGATCGTGATCGGCCGTTCGGTGTTCTCGCGCAGGGTGAGGCAGGGCACGCCCAGCGCGGTGGTCTCTTCCTGGATGCCGCCGGAATCGGTGAGCACCAGCTTGGCGTCGCGCATCAGACCGAGCATTTCCAGATAGCCGAGCGGCGGCAGGATGTGCAGGCCGTCGAGGCGGGCGGTGAGCCCGAATTTCTCGATGTTGCCGCGGGTGCGCGGATGTAGCGGCAGCACCACCGGCAGGCTGCGGTTGATTTCGCCGATCACATCGAGCAGCCCGGCAAGCGTGTCGGGATCGTCGACGTTGGACGGCCGGTGCAGCGTCAGCACCGCGTACTGCGGCAGCAGGGTGCCGAGGGTGTGGCTCGCCGCCACCGCGCGTTCGAGGTTGCGGTGCAGGGTGTCGATCATCACGTTGCCGACGAACTCGACGCGCGCGGGGTCGATGCCTTCACGCACGAGGTTGGCGAGCGCGCTCTTTTCGGTGATGAACAAGAGATCGGAAATCTGGTCGGTCAGCACGCGGTTGATTTCTTCCGGCATGCCGCGGTCGTAGCTCCTGAGGCCGGCCTCGACGTGGATCACCCGCACGCCGTGCTTGGCCGCCACCAGCGCGCAGGCAATGGTGGAGTTCACATCGCCCACCACCAGCACCGCCTGCGGCTGCACGCTTTCGAGCACCGGCTCGAAGCGCTTCATCACCTCGGCGGTCTGCACCGCATGGCTGCCGGAGCCCACTTCCAGGTGATGATCGGGACGCGGGATGCCGAGGTCGGCAAAGAAGCTGTCGCTCATCGCCGCGTCGTAATGCTGGCCGGTGTGCAGCAGCTGGGCGGCGATCCCGGTCTCGGCCAGTGCGGCCATCACCGGGGCGATTTTCATGAAATTCGGGCGCGCGCCCGCGACGCATAAGACCTGGGTCATGGCTGGGGGGTGCCGTCCTGCCTGTCTGCCGGCGCAGTTCCGTCTGCCGCCGCATTGCGCTCGCTCACGGTGTACAGAATCTTGCGCACGATGGGCAGGATGCGGTTGACCGAGCGTTCCATCTGCTCGACCCGCTGGGTCAAAAGCGCGGCATCTTCGTTGTGCGGCATGCCGTCGCTGGACGCACCGCCGTTGATGCCGGTGGCGCCATGGAAATCCTGGTGCGCGACTTCGTTCTTCAGGTCGGCGATGACTTCGTTGACCTCGGCTTCGCCGAAATGGGTCTTCTCTTCGAGAAAACCGAACAACAACAGGCGGTCGCAGGTGGTGTTGATGCGGCGCGGGATGCCGCCGGTAAAAAGATGCAGCGCGGCAAAGGCTTCCGCATCGAAGGTGGGGCTGCCCTGCCAGCCGACGGTGCGCAGGCGGTGTTCGATGTAGCCGCGGGTCTCGTCCGCGTCGATCGGCCCCAGGTGGTAGGAGGCCACCACGCGCTGGCGCAGTTGCTGCATGTTGGGGCTTTGCAGGATGCCGCGGAACTCGGGCTGTCCCAGCAGGAAGGTCTGGATCAGCGAGCGCTCGTTGTTCTGGTAATTGGACAGCATGCGCAGCTCCTCGACCGCGCGCGGGGTGAGGTTCTGCGCTTCGTCGACCACCAGCAGCGCACGCTTGCCCTGGCGGGTGGCCGCGATCAGAAACTCTTCCAGGTTCTTCAGCAGCGCCGATTTGGTGAGGCCTTCGTGCTCCAGCCCGAACGAGGCGGCGACGCTGCGCAGGGTGTCTTCGGCATCCAGCTGGGTCGACACCAACTGCGCGGCGACCAGGTTGTGGGCCTCGAGCTGGCGAAACAGGTTGCGCACCAGCGTGGTTTTGCCGGCACCGACTTCGCCGGTGATGACGATGAAGCCCTCACCCAGCGACAGGCCGTAATCGAGATACGCCATCGCCCGCTTGTGCCCCTTGGAACCGTAGAAAAAACGCGGGTCGGGGTTGAGCTGAAAGGGTTTGGCGCTGAAGCGGTAGTAATCTTCGTACATGAACGGTCCGTTTTCTGAGGGTGGCACAGCCCGTGTGCACGCAGGATGCGAAGCAACGGCTGTGTGCCATGCCGGAAGACTGGTCAGAAGCGCATGTTGACCGAGGCCGTAAGGCGGTTTTCTTCGTAGTCGGCATCCGCCACGTTCGAATCCCGCTCGGTGTGGCGGAAGGTCAATGCGCCGCTCAAATCGGTGGCGAATTGATGGTGGATGCCAAGCGAAAGGGTGAGCAGGTCGTCCTCCCGATCGGTGGTGCCGGAGAGGGCGGCAGGCACCTCGTTGCGGGTCAGACCGACGCTGCCGATGACGTTGGTCTTGGGGGCGTAGCGGTAGTTCACCGCGCCGCGGACGCCGCGGCTGCGATCCTCGCTGTCGAGCAACTGGTAGTCGCGGCGGGTGTCGAAGGCATTGAGCGAATAGTTGAGCTTGCCTTTCCCCCAGCTCACCCCTGCGCGCAGGGTTTTGGAGACGAAGACGCCGTTGCGCAGATCGAACAGCAGGCCGGGCTTTGCATTGAAGCTCACGCAGTTCGTCGGGGCAGGCGGAAAACTGAATGGCCAATCGTCAAGACACAGGTAGTCATACATCGTACCGGTCGTTCCCAGGAACTGGCTAATGTCGTTGACATCTTCGACATAACTCAGATTCCAGTTCGAGGTGCGGGTGCGGTGACGTGCCGTCGCGCTGTAGGTGTTGCCGAAGAAGCGCTCGCCGATCGAAGCTTCGAGGCTGGTGCGGCGCGTAGGCGCCCAACCGGCGCCCACGCTCCAGGAAGAGCCGTCGGTTTCGCTGGCGCTCAGGAAATCGTTCCATTCCTGCCCGACACTGCCGAATACGCGAAACTTGCGGTTCAGGGCATAGCCCGCCGAGGCGGTCACGCGCTCGAAGGTCGAATCGCTGACATTCTCGTCGCGGTTGTTGACCTCACGGATCGAGTAGTTCAGCCCCCAGCTCAGGTCGGTGAAACGGGTGCCGCTGTTGAGCGAGGCACTGAGCGCATTGCCGACCGCGTTGGACGCGACATCGTTTTCGAAAATGGCGCCGGAATGGGTGTAGCGCGCCTGCGCATTGGCGAAGGTGCCAAGGCGTTGCTGGATGTAGGGACTGAGGGTATAGGTGCCGACGGTGGCGCGGTTGCTGTCGTTGATCTCGGCGTCAGCCGGCGAACCCAGCAGCGAAATCAATTCCTGCGAGATGCGGGCGCTGCCGTCGATGAACAGGAAATCATCGATGAGCTCGGCTTTGCCCTTGGCGTTGAGGTTGTGATAGAAGTCGGTGCTATCGCCCTCACCGAAGCGTGCCACGCCTGTCAGACCATATTGCAGCGTGGCCTGCACCCGCCGCGAACCCTGGGAGCGCAGCATGAAACTCGGGGTCACGCTGAGGATCAGCGCATTTTCCGGGTCCGTTGCGCTTTGATTGGCATTGTCGGTAAAGCTGGCCGACGCGCCGACGCTGCGCTCCAGGCGCCAGTCGAGGGCGTGCGCGGGCATCGCAAAAGCCATCGCCATGAAAATAAAGCCCGCGCCTGCCGGGAAAGCCGGGCTGCGCGGGCGCGGCTTATTTGCCGTAACTGCCATAGTAGCCATAGTAATAATCTGCGCCCGGGGTCGGCGTGGTCTTGTTCAGCAACATGCCCACCACTTCACACGACTGGATGTGGCTCAGGGCTTCACGCACCGCATCCTGCGAGGTCCGCTCGGCTTCCACCACCATGACGATCTGTCCCATGTGGGTAGCCAGCACGCTCGATTCGCTGGTCGCCAGCAGCGGCGGCGAATCGAACAGGATGATGCGGTCCGGATAGCGGTTGCCGATATCCTCGATCAGGCGCGTCATGGCGGCGCTGGCCAGCAGCTCGGTGGCACGCTTGTAGGTGCGGCCGGCGGGCAGCACGCTCAGCTTGGCGATGTCGGTGCGGATCAGCACGTCGGACAGTTTCAGGTCCTTGTCCTGCAGCACGTCGAGCAAGCCCTTGTCGGCGTGAATGCCGAGATACTCGGGGATGCGCGGCTTGGCGACGTCGGCGTCGATCAGCAGCACGGTGCGATCCATTTCCATCGCCATCGAAATGGCCAGGTTGATGGCGCAGAAGCTCTTGCCTTCACCCGGCAGCGAGCTGGTGACCATGATGAGGTTGCCGTTCTTGACCCGCGCGGCACCCTGGCCGAAGGCGTTGGCGATGAGCGGACGCTTGATGATGCGAAACTCTTCGGCGATCTGGCTTTTCTCGGCATCCGGCGACACCACGCCCATGCGGTGCAGGCGCGCCAGGTTGATCGACTGCACCTGGCTGTTGCCTTCCAGGACATCTTCGGCACCCGTCGCATTGAACATCGGTTCGACCGGGGTGGCGACAAAGGGCGAAGCGTGACCGCTGCGCTGCGGGTTGTGCGCGTTTTCGATCAGGCCGGCGTCATGGCCGGAATCGCTGTTGCCGACCTGGGGCGCGGGGCGGGGAGCGCCGGCGCCAATCTTGCCGGCTGCTTTTTCAATAATGCTCATGGTTTCTCCTAGCCTGCGCGCGACACAACCAACTGCAGGATCATCACGGCGCCATACGCGCCGATCAAGCCGCCCAGCGCGGCCAGATAGGCCAGCAAGCCCTTGCGCTTGCGGCTGCGGGTTTCATCGGTTTCCACCCGCCCCACGGCCCCCAGCAGCGGCAACCCGGTCAACTCACGCAGGGCGCGGCGGTCGGTCACGGTGCGGCGTAGCTGGCTCAGCAGGAAGGCCACCGCGATACCGGCGCCGAGTCCGCCAAGCGTCACCAGCGACAACAGCAGCGGACGATCAGGCCCTGCCGGCTGACTCGGCACGAAGGGCGGGTCGATCACACGGAAGTCGACGGTGTCGGTCTTGCTTTCGACCTCGCCCGACATGGTGACCGATTCGCGGCGCTTCAGCAGCGCATCGTAGTTCTGCCGGTAGACCTCGTAGTCGCGCATCAGCTGGGTGTAATCCTGCTCCACCTGCGGAATCATGTTGGACGCATTGCGCAGTTCGCTGTAGCGGCGCTGATATTCGTTCACTCGGGCGCCCAGCGAAGACACCGTGGCATCCGCCTCGGCGATGGCGATGGTCAGCTGCTGATAGACCGGATTCTGGATTCGGGCCCCAGCCGGATCGGCCGTGCGCCCGGCCAGATCGATTTTCTTCTGTTCTTCCAGCCTTTCGATCAGACGCTTGGTCGACTGGATGTCGGGATGCAGGTCGGTGTATTGCATGCGCAGTTGGTCAATCTGCTGTTGCAGCGCCTGAATGCGGCCGTCGATCTCGCTGTTGCCCGATGCCATCGCTGCAGCGGCGAGCTCGGGCTCTTCGTCTTCCAGTTGACGCTTGAGCTGGTTGCGGCGGTTGACGGCTTCCTGCTGGTCCAGCTGCGCCTGGCGCAGCTGCGCCGTGGTTTCGGCCAGCTTGGCGTAGTAGTCACCACCCTGCCCCGGCATCATGCCGATGTGTGTCCGCTTGAATTCGGTGAGTGCAGTTTCGGCGTCGGTGAGCTTCTGCTGGTATTGCTGCAGCTGGTCCTCGATGAAGCGCTGCGAGCTGGAAATATCCAGGCGGGTCTTGCCGAGGCTGGTTTCCACAAAAATGGTCAACAGCGACTGCACGACTTTCTTGGCCAGTTCGCCATTGGGGTCCTGATAGCTGATGGTGTAGAGGTTTTCGCGCCCGGTATCGGCGATGCTAATTCGGCTGGCCATGCCATTCAGCAATGCCTCGGTCTGCTCGGGCGTTTTGGCCCTCACGTCGAGGTCGGTCATGCGCGCGACCTTCTCCAGCGTCGGCCGACTGACCAACTGGCGCGTCATCATCGTGATCTGCTGATTGACACTGGGCTGAACCGCCAGTCCGGCGAGCAACGGCTGCAGCAGGCTCTGGGTATCCACATAGACGCGTGCCGACGCCTGATAGCGGTCGGGGATCGTCATCACCCAGGTCCAGCCGATGATGCACACCAGCCAGGCCACCGCCACGCCCCACCAGCGGCGGCGCCAGGTCGCCTTGGCATAACCCAGTATTTGTTGAAGTATTTGATCCATAACGGCGTTCCATCAATAAGCGCCGCACAATGCGGCGCAGACAACCTTAGAACAGACTTTCGGGCACCACCAGCACATCGCCCGGGCGCATGTCGACGTTGGCTGAAATGTCACCGCCTCGCAGCAGGTCTTCCAGCCGCACGCCGAGGCGTTCCTGCTGGCCGTTTTCGGTGCGAAGGATGTAGGCCTTGTTGCCCGCGGCAAAATCGGTGAGACCGCCGACCGCGATCATCAGGTCGATCAGGCTCATTTTTTCGCGGTAGTTGAGCGCCTGCGGCTTGGCCGCCTCGCCGACCACGCGGAGCTGCTGGTCGAACGGACCGACGCCGCCGCCGACGATGACGGTGACGATGGGTTCCTGGATGTATTTGGCCAGCGCCTTTTCAATGTCGCGCGCCAGCTGGGTGGGGGTCTTGCCGGAGGCCTGCAGGTCCTCGATCAGGTTCATGGTCATCTTGCCGTCGGGGCGCACCGGGAAGCTGCCGGACACCTCGGGATTGCGCCAGACAAACACATTGACCGAGTCGCCCGGTCCGACCAGATAATTCCAGTCGAACTGCCCGGTGCGCTCGGGCGCAGGCGGATAGGTCGGCGTGCCGGCGCAGCCCGCCATGGCAGCAACGGCCAGCACCACGCTAGCGCGTGCGATATGCTTGTTGATCGAAAACATGTCCACCCTCCCTTAATATGCAGTTAATCCGCTGGCATTATGCCTGAGCGAGTTACATCCGGTTACATCGCCTGAGACTATAAGCAAACCTCAGGCCAGACTATAGACGCTCCCGCCGGCTTGTTAAGCAAGGGCCGCCGCCGGCCAGGACGTCGACAACCCGACACGGGTGTCGTAAGCCCGCCGCCTGTCGCGGTATCATGCCACTCCATGAGCCCTCACGAAATCGACTGCCTCGACACCCTGCGTCTGCGCATCCGCGAATTCGCCCGCGCGCGCGCATGGGAAAGCTACCACACGCCCAAGAACCTGGTCATGGCGCTCTCCGTGGAAGCGGCGGAACTGCTGGAACCCTTCCAGTGGCTGACCCCGGAGCAAAGCCAGCACCTGAACGCCGAGCAGCACGAGGCGGTGCGCCAGGAAATCGCCGACGTGCTGATCTACCTGACCCGGCTGGCCGATCTGCTGGACATCGATCTGCTGGCCGCCGCCGCCGACAAGCTGGCGCTCAATGCGCGAAAATACCCGATTGAAAAATCGCACGGCAACGCCACTAAATATTCGGACTTCAAGAATGACTGACCTCTATTTCAAGCACCACGTCTTCTTCTGCACCAATCAGCGCGAGGACGGCGCCAAGTGCTGCGGCGCATCCGGCGGCCAGCACATGCGGGATTACCTGAAAAAAAAGGTGAAGCAGGCCGGCCTCAACGGCAAGGGAAAATACCGCATCAACAGCGCCGGCTGCCTCGACCGCTGCGATGAAGGCCCGCTGCTGGTGGTATACCCCGAAGGCGTCTGGTACACCTACGTGGACGAATCCGACATCGACGAGATCTTCGAGGTCCACCTCAAAAAGGGGCAGATCGTCGAACGCCTGCAGCTGAAGTGAAGCGGCCGGGCGAAGCGGCCAAAACAAAACGCTACAAGCTGCGCATTCCGGTTTCGGTCGGCAAGCTGGAGACCGTGATCGACGACCCCGAAACCGACCGTCGCGGCCTCTTGCTGGTGGCGCACCCGCATCCGCTGCATGGCGGCAGCCTGGACAACAAGGTCGTCACCACACTCGCCCGCGCAGCCAACGAGGCCGGCTGGGTCAGCGTGCGGCCGAACTTTCGCGGCGTCGGCATGAGCGACGGCGAATTCGACGCCGGCGTGGGCGAGACCGACGACCTGCTGGCGGTCGCCCGCTTCGTCGAAGCAAGCTATCCGGGCCTGCCATGGGCGCTGGCCGGCTTTTCCTTCGGTGCCTTCGTGCAGCACCGCCTGCGCCAGGAACTGCACGCCAAGCGGCTCATCCTGGTCGCGCCGGCGGTCACCATGTACGAGTTCGACCCGGTGCCCGCGGATACGGTGGTGATCTACGGCGACGCCGACGAACTCATCCCGCCTGCCGCGATCCGGCTGTGGGCCGAGCAGCAGCAACTAGCCGTGAAAAACATCCCCGGCGCCGGGCATTTTTTCCACGGCAAGCTAAAGGAGCTGAAACAGGCGTTTCTGGAGGCCTGCCCGTGCTGAAGGTGCGCGGTCTGACGAAAAAATACGGCGACACCGAGGTGGTGCGCGGCCTCGATCTGCACGTGCGGCGCGGCGAATGCTTCGGCCTGCTGGGCCCCAACGGCGCCGGCAAGACCACCACGCTGCGCCTGCTGCTGGGCCTGATCGAACCCGACGCCGGCAGCATCGAACTGGCCGGCATCGCGGTGCCGCAGCACGCGCGCGAGGCGCGCATGAAGGTCGGCGTGGTGCCGCAGATGGACAACCTCGACCCGGACTTTTCGGTGCGCGAAAACCTGCTCGCCTACGGCCGCTATTTCGGCATGAGCAAAGCGGCCGTCGCCGCGCGCGTGCCGGAACTGCTGGAGTTTGCCGGCCTCGCCAGCAAGGCCGACGCGCAGATCGCGCAGCTGTCGGGCGGCATGAAGCGGCGGCTGACGCTGGCGCGCGCGCTGGTGCACGACCCCGACATCCTGTTTCTCGACGAGCCCACCACCGGACTCGACCCGCAGGCGCGCCATCTCATCTGGCAGGGGCTTAGGCGACTGATCGCGGACGGCAAGACCATCGTGCTGACCACGCATTTCATGGAGGAAGCCGAGCGCCTCACCGACCGGCTGGCCATCCTCGACCATGGCCGCTTGGTGACCGAGGGTGCGCCGCATGCCCTGATCGCATCGCACATCGAGCCGGCGGTGGTCGAGGTCTACGGCGAAGGACTGGACGCCTGGATACGCGATTACGCAAGCCCGGTCTGCCAGCGCGCCGAGACCGTCGGCGAAACCCTGTTCTGCTACACCGACAATGCCGAGCGCGTGATCGATGCGCTGAAGCAGGCGCCTGCGCTGCGCTATTTGCACCGGCCGTCGAATCTGGAAGACGTGTTCCTCAAGCTCACTGGGAGGGATCTGCGTGATTAAGCATCTGCGACTGCCCCATCTTTCCTGGCGCTTCATCCCGGTATGGCAGCGCAACTACCTGGTGTGGAAGAAGCTTGCCATCCCGTCCATCCTCGGCAACCTGGCCGACCCGATGCTGTACATGCTGGGGCTGGGCTACGGCCTCGGCAGCCTGTTGCCCGACGTCGCCGGCATGCCCTACCTCACCTTCCTCGCCGCCGGCACGGTGGCCTACAGCACGATGAACGCCGCCACCTTCGAGGTGCTGTATTCGAGCTTTTCGCGCATGCACGTGCAGCGCACCTGGGACGCCATCATGAATGCGCCGCTCACGCTCGACGACGTGATGCTGGGCGAACTCACCTGGGCGGTGGCGAAGAGCCTGTTGTCCGGGGTCGCGATCCTGGCGGTGATCTGGGGGCTGGGGCTGTATGGAAACTTCTGGATGACGCTGTGGATCATCCCGGTGGTGGCGCTGGTCGGCTTCTGCTTCGGCGGCCTGGGGCTGGTGATGGCCGATGGTGCTCTTGTGCGGCGTGTTCTTCCCTGTGTCGCAGCTGCCGCTGCCGGTGCAGGCTGTGTCGGCCTGGCTGCCGCTCACCCACGCCATCGACCTGGCGCGCCCGCTGGTGGTCGGCAACGTGCCCGGCGACATCGCCCTGCATGTCGCCGGGCTGCTGATTTACGGCAGCATCGGCTACATCATCGCGCTGGCGCTGACCCGGCGGCGCCTTTTAATGTAGGCGGGGCGCCCTCGCCCCGATTTTCGTACCCCAGCAAACACCACGGCATCGGGGCGGGGCGCCCCTCCTACAAATGGTGCGGTGAATCAGACCCCGGCGGCCTGCTGGTCGGCGTGATAGCTTGAGCGCACCATCGGCCCGCAGGCCGCATGCTTGAAGCCCATCGCCAGCGCTTCCTGCTCGAACTGGGCGAAGCGCTCGGGGGTGACGAAGCGCAGCACCGGCAGGTGGTGCTGCGAAGGCTGCAGGTACTGGCCGAGGGTCAGCATATCGACGCCGTGCGCGCGCAGGTCGCGCATCACCTGCAGGATCTCGTCGTCTTCCTCGCCCAGGCCCAGCATCAGGCCGGACTTGGTCGGAATGTCGGGATGGCGTGTCTTGAAATCCTGCAAGAGCTTCAGCGAATGCGCGTAGTCGGCGCCGGGGCGCGCGGCCTTGTACAGGCGCGGCACGGTTTCCAGGTTGTGGTTCATCACGTCGGGCGGTGCCGTTTCGAGCCTGTCCAGCGCCTTGTCGAGCCGGCCGCGGAAATCCGGGGTGAGGATTTCGATGCGGGTGGCCGGCGACTTCTCGCGCACCGCCGCGATGCACAGCGCGAAATGATCGGCGCCGCCGTCGCGCAGGTCGTCGCGGTCGACGCTGGTGATCACCACGTATTTCAACGCCATCAGCGCGATCGTCTCGGCCAGGTGGCGTGGCTCGTCGACATCCGGCGGCAAGGGCGTGCCGTGGCCGACGTCGCAGAACGGGCAGCGCCGCGTGCACAGGTCGCCGAGGATCATGAAGGTGGCGGTGCCATGGCCGAAGCATTCGCCCAGATTGGGACACGAGGCCTCCTCGCACACGGTGTGCAGCCGGGCCTCGCGCAGGATGCCCTTCAAGCGCGCGACGTTCGGCACGTTGGGCGACTTGGCGCGGATCCACGACGGCAGGCGCATGCGCGGCTGCGGCACGATCTTGATCGGGATGCGCGCGGTCTTGGCGGCGCCTTTGTGCTGGATGGGGTCTGCCATAATGTGCTCGGAACAACTTCGGTAATTCAACCCTCTGGATTTTAACTGATGCGACGCCTCACCCTTACCCTGCTAGCTATATGGCCGCTGGTCGGCTTCGCCACCGAACAGATCGTCGACCCGGAAACCGGGCTGGTCACCTGGCAGACTGAAACCGCCGGCATCCAGGTGCGCCTGACGCAGATCAGCCCGGACCAGACGCGCGCCTTTTATCAGGCGCGCGGTTTCTCGCCCGATGCGGCGGAACGCTACGCCCGCGAATGCGTCTTCATGACGGTGGTGCGCAATATCGGCGAGCGGCCGATCCAGCACAACCTGGCCAACTGGCGCTATGTTCCGGCGGGCCAGCCGCCGAACGCCATTCGCAGCAAGGTGGCGTGGGAACACCTCTGGAGGCGGCAGAGCGTGCCCGAATCGGCGCGCATCGCTTTTACCTGGGCGCAGTTCCCCGCCACCCAGACCTTTGCCCCGGGCGACTGGAACCAGGGCATGACGGCCTACAGCGTGCCGCGCGACGTTCCGTTCGACCTGCGCTTTGTGTGGCACACAGGCGGCCGGGCCCATTCCGGAAAACTCGAAAAACTGAGGTGTGCAGATGAAACTTCGTAAACACGTCGTGGGCGCGGTACTGGCCGTGTGCTGTGCGTTAGGGGCGGGGGCGCATGCCGCCGACCTGCCGCCGCTGTCGCACAGCCTGAACTTGCAGACGCCGAAGCCGGCGCCTGTCTTGAAGTTCAAGGACATCGACGGCAAGACGCTCGACCTGGCGCAGCTCAAGGGCAAGGTGGTGCTGATCAACTTCTGGGCCACCTGGTGTCCGCCGTGCCGCCGCGAAATGCCGTCGATGGAGCGCCTGTCGCAGGCGTTCAAGGGCAAGCCTTTCATCGTGCTGGCGGTGAATGTGGGCGAGGATGCCGACACCATCGAGGCCTTCACCAGCCAGCTGGACGCAGTGCCGACCTTTCCCATCCTGCTCGATACCCGCAGCCACGGCATGCGGGCGTGGAAAGTGGCGGGCCTGCCGACGACCTTCCTGGTTGACCAGCAGGGGCGCATCGTCGCCAGCGCGATCGGCGGGCGCGAGTTCGATCACCCGGAGATTGTGAAGACGATCCAGGGATTGCTCGGGAAATAGGGGTCAGGGGATTCACATTCGCGGCCTTCGGCCGCTCAATCCCTTAATCCTGGCGCCTGAATCCTAGACCGCCACCCAGACCTGCCCGGCTTCGACCTTGACCGGATAGGTCTTGATCGGCTCGTCCGCCGGATCGCAGGTGGGCTGACCGGTGGTGAGGTCGAAGTAGCTGCCGTGCAGCGAGCACTTGATCTTGCCGTCCTTGATGCAGCCCAGGTACAGCGAATAGTCCTCGTGGGTGCACATTTCGTCGACGACGTAATGGGTGCCGCCCGCATTGCACAGCAGCAGCCGGCGTCCATCGACGACGACGCGTTTCATCTGCGCCGGTTTGAGTTCGTCTGCGGTGGCGATGGCGACGAATTCCCCCATCACTGCACCCTTGCCACGGCGCGGCCGGAATCCAGCACGGCGCGGATCTGTGCGGCAGCGTCGGCGACGCTGGCCGCGCGGTCGACGTGGTGCAGGATGATGGAGCCGGCCAGCACCAGCGAATCGTAGGTCGCGCCACGGTCGCCTTTGAGTGCCAGGATGCCGGCTTCGGCGGCGGCGTGCGCGGTGGCCCTGATGTCGATGGCGGCGACGATCTCGTCCTCGCCCGCGTCGCTGGCAACCGCGCCCGGCAGCGGCACTGCGCGCACCGGCTGGCTGATGCCGAGCGCCAGCGGGTCGACGCTCGCTTCGATTTCGGCGCCGCGGTCGTGGTATTGGAAGTACTTGCCGGTCTGGCGCAGGGACGGGATCACCCCGCCCTCGACGCCGCGCACGATGCAGGCGGTGTCGAAGCCGGCTTCGCGCGCGAGGTCGGCATACACCGGCGGATACGGCTTGTGCACGTAACCGGTGACGAAATGGGTCAGCTTTTTGCCGGCAATGGGCTTGGACAGCACTTCCACCGTGGTCAGTACCTGGCGCTTGATCATCTGCGTGCGCAGCGGAATCAGGTTATGCATGCCGGGGTTGGATTCGGCCTGGTCGACGTAGGTCCAGCCGATCGCCGGGTCGGCCAGACGCGCCGCGGCGTCGACCGGAGACAGGTCGACCGGCACGCCGGCCGCTTCCAGCACATGGCGCGCGGTGACGCCGAATTTGGGCCCGACCTTGTCGAGTCCGTGGCAGACCACGTGCACGCCGAGTTCGGCCAAAAGCGGGCCGAGGAAAGGCGCGGCAGGCAGGCAGCGGGTGTAGCCGTCGTAGGGGTCGCCGATGTCGACCACTTCGTCCACCTCGGCCGTGACGCGCCGGGTGGTTTCCAGCACCGCATCGAGCACGCCGCGGTTTTCGTCCATCGTCTCGCGCTTCATGCGCAGGGCGATGAAGTAAATGCCGACCTGCACCGGGTCGATGACGTTGTCGATGATGGCCTTGGTGCCCAGATGCGCCTCGGTGCGGCTGATGTCCTTGGACAGGTCGGGGCCGGTGGCGATGCGCTGGATGATCGAGCGCATCAGGAGTTTGGGGTCGGACGGCAGGGTGTCGGTGCTCATAGATCACTCCAATGGAAGGCACAAGAATACTAATAACCAAGTAAATCAGTCAACTATAAATCGCGTCCAGCAGGCGGCAGGCGAGCAAATGCCCGGCCTGCGACGGGGACAGCAGCACGCCCAGATCGCGGCATTGCGTCACCGCCATCCCCGCGTAGCCGCAGGGGTTGATGGCGGCGAACGGCGCCAGGTCCATGTCGACGTTGAATGCCAGCCCGTGATAGGTGCAGCCGTGCTTCACGCGCAGGCCGAGGCCACGCCATGCGCCGCCAGCAGATCGATCACCGCCTGCTCCATGCGGCTGACCAGGTCGCGGATGCCGTAGCCGCGCCGGCGCAGGTCGACCAGCACGTAGGCCACGACCTGTCCCGGCCCGTGATAGGTGATCTGACCGCCGCGGTCGATCGGCACCACGGGAATGTCGGTGGCGGCAATCAGGTGCTCGGCGCGGCCGGCCTGCCCCTGGGTGTAGACCGGCGGGTGTTCCAGCAGCCAGATTTCATCCGGCGTGTCGGGCGTGCGCTGCGCGGTGAAAGCCTGCATCGCCCGCCAAGTCGGCTCGTACTCGACCCGCCCCAGGTTGCGCGCGACGGCTGCGCTTTCCTGATCCCGGATCCCTGAATCCCGAGCCCTGGCAATCACAACGCCATCTTCACCCACGGATGCGCGGTGATCTCGCGATACAGCGCATCGAGTTGCGCCTTCGAGGTGGCGCGCACCACGCAGGTCACCGACAGGTAGTTGCCGCCGCTGGATGCCCGCATTTCAACGGTCTCGGCCATGAAGTCGGGCGCGTGACGCTGCACCAGTTCGACCATGGTCTGCGCGAAGTCGTCGCGCCGCTCGCCCATGATCTTGATCGGAAAGTCGGTGGGGAAGACCAGCAGGGTTTCTTCTTCGCTCATAAGCTCCTCATACGCGCATCACCTGCAGCTTGAAGGTCTGATACAGGCCATCCATCCGCATCGCCAGCGGCCCCGGCACGCCGGCGCCGACCGGCGCGCCGTCGAGTTTCACGATGGCCATGATTTCCTTGGTCGACGAGGTCATCCACAGCTCGTCGGCGCCACGCACCTCGGCTTCGGTAATCGCCCGCATCTCGTGCGGAATGCCGTTCGCCGCGGCGAGCTCCAGCACCACGTCGTAGGTGACGCCGGTCAGCATCAGGTTCGACGGCGGCGGCGCCCGCAGCACGCCGTCCTTGACCACGAAGAGATTGCTCGCCGCGCCCTCGGTCAAAAAGCCGTCGCGCAGCATCACGGTCTCGGCGCAGTCGACGTCGACCGCCTGCTGGCGCAGCAGGATGTTGGCCAGCAGCGAGATGGCCTTGATGTTGCAGCGCAGCCAGCGGTTGTCGACGGCGCTGACGGCGCACACGCCGGCGGCCTTTTGCGCGGGGGTGGACGTCAGCAGCGGCTGCGAGAACATGAAGACCGTCGGCGGCACCCCTTTCGGGAACGCGTGGTCGCGCGGCGGCTGCCCCTCGACTGGCGTGCCACGGGTGACCTGGATGTAGAGCGACTGGTCGGCGAAGTCCTGCAATTCGACCAGTCGCAGGATCAGTTCGCGCCACCCGTCGGTCGTATGCGGATTGGCGAGGCGGATGCCGTCGAGGCTGCCCTGCAGGCGGCGCAGGTGTTCGTCGAGCCGGAACGGCTTTTTCGAGTACACCGGCACCAGCTCGTATACCCCGTCGCCGTAGACGAAGCCGCGATCGAGCACCGACACTTTCGCATCGGCCAGCGGCAGAAACTGTCCGTTGAGATAAACGCTCATTGGCCGAAGAAAAGCCGGATCGAATCCCATCCGCGGCCGAAGATGCCGGCCACGGCAACGTCGTGCAGCGCGACCAGGGGATAATCGCCGATCGGCTTGCCGTCGAGCGTCAGCCGCAGCGCGCCCAGGCGCTGGCCCCGGCGCACCGGCGCCACAATCGGCTGCTGGGTGATGACTTCGGCCTTGACGCGCGACGCACTGCCGCGCGGCACCAGCAGATGAAAGTCCTGTGCAAACCCCATGCCCACGGAGGCGCGCGCGCCGCGGTAGAGCGACACCACCTTGACCGGCTGCTGTGCGCGGTAGAGCCGCACGCTGTCGAAATTTTCGAAACCGTAATTCAGCAAACGCAGCGCATCCTGGGTGCGCTGCGCATCGGAACGCCCGCCGAGCACCACCGCGATGCGCTGCTGGTCGCCGCGCTGGGCCGATGCCGCCATGCAGAAGCCGGCCTGAGCGGTGCGCCCGACCTTGAGGCCATTGACGGTGCTGTCGCGCCACAGCAGACGATTGCCGTTGTAATACGTGACGCCCTTGACGGCCAGTTCCTTTTGCGCGAAAAAATCCTGCCGCTCGGGAAAGTCGCGCATCAGCGCCCGCGACAGCAGGGCGAGGTCGCGGGCGCTCGATTCGTGCCCCGGCTCGGTCAATCCGGTGGCGTTCATGAAACGGCTTTTGGTCATGCCAAGCCGCTTGGCTTCGCGATTCATGCGCTCGACAAACGCCGCTTCGCTGCCGTCGGTCGCCGTCACCAGCGTCAGCGTGGCGTCGCTGGCCGACTGCACCAGCATCGCCTGCAGCAAGGTGTCTACGCTCACCTGATCGCCCGTCTTGAGAAACACGCGCGCACCGTCGGTCTCGGTGGCGGCTTCCGGCACGGTCAGCGCCTCGCCCAGGTTCAGTTTGTTCTTGCGGATATCGCCCAGCAGCACATAGGCCGTCATCAGCTGGGTCAGCGAAGCCGGCGCCAGCGGCAAATCGGCCTGATACGCGGCAAGTTCACGGCCACTGGTCTGGTCGATCACCACCCAGGCGCGCGCCATGATGCCGGCAGGCGCCGCCCAGGCCGATGCGGAAAACAGGAGCGCCAGCCCCAACCAGAAAATCTTCATCCTTAAGCCTTTAATTAATCGCGTCTGACCAAGACTGCATTCAGGTCGAGACGTTCCCGCACGCGCGCGCGCGCCGCCTGCGCAGCGTCGTCGCTTGGATAGGGTCCGAGCTGCACGCGGTGCAGTTTGTCGCTGAGCACCACGCAGCTACTGCCGGGGTCGAGTTCGAGTGCCTGCGTCAGGCGGTCGAGCAGTTGCTGCGCATTGTCGGCGCGCGAAAATGCGCCCACCTGCAGGAAAACGCCTTCTTGCAACGCCTCCCCCCGCGTGTCATAGGCGGCGGGGTCGAGACTTTCCACCCGCACCCGCGTACTGCCGCGCTTCAGATAACCCAGCTTGTGGGCCGCGGTATACGACAGATCGATGACGCGCTTGGCGTGAAACGGGCCGCGGTCGTTGATGCGCACCACCACGGACTTGCCGCTGTCGAGCGCAGTGACCCGCGCGTAACTCGGCAGCGGCAGGGTGGGGTGCGCGGCGGTCATGGCATACATGTCGTAGACCTCGCCCGACGCGGTTTTTCTGCCGTGGAAGCGTTTGCCGTACCACGAGGCCACGCCTTCCTCACGATGCGCGCGGCGCGCGGTCTTCGGTGTATAGGGTTTGCCGAGTGCGACGTAGGGTCGGTTGGCGAAGCGGTGCAGCGGTTCATCGCGCGGCACCGCGTCGGGAACGGCATCCAGGTTTGCCGGTGGGCTGGGCTCGGGACCATCGTCGAGATAATAGCCGCCGCTTTTCGCCGTCGTTGCGGGCGCGGACTGGGTGGGCGTGGAGGGGCTGCTGCAGCCGGCCAGCACCAGGGCGGTGGTTATGCCCAAAATCAGGATCGTTTTCATGGCTGTATTTTATCGCGTCACGATTTGTTGAGCTGGCGATGCGTCGCCACGCTCATCAGGATGCCCATCCCGAGCAATAGCGTGATGAGCGCGGTGCCGCCGTAGCTCATCAGCGGCAGCGGCACGCCGACCACCGGCAGAATGCCCGATACCATACCGATGTTGACGAATGCGTAGGTGAACAGATTGAGGCTCAGCGTGGCCGCCATCAGCCGGCCGAACAACGTCGGCGCCCGTGCCGCGATGACCAGACCGCGCGCGACAATGGCCAGATACAGCGTGATCAACAGAATGACGCCGACATAGCCGAATTCCTCGCCGAACACGGCGAATACAAAATCGGTTGTCCGCTCCGGGATGAAGTCGAGCTGGCTTTGCGTGCCCTGCATCCAGCCCTTGCCGAACAGTCCGCCCGAACCGATTGCGATGGTCGATTGAATGATGTGGTAGCCGGCGCCCAGCGGGTCCGACGTGGGGTCGAGCAAGGTCAGCACGCGGCGCTGCTGGTAGTCGTGCATCAAGCCCCATATTACCGGCAGGCCGGCGGCGCCGAGGACGCCGCCGCCGAAGATCACCTTCCACGGCAGGCCGGCAAAGAACAGCAGATAGAAACCCGAGGCCCCGAGCATCAGCGCGGTGCCCAGATCGGGCTGGCGCAGGATCAGCACAAACGGCACCAGCAGCAGCACGCCGGCGACCAGGAAGTGCTTCGCGCGCAGCACCGCCTCGTTGCGCTGGAAATACCAGGCCAGGGTCAGGGGCAGCGCCAGTTTCAGCAGTTCCGACGGCTGGAACGCCATGAACCCCAGATTCAGCCAGCGCCGCGAGCCGTTGCGGACTTCGCCGAACAGCGCCACCCCGATCAGCAACACCACTCCCGCAACAAACAGGGGCGGCCCCACCCGGGACAACAGATGCGGCGGCACATTGGCCATCACCAGCATCACCCCTAGCGCCAGTCCGATGTTGATCAGGTGGCCGCTGATGCGCGCCGGGCTCTGGCCCGACGCGCTCGTCACCACCGCCAGGCTGACGCCCAGCAGCAACAGCACCAGGATCAGCAGCATGCCGTCCAGATGGCTCAGCCGGCGCACGATCCAATGACTAGTCCGCGGCATCGTCAGCCTCCAGTTTCATGTCGCCGGGGCGCTTCCCGGTCAGGTAATAATCGAATACTGCGCGCGCGATCGGCGCCGCGACGCCGCTGCCCGAGCCGCCGTTTTCGACCATCACCGCCACCACGATGGTGGGGTTCTCGGTCGGCGCATAGGCAATGAACAGCGCATGGTCGAGATGCTTCCGGGCCAGCCGGTCGGCGTCGTAGCGCGCGCCCTGCTTGATGCCGACCACCTGCGCGGTGCCGGTCTTGCCAGCAATGGTGTACGGTGCGCCGGCCGCCGATCTGGCCGCGGTGCCGCCCGGACGCATCACGTCCATCATGCCTTCGCGTACGGCCTCCAGGTGCTTCGGGGTGATCGCCAGCTGGGCGCGCGCACCGCCCGGCTGCGGCTGCCAGGTATGGGCAACCGGGTCGCGCACCGCCTGCACCAGGCGCGGCTCGATCCGCACGCCGCCATTGGCAAGCATGGCCGCCGCCACCGCCAGCTGCAGCGGGGTGGTCAGGTGATAGCCCTGGCCGATGCCGGCAATCACCGTCTCGCCGGGATACCAAGGTTGCTTGAAACGGCGCTGCTTCCAGTCGCGCGAGGGCAGCAGTCCGCCCGACTCGCCGTCCAGGTCGATGCCGGTTTTTTGGCCCAGGCCGAACTGCGCCAGGTAGTCGTGCATGCGGTCGATGCCCATGTCCACTGCCAAGCGGTAATAGTAGACATCGCACGACTGGGAAATGGAGCGGCGCAGGTCGACGACGCCGTGTCCGCCGCGTTTCCAGTCGCGGAACTGATGGCTGCTGTTGGGCAGGCTGTAATGTCCCGGATCGACGAAGCTGTCCGAGGCCTTGCGCAGCCCCAGTTCCAGGCCGGCCAGCGCCAGCAGCGGCTTGATCGTCGATCCCGGCGGATAGACACCGCGCAGCGCGCGATTCACCATCGGCCGGTCGGGCGATTCGTTGAGCGACTTCCAGGTTTCCGGGTCGATCCCGTCGACGAACAGGTTGGGGTCGAATCCGGGCCGGGAGACCAGCGCCAGCACCCCGCCGGTGTTGGGGTCGAGCGCCACCAGCCCGCCGAGGTAATCGCCGAAC
>NCGX01000011.1 GCA_002256995.1 Hydrogenophilales bacterium 16-64-40
GTGAAACGCGGTAACCTCCATCCGGAGCAACACCAAATAGGCAGGCGATGAAGCGGCTCGCTGAGTCTGCGGGTAGGTGGCTGGAGCCGGTCAGCAATGGCCGGCCTAGAGGAATGGTTGTCCACGACAGAACCCGGCTTATCGACCGACTTTCCCACTTTTTATGCAATTCAAATACTTAGCGCTTTTATCTAAATTAATAAGCAGAATTAGCCGCTAAGCTAAGGTTTTTCCAGAAACTTATCCACAGCCAAGAACAACCCCTAAGTCCTTGAGGCATAGGGGTTTTTTTGCGTCCGTCGGCTTGACCCCCACAAAACTATCCCCTATAGTGGGTGCAGGTGGTGATTGGTGGGAGGGTGTGGGAGAATGCGCCCGGCCTAACGCAGCCAAATTTGGCTGAATCGACATTCAATAAACTGGGGGGAGCGCATGTTTCGGGGGGTCGCAACTGTCAATCTGGACAGCAAAAGCCGGCTTGTGGTGCCGGCGCGCTACCGCGACGCCCTCCTGGTCAATGGCGGCGGGCGAGTGGTGATCACCGCCGACCCCAGCCAGTGCCTGCTGCTCTATCCCCTGCCCGAGTGGGAGCCGATCGAGAAAAAGCTCAATGGGCTCTCCGACTTCAATTCCCGTACCCGCAGTCTCAAACAATTGCTCGTCGGCTATGCCCATGACATGGACATGGACAGTGCCGGCCGCGTGCTGCTGCCGCCGATGCTGCGCAAGTTCGCCGAACTCGACAAGAGCGTGGTGATGGTGGGACAGGGCAGCAAGGTGGAGTTGTGGAACGAGGCGCGCTGGGAGGCGCAGGTGGCCCAGGCGCTGACGTTCAGCGACGATGCGCTGCCGCCCGAGCTGGAAGGCTTTACGTTGTGATGGAGACCGCCCATGTGCCGGTGCTGGCACAGGAGGCGGTGGCGGCACTGGCGATCAGGCCCGACGGTGTCTATGTCGATGCCACTTTCGGGCGCGGCGGACACAGCCGGCTGATCCTGGCGCAGCTGGGGCCGGCCGGCCGTCTGATTGCGCTGGACCGCGATCCCGACGCCATCCGCGCCGGGGCTGCCCTGCAGGACGCCCGGCTGACGCTGGTGCAAAGCCCGTTTTCGAAGCTGGGCGCGGTGCTCGACCAATTGGGCGTGACGCAGGTGGACGGAATATTGCTGGATATCGGGGTGTCGTCGCCGCAACTCGACGACGCCACGCGCGGATTCAGCTTTCGCTTCGATGCGCCGCTCGACATGCGCATGGATCCGGGAAGCGGGCTGTCGGCGGCTGACTGGCTGGCGACAGCGGAAGAGGGAGAGATCAGTGAAGTCATCCGCACCTACGGGGAAGAGCGGTTTGCTAAATCGATTGCGCGCGCGATTGTTGCGGCACGCCAGGAAGCAGCCATCCGCAGCACCGGGCAGCTGGCGAGTCTCATCGCCGCAACGGTCAAAAAACGCGAACCGGGGCAACACCCGGCGACCCGCAGCTTTCAAGCTATACGGATTTACATCAACCGCGAACTGGAAGAGCTGAGCGCCGTGCTGCCGCAATGCGTGGACAAACTGAAACCCGGCGGGCGGCTCGCGGTCATCAGCTTTCATTCGCTGGAAGACCGCATCACCAAGCGCTTCATGCGCGAGGAGGCTCAGGGTGAGCAGGCGCCGCGCCGCCTGCCGATTCAGGCCGCCATGCTGAAGCCGGGGCGGCTGAGGCTGGTGGGCCGCGCCCAGCGCGCGAACAGCGCCGAAGTAGCGGCCAACCCGCGGGCGCGCAGCGCCGTGCTGCGGGTGGCGGAACGCATGGACGAGGGAGCATGAGCCGCTTCAACGTTGTCATGGCGCTGGCGTTGGTTGTGTGTGCGCTGGCCGTCATCCAGGCGCAGCATCGCTCGCGCACTTATTTTGTGGAGCTGGAACGCCTGAAGAAAGAGGCGCGCGTATTGGACGAGCAATGGGGGCAGTTGCAACTGGAGCAGAGCACCTGGGCCAATCTGGCGCGGGTCGACACGCTTGCGCGCACCCGGCTTGGCTTGGTCGAGCCGGCGCATGACCGCGTGCGCATCGAAACGCTGGCAGACGCGCCATGAACTACCACTCGAGGAAACTGCTCAAGCTCAATCTCGCCCCGTGGCGCATGGCTGCGGTGGGCGGCCTGCTGCTTGCCGGGCTGGTGGTGGTGGCCGGGCGCGCGTTCTACCTGCAGGGTATCAACACCAACTACCTGCAGGGCAAGGGCGATGCGTTGACCAACCGCAACCTCACCCTGCCCGCGCATCGCGGCCAGGTGTCCGACCGCAACGGCAAGCTGCTGGCGATCAGCACGCCGGTCGAATCCCTGTGGGCGCGTCCGGACGAGCTCAAGCTGTCCGGCGAAGCGCGTGCACAGCTGGCCAGGGTGCTCGGCGTGTCGCCGCAGGCGCTGGAGAAAACGCTGGCGCGCAAGACGCGCGGCGAATTCAGCGTGCGGCGACCGGTCACGCCGGAGCAGGCGGTCAGGATCGCCGCCATGGGGGTGCCAGGCCTGCATCTGCGGCGCGAATTCCGCCGCTACTACCCGGCAGGCGAAGTCGCCGCGCACGTGGTCGGCTTCACCAATGTGGACGATCTCGGCCAGGAGGGCGTCGAGCGCGCCTATCAGGACTGGCTGGCCGGACGCGAGGGCAAGCGCCGGATCCAGCGCGACCGCCGCGGCAACACCATCCGCGACCTGGCGCCGATCCGGACCGCGCAGATGGGCGGCAACCTGGCGCTGTCGCTCGATCTCAACATCCAGTATCTGGCGCACCGCGAACTGGCGGCGGCGATTGTCGCGCTCAAGGCCAAGGGCGGCAGCGTGGTGGTGCTCGACGCCAAGACCGGCGAGATTCTCGCGCTGGCCAACCAGCCGATCTTCAACCCCAACAACCGCCGCAACTACAAGCCGGGGCCGATGCGCAACCGCGCGGTGATCGACACCTTCGAGCCGGGCTCCACCATCAAGCCCTTCGTCGCGGCGGCGGTGCTGGAGCGCGGCCTGTACCGCCCGGACAGCGTGATCGACACGCCGGAAACCTGGCGCGTCGGCGCGAAGCTGGTGCGCGACACCCATCCGCATCCCCAGTTGACGGTGAGCGAAATCATCCAGAAGTCGAGCAACGTCGGCGCGGTGAAGCTGGCCATGTCGATGACGCCGCAGCAATACTGGGACGTGCTGCACCGCGCCGGCTTCGGCCAGTTGCCGGGCTCGGGCTTTCCCGGCGAGACCGCCGGGCGCCTGCGCGATGCCGCCACCTGGAAGCCGGTCGAGCACGCCACCATGGCCTACGGCTACGGTCTGTCGGTCAGCCTGCTGCAGCTGACCCGGGCCTACATGGCGTTTGCCAACGACGGCGAAGTGATGCCGCTGTCCTTTCTCAAGCGCGAGCCGCAGGAAATCGTCGGCGAGCGAGTGTTCTCCCCGGCGGTGGCGCGCAAAGTGCGCGCCATGATGGAAACCGTGACGCAGGAAGGCGGCACCGGCATGCGAACCCGGGTGCCGGGCTATCGCGTGGCCGGCAAGACCGGCACCGCGCACAAGCTGGTCGACGGCCGCTACGCTTCCGACCTCTTTCTGTCTTCCTTCGTCGGCATGGCGCCGGCCTCCAACCCGCGCCTCATCATCGGGGTGGTGATCGATGAGCCGTCCGGCGGGGTGTATTACGGCGGCAGCACCGCCGGCCCGGTGTTTGCGCAGGTGATGGCCGCCAGCTTGCGTCAGCTCGCGGTGCCGCCGGATGCGCCGGAAACCAAGACGCAGGTGACGCAGAACGCGCTGCCGGTGGCGCGTGCAGGCGGAGGCGCGTGATGGCGAATCCGCAGCAAGACACAAACACCCTGGCCGCGCCGCAGGCGATCCGCGAATCCGTGCCGCACATTCTGGAGCGGCTCGGCATCGCCGTCGCCGAGCTCGTCAGCGACAGCCGCCGGGCCATGCCGGGTGTGGTGTTCGCCGCCTACCCCGGAGAGGCGCGCGACGGCCGCGACTTCATCGCGCAGGCGGTGGCGCAGCGCGTCGACGGCGTGCTGTGGGAAGCCGACCACTACCAGTGGGATCCTGCGCTCGCCATTCCCAATGCCGGGGTGACCGGGCTGAAAAACCGCATCGGCGAAATTGCCGCCCATGTCTACGGCGAGCCTTCGCGCGCGCTGCACATGGTCGGCATCACCGGCACCAATGGCAAGACCTCGGTGGCGCACTGGGTCGCGCAGACCTTCTCGCAGCTGGGGCGCAAGACCGCCGTCATCGGCACGGTCGGCAATGGCTTCCCCGGTGCGCTCACGCCGGCGCTCAACACCACGCCCGACGCCATCGAGCTGCAGCAGCGCCTGGCGCATTTCCGGCAGCAGGGCGCGACCGCGTGCGCGATGGAGGTGTCGTCGCACGGGCTGGCTCAGGGGCGGCTCAACGGCACCCAGTTCAGCGTCGCGGTGCTGACCAACCTGTCGCGCGACCATCTCGATTACCACGGCGACATGGACAGCTATGCCGCCGCCAAGGCGCGCCTGTTCAGCTGGCCGGGGCTGGAGTGGGCGGTAGTCAACCTCGACGACGCCTTTGGCAAGCAGTTGGAAGCAGAGACGAGGCTGGCGAGCGTCGCCGGCTATGGTTTCCGGCGCGGCGCCGTGGTGGGTGAAAAGCTGCGCCTGTCGCAGGCCGGCCTGCACCTCGTGGTGCGCACTGACTGGGGCACTGCCGAAGTCGACGCGCCGCTGTTGGGCCGCTTCAACGCGGCCAACCTGCTGGCGGTGCTGGCCACCCTGCTGGTTTCCGGCGTGAAGCTGGACGATGCCTGCCAGGCGCTAACGCACATCACGCCGCCACCGGGGCGGATGCAGACCCTCGGCGGCAACGCCCATCCGCTGGTGGTGGTGGACTACGCCCACACCCCCGACGCGCTGGAAAAGGTACTCGCCACCCTGCGCGAAATCGTCAGTGGCGGGCGCCTGATCTGCGTCTTCGGCTGCGGCGGCAATCGTGACCGCGGCAAGCGCCCGCTGATGGGGCAGGCCGCAGTCGCAGGCGCCGACGAAGTCTGGATCACCAGTGACAACCCCCGCAACGAAGACCCGCGCCGCATCATCGACGACGTCCTGGCCGGCACGGGCGACAAGCCGCACGTCGAGTCGGATCGCGCACGCGCGATTTTCGAGGCCATCGGCGGCGCGCATCACGGCGACGTGGTGGTGATCGCCGGCAAGGGCCACGAGGACTTCCAGGAAATCGCCGGCGAGCGGCAGCCGTTCTCCGACGTGGCGGTTGCCAGAAAAGCCTTGGAGGCATGGACATGAGCATGATGCGTCTGTCAGAGGCCGCCGCCATGCTTGGCGTGCCGTTCGGCGGGGTGGATGCCGAGGTGCTGCGCGTCTCCACCGACAGCCGCACGATCCAGCCGGGCGATCTCTTCATCGCGCTGCGCGGCGAGAAATTCGACGGCGGCAGGTTCGCCGTGCAGGCGTTGGAGCGAGGCGCGGCTGGCGTGGTGCTCGACGCCGCACAGGCGCCCGACATGACGACGGCCCTCCGCGTCGACGACACCCGCCTCGCGCTTGGCAGGCTGGCCGCCACCTGGCGCCGGCGCTTCACGATTCCGCTCGTCGCCATCACCGGCAGCAACGGCAAGACGACGGTGAAGGAAATGCTGGCGGCCATCCTGCGGGTGGAAGCGGGTTCCGACGATGCGGTGCTCGCCACCGAGGGCAACCTCAACAACGACATCGGCCTGCCGCTGATGCTGCTGCGCCTGCGCCCGACGCATCGGTTCGCGGTGCTGGAAATGGGCATGAACCACACGGGCGAAATCGACTACCTGACGCGGCTGGCGCGGCCGGACGTGGCGGTGGTCAACAACGCGATGACTGCGCATATCGGCTTTCTCGGATCGGTCGAGGCCATCGCGCGCGCCAAGGGCGAAATCTTCAACGGCCTGTCGGACGCCGGCATCGCCGTGTTCAACGCCGACGACGCGCACGCCGGGCTGTGGCGCGAGGCCAATGCGCGGCGCAGCGTGATCGATTTCGGCATCAGGCAACCGGCGAAAGTGCGCGGGCAATATCGCCCCGGCAGCTTCGGCTCGGCGCTGACCCTCACCCTGCCCCATGCCTGCCTCGACATCGCGCTGCAGGTGCCGGGCGAACACAATGTGATGAACGCACTCGCCGCCGCCACCGCCGCCTTCGCCCTCGACGTCAGCCTGCGCAGCATCGACGCCGGGCTGTCCGCTTTCAGCGGCGTCAAGGGCCGCCTGCAAAAAAAGCCTGCCCTGCACGGCAGCACCTTCATCGACGACACCTACAACGCCAACCCGGATTCGGTGCAAGCCGCGCTGGCGGTGCTGGCACAGCAACCCGGCCGAAAAGTGCTGGTGCTGGGAGACATGGGGGAACTGGGCGACGACGCCGCGGCCATGCATGCGCAGATCGGCCTGGCCGCGCGCGCTGCCGGGGTCGACACGCTGCTGGCCCTGGGCGAGCTGACTCGGGAAACCGTCGGCGCATTCGGCGCGGGTGCGATGCATTTCGAGCGCATCCAGGAACTGCTCGCCGAACTCGAAAACCTACTCACGCCCGACACCACCGTATTGGTGAAAGGCTCGCGCTTCATGCAGATGGAACGCGTGGTCAACAGTTTTGTGGAATGCCCGACGGCCTCAAGGCCGGGGCACGAGGGACACTGACATGCTGCTGTGGCTGTTCGAATATCTTGGCCAGGACATCCGGGCATTCAATGTCTTCAGCTACCTGACGTTGCGCGCGGTGCTGGCCACGCTCACCGCGCTGACGATTTCCTTCATCGTCGGGCCTGCCGTAATCCGCAAGCTCACCGCGCTGAAAATCGGCCAGTCGGTGCGCAGCGACGGCCCGCAGACGCACCTGATCAAGGCCGGCACGCCGACCATGGGCGGCGCGCTGATCCTGGTGTCGGTCACCGTCACCACGCTGCTGTGGGCCGACCTGTCCAATGACTATGTCTGGGTCGCGTTGCTCACGCTGGTGGGCTTCGGCGCCATCGGCTGGGTCGACGACTGGCGCAAAGTGGTCGAGAAGAACTCGCGTGGCCTCGCCTCGCGCTGGAAGTATTTCTGGCAGTCGCTGATCGGCCTGGCGGTCGCGGCCTACCTGTGGCAGACCGCCTCCCTGCCCGCGCACACCGAGCTCATCATCCCCTTCTTCAAGTACGCCACGCTGCCGTTGTCGGCGGCGGCCTTCATCGTGCTCGCCTACTTCGTCATCGTCGGCTCCAGCAACGCGGTCAACCTCACCGACGGCCTCGACGGCCTGGCGATCCTGCCGACCGTGATGGTGGCCTCCGCGCTGGCGATCTTCGCCTACGTCGCCGGCAACGCGGTGTTCTCCAAATACCTCGGCGTGCCCTTTGTCCCGGGCGCCGGCGAACTGGCGATCTTCTGCGCCGCGATGGCCGGCGCGGGTCTCGCCTTTTTGTGGTTCAACGCCTACCCGGCCGAGGTCTTCATGGGCGATGTCGGCGCGCTGGCGCTGGGCGCCGCGCTCGGCGTGGTCGCCGTCATCGTGCGCCAGGAGATCGTGCTGTTCATCATGTGCGGCGTGTTCGTGGTCGAAACGCTGTCGGTGATGGTGCAGGTTGCCTCGTTCAAGCTCACCGGCAAGCGCGTGTTCCGCATGGCGCCGATCCATCATCACTACGAGTTGAAGGGCTGGAAGGAGAACCAGGTGGTGGTGCGATTCTGGATTATTTCAATGATGCTGGTGCTGATCGGCCTGTCGAGCCTGAAACTGCGATGAACTACGACAGCCTGAACCTTTCCGGCAAGCAGGTCCTGGTGCTCGGCCTGGGCGACACCGGCCTGTCGTGTGCGCGCTGGCTGGCGGCGCGCGGCGCCAAGGTGAGCGTGGCCGACACCCGCGCAGCACCGCCGCACGCGGCTCGGCTGGCCGAGTGGCTGCCCGAGGTGCCCCTCTGCACCGGGCCGTTCGACAACGTCGACCTGCAGGCAACCGAAATGCTGGTGGTGAGCCCGGGCGTGCCGCTGACCGAGCCCGCGGTCGCCCGCGCCATCGCGGCGGGGATCGAAGTGGTGGGCGACGTCGAGTTGTTCGCCCGCGCCATTCGCGCACTCAATGCAAAGCGGGAGCATCCGATGCGGGTGCTCGCGATCACCGGCAGCAACGGCAAGAGCACCGTCACCGCGATGTGCGGCGACATGTGCCGCATGGCGGGCCTCGTCACCTGCGTGGCCGGCAACATCGGCCTGCCGGTGCTGGATGCGCTGTCTGAAATCGAGCAGGGCAGCGCGCCCGCGCCGCAGGCATGGGTGCTGGAACTGTCCAGCTTCCAGCTCGAGACGACCGCCAGCCTCAACGCCGATGCCGCCACCGTGCTCAACCTGTCGGAAGACCACATGGATCGCTACCCCGACATGGATGCCTACGCGGCAGCCAAGGCGCGGATTTTCAGCGGTGACGGCGTGCAGGTGTTGAACCGCGACGATCCGCGCAGCCTCGCCATGGCCCGGCCCGGCCGCCGCGTCGTCAGCTTCGGCCTCGACCGCAGCCCGCGCGATGACAACTTCGGCCTGTGCGAGGATGAGTTGTGTCTCGACGGCGACATGCTGATGCCACTGTCCGCGTTGCCGGTGGCCGGGTTGCACAACGCGGCCAATGCGCTGGCGGCGCTGGCGCTGACCCGTGCGCTGGGCCTGCCGATGGAAGCGCTGTTGCGCGGGCTGCTGCATTTCAAGGGCCTGCCGCACCGGGTGGAGCAGGTTGCCGAGATCGACGGCGTGACCTGGTATGACGATTCCAAGGGCACCAACGTCGGCGCCACCGAAGCGGCGCTCTACGGCATGGGCCGCCGGAAGGCGGTGGTGATTCTGGGTGGCGACGGCAAGGGGCAGGACTTCAGTCCGCTCAAGGCTGCGGTCGAGGCCAACGCGCGCGCGGCGGTGCTGATCGGGCGCGATGCGCCGCTGATCGCCGCGGCCATCGCGGGAAGCGGGGTCGAAATCCTGCAGGCGGACAGTCTGCCGCAAGCCGTCGAGGCGGCGCAGCGTCTGGCGCAACCCGGCGACGCCGTGCTGCTGTCGCCCGCCTGTGCCAGCTTCGACATGTTCCGCAACTACATCCATCGCGCCGAAGTGTTTGTCGACGCCGTCAACCGGCTGGCGGCAGAGAGGGCGGCAGGCTGATGCTCTACACCGCGCGCGCGCCCAAACCCCGTGGCGAACTCGATTTCAGCCTGCTGTGGCTGGCGCTCGGCCTGCTGGCGCTCGGCCTGGTGATGGTGTATTCCGCCTCGCTTGCGATTGCCGAAGCGGCTAAATACACCGGGCACAACGGCGAATTCTATCTGCTGCGGCAAGGTCTGTTCATCACCCTCGGCGTCGGCGTCGGCGTGGCCGCCTTCCAGGTGCCGATGCGGGTGTGGCAGCAGGCTGCGCCTTTTCTGTTTCTCGCCGGCCTGCTGTTGCTGGTGGTGGTGTTGATCCCGGGCATCGGGCGCGAGGTCAACGGCAGCCGCCGCTGGATTCCGCTCGGCTTCGCCAACCTGCAGCCGTCCGAACTGATGAAGTTTCTTGCCGTGCTGTACGCCGCCGACTACACCACGCGCAAGGCCGCCTTCATGCACGACTTCAAGAAAAGCTTCATGCCGATGGCTGCGGTGATGATGCTGGCGGGCGCCCTGCTGTTGAGCGAGCCGGACTTCGGCGCCTTCGTGGTGATCATTGCGATCGCCATGGGCATTCTGTTTCTGGGTGGGCTCAACTGGAAGGTGTTTGCCGGTCTGGTCGTGGTGCTGATGATCGGGTTTGCGCTGCTGATCTTCACCTCGCCATACCGGATGCAGCGCATCCTCGGCTTCATGGACCCGTTCGCCGATCCCTACGGCAAAGGCTATCAGTTGTCGCACGCGCTGATCGCCTTCGGCCGTGGCGAATGGCTGGGCCAGGGACTCGGCGGCAGCGTCGAAAAGCTGTTCTACCTGCCCGAGGCGCACACCGACTTCCTGCTCGCTGTCATCGCCGAGGAATTCGGCTTCGTCGGCGTGGCGGTGGTGATCGGGCTGTTTGCCTGGCTCATCGTCAAGGCTTTCCTGATCGGCCATCGCGCCGCCCAGCTCGAGCGCAACTTCTGCGCGCTGGTGGCGCAGGGCATCGGCATCTGGCTCGGCGTGCAGGCGCTCATCAACATGGGGGTGAACGTCGGCCTGCTGCCGACCAAGGGGCTGACCCTGCCCTTCCTGTCGTTCGGCGGCAGCGGCATCGTCGCCAACTGCCTGGCGATTGCCGTGCTGCTGCGCATCGACTGGGAGCATCGGCAGATGATGCGGGGGAAGACGTTCTGATGGCCGCCGCGAACCGCACCTTGATGGTCATGGCCGGCGGCACCGGCGGCCATGTCTACCCCGCGCTCGCGGTGGCCGATGCGCTGCGCGCGCGCGGCTGGGACGTGTTCTGGCTCGGCACCAAAAACGGCCTCGAGGCCCGCGTGGTGCCGGCCGTCGGGATCGACATGGTGTGGGTGTCGATGGGCGGCGTGCGCGGCAAGGGCCTGCTGAAGAAACTGCTGCTGCCGGCCATGCTGCTGGTCGCCTTCGGCCAGAGCCTCGCCGCCATCCTGCAGCGCCGCCCGGACGTCGTGCTGGGCATGGGCGGCTACACCGCCTTTCCCGGCGGCATGATGGCGAGCCTCTTGAACAAGCCGCTGGTCGTCCACGAGCAGAACTCGGTCGGCGGGCTCACCAACCGCGTGCTGGCCTGCCTGGCCGACCGCGTGCTGACCGCGTTCCCGCAGGCGTTCCGGGGCGAGAAGGACAAGCCGATCCCGTGCCGCCGGGTGGCGACCGAATGGGTGGGCAATCCGGTGCGAGCCGACATCACCGCGATCACGGCAGCGGAACGCGCCGCCCGCACGGGACCGCTGCGCCTGCTGGTGGTCGGCGGCAGCCTCGGCGCGCAGGCGCTGAACGAACGGGTGCCGCAAGCCCTGGCATTGCTGCCGGCCGACCGGCGTCCGCAGGTGGTGCATCAGTCCGGCCGCCTGCACCTTGACGCCCTGCGCGCGAACTATGCCGCCGCCGGCGTCGAGGCCGAGGTGCGCGATTACATCGAAGACATGGCCGCCGCCTGGCGCGACTGCGACTTCGCCATCTGCCGCGCCGGCGCGATGACAGTGGCCGAACTGGCCTGCGCCGGGGTGCCTGCGGTGCTGGTGCCCTTCCCTTCCGCGGTCGACGACCACCAGACGGGCAATGCCGAATTCCTCGCCGACGCCGGCGCAGCCTGGCTGATCCAGCAGAAAGACCTGAGCGCGGAAAAGCTGGCGGCGCTGATCGGCGGACTCGACCGCGCCACGCTCGCCGCCATGTCGGACAAGGCGATGAAACTTGCGCGGCCCGATGCGACTCAACGGGTGGCAGACATTTGCGAGGCACTGGTGAAATGAAGCACGCCGTCAAACACATCCATTTTGTCGGCATCGGCGGCGTCGGCATGAGCGGCATCGCCGAGGTGCTGCTGAACCAGGGCTACGCCGTGTCGGGCTCGGACCTCGCCGATAGCGCGGTGACGCGGCGGCTGGCCCAGCTGGGCGCGCGCATCCAGCGCGGCCACGCCGCCGAAAATATCGCCGGCGCCGACGCGATCGTCGTCTCGACCGCCGTCACCGATGACAACCCGGAAGTCGTCCGTGCCCGCGAGAACAAGATTCCCATCGTGCCGCGCGCGCTGATGCTGGCCGAGCTGATGCGTCTGAAGCAGGGCATTGCGGTGGCCGGCACCCACGGCAAGACGACCACCACCAGCCTGGTCGCCAGCATTCTCGGCGAGGCGGGGATGGACCCGACCTATGTGATCGGTGGCAGGCTGACCGCCGCCGGCACCAACGCAAAGCTGGGGCAGGGCGATTTCCTGGTGGCCGAGGCCGACGAATCCGATGCCTCCTTCCTGTATCTGACGCCGGTGATCGCGATCGTCACCAACATCGACGCCGATCACATGGAGACCTACGGCCATGACTTCGAACGCCTGAAGCAGGCCTTCGTCGACTTCTGCCAGCGGCTTCCCTTCTACGGCATGGCGGTGCTGTGCATCGACGACCCGCACGTGCGCGAAATCCTGCCGGGGATCACCAAGCCGATCACCACCTACGGCTTCGACGAATCAGCCCAGGTGCGCGGGCTGAATCCGCGCTTCGAACACGGGCGGATGCATTTCGGCGTCAGGCGCGAGGGCATGGCCGACCTCGACGTGGTGCTGAACCATCCCGGCATGCACAACGTGCTGAACGCGCTCGCCGCGATCGCGGTGGCGACCGAGGTCGACGCTCCTGACGCCGCCATCGTCAAGGCGCTGGCCGAGTTCCACGGCGTCGGCCGGCGCTTCCAGCGCTACGGCGAAATCGCGGCGAAAAACGGCGGGCACTACTGCCTGATCGACGACTACGGCCACCATCCGGTGGAAATGGCGGCCACCCTGGCCGCCGCGCGCGGCGCCTTTCCCGGCCGCCGGCTGGTGCTGGTGTTCCAGCCGCACCGCTACACCCGCACCCGCGACTGCTTCGAGGACTTCGTCAAGGTGCTGTCGGAAACCGACATGCTAGTGCTGACCGAGGTTTACCCGGCAGGCGAGGCGCCGATCGTGGCGGCCGACGGCCGCGCACTCGCACGCGCCGTGCGGGTGACGGGCAAGGTCGAGCCGGTGTTCGTTGAAAGCGTCGCCGATGTGCCCGCCACGGTGCGCGATCTGGCGCAGGCGGACGACGTCGTGCTGGTGATGGGCGCCGGCAGCATCGGCCAGGTGGCGCCGGCCCTGGGAGACCCCCATGCGGCATGACTACCGGATGAGCGAGATGGATCTGGGCGGCGGCGCCGCGCCGGTGCTGCGCGGCCGCTTCCTCTACAACGAGCCGATGGGAAAGCACGTGACGTGGCGCGCCGGTGGCGCCGCGCAGCGCGTCTACATCCCGGCCGACCTGGATGACCTGGGCTGGCTGGTGCGTTCGGTACCGGCGCACGAAGACATCCACGTGGTGGGGCTAGGCAGCAATCTGTTGGTGCGCGACGGCGGCGTGGCGGGGGTGGTGATCCTGCTGCACGGCGTGCTGAAAAGACTGGCGATCGAGAGCCGCACCCACGGCCTGCCCCCTGCGCCGGCGAATATCGATACGGCCCTGGTGTATGCCCAGGCGGGGGTCGTCGCGCCCAAGCTGGCGCGCTTTGCTGCCAATCACGACCTGGTCGGCGGCGAGTTCTGGGCCGGCATCCCTGGCACCGTGGGCGGCGCGATTGCGATGAATGCCGGCTGCTACGGCAGCGAAACCTGGGACAAGCTGGTGCAGGTGCAGACGCTGGATCGGCAGGGCCAGCTGAACGAGCGCCTGCCGGACGAATACGTGACCGGCTACCGCCATGTCGCGTTGCGGCACGCACGCGAGGAGTGGTTCATCGGCGGCTGGTTCCGGCTGGCCCGCGGCGACGGCGCGGCTTCGCGCGAAACGATCAAGGACCTGCTGAAAAAGCGCATCGCCACGCAGCCGCTGAACCTGCCCAACGCCGGCTCGGTGTTCCGCAACCCGCCGGGCGATTACGCCGCGCGGCTGATCGAGTCCTGCGGCCTCAAGGGCTATCGTGTCGGCGACGCGCAGGTGTCGGAGAAGCATGCCAACTTCATCGTCAATCGGGGCCAGGCCACGGCGACCGACATCGAGCGCCTGATCGAACACATTGAAAACAGCGTGGAGGCACACACCAACGTGCGCCTGCTACGCGAAGTGCGGATTATTGGAGAGCGGCGGTGAGCCCGATGGATACAGCTTCGACAAATGCGGCGAAAAAATACGGCAAGGTCGCGGTGATGCTGGGCGGCACCTCGGCCGAGCGCCCGGTGTCGCTGAACAGCGGCGCGGCGGTGCTGGCGGCGCTGACCCGGCAAGGGGTCGATGCGCACGCCTTCGATCCGGCCAACCGCAACCTCGGCGACTTGATCAGCGGAGAATTCGATCGCGTGTTCATCGCCCTGCACGGGCGCTACGGCGAGGACGGTTGCATGCAGGGCGCGCTCGAACTGCTCGACCTCCCCTACACCGGCAGCGGCGTGATGGCGTCGGCCATCGGCATGGACAAGTGGCGCACCAAGCTGTTGTGGCGCGCCGCCGGCCTGCCAACGGCCGATTGGGCGATCCTCGACGCCGCCAGCGATTTCGCCGCGGTGGAGAAGAAGCTCGGCCTGCCGATTTTCGTCAAGCCGGCGCGCGAAGGCTCCAGCATCGGCATGAGCAAGGTGACCGAGGCCGGCACGCTTGCGGCCGCCTATGCAACCGCTGCCGAACACGACCCGCTGGTGCTGGCGGAAAAATTCATCGACGGCGCCGAATTCACCGTCGGCATCCTCGGCGACGAAGCGCTGCCGCTGATCCGGCTCGCACCCGCGCCGGACAAGGCTTTCTACGATTTCGAAGCCAAATATATCCGCAACGACACCCAGTACCACTGCCCGGCAGGCCTGTCCGGCGAGCAGGAAATGGCGCTGCGGCAACTCGCGCTGGACGCCTTCCGCCTGGTGGGCGGGCGCGGCTGGGGGCGGGTCGACCTGATGCTCGACAGCCTCGGCAATCCCTATCTGCTGGAAGTGAACACCTCGCCCGGCATGACCGACCACAGCCTGGTGCCGATGGCCGCGCGCGTGGCCGGGCTGGATTTCGACGCCCTGTGCATGAAGATTCTGGAGCAGACGCTGTGACCTCTCCCGAACTCGCCGCCCACCCGCTGACCCAGGTCGCCCGCGTGCTGACTTGGGGCGCGCTCGGCCTGTTGGCCTATGGCGGCGCAAGTTGGGTGATGGCGCAGCCGTGGTTTGCGCTGCGCAACATCGAGGTGAAAACCCCGGTGGCGCACGTCACCGAGGCGCAGATCCGGCTGGTGGCGGAGCGCCAGGTGCGCGGCACCTTCTTCACCGTCGATCTGGAAAACGTACGCAACAGCATGGAAAAACTGCCCTGGGTGCGCGAAGCACGCGTGGAGCGCCGCTGGCCCGACACCCTGGTGGTGTCATTGACCGAGCACGTGCCGCTGGCGCGCTGGAATGACAACGCGCTGGTCAACGAGGCGGGCGAGGTGTTCGTCGCAGCAGCGGACACGCGCCTGCCGCGGCTGTCGGGCCCCGAGGACAGCAGCGACGAGGTGGTGGCCGCCTATCGCCGCCACCACGCCGCGCTCGCCCCGCTCGGCATGGCGATCGACGAGCTGCGGCTGTCGCCGCGCCGCGCCTGGCGGCTCAAGCTCGACAACGGCATGACGCTCGCGCTCGGACGCGAGCAGACCGACGCACGCCTGACGCGCTTCGTCGCCCTCTACCCGCGCCTGTTCGGCGCGCAGGCGGCAGTGTCTGCGGATGCCCCCGCCGCCGCCCCGATGACCCCTGTCACCGTCGACCTGCGCTATCCGGACGGCTTCGCCGTGCGGATGCCGGACGGCGTATCCCCTTTCAAATCGAGTGAAACATGAGTGCGCAACATGAGTAAGCCAAGAGACTCCAAAAACCTGGTCGTCGGCCTCGACATCGGCACCTCCAAGATCGTCTGCATCGTTGCGGAAATCAACGACGAGGACGAACTCGAGATCATCGGCATGGGCACGAGTCCGTCGCGCGGCCTGCGCCGTGGCGTGGTGGTCAACATCGAAGCCACCGTCAATGCGATCCAGCGCGCATTGGAGGAGGCCGAGTTGATGGCCGACTGCAAGATCCGCGAGGTCTATACGGGGATTGCCGGCAGCCACATCAAGAGCTTCAACTCGCACGGCATGTTCGCCATCAAGGACAAGGAAATCAGCCAGATGGACGTCGACCGCGTGGTGGAAACCGCGCGCGCGGTCAACATCCCGACCGACCAGCAGATCCTCCACACCATCCCGCAGGAATTCATCGTCGACGGCCAGGAAGACGTGCGCGATCCGCTCGGCATGAGCGCGATGCGCCTCGAAGTGAAGGTGCACATCGTCACCGGCGCGGTGTCGGCGGCGCAGAACATCATCAAGTGCGTGCGCCGCTGCGGGCTGGAAGTGTCCGACCTGGTGCTGCAGCCGCTCGCCAGCGCGATGGCGGTGCTGACCGAGGACGAGAAGGAATTGGGCGTCTGCCTGGTCGACATCGGCGGCGGCACCACCGACATCGCCGTGTTCACCAACGGCGCCATTCGCCACACCGCGGTGATTCCGGTGGCCGGCGACCAGGTCAACAACGATATCGCGGTGGCGCTGCGCACCCCGCCGAAAGAGGCCGAGGACATCAAGATCCGCTTCGGCTGCGCGCTGCGCCAGCTGGCCGACGCGCGCGACATGATCGAAGTGCCCGGCATCGGCGACCGTCCGTCGCGCACGCTGTCCAGGCAGACGCTGGCCGAGTTCATCGAGCCGCGCATGGAAGAGCTGTATTCGCTGGTGCAGGCCGAATTGCGCCGCAGCGGCTTCGAGGAACTGCTGTCGTCGGGCATCGTCATCACCGGCGGCTCGGCGGGGATGCAGGGCATGGTCGAACTCGGCGAAGAGGTGTTCCACATGCCGGTGCGGATGGGGTGGCCGCGCTATGAGGGGGGCTTGTCGGACGTGATGCGCAACCCGCGCTTCGCGACCTGCATGGGCTTGCTGATGGCCGGGCTGGAGGCGCGCGGACGCGACGCGCCGAAGCTGTCCGGCAGCAGCTTCAAGGATGTGCTGGAACGCATGAAAAGCTGGTTCAAGGGGAATTTCTGACGCCGCCCGCTGGTTTGAGCGAGCGACGTCGAAACGGGATTTGGCGGTGGTACCGGATGCAAAACACATCGCGGCAAACACGCCAAAGGATTTGTAAGTGTGGTTTTGTTTTTAGCAAAAGAGGAGAGCAATATGTTTGAACTGATGGATGTAGACACCCAGGATGCAGTGATCAAGGTCATCGGCGTGGGCGGCTGCGGCGGCAACGCGGTCGATCACATGATCAGCTCGGGCTTGACCGGCGTGGAATTCATCGCCATCAACACCGATGCGCAGGCCTTGAAGCGCAACCAGGCCAAGCTGCAGCTGCAGCTGGGCAATGGCGTGACCAAGGGCCTGGGCGCCGGCGCCAACCCCGACATCGGCCGCGAAGCCGCGCTGGAAGACCGCGAGCGCATCGCCGAACTGATCGACGGCGCCGACCCTTCATGTTCGAAGGCAAGCGCGTGCGCGCGGCCAACGCCGGCATCGAAGCGCTGGCGCGCCACGTCGACTCGCTGATCATCATCCCCAACGAAAAGCTGATGCAGGTGCTGGGCGACGACATCTCGATGCTCGACGCCTTCAAGGCCGCCAACGAAGTGCTGCATGGTGCCGTCGGCGGCATCGCCGAAGTCATCAACTGCCCGGGCCTGGTCAACGTCGACTTTGCCGACGTGCGCACCGTGATGTCCGAGATGGGCATGGCGATGATGGGCTCGGCACAGGCCAGCGGCGAAAACCGCGCCCGCATCGCCGCCGAACAGGCCGTCGCCAGCCCCTTGCTGGAAGACGTCAACCTCGCCGGTGCGCGCGGCGTGCTGGTCAACATCACCGCATCAAGCACCGTCAAGATGCGTGAAATCCACGAGGTGATGAACACCATCAAGGAGTTCACCGCCGAGGAAGCCACCGTCATCGTCGGCCAGGTGCTCGACGACAGCATGGAAGGCGCCCTGCGCGTCACCATGGTCGCCACCGGCCTCGGCAGCCCGATTGCCCGCCAGCAGGTTAAGCCGATGCAGATCATCCGCACCGGCACTGACGATGCGCCGATGATGATGGGCGGCAGCGACGAAGTGCCCAACGTGATGACCAGCCGCCGCTCGCGGACCATCCAGGCGATGACCGATTCCGGCATCGACACCCTGGACATCCCGGCCTTCCTGCGCCGCCAGGCCGACTGAGCGTGGTTGTTGCCGCTTTAGCGGCTTTACAACCACGGCCTACCCCTTGCGGGTGGAGCGTGGTTGTTGCCGCATACGATTCCACATGGGCTTTAGCCCATAGTGGGTCGGAGTCCTTTAGGGCTTTAGCGGCTTTACAACCACGGCCTGCCCCTTGCGGGTAGCGCGCAGGGGCGGGCGAGCCGTTTGCCCGGGAGTCGGCTCAGGCCGGCTCCCGGGCAAACGGCTGCCCGTCCTTTCGACCGGTTAAAATGACGAAATGATCAAGCAACGCACCCTGAAGACGCCGGTCAAGGCAACCGGCGTCGGCCTGCATTCCGGCGTCAAGGTCGAGATGACCCTGCGCCCGGCCGGCCCCAACACCGGCATCGTGTTCCGGCGCATGGACCTCGACCCGCCGGCCGAGCTCAAGGCCGATCCCTACCTCGTCACCGACACCCGGCTGTGCTCGATGCTCGAATCCGGTCCCGCCAAGGTGTCCACCGTCGAACACCTGATGTCCGCGCTCGCCGGCCTCGGCGTCGACAACCTGCTGGTCGACCTCACCGGCCCCGAAATTCCCATCATGGACGGCTCCTCGGCGCCGTTCGTTTTCCTGCTGCAATCGGCCGGCATCGTCGAGCAGGATGCGGCGAAGCGCTACGTGCGCATCAAGCAGACGATCGAGGTGCGCGACGGCGACAAGTGGGCGCGTTTCGTCCCGCACAACGGCTTCAAGGTCGAGTTCACCATCGACTTCAAGCACCCCGTGTTCGACAAGAGCGGCAAGACCGTCAGCATCGATTTCGCCGACACCGCCTACACCAAGGAGGTCGCGCGCGCGCGCACCTTCGGCTTCATGCACGAGGTCGAATACCTGCGCAACCAGGGCCTGGCGCTGGGCGGCTCGCTCGACAACGCCATCGTCATGGACGAATTCCGCGTGCTGAACCAGGACGGCCTGCGCTACGACGACGAGTTCGTCAAACACAAGGTGCTCGACGCCATCGGCGATCTATACCTGCTCGGCCACCCCATCATCGGCGCCTTCGAAGCCTACAAGTCCGGCCACGCGCTCAACAACGCCCTGCTGCGCGAACTGCTGCAACACCAGGAGGCCTGGGAATACGTCAGCTTCGAGCGTGACGAGGATGTCCCCCTCGCCTTCCTGCGCCTGCACCCCCTCACCGCATGATCTTCGTCCGCCTGCTGCTCGTCGCCCTGCTGATTGTGGTGGTGGCGCTCGGACTGGCGTGGCTGTTCACCGGCAATCGCAAATACCTGCGCAGCCTCGGCCGCGTGCTGCGCTTCTCTGTCGTAGTCGGCTTCGTTGTCGCACTGGTTTTTGTGGTGGAGCGGCTGGTATTGCGCTGAATCCATGGCGGGGGCGCCTTCATGCAAGGCAGGGCGTTCCCCGCCTCGCCACCGCTCTCCCGGCTTACCCGGTGAACCGACCCCCGCTTCGGCGGGGGTTTTTGTTTTCGGCCGCGTCCGGTATGTTCATGAAATACCTCCTACGTGAAACCCGCCATGTCGCTTGCCCTGCCTGTTGAGTTCCAGACCCTGCTAGACAGTGGGCGTGCCCTGATTGGCGACCTTGGGTTCTGGTGGGAACTCGGGGTGCTGTTGCTGGCGGCGGCAGGGGCGCTGCTGGTGCACCGCACGCTGAGCCAGAGCCTGGTGGCGCGCGCGGAAGATGGCGCGGAATACACGGTCCGGCATCTGGCGCTGAAGACCCTGCAGCGCATCCTGTTCCCCATCAGCATGCTGCTGGGGGTGCTGGCAGGGCGGGCGCTGCTGCTGCACTTCGGCTACACGGTGAATCTGCTCAATCTCGCGGTGCCCCTGCTGGTTTCGCTGGCCACGATCTGCATTTCCATCTATTTCCTGCGCAAGACCTTCCGTCCGGGGCCGGCAGTCAAGGCCTGGGAAAACCTCATCGCCACCTCGGTCTGGCTCGTCGTCGCGCTGCATCTGCTTGGCTGGCTGCCCGCCGTGCTGGAAGGCCTGGATGGCATGGCCATGAAGGTGGGCAGCAGCCGGATTTCGGCGCTTGCGACCATCAAGCTGCTGCTGGCCGTGGCCCTGCTATGGCTGCTGGCGCAGTGGCTGGGCCGCGTCATCGAGAACCGCATCAACCGCACCGAGTTCGCCAACGCCGGCATGCAGGTGGCGCTGGTCAAGCTCAGCAAGTTCGTGCTGCTGGTGCTGGTCTTCCTGCTGGCGCTGGATGCGGTGGGGATCGATCTCACTGCGCTGACGGTGTTCGGCGGCGCGCTGGGCGTGGGCTTGGGCTTCGGTCTGCAGCGCATCGCCAGCAACTTCATCAGCGGTTTCATCGTGCTGTTCGACCGCTCGATCCGGCCGGGCGACGTCATCACCATCGACAACAAGCTCGGCTGGGTGCAGGAACTGCACGCCCGCTACGTGGTGGTGCAGGACCGCGACGGGGTCGAGCGGCTGATTCCCAACGAGATGTTGATCACCAACGAGGTGATCAACTGGAGCTACAGCAACCGCAACGTGCGCCTGAAGATCCCGGTCTCGATCAGCTACGACAACGATCCGGAACAGGCGCTGGCCCTGCTGGCCGAAGCCGCGCGGGCCAACCCGCGGATCCTCGCAGACCCGGTGCCCACGACCCGGCTGATGGCCTTCGGCGACAGCGGCATCGAACTGGAGCTGCGGGTGTGGATCCAGGATCCCGAGGCCGGCCTCGGGAGCGTGCGCTCGGACATCAACCTGGCGATCTGGCGCGCCTTCAAGGACGCCGGCATCGTTATTCCCTATCCCCAGCGCGACCTGCATATCCGCAGCGGGCTGGCGGCATTGATGCCATGATGGGGCATCGTCAGGTGGCGTGAGCCGGACGAGCGCTGCATCCGTTCTCCCGCCGGCAGAATCGGGCCCGGTCAGACAGCGCTTGATCGAAGCGTCGCCGCTAGTGCGAGATTGCCGGAGAAATCCCTTCCAATTGTTCTGCTGCCGGCTTGGTTTTTTCGGCAGCGGTTGCGGCTTGGGCCTGCTTTTCGAGGGCTGCCGCCAGTTCTTCAGGCGTGCGCCCATACAGACAGTTCTCATCGTGATGCTGGTCCCGCGTCTGTGCAACACTGCCTGAAAAACGCGGATCCTGTGGGCGCTCATGACTATTCATGAACAAGGCCACATCCCAGGCTTCCTGGTCGCTCAGCGTGCCGCCGCGCCCGTAGGGCATGTTGGCCTGGATAAAGCCCGCGGCCGTGTCAACGCGATGCATGCCGGCGCCCCAGTTGAACGAATCCTTGCCCCACAAAGGCGGGAACGCATACTCGCCGCGTGCTTTGATGCCTTCGCCGTTGGCGCCATGGCATATCGCGCAATTGTTCTCGAAGACGGCTCGTCCGCGCGCAACGTCGGGTTTCTGCGCCGGTTTCGCCACCTTGAGATAACCCTGGCCGGGCATTTTGACGCCGGTTGGCGCGCCCTTGGCGAGCCAGTAATGGTAGGTCACCAGGGCGGTCATTTCCTTGCTGTCCAGGGCGGGCGGCTTGCCATTCATGCTGTAGAGGAAACAGCCCTGGATGCGGCTTTGAATGGTGTCGATCTGGCCCGTTTTTTGGCGGTATGCGGGATAGAGAACATAGGCCGCCCATAGCGGGGCGGAATCGGCTTTGCGTCCATTGTCCAGGTGGCAGTTGGCGCAGTTCATGCCGTTGCCGACAAAATCCTTGGCGTATTGCTGGGTATTCACAAAAATATTCTTGCCCAGCAATACCGCCTCGCCGAATTCGTTTTCTGGAATGTCGCTTTCGGCCGGCGGGGCGAATTGGGCCGGGGCAACGGCAACGGGAGCGGGAGCGGGAGCGGTTGCCGCAGGCGCGGCCTCGGTGGCCGCGGGGGGCGGCGGCTTGTCACACCCGCTGACCATGCCGCCCAGGGCGAGCACACACAACAAATACCCGACGGATTGATTCATTTCCCTTCTCCCGGGGTGCCGATCGTCGCCAGGTAGTCGGCGACTGCACGGATTTCGTCATCGGTGAGTTTTGCCGCCACCGTCTTCATCAGCGTTTGCGGATCATTGGTCCGGGCGCCGGTTTTCCAGGCCTGCAATTGACTCACCGTATAGGCGGCGTGTTGCCCCGCGATCGGCGGGAATGCCGGCGCGACGCCGAGGCCGTCAACCGCATGGCATTTGAAACAGGGCGGCAGGTCCCGGTCCCAGGCGCCATTGATCGCCAACTGTTTGCCGCGCGCAATGACAGCGGGATCCGCCGTGGCGGCCGCGGCTTTCGGGCGCGCCTGGCCCGCATAATGGCGCGCGCTGGATTCGATATCCTCAGCGCTCATCGCCATCGCGATGGGGCTCATGACTGGATTGGCGCGGGTGCCTGCCTTGAAGTCGGCGATTTGCTTGGCGAAATGCGCGGGCGGCAGCTGCGCCAGGACCGGGAACCCGGCCTGGGCGTTGCCGGCGCCATCCGCACCGTGGCAGCTTGCACAGGCAATCGCCGCCCCCTTGCCTTGGGTGACGATGGCAGGAGGGGCGGCCGCAGCGATTGACGTTGCCATGACGATGGTCCCCATGAACATGAGGCGGGTGATTGATCGCATTTTGCGCTCCAGGAAATTCAATAGAAAGCCAGGCAGACTGGGAGGCTGGCATGCACCCCAGTATAGGCGGTGATGCAAAAGTCACCATCAGTCGTGCCGGTGATGGCGCAGCAGCCGGTCCAGGGCCTCCTTCAGCGGCCCGTCTTCAATCTCCGTGTTCAGGTGCGCCAGTTCCTCAAGCGCGGCGGCCGGCAGCCCGTGTTTTTCGACCGGGTGGACGTAGCGCGCAAGCAGTTCCGGGTTGACGCTGATCCGCACCGCCGTCACCGCGATCTCGCGCTTGCCGAGGCTGGCCATCAGCGCGTCGGTCTGCTGGCGCAAGCGGCTGGCGACGGCGCCGCTGTCGCAGGCGAGGCTCAACAGGCCGTTTTCCAGCTGCATGACGCGGACGTGCCCGCCCAGCGCGGCAGGCAGGGCGCGCTCGAGCGCCGCCTGGGTGCTGAGCAGGGCGCGCGCGCGCACCGCGAGGCCGTGCGGCAGCTGGCTGGCGAGCAGGTCGGCGAGGCTGGCGGCGCTCATGGGCGTGCCACGCGGGCGTCGCAGGAAGCCTGCGCCGCTGTCTTGACGGCGTCACGGGAAGCCCGTGCCGCTATGTTAAAATTTGATGGTTTACCGCGTTTTGCGGGCATTTCGGATTCCTCATGCTGCAATCCCTGTTTAAAAAAGTCTTCGGCAGCCGCAACGAGCGGCTGGTCAAACAATACCTGCAAAAGGTGAAAGCGATCAATGCGCTGGAACCGGCGATGGAGAAATTGTCCGACGCCGAGCTGGCCGGCAAGACCGCCGAATTCAAATCCCGCCTGGAACAAGGCGAGTCGCTCGACAAACTGCTGCCGGAAGCCTTCGCCGTGGTGCGCGAGGCGTCGAAGCGCGTGCTCGGCATGCGTCACTTCGATGTGCAAATGGTGGGCGGCATGGTGCTGCACGACGGCAAGATCGCCGAGATGCGCACCGGCGAGGGCAAGACGCTGATGGCGACGCTGCCCGCGTACCTGAACGGACTGGCGGGCAAGGGCGTGCACGTGGTGACGGTGAACGACTACCTGGCCAGCCGCGACGCCGAATGGATGGGGCGCTTGTACAGCTTCCTCGGCCTGACCACCGGGGTCAACCTGTCGCAGATGCCGCACGACGCCAAGCAGGCCGCGTATGCCGCCGACATCACCTACGGCACCAACAACGAATACGGCTTCGACTATCTGCGCGACAACATGGTCTACCAGATGAGCGAGAAGGTGCAGCGTCCGCTGGCCTACGGCATCATCGACGAGGTCGACTCGATTCTGATCGACGAGGCGCGTACGCCGCTGATCATTTCCGGGCAGTCGGAAGAGAACATCTCGTTGTACCAGCAGATCAACGACGTGCCGCCGCGCCTGATCCGGCAGAAGGACGAGGAGTCCGAAGGCGATTACTCGGTCGACGAGAAAACGCGCCAGGTGCTGCTGTCCGAATCCGGGCACGAAAAGGTCGAGGCCATCCTCACCGAGATGGGCCTCTTGCAGCCGGGCGGCAGCCTGTACGACGCCGCCAACATCATGCTGATGCACCACGTGTACGCCGCCTTGCGCGCGCATGCGCTGTTCTTCCGTGACCAGCATTACGTGGTGCAGAACGGTGAGGTCATCATCGTCGACGAATTCACCGGCCGCCTGATGAGCGGGCGACGCTGGTCGGAAGGCCTGCATCAGGCCGTCGAGGCGAAGGAAGGCGTGGCGATCCAGAAGGAAAACCAGACGCTGGCATCGATCACCTTCCAGAACTACTTCCGCATGTACGAGAAGCTGTCGGGCATGACCGGCACCGCGGACACCGAGGCCTTTGAGTTCCACAGCATCTACGGCCTGGAAACCGTGGTCGTGCCGACGCATCGCCCGATGATCCGCAAGGACGAGCACGACCAGGTCTTCCGCACCATGCAGGAACGCGACCAGGCGGTGATCAACGAGATCCGTGCCTGCCACGAACGCGGCCAGCCGGTGCTGGTGGGCACCACCTCGATCGAGGCCAACGAAAAGCTCTCCGCCGAGCTGAAAAAAGCCGGTCTGCCGCACAACGTGCTGAACGCCAAGCAGCACGAGCGCGAGGCCGAGGTGATCGCGCAGGCGGGCATGACCGGCGGCATCACCATCGCCACCAACATGGCGGGCCGTGGCACCGACATCGTGCTGGGCGGCAGCATCCAGAAGGAAATCGACGCCATCCAGCATGACGAGGCGCTGTCCGACAGCGAGAAAGCGGCCCGCCTCGCCGCGCTCAAGGCCGACTGGCAAGTGCGTCACGACGCCGTGCTGGCGGCGGGCGGCCTGCACATCATCGGCACCGAGCGCCACGAATCGCGTCGTGTCGACAACCAGCTGCGCGGCCGTTCCGGGCGCCAGGGTGACCCCGGCTCCAGCCGCTTTTTCCTGTCGCTGGAAGACCCGCTGTTGCGCATCTTCGCCTCCGACCGCGTCGCCGCGATCATGAACCGCCTGAAGATGCCCGAAGGCGAGGCGATCGAGCATCCGTGGGTGACGCGCGCGATCGAGAACGCGCAACGCAAGGTCGAGCAGCGCAACTTCGACATCCGCAAGCAACTGCTCGAATACGACGACGTCTCCAACGACCAGCGCAAAGTGATCTACGAGCAGCGCAACGAGCTGTTGGCGAGCGCAGACATCGGCGACACCATCCGCGCCATGCGCTACGACGTGCTGAACGATGTCATTGCTCAGCACATCGTCCCGGGCAGCATGGACGAGCAGTGGGACGTGCCCGGCCTGGAAAAAACCCTGGCCGCGCAGTACTCGCTCGAGTTGCCGCTCACGCAGTGGCTGGACGAAGACAAGACGCTGAACGAGGAGGGCCTGCGCAAGAGAATCATGGATGCGGCCGATGCGGCCTACCAGGAGAAGGAAGCGCAGGTCGGCGTCGAGGGCCTGCGCCAGTTCGAGCGCGCGGTGATGCTGCAAAGCATCGACAGCCACTGGCGCGAGCACCTGTCGGCGTTGGACCACCTGCGCCAGGGCATCCACCTGCGCGGCTACGCGCAGAAGCAGCCCAAGCAGGAATACAAGCGCGAAGCGTTCGAGCTGTTCTCCGGCATGCTGGCTGCGATCAAGGCCGAAGTCACCCAGATCACGATGACGGTGCAGATTCGCGCGCCCGAGGATGCGCAGGTCGAGTTGCTCGAAGAGCCGACCAACGTGCAATTCGAGCACGCCGGTTACGACGAGGCGCAGGATTTCGCCGAGGCCGAAACCGCCAAGGCCGCCACACCGGCTGACGCCTATCCCAAGGTCGGCCGCAACGACCCCTGCCCCTGCGGATCGGGCAAGAAATACAAGCAGTGCCACGGCAAACTGGATTAAGGAGCGATCATGCCTTATTACGTTTTTCGGGTGGGAATGTTCAAGGTGCTGGAAAAGCAGGGCGAGTGGGCCACCTTCAAGGAGGCCAAGGCGCACACCAACGAACTGCGCAAGACGCTCGATCCCAAGCACGGCGACAAGTACAAGATGATTTTTGCCGAGGATGAAATCGCCGCACAGGAAGCGCTCACCGCCGAGCGCCTGCTGGAAAAAACGCTGTCCGGCGACGACTGGTAAGGATGGGTTGTTTAGGTATTGGCTTGAACCGGTGAAGAACGTGGCCAATGGCTGAGTACAACGAAGACGCCTACAAGCTCGCCCGCAAGGCCTACATCGAACACAGCTGCCCGTTCGAGCGGGCCTTGCTGTCGTGTTGTGTCCGCTGCGGTCGCTCACGCAAGCTCAACCTGGCCGAGCGCGAGGCCATCGCCTGCGGCGACCCGGCGGTGCGCGAGCACTGCCTGACGTTCTACCGGGCGCTGCACGACAATGCGCAGTTCGCGCTGAAGATCAATCCCGATGCGCCGTGGCCGTTCGGCAAGGAAATCCGCGCCCAGTGCGGCGGCGTGCGCGGGCTGGCGACGGCGCTGGAAGGCGCCGGCGATGACGCCACCGACGTCGCCGCCACCGTGTTGCAGGCCAACGAACACTTCGGCGGCAGCGCCCGTTACCCTTACTCCGAAATCATGCGCGCCGTGGTGCATTACGAGCCACGCAAGCGGCGACCGTAGTGCAATCAGACTGGGCGGGGAACCCGAACGACCCTGCGGCTGTCTTTTGAACAGTCTTCCTTTTTTTGATTACACTGTCCGCATGCGCACTCGCTTCCACCGATTCCTGCTGTTTCTGATGATGCTGGCCCTGCCGGTGCAGGCGTTTGCGTCTGCTGCCATGCTGGACTGCGCCTTCACGGATCAGGCTGCGGTGGCGCCGATGGTGATGGACGGCGAGACGATGGCCGGCTGCCACGAGCCGGCGCAACCGGACAGCCCGCCCGCACAACACGACTGCAAGCACTGCGCCGCGTGTGCGCTGGCGGCGGCGCTGCCGATCCCGGTCACCGATCGCGCTGCAGTCGTGCCGGCTTCAATCCATTTTCTGACCCAGCCTGTCGCATCCTTCAGCGGCTTTGTCCCCAGCGGCCCCGAGCGACCGCCTCGAGCCTTCCGCGCCTGAATCCCGCGCCGGCTCACGGCGCGCCCTGCTGATTGATATTGAAGTCAGCCGATTCTGACTGCGGCGTTTGCCGCGTGGTTTGCGAGGTTCATCATGTTGAATGTTTTTTCCCGTCGTACGGCGCCGCCGTCGCGCGCCCGATTCCTTGGCGCGGCGGCGCTGGCATGCGCATGGCTGCTGGTGCTGCCCGCGGCGCATGCTGCCGAGGCCGAGGCCGAGCCGGCCGCCGTCACCCCTTTCAAACAGTACCAGGGCTGGCGCGACGAACCGCTGCAGGATTGGCGCCAGGCCAACGAATGGGTCGGTGAAATCGGTGGCTGGCGCACCTATTTGCGCGAATCGCAGCCTGCCGGCAACGGCGCAGACCAGGGCCACGACGGCCATCAGGGACATTGAGGGGGCGCCATGACCAGGACAGCTTTTACCCCACGTACGCTCTCGCTCGCCGTGCTGGCGGTCGCCCTGCTGGGCGGGTGCGCGAGCTTTTCGCCAGACGGCGGCTTCGATGCGGTTCAATCCGCCGCCCGCTCGCACCTCCAGAAGGACGTGGCGTGGGCGCGTGACGACGCCAGCCGCAGCCAGACGCAGGCGCGCATCGACGCCCTGCTGGCGCAGCCGCTGTCAGCCGATGATGCGGTGCAAATTGCGCTCTTGAACAACCCCGGCCTGCAGGCGGCGTTCAACACGCTCGGCATTGCCGAGGCCGACCGGGTGGCGGCGGGTCGCCTGCCGAACCCGGGCTTTTCGATCGGCCGCATGACGCGCGGCAGCGAGGTGGAATGGGAGCGCAGCCTGCACCTCAATCTGGCGCGGCTGCTGACCATGCCGATGCGCATCGAGATCGAGCAGCGCCTGTTCGAACAGACCCGGCAGACGCTGGTGCTGGAGGTGCTGCGGCTGGCGGCGGAGACGCGCCGCGCCTGGGTCGCCGCCGTGGCCGCCGGGCAGACGGCACTCTATCAGCAGCAGGCGATGGAGGCGGCCGAAGCCGGTGCCGAACTGGCGCGCCGTATGGCGCAGGTGGGCAACTGGAGCAAGTTGAAGCAGGCGCGTGAGCAGTCCTTCTACGCCGACGCCGCGCTGGCGGTGGCGCGTGCCGAGCAGGCGAAGGGGCAGGCGCGCGAGCGCCTGGTGCGGCTGATGGGCCTCGATGAGGGCGGCCGCGTGCAATTGCCCGATCGCCTGCCGGATCTGCCCGAGGCCTTGCCCCGGCTGCCGGATATCGAGCAGCAGGCGATGGACTCGCGCCTGGATTTGCAGATGGTGAAGCTGCAGACCGAGGCGCTGGCGAAGAATCTGGGCCTGACCCGCAGCACGCGCTTGATCAACGTGCTGGAGCTCGGCATCAGCAACAACAGCTCGAACCAGGAACCCGTCCAACGCGGCTACGAAATCAGCTTCGAGCTGCCGCTGTTCGACTGGGGGCAGACCCGCGTGGTGCAGGCCGAGTCGCGCTACCGCCAGGCGCTGGCGCGCGCGCGCGAAACTGCGGTCAACGCGCGCTCCGAAGTGCGCGAGGCCTATGCCATGCAGCAGGGGCAATACGCCATCGCGCGTCATCTGCGCGACGAGGTGGTGCCGCTGAAACAGCGCATCTCGGAGGAAAACCTGCTGCGCTACAACGGCATGCTGATCGGCGTGTTCGAACTGCTGGCCGATGCGCGCTCGCAGATCGCCTCGGTCAACGCCGCCATCGAGGCGCAGCGCGACTTCTGGCTGGCCGACGCCGACCTTGCGATGGCGCTGGTCGGCACGCCCGGCAAGACCGCCGTCACTTCCGTCTCATCCGCCCCCGCCGAAGCGGCAGGCGGGCACTAAAGGACCTCCCACATGACTTCAAGACGCGATTTTTTCAAGCTGACCGGCGCGGTTGCGGCCGCCAGCGTCAGCCCGGCAGCGCTGGCGACGCTGCCGGAAATTGTCAGCATGGGCACGCCCGTCACCCAGCCGCCGCTCATCCCGCCGAACGGGCGCCCCTACAATCCGGTGGTGACGCTGAACGGCTGGACCCTGCCGTGGCGGATGAAGGACGGGGTGAAGGAATTCCACCTGGTCGCCGAGCCGGTGGTGCGCGAAATCGCCCCCGGCATGAAAGCGCATCTGTGGGGCTACAACGGGCAGTCGCCCGGCCCGACCATCGAGGTGGTGGAAGGCGACCGCGTGCGGATTTTCGTCACCAACCGCCTGCCCGAGCACACCACCATCCACTGGCACGGCCAGCGCCTGCCCAACGGCATGGACGGCGTCGGCGGCCTGACGCAGCCGCACATCAAGCCGGGCAAGACCTTTGTGTATGAATTCGTTGCGCGCCGTCCCGGCACCTTCATGTACCACCCGCACGCCGACGAGATGACGCAGATGGCGATGGGCATGATGGGATTCTGGGTGACGCACCCCAAGGGCAAACACCCGCTGATCGAGACCGTCGACCGCGATTTCTGCTTTCTGTTGAACGCCTACGACATCGATCCCGGCAGCGCCACGCCGTCGGTCAACACCATGCTCGACTTCAACCTGTGGACCTGGAACAGCCGTGCCTTCCCCGGCATCGACAGCCTCAACGTGCGGCTGAACGACAAGGTCCGCATCCGCATCGGCAACCTCACTATGACCAACCATCCGATGCATTTGCACGGGGTGGAATTCGAGGTGACCGGCACCGACGGCGGCCCCACCCCCAAAGGCTCGCGCTGGCCGGAGGTCACCACCGACGTTGCGGTCGGGCAGATGCGCCAGATCGAGTTCGTCGCCAGCGAGGAGGGCGACTGGGCCTTCCACTGCCACAAAAGCCACCACACCATGAATGCGATGGGCCATGCGGCGCCGACCATGATCGGCGTCGATCACACGGGCCTCGCCGGCAAGATCAGCAAGCTCGTTCCCGACTACATGGTGATGGGTGAACGCGGCATGGCCGACATGGCGGAAATGGAAATGCCGCTGCCCGACAACACACTGCCGATGATGGGGGGCCAAGGCCAGTTCGGCGCGGTCGAAATGGGCGGCATGTTCACCACGATGAAGGTGCGGCGCGGGCAGAAGCGCGGCGACTACTCCGATCCCGGCTGGTTCAAGCACCCGCCCGGCACCGTGGCGCGCGAAGTCAGCGAGGCGGTGGGCGAGCCGGTACGCGCGCCGCAGGCCGCCTCGCCCGAGGGCGCCCCGGGCGATATTGAAGTGACTGTACGCAAACCCACGGGCCACAGCGGCCATTGAATGAAAGGAAGCAAATGAAACCCTCCCTGTTGCTGATCGCCCTCTTGGCAGCGCCGCTGGCCCACGTGCCAGCCCACGCCCACGGCGAGAAGAAACACGTTGCCGCCGCACCGGCTGCCGCCGAGCAGACCGCTTGGGGCATCGCGGGCAAGCCCGCGCAGGCCACCCGCACGGTCACCCTCGATATGACCGACGCCATGCGCTTCACCCCCGACACGCTGACCGTTCAGGCCGGCGAAACCGTGCGATTCGTCGTCCGCAACACCGGCCGCATGCTGCACGAAATGGTCATCGGCACCCCAGACGAACTGGCGAAGCACGCCGCCATGATGGCCAAGTTTCCCACCATGGAACATGACGAGGCCTACATGGTCCATGTTGATCCAGGCAAAACCGGCGAAATCGTCTGGCATTTCAACCGTGCCGGCAGCTTCGAATTCGCCTGCCTGATTGGCGGGCATTACGAAGCCGGCATGCGCGGCACGGTCACCGTCACCCCGAAACAAGGAGCTGCAAAATGAAAAGACTGATTCCCCTGCTGGCCGCGCTGGCGATCGCCACCCCGCTTCACGCCGAGCCCGTAACCCCGCCCACCGCCCAGGCCAGCGCGATGAGCGAAGGCGTGGTGCGCAAGATCGACACGGCGAACGCCAAGATCACGCTCCGCCACGGCCCGCTCACCAACCTCGACATGCCGCCCATGACCATGGTGTTCCGGGTGCAGCCGCCCGAGTTGCTGAGCGGCATCAAGGTGGGCGACAAGGTGAAATTCCGCGCCGAACAGGTCGACGGTGCCTTCACCGTGACGGCGATCCAGGCTGCGCCTTGACGCGCAGGTCAATCAGCGCTGGCATGGTCAGGCTTGTCGAATGATTATTTATTTGTCATGCGAATTCGCACCAGTTGATCATGTACTAGATTAAATCCTGCCGCAGGCGCGAAACATGCGTGCCTGCGACCTTTCAACGTGTTTACACAGGAGTGCTTGATGAAAAACATTTCCCTATTCATGCTGACGCTTGCCATGTCGGCGGCGGCCTCTGCGCAGGTCCAGGATCAAGACCAGGCGCGTGATAAGGTGCAGTCTCGCGACCAGACCCAGATGCAGGATCGAGATCAGGTTTATGGCTACGAGATGATGAGCCCGCAGGAGCGTAGCGAGTATCGGGATCGCATGCGCGCAGCCAAGACCGAGCAGGAGCGAGAACAAATCCGGCTTCAACATCACAAAGAAATGCAGGAGCGCGCCAAGGCGCAGGGCAAGACGCTGCCCGACATGCCGCCTGCCGACCGCGGACCTGGCATGGGGCCGGGCGGTGGCATGGGCCCCGGCGGTGGTATGGGCCCCGGTGGCGGTATGGGCCCCGGTGGCGGCGGCATGGGGCCGGGTCGCTGATCAGCGCTTGCCTTAAGGTCAGCTTGGAATAGCGGCCTCGCCAAAGCGCAGCGTGGCCGCGAAGCCGCGGCCGCCATCCGCGCGCGGCAGCCCGTCGCCCAGTTCCAATCGGGCGTGCGACAGCGCAGCGATGCGGGCCACGATGGACAGTCCCAGCCCGCAGCCTTCGTCCTCCACCTCGCCGCGCACGAAGCGCGCGCTCAATTGCGCGCGCAGGGCCGATGCCACGCCCGGACCATCGTCCGCAACGGTGAGTACACATGCCGATCCGTCGCGCACGAGGCGGATTTCGATGTGTGCCCCCACCCCGGCGTAGCGTAGGGCGTTATCAACCAGATTGCGCAGCGCGATCCGCAGCCATTCCGCGTTCACCGCGACCCGACAACCGGGCGCCGCATTGACCGTCAGCGCCTGTGCCAGACGCTGGGCTTGCGGCAACAGCTCGGCGCACACGATGGCGATGATTTCAGCCGGGTCCAGCGGCTGCGGCGTGGCCTCCTGGCGGGTCGGGTCGACCCGCGCGAGCGTCAGCAATTGCTCGACCAGATGCGTCATGCGGTCGACACCGCTGATCACCTGGGTCAGCGCATGCTGCCGGCTATCGTCCGCTTGCGCGCGCAGCGCCACCTGCGCCTGAATCTTCAGGGCCGCCAGCGGTGTGCGCAGTTCGTGCGCGGCATCCGCGGTAAAGCGGCGCTCATTTTCAAAGGCTTCGGTGATGCGCCGGATCAGCGTATTGAGCGCGGCGCGCAACGGTGCGATTTCTCTCGGCAGCGGGGCCGATTCGTCGAGCGGTGCCAGCGCCTGCGCATCGAGCGCGCCGACCTGGCGCGCCACCGCGTCCACTGGCCGCAGCGCGCGGCTGACGACCCACCAGACGGCCAGCGCCATCAGCGGCAGCGCCAGCATGGCAGGCAGCAGCAGCGATAGCCCGATCTCGCGCGCCATGCGCTCACGCGCAGCGTGGGACTGGCCGACCACCACGCGGTACTCCGCGTCGTCATCCTGCGCCGTATAGAAACGCCAGCTCGCGCCCTGGTACGGGTGTTCGCTAAAGCCTGTCGTCACCGCGGTGCCGAATCCGGCGTGGCCCGGCGAGGCCACCAGACGTCGTGTTTCGCCATCCTCGCTGATCCATACCTCGAATGCGATCGGCACCGGCGTGCGTTGCGCGTGCTCGCGCAGCTCCTCGACGAAATGTTCAACTTCGCCGCCCGCCACGATCGCCAGCAGCGTCTCCCCCACCTGCGCCAACTGGCTGTCGAGCAACTCGTCCGCTTCGTGGTGGGCGCGCTGATAGACCACCAGCACGGACAGTAGCCAGATCGCCGCCACTGTGCTGGTCAGCAGCCACACCAGCCGGCGGCGCAGCGAGTAGCTGGCGGCGTCTTTCATGTCGCAGTGGCCATGTAGCCGACGCCACGCACGGTGCGGATCATTTCGTTGCCGAGCTTCTTGCGCAGGTGATGGATGTGGACTTCGAGCGCGTTGCTGTCGACCGCGTCGTTCCATGTGTAGAGCTGCTCTTCCAGCGAACGCCGCGTCAGCACCCGCTCGGCGTTTTGCAGCAGCAGATGCAGCAGGTCGAATTCGCGCGGCGTCAGTTCGACGGCTTCGCCCGCGCGCGTGACCGTGCGCGCCGCCGGGTTGAGTTCGATCTCGCCCAGCGTCAGCACCGGCTCCGGGCGGCCGTGGGCGCGGCGCACCAGCGCACGCAGGCGGGCGGCAATTTCGTCGAGATCGAAAGGCTTCAGCACGTAGTCGTCGGCGCCGAGATCGAGTCCGCGCACCTTGTCTTCCAGCTGGTCGCGCGCGGTAAGGATCAGCACCGGTGTCACGTCGTGGCGGCCGCGCAACCATTGCAGCACCGACAGGCCGTCGCGCTTCGGCAGCCCCAGGTCGAGCACCACCGCGGCAAACGATTCGGCGGACAAGGCGGCCACCGCGGCTTCGCCGTCGCGCAGCCAGTCGACCGCGTAGCCGGCCTGCGTCAGCCCGGCCTTGAGGCCGTCGCCGAGCAGGCGGTCGTCTTCAACCAGCAGGATGCGCATCGCGTCGTTTCATTTGGGAATCCTGACCGTGTCCTCGTCGAATACGCCCTTTTCCGCCTGCCGGTGGCACGCCGCGCAGTTGGCGGCGGAGCCCACCGACTTGCGTGCCCAGGCGGTACGCGGCACCTCGTCGTGCTTCTTCACGAACCAGCGGGTTTCGGTGATGCGCAACGGCGCTGCCTTTGTGTCCATGCGCTGCATCACCTTGTCGCCCATCCGGCTGCGGCCGCTGTCGGCGGCATTGGCTTCGAGAAAGCGCAGGATATCAGCCTGGGTTGCCGGATCAAGGCTGGCGTTTTCGCCGAAGTGCTGCTCGAGGCCGCCCATCACGCGTCGCCACGAGGCGCGCGGCAGCAGGGCAGGAGAATAGGCCAGGTGGCAGCTGGCGCATTCCTGCTGCCAAGCCTTGTGGGTGAGGCGGGGCATCAGGTCGTCGCCGCCGCCGTCGCCGCGCGCCTCGCCACCCGACGGCAGCGAAAACGCCAACAGGCTGAGTGTGCCAACGGTTGCCAGCACGCCGATTCCGCGCAATACGTAGTTCATGCTGTTCTCCTCATTTGATCTGATTCAGCCAGGCGATGAAATCGCCCTTTTCCTGCGCGCTGCACTCGCGTCGTAGCACGTCCGTGCAGTTGCGCCGGAACCATTTCTCGACCTTGGCCGCGTCGGTGAAGCGTTGCGGGTTGGCGGACGGCGCCAGCGGCTCGATGCGCTTGCCGACGCGGGTCTGTCCCGCCTGCTTCGGATTCGCGGTGTGGCAGCTGGCGCAGCTCTGCGTGGCGCCGTTTTTTCCGGGATGCTCGGTGCGGTAGAGGACTTCGCCGCGGGTCGGCGACAGCGCGCTCACCGCCACGCCTGCCTGCTGCGCGTAGCGCACCATCGAGCTTGCGGGCGTGTCTGCCGCCGCGTGGGCCGAAATCAGCGCCAGCCCGAACCATGCGATTCGCTTAATCATGCTGCACCCCGCCTTCTGCGTTGAGATACTGCTTGCCGGTGACCATGCTCTGTGCCACGCGTTCGCCGCGCAGCTGGTGGAACACCAGCGCTGCCATGTGCAGGCCGACGAATCCCAGCATCAGGGCGAAGCCGAATTCGTGCGGGTCTTCCATCACGTCTTCGACCCAGCCGGCGTTGCCGAGCCAGGCGACGAGCGGGCCGGTGTTGAACTCGCTGGCGGCGAGCCCCAGTCCGCTGACGACCATCAGCGCCATCACGCCGTAGGCAAACAGGTAGGCGAGGCTGGCGACGGGGTCGTGCCCGACGCGATGCGCGCTCGGCAGGCGCAGGGTCTTCAGGCTGGCCTTCCACGTCGCGGGATGCCACAGGTCGCGCCAGCGCGCGCTGGCCGGGCCGACGAGGCCCCACAGCAGGCGCGCCATCAGCGCTGCAGTCAGGCCATAGCCGGCGAGAATGTGCAGGTTCCAGATCGTGCTTTCCCAGGGGCCATCCTCGAATGCTTCGGCCAGCTGGCTGCTTGCGATGAGCGCGACGACGGACAGCGCGATGGCCCAGTGCAGGGCCCGCAGCAGCGGGTCGTATACGCGGCGGGATTGAGTATTGGAATGCGACATGGTGACCTCCTTGTGGGATGCGATGAGGCCATTTTACTGACGCTTCCTTATCCCATCCTTAAGTCATCCGGGAGATTGACGTGCAGCAACAGGAACCACCGGCGGTGAGCGGATACGTCGCTCAAAGGGATCGAATGCGCGAAGCAGTCTTGGCTTGCATGGCTGTCCTCATCGAAGGAGACAGCTTCCGGCTCGCCATCGTCGTCATCGGCGGCCTGGTCAGCGCCACCCTGCTGACGCTGGTGGTGCTGCCGCTGCTTTATCGCCAATTCATTCTGAAAGGAGAACGTGCATGAATGCCGTGCACACAGTGACGCTCGCATTGGCGTTGGCGTTTTCGGCCAGTGCCCATGCCGATTATTTGCCTGATTCGGAGGCGACCGAAGCCGCCTTGTGGGCCTCGCCCATGGTGTCCCAGGCGCGCGGCGAGTTCGCTGCGCAATCGCTGAAAAGCCAGGGCCTGCAGCACGGGCACGCGGAATGGGCGGTGAGCGCGGATGTCGCCCAGCGCCGGATCCAGACCACCCCGCGCGAATCCCAGGCCGAATGGGGCGTGGCGCTGTCGCGCCCGTTGCGGCTGCCGGCGGTTGCCGCAGCCGACCGCACGCTTGCCAGCGCGCTGACGGCGCATGCCGAGGCGAATCTCGGCGAAGCCTTGCACGAAAGCGGGCGACAACTGCTGACCCTGTGGTTCGACTGGCTGAGCGAAGCCAGTCAGACGCAGATGTGGCAGGCGCAACTGAAGTTGGCCGAACAGCAGCTAGAGGGCGTGAATGCTCGGATCAGGCTCGGCGAGGCGCCGCGCGCCGAACGCGTCAACGCCGAAGCCGCGCTGGCCCAAGTCCGCCTGCAGCAGCAGCAGGCCGGCCTGCGCATGCAGCAGGCGCAGAGCCGCCTGCTGGCGCAGTTTCCCGCCCTGCCGTTGCCGCCGGATCAAGCCCTGCCGCGGCCGGTGCCGCCCGCCGGATCGGCGGATGCGTATGTCGACGCCGTTCTGGAACACAACCACGAGCTGGCGCGCGCGCGCCGTCAGGCCGACGTGCGGCAGGCCGAAGCGCGGCAGCTGGCGAAGCGGCGCAACGCCGACCCCAGTGTGGGCGTGTTCTACAAGAACGAGGTGGGTGGCGACGAGCATGTGCTGGGTCTCAACGTCGGCCTGACCCTGCCCGGCGCGGCGCGGCGTTACAACCAGCAGGCGGCCGAACAGTTGAGCAGCACTGCGCAGGATGCCGCGATGCGGCTGGAACAGCGACTGCGTCAGGAGGCGCGAGCCGATTTCGAGGCGGCGGTGACGCAGGCCGCCAACTGGCAGCAGGCCGAACGTGTCGCGCAGGCGTTGGAGGAATCAGCGCGCCTCGCCGCCCGGGCCTACAGCCTGGGGGAGGGCAGTCTCGATCAGGTGTTGCTCACACGCCGGCTGGCGCTCGATGGACGCGTGCAGGCACAGCAGGCGCAGGTCGCAGCGCTGGCGGCAGACGCCCGGCTGAAACTGGATGCGCACGCGTTATGGCCTCTGGACGTGCATGCGGACGACGCACACGCGCACCCGTAGACGTTGCAGGGATCCCCGCACCACGCTCAGGGTGTGGCGGGCGCGGGTGTTGGTGTGGCTGTGGGGGCTGACATGCTGAGGCTCATCAGCCGCGCCTCTTCCTGCATCGCCGCAATCTGCTCGGGCTTCAACTGCCACACCAGACTGTCGCGCGCCTTGGCGGCAGCATCCACGCCCTGCGCGGCGGCGAGGTTGAACCACAGGTACGCCCGCGCCTTGTCGGGCGACGTGCCGGTGCCGTAGCGGTAGAGTTCGCCCAGGCTGTATTGCGCACGGGCGTAGCCGCGCTGCGCGGGTTTTTCAATCCAGCTGAAGGCCGCCTTGTAGTCTTGCACCACGCCGCGTCCCTGCAGCAGTGCGAGGCCGTATTGATATTCCGCTTCGGCCAGCCCCTGCTTGGCGGCCAGCGCCAGCCACTTGGCGGCTTCCTTGTCGTTCTGGATGACGCCATCGCCCTCGGCGAAGCGCATGCCGAGCTGCAACTGGGCTTCGGCATCGCCCTGTTCCGCGCGGGCGTGCGGCACGTTGGCGGTTGCCTGCGCGGCGGGCATGGTTGCGTGTCGATCGAGCGCCAGCCAGGCGGTCACGCCAACCAATGCGCCGACCGCGACCAGCAGCAGCAAGGGCTTGAACGGATTGAGCACCCAGAAGCGGTGATGGCATTTGCGGCAGCGCAGCGGCTTGTGCAACAGCAAACGGCGCACGCCGTCGTGGGCATGCAGCGTTCCGCTGCGGATCTTATCGCTCCCGCATTGTGGGCAGACAAGCGACATGGCAGGACCTAGCGCGACTGCGCGATCATGTAGTCGACTGCGGCATTGATGTCGGTATCCGACAGTGACGGGTTGCCGCCCTTGGCCGGCATCGCGCCCTTGCCGCGAATGGCCGCGGTGTAGAGCGCACCCACCCCCTGTGCCAGACGCGGGCTCCAGGCGGCCACATCGCCGATTTTCGGCGCGCCTGCCACGCCTTTGTCATGGCAGAAGGCGCACGCCTGGCGGTAGATTTTCTGGCCGTGCACGAGATCGGGGGCAGCCGCGGCCGGCGCAGTTGCAGCGGGGCTGGCTTCAACGGGTTGGACAGCAGCAGGCTTGCTGGCTGCGGGCTGAGCGGCCTTCGGTTCTGGCTGAGCCGGGATGGCGGCAGAGGGGGGGGGCTCGGCTGGCAGGGGCTCGACAACCTGGGTGGCCGGCTCGGCCGTGGCTACGGGCGCAGGTTCGACCTGTGTGGCTTCCGCCACAGGGGGCTCGGCGGCGGGTGCGGGCACGTCTTCCGACTTGCCGCAGGCAAGCAGGGATGCGGCAGACGCGATGATCGTGAAAGCGGTGATGAACTTCATGATGCTCCTTCAATTGGCCGCAGTGGTCTGCAGCAATGCGGACCTTATTTGTTTTCGACGCCTGCTGCGGGCGCGGCAGCCGCATCCGGCGTAGCAGCAGGCGCAGCAGGTGCAGCGACCGCCGGCTCCTTGAACGAGGCCCCGGCCGAGTTGGCCATGTAGACCACTGCGCGCGCCACTTCCACATCTGACAAGTCGCCGTCACCGCCACGCGGCGGCATCTGGCGGATGCCTTCGATCGCGTGCTTCACCAAGGTGTCGTAGCCCTGGCCAAGGCGGCCGCTCCAGTCCCCTTTGTTGTTGAATCGGGGTGCGCCCAGCGCACCCGAACTGTGACAGGACGAGCACACTGCATCATAGACTTCCTGCCCGGCTTTTTCGACCCGGGGAGCGTTGGCGTCAAGCGCGACCAGTTGGGCGAAAGGCTTGATGCGTGCGAGGGTCGCTTTCTGGGCGGCTTCGCTGGTGGTGTCTGCCTGCTGTTCTTCCTGGATGCCGAGCACCAGTTGCACGATCAGGAAAATCGCCAGCAGGGGCGCGAATAGCCCGGCAAGAAGGGAAATGATGACTTCCTGCGGGGTGGCTTGAGTCATCTTGGCGTGCGGATCGGCCATGAACGTGTCCTTGAAGAAGGGGAGGATCGAAAGCGGCGATTATAAGGAAAGCAACCCCCGCAGGAAAGGGCGGCGCGACATCCGTCGGATGGACGCCACGCGGCAAACCGGCTATTCTTCATAGTCCTTGCGCCCGTAGCTCAGCTGGATAGAGTACTGCCCTCCGAAGGCAGGGGTCGCGCGTTCGAATCGCGCCGGACGCACCAGTTTCCAGGTCATAGCCGGCCTCAGCCCCTTGTCATGCAGGGGTTTAATCTCCGCGCTGCGGGTTTAAACTTTGAGCTGAAATTACTACGAGCTTTTAATCATGGCTACCCCCACCCCTACCGACATCCAGCTGCATCAGGTTTCGCGCAAGCTGGAAATCACTTTTACCGATGGCGCACATTTCGAGCTGCCGTTCGAATTGCTGCGCGTGTATTCGCCGTCCGCCGAAGTGCGCGGACACGGCCCCGGCCAGGAAACGCTGCAGGTCGGCAAGGGCGAAGTGCTGATCAATGCCGCCGAGCCGGTCGGCTTGTACGGCATTAATTTCTTCTTCTCCGACGGCCACAATACCGGCATCTATTCCTGGGAATACCTGTACGAACTCGGCGTCAATCAGGCCGCGCTGTGGGACGAATATCTCAAGCGCATGAAGGCAGCGGGCGCTTCGCGCGACCCCGGCATCGCCAAAATGTTCGAGCATCGTCCCAAGGCCAAATAAGCCTTTTGCCATGACGGCCTGTACTGCAAAACCATGCGCGCCTTCCGGGGCGCGCGTTGTTTTGGTGAGCCCGTACGAACTGGGACGGCAGCCCTTCAATCTGGCGCAGCCGGCGGCGTGGTTCGGACGCGCCGATATTGCGGTGGCCTGCGTCGACCTGGCGCAGCAAAAACTCGATCCGGCCACGTTCGCACACGCCAAATTCGTGGCGATCTATCTGGGCATGCACACCGCCACGCGGATTGCCGCCGCGGCGTTGCCGAAAATCCGTGCCCTCGCCCCGCATGCCCGCATCGCCGCGTTCGGCCTGTACGCGCCGGTCAATGCGGCGTGGCTCAAAGGCCTCGGCGTGGAAGCGATCTTCGGCGGCGAATCGGAACCCGACCTGCTGGCCTGGGTGCAATCGGGGATCGCGCCGGCCGACACCGTGGTGCGCCGCAGCAAGATCGAATTCCTGCTGCCCGACCGGCGCGGCCTGCCCGAACTGCAGCGCTACGCCAAGCTGATCCTCGCCGACGGCACGCAGAAAACCACTGGCTTTGCCGAAGCCAGCCGCGGCTGCAAGCATCTGTGCCGCCACTGCCCGGTGGTGCCGGTGTACGAGGGCAAGTTCCGTGTCGTGCCGGTCGAGATTGTGCTGGCCGACATCGCGCAGCAGGTCGCCGTCGGCGCTGCGCACATCAGCTTCGGCGACCCCGATTTTCTCAACGGCCCGACCCATGCGCTGAAGGTTGCCGAGGCGCTGCATGCGCGTTTCCCCGATCTTTCCTGGGATGCGACGATCAAGGTCGAGCATCTGCTCAACCACGCCGAGCTGCTGCCGCGGCTCAAGCAATGCGGCCTGCTGTTCGTCGTCACCGCGGTCGAGTCGGTCGACGACACCATCCTCGACAAGCTCGCCAAGGGCCACACCCACGCAGACTTCGAGGCGGTGCTGGCGCAGTGCCGCACGCTCGGCATCGCGCTGGCGCCCACCTTCGTGCCGTTCACGCCATGGACCACGCTGGCGGGCTACCGCGAGCTGCTGGCCACGTTGCTGAAGCTCAATCTGGTCGAGGCGGTGCCGCCGGTGCAGCTGGCGATCCGGCTTTTGGTGCCGCAGGGCTCGTACCTGATGAAGCTGCCGGATTTCGCTGCGCGCGTCGGTGCGTTCGACGAGGCCATGCTGGGCTACCCGTGGCAGGCCGACGATCCGCGCGTCGACACCCTGCAAGCGGACATCATGGCCTGGGTGATGGACGCGGAAAAAGCCGCGCTGCCGCGCGCCGAGGTGTTCGCCGGCCTCTGGGCGCGCATCCACGCCGCGCTCGGCGAAGCGGTGCCGCCGCTCGACCCGGCTCAGTTCGGCGCGTCCGTCCCGCATCATTCCGAGCCGTGGTACTGCTGCGCCGAGCCGACCGAAACCCAGCTCGCCAGTTTCTGACCGGATCATGCCGCGCCTCCTGTTGCTGCTTCCCGCCGCGGGCTACGCCAACCAGGACTTCATCGGCGCCGCCGCACGACTGGACATCGAACTCGTCGCTTGTGCCGATTATTGCCATCGGCTTGCCCCCGGCTGGGGGCTGCCGCCGCTGATGAGCGTGCAGTTCGACCAGCCCGGGGTCGCGCTGCCGCAGGTTCTGGCCGCCTTGTCGCAGCCGGTCGATGCGGTGCTGGCTGCGGACGACCACGGGGCCATGCTGGCGGCGAAACTGCGCGAAGCGCTTGGCTTGCCGGGCAACCCGCCCGAGGCGGTAGCGGCCCTCACTGACAAGCTGCGCTTCCGTCAGCTGCAGCAGGCAAGCGGGCTGCCCCACCCCGCTTTCGCCAGCGTGGGGGCGGATGCGCCGGCGGCCGCCGTGGCGTTGGGCTTTCCGCTGGTGGTGAAGGCGCGCCGGCTGAATGCCAGCCGTGGCGTGATCCGCGCGGACGATGCCGACCAGCTGGTGCAGGCACTGAAGCAGGTGCAGCGTATCCAGGCACGCGCGCAGCGCGACAAGGATGCCTTGCTGGTCGAGCGCTTCGTTTCCGGTGTCGAGGTCGCGCTCGACGGCGTGCTGTCCAGCGGCGCCCTGCGGGTGCTTGCCGTGTTCGACAAGCCTGACCCGCTCGACGGCCCTTATTTTGAGGAAACTCTGTTCATCACGCCGTCGCGCCTGCCGGCTGCGCCGCAGCGCGCATTCGCCGCCGCGGTCGAGCGTGCCTGCGCGGCTGCCGGCGTCACCGAAGGCGTGGTTCATGCCGAGGCGCGCGTCAACGAGGCGGGAGTATGGTTGCTCGAAATCGCGCCGCGCGGCATCGGCGGCCTGTGCGGGCGGGTGCTCGCCGCCACGCTTGGCATGGACAGCGCGGAAATCGTGCTGCGCCACGCCGTCGGCCTGCCGCTGCCGGGGCCGGCGAACGACACAGCCGCCGGCGTGATGATGATTCCGATCCCGGCCAGCGGCATTTTTCACGGCGTCGACGGCCAGGACGAAGCGCGGGCCGTGCCGGATATCACCGGCATCGAGATCACCGCGCCGCCCGGCCAGCTGGTGGCGCCGCCGCCCGAGGGCGCGGGCTACCTGGGTTTCCTCTTCAGCCGGGCCGCCACCCCGCAGCAGGCCGAGGCCGCATTGCGAACCGCGCACGCGGCGCTCGGCGTGCGCATCCAGCCGCTGGTCAAGCCATGAATGCGTTCGAGCGTGAACTCGCCACCGCCATCGGTCGTGCCACCGGCGAAGCATTCGTGCCCAGGGTCACGCGCGCCATACGCGGCGGCGACGTCAGCGAGGCGTTCACGCTTGCCGACGGCGTGCGCACGTTTTTCGTCAAAACCCAACCAGCAAGCTGGATCGAAATGTTCGAGGCGGAAGCGGCGGGGCTCGCCGAACTGGCGGCGGCGAACGCGGTGCGGGTGCCGCAGGTGATTTGCCACGGCGTCGCCGCCGGGCAGGCGTATCTGGTGCTCGAATCCCTGTCGCTGCAGCCGCACGGCGACACCGCGCAACTGGGCCGGCAGCTCGCGCAGCAGCACCGTGTCGGCGCCGCGCGGTTCGGCGGCGCGCGCGACAACTGGATCGGCGCCACGCCGCAGCCGAACGCATGGATGGACGACTGGGTCGAATTCTGGCGCGCGCGGCGGCTTGGCTTTCAATTGAAGCTGGCGGCGCAGAACGGCCACGGCGGCGCCCTGCAGCGCGACGGCGAAGCGCTGATGGCACGGCTGGACGGATTTTTCACCGGCTACCGCCCCGCACCTTCGCTGCTGCACGGCGACCTGTGGGGCGGCAACCATGGGTTTCTGGCGGATGGATCGCCGGTGATTTTCGACCCGGCGGTGTATTTCGGCGACCGCGAATGCGATCTTGCCATGAGCGAGCTGTTCGGCGGTTTTGCGCCCCCGTTTTACGCGGCCTACCGCGAAGCCTGGCCGCTCGACGCCGGCTATGCGGTGCGCAGGACGCTCTACAACCTCTATCACATCCTCAACCACGCCAACCTGTTCGGCGGCGGCTATGCGGCGCAGGCGCAGCGCACGCTGGCGCAGTTGCTGGCCGAGATTCGCTAGCTCGCCAGCGAGCGCAGGGTCGGCACGGCGAGGCTGAATTCATCCGCGTGGGCAATCGCGCGTGCCAGCCGCGACGGCGCCGAGCGGCCGGTGCAGCCATGCTCGGGATCGCCGTCGAAGGCCTCAAGCAGGCCGGCAATGAGTCGCGCCCGATCGTGTGCAACGCCGGTCAGGGCGTCCTGGATGTCCATCACCTCGTTGGCCACCTGGCGTGCGAAGGCTTGATGCTGCGCCCACAGCTGCGACACGGTGCCGCCGGTTTTCAGTCCGGCGATGTTGGTGGTGAGGATGTAGACGTTCTTTCGCACCAGTTCGAACAGCAGTTCGTCGCCGAGCGCGACTTCGCGGCATGGCAGCTCGATTGCGGTCAGCGCGCGGCACAGCAGTGCGGCACCGGGGCCGGCCACGGAGGAGGCGATCAGCGGCTTGGCGTCGGTGCCTTTTTTCTTTTCGAACCATACCGAGATCACGGTGGGGTCGGCGTAGCGGTATTTTTCCCAGTCGCGCGGCAGCAATTCGTTCTGGATCAACGCAACATGCGGGCGCCAGGCGCCGGGCATGGCGGCCAGCACGGTGTGCAGATCGTTTTCGGCGACCGCCACCAGCACGAGTTGGGGCTCGGGATGCGCGTGCGCGACGGTGAACAGGTCGTCGCCGCGGTTGACCGGAATCACGCTGTAGCCGGCGCGCAGCAGACCGCCGGCAAACACGCGGCCCAATTGCCCCAGCCCGATGACGACGACTTCGTTCATTCCGCGATGCCTTATTCCAGGCCCTTGGAATGCAGATATTCGTCGTAATCGCCCATGTAGAACTCGACGCCTTCAGGCGTGATTTCGAGGATGCGGGTGGCGAGGCTGGAGACGAACTGGCGGTCGTGCGAGACGAAGATCAGCGTGCCCTTGAACAGGTCGAGGGCGAGGTTCAGCGACTCGATCGATTCCATGTCCATGTGGTTGGTCGGTTCATCCATCACCAGCACGTTGTGGCGGCCGAGCATCAGCTTGCCGTAGAGCATGCGGCCCTTTTCGCCGCCGGACAGCACACGCACCGACTTCTTGACGTCGTCGCCGGAGAACAGCAGGCGCCCGAGAATGCCGCGCAGCACCTGCTCGTCGTCGCCCGGCTGGGTCCACTGGTGCATCCAGTCGGTGAGGTTCAAGTCCATGTCGAAATCGCTGACGTGGTCCTGCGAGAAATAGCCGACGTTGGCGTTCTCGCTCCAGCGCACTTCGCCGAATTTGGGCGTCAACTCGCCCACCAGCAGCTTCATCAGCGTCGACTTGCCGACGCCGTTGCCGCCGATGACGGCCATTTTCTCGCCGGCTTCCAGCGAGAAGCCGAGATTGGTGAACAGCGGCGTGTTGTCGTAGCCGAACTTGAGGCTCTCGACTTCGAGCGCGCGGCGGTGCAGCGCCTTCTCGGGTTCGAAGCGGATGTAGGGGTTCTGGCGCGAGCTGGGCTTGAAGTCCTCGATCTTGATCTTGTCGATCATCTTCATGCGGCTGGTGGCCTGGCGCGCCTTCGACTTGTTGGCGGAGAAGCGGCGCACGAATTCCTGCAGTTCTGCGACCTTGTCCTTGGCCTTGGCGTTGGTGCTGGCCTGGCGCTCCTTGACCTGGGTCGAGGCTAGCATGTAGTCGTCGTAGTTGCCCGGGTAGACCTTGATGGTGCCGTAGTCGAGGTCTGCCATGTGGGTACAGACCTGATTCAGAAAGTGGCGGTCGTGCGAGATGACGATGATGGTCGCCTTGCTCTCGTTCAAGACGTTTTCCAGCCAGCGGATGGTGTTGATGTCGAGGTTGTTGGTCGGTTCGTCGAGCAGCAGGATGTCGGGGTTGGAGAACAGCGCCTGCGTCAGGAGCACGCGCAGCTTGAAGCCCGGCGCGATCTGGCTCATGGGGCCGTTGTGCTGTTCGGTGGGGATGCCGACGCCGAGCAGCAGCTGGCCGGCGCGCGCTTCGGCGTCGTAGCCGCCCATCTCGCCGAACTTGGCTTCCAGCTCGGCGGCGTGCAGGTAGTCTTCCTCGGTCGCCTCCGGGTTCATGTAGATGGCGTCCTTTTCCTGCATCACCCGCCACATCTCGGCGTGGCCCTGCAGCACCACGTCGAGCACGCGCTGCTCCTCGTAGCCGAACTGGTCCTGGCGCAGCCACGCCATGCGCTCGCCGGGGTCGAGCGAGACGTTGCCGGCGCTCGGTTCGAGTTCGCCGGCGAGGATCTTCATGAAGGTCGATTTGCCGCAGCCGTTGGCACCGATGAGGCCATAGCGGTTGCCGTCGCCGAACTTGACGTTGACGTTCTCGAACAGCGGTTTGGCGGCGAATTGCAGGGTGATGCTGGAAGCGGTAAGCACGGGGGGATCCTGGAGTACGGGAAAAACGCGATATTTTAACATTGCGGCCCTGTCCGCCATGGGGCTGCCTTCGCCTGACTGCAAGTGCCCGGGGCTAGCCTCGCAGCGCCGGGTGGTCGGCGATCGGCCGGTCGAGATGGTAGCCCTGCGCCAGGTCGACGCCGAACCGGCGCAGCAGGGCGAGCGTTTCGCCGTCCTCGACGTATTCCGCCACCACCGATTTGCCGAGACCGAGTGCGACGCTGACCATGGCTTTTACGAATACCTGGTTGTCGCGGTCGTTGGGCAGATCGCGGATGAACAGGCCGTCGATCTTGATGGTGTCGACATGCAGGTGCTTGAGGTAGGCGAAGGAGGCGAAGCCGACGCCGAAGTCGTCGAGGCAGACGCCGCAGCCGAGCTGGCGCAGCGCTTCGATCATGCGCTGGGCGTCGAGCAGATCGGACACCGCGGCGGTTTCGGTGATTTCGACGATCAGCCGCCTGGGGTTGATGCCGCTCTCGCGCAGTGCATTGCTGATGAACTGCGGCAGGCCGGGCTCGGACAGCGAACGTCCCGACAGGTTGACCGCGATGGCGGGAACGGCCGGGCATTCGGCCAGTCTGCGCAGCACGTCGCCGATCACCCAGCGGTCGATGTCGAGGATGCGGCTGTTCCTTTCGGCCTGCTGGATGAATAACGCCGGCAGGATGAGCTGGCCGGGATGGTGCTCGTCGTCCATGCGCACCAGCGCTTCCAGATGCGACAGGCTGCCGTCTTCCGTCCGGTATACGCCCTGGAAGTGCAGCTGGAGCAGGCTCTTGTCGAGCGCGTTGCTGATGCGCTCGCCCCACGACAGGCGGCTGCGCATTTCGCTGTCGGCCGCGTTGTCCGCGCGATACACGCGCCAGGTGTTCTTGCCGGCATCCTTGGCCTGGTACATGGCGAGGTCGGCGCGCGCCACCAGGTCGTCGGCATCGGCGGCATGCGCCGGATAATAGGCGATGCCGAGGCTGGTGGTCAGCCGCAGCTTGTGCCCTTCGAAGTGGAAGGGGATCTGGCTGATCGTACGCAGCACGCGATCGGCCAGCACCTCCGCTTCGTTGCCCTGCACCGCCGGCAGCAGGATGGCGAACTCGTCGCCACCCAGGCGCGCCAGCACTTCGTCGCGCCGCACCAGCGCCCCGATTTCGCCGGCCACCCGGATCAGCAGGGCATCGCCGGCGCGGTGGCCGTAGCTGTCGTTGATGGTCTTGAATTCGTCGAGGTCGAAGAACATCACCGCGCACTGCGTCTGCCGGCGGTCGGTTTCCAGCATGGTGCGCGCCAGTTCCTGCTGGAAGCGGTGGCGGTTATACAGCCCGGTGAGCGCGTCGCGCTCGGCTAGATACACCAACTGGTCGGCCGTCTGGCGTTCGCGGGTGACGTCTTCGTAAATCCACAAGTGGCCGATGAAGCGGCCTTCGCGGTCGCGCACCGGGTAATCGAGCTCGGTGATGATGCGTCCGTCGGTCATCTGGATTTCAAAGTTGTCGGACAAGTCAGGCTTTTTCAGCACCGACAGCAGGTGGCGCGAAAAGTGATCGGGCTGCACCAGCGTCGAGGCGGACTGGGCCAGCACCTCATGCACCGGCAGGCCGATGAGTTCGGCCTGCGGATCGATCATCCACATGCGGCTGAAGGCGGGGTTGTGGTAGATCACGCGGCCGTCGGCGGCGACGAACAGGATGCCCAGGTTCATCGCCGACAGCAGCGACACCAGCCGTGCGCGTTCCTGCTCGGTTTCTTCCAGATACCGGCTTTGCAGGCTTTCCGCCGTGCGCAGTTCGTTGATGGCGGTGCGCAGATTGGCCTCGGTCGCCTTGAGGTCGTCGATGCTGTGGATGCTGGCGCGGATGCCCTGGTACACCCCGCTGTAATCGTGAATCGGCTGCCAGTTCACCGACGCCCAGAAATGGCCGCCTTCCTTGCGGCACACCCGCAGGGTGTACCCCTGGCCGGAGGTGCCGCGCAGGGCCTGACGCAGCTGGAACTCGGCGGCGGTGCGGTCTTCCAGGTGGATGACGTCGTTCGGGAAATTCATCTTTCCCACGCATTCGTCGACGCTGTAGCCGAGCATGCGCTCGACCGAGGGGTTGATCCACAAGAGCTTGCCCTGGGGCGACAGCCAGAACTCGAGGTCGTGGGTGTAATCGGCGATGGCATGAAAACGCGCTTCATTTTCGTGCGCGCGCTCGACGTTGAAGCGGACGGATTCGGCCATGCGGTTGAAGGTGTCGACCAGCTGGCCGATCTCGTCTTCCCCGTCGCCCGTCAGTTTGACGTCCAGGTCGCCCTGCGCCATGCGCTTGCTGGCGCGGGTCAGCGCGACGAATCGACGAACCACCGCACCGGCCGACAGGGCCAGCAGGATGCCGGTCAGCAACAGGGCGATCGCGGCAATGACCAGGCTTTGCTGGAGGTAGCGGGCACGTGCCTCGCGTATGAAATCGCCCGAGAGGACCAGGCCCACTTCCCCGTAGCGCTGGCCGGCCAGTTCAATCGGCTGCACCCGGCGGAAGTCGGTCGCATCGCCGCCGCCGCCGGCCTGGTACACGGCGCGGTCGTTGCGGTCGCGGACCTCGATCATTTCCAGCCCGCCGTCGTGCTGCAGCGTCTCGACGATGTCGCGCACGCTGGCGTCATCCTGCTGCATCAGGGGCGCAAGCAGGGCCGCGCCCAGGGTTTTCGCGATTTCCGTCACGCGCTGTTCGGCCTGTTGTTGCAGCGATCGGGTGGTGAGATGCACCCCGTTTGCAATGAGAAAGCTCAGCATCACCGCTTCCACCGCCAGCGCGGCGAGGGTGAGCTTGTAGCGCAGCGAGAGCCGGCCCAGCCACGCCTTCATCGGGGCGCCCGCAGCATGTCCTGCACCTGCAAGGCGTAGGGACGGAAGGCGCTCAGCTCGTGGCCGTCCACCTCGGCGAAGCCACCGAAACCGCCACGCAGCATGAAAGCCTGTCCCTCGGGCGTGGCGGCAAAATCCAGCAGCGTGCGGCGCACAGCCTGTGCCTCGGCGTCACGCAGGCGCGGATGGGTGAGGTACGTCAGGCTGGACAAAGGCGGGGTCTCGGCGAGCACGCGCACTTGCTGGCGTAACTCGGGGGGCATCAGTCTGTAGGTTGGCAGCCCCAGCATGGCAGCGTCCGTGCGCCCGTTGATGACCTGCATCGCGGCGTTGAGGTGGGTGCCGGCATCCGTTGTCTGGTAATCGATGTTGCGCCTGAGCCCATGCGCGGCCAGTTCGGCGTGAAGGGCCAATGTCACCACGGCGAGGGGATCGGCGGCGGCGATGGTGCGGCCGCGCAGCGCGTCAAGCGAATCAAGCGAATCAAGCGGCGAATCGGACTTGACCACCAGCAGGCCGCGCACGGGCTGGACATATTTCAGCAGCGGCCGGTAGCCGGCATCCTGCCGTGCCAGCCAAGCCAGGTGCGGGGCGGTCAGCAGGATGTCGTATTCGCCCTGGCGGGTGCGTTCGACAAAGGTTTTGAAGTCGCGCGCCGTGTAGATGACGACCTGCCGCCGCAAATGCTTTTCCAGCACGTCGGCAAGCGGGCGGTAAGTCTCGACGGTCTGCCTTGCCGTCAAATGGGGAAAAATCCCGAATGTCAGCGGTTTGTCCGCGCCGAAAGCGGGCTGGATGCCCGCGATCAGCAGCCAGACCCAAACCAGCAGGCGGGCGGGCGGGCAGGACTGCCCATCCGCCCGCCGTTCATTGCCGGCAGGATGCATGAGCGCATGCAGGATGCGACGGGGCAGACCTGGCCACTGGGCAAATGAACGCAAGGTTTCTTTCCTTGTTTACAGCGACTTTTGCAGAACCTTGGATTTTCGCATGTAGTTGTAGAGCGCCTGTTTGCTTTTGGGCAGGTGGTTGGGGCTGCTGTCGACGAAGCCGCGTTCCTCGAACCAGTGTTCGGAGCGGGTCGTCAGGACGAACAGGTTTTTGAAGCCGGCCTTTTTGCCCTTTTTCTCGGCTTCTGCCAGCAGCAGGTCGCCAAAGCCACGTCCACGGAACTCTTTCGAGACTGCCAGGCAGGCAAGTTCGGCCGCATGTTCCTCGGGGAAGGGATAAAGCGCGGCGCAGCCGGCGATGACGCCGTCGGATTCGAGCACCAGGAAGCGGTCGATCTCCATTTCCAGCAACTCGCGCGAGCGCCTCACCAGGATGCCCTCGCGCTCCAGCGGTTCGATCAGGCCGAGGATGCCGCCGACGTCGTCGATGGTGGCGGGGCGCAGGGTCTCCAACGGCGCCGGGGTGACGAGCGTGCCGACGCCTTCACGGGTGAACAGTTCGGACAGCAGCGCGCCGTCACGGTGGCGGCTGATCAGGTGGGCGCGCTTGACGCCACCGGTGCAGGCGGTGATCGCGCACGGCAGGTAATAGGCGACGTCCTCCGGCAGCTTCTTCGCCTTGCTCTGCCCCGCTTTTTCGAGCACCTGTCGCGCCTCATTGACGGTGAGGGCGTTGTGGATGGTGCGGCCCTTGTCCGGCACCCCTTCGGTGTTCATCAGGAAGATCAGCTTGTCGGCCGCCAGTTCGACCGCGGCCTGGGTTGCCACGTCTTCCAGGCTGAGGTTGAAGATCTCGCCGGTCGGCGAATAGCCGATCGGCGAGAGCAGCACGATGTCGTGCTGGTCCAGCCGTCTGCGAATGGCGGCGGCGGCGATCTTGCGCACCTCGCCAGTGTGCAGCAGGTCGACGCCGTCGCGCACGCCCAGCGGCTGCGCGGTAACGAAATTGCCCGAGGCCACCCGGATGTCGGCCCCCGCCATCGGCGTGTTGGCCAGCCCCAGCGACAGCAGCGCCTCGATCTCCACCCGCACCGTGCCGGCGGCTTCCTTGACGCACGCCAGCGCCCGGTCGTCGGTGACGCGCAGGCCGTTCACATAGCGGATCGCGGTGCCGTTTTCGGTCAGCCGCGCCTCCACCTGCGGCCGCACCCCGTGCACCAGCACCAGCCGCACGCCCAGGCTGCTCAGCAGGTTGACGTCATGTGCCAACTGCACGAAGCCGCCGTCGGCCACCAATTCGCCGCCGAAGGCGATGACGAAAGTCTTGCCGCGGAAGCCGTGGATGTACGGCGCGGCAGAGCGGAACCAGTGGACGAAATCGGTAGTGTCTTTCAACGGATTTGCCTGAACAGGATTGGAGACGCGAAGGATACCGAAAAACCCCCGGCGGACTGCACCTAGAAATCGCCCCACAGGGTTTGCATCGCCGCCAGCGCCGCCAGCGCGGCGGTCTCGGTGCGCAGTACGCGCGGCCCCAGCCGCACCGGGATGGCGCCCGTCGTGTGCAGCGCAGCGATCTCGTCGGCCTCGAAGCCGCCTTCGGGGCCGGCCACCAGCCAATCCTGTCCTTCTGGCTGCTGCAGGTCGGCCAGTCGCGCTTCGGCCAGCGGCGACAGGAACAGCAGCCGTCCGCCCGGTCGCTGCCCGAGCCAGTGTGCCAGCGGCAGCGGCGGCGCCACCACAGGCACCTGGTTGCGGCCACACTGCTCGCAGGCGCTCGCCACCACGCCCTGCCAGTGAGCGACGCGACGGTCGGCGCGCTCGCCCGTGAGTTTCACCACGCTGCGTCTGGCGGCGATCGGCTGGATCGCCGCCACCCCGAGTTCGACCGCCTTCTGCAGCGTGTAGTCCATGCGCTCGCCGCTGGAAATCCCCTGCGCCAGCATCACGCGCAGGCGCGATTCGCGCTCGAGGGCGGCAAACTCGGTGACGCCGACCGCAACCTCGTCTTTGTTGATTCGCTCGATGCGCGCGGCGAATTCGCCGCCCCGCCCGTTGAACAGGATGATCGTATCGTCCACCGCCAGCCGCAGCGCGCGCGCGGCGTGACGCGCCGGACCGGGCGGCAGGCTGAAACGGGCGCCTGGGGCGAGCGGCTGATCGAGATAAAAACGCGGTGCGGACATATTGCTATTATGCCGGGATTGACCCCGAATTCTTGGAGCGCGCCATGGTTTCCCTGACCACCCCCGTATGTGATTTTGGCTGGAAAGCCCCCGATTTCAGCCTGCCGGGCGTCGACGGAAAACGGTGGACGCTGGCCGACGCGATGGGGCCGAACGGCCTGCTGGTGATGTTCGTCTGCAACCACTGCCCCTATGTGAAGGCGATCCGGACCCGGCTGGTGCGCGATCTGGCCGAGCTCAAACAACACGGCATTCACGCCATCGCCATCATGTCGAACGACCCGACCGACTACGAGGAGGACTCGTTCGACAACATGAAACTGGTGGCGACGGAATTCGACTTCCCCTTTCCGTACGTGATCGACGAAACGCAGGCGGTGGCAAAAGCCTACGGCGCGGTATGCACGCCGGACTTCTTCGGCTTCAACCGGAATTTCGAATTGCAGTACCGTGGCCGCTTCGACGAATCGCGCAAGGACACCGCGCCCGAGGGCGTGCGCCGCGACCTGTTCGAGGCGATGAAGGACATTGCGGCCACCGGCCGCGGCCCTGCGGAACAGATCCCCAGCATGGGCTGTTCGATCAAGTGGAAGGAGGCATGACATGGTCGACCGCCGGCAGCATTGGGAAGCCGTTTACCGCAGCAAGGCAGCCGGTGATGTCAGCTGGTTCCAGCCGCATGCCGCGTCGTCGCTGCGCCTGATCGAGGGCTGTGCGGACAGGGAGGCGCACATCATCGACGTCGGCGGCGGCAACTCGGTACTGGTGGACGACCTGGCGGACGCCGGCTACCGGAATTTGAGTGTGCTCGATCTCGCCGAGTCGGCGCTGGCGGCCAGCCGCGCGCGGCTCGGCGAACGCGCACAGTCGGTGCAGTGGATCGCAGGCGACATCACCCGGGTCGAGTTGCCGGTCGCGCGCTATGACGTCTGGCATGACCGCGCGGTATTCCATTTCCTGACCGACCCGGCCGATCGCGCGCACTATGTCGAACAGGTGTTGACGAGCGTGAAGCCCGGCGGACATGTCATCATCGCCGCTTTCGGCCCCGGCGGGCCGCTGCAATGCTCGGGGCTCGACGTCATGCGCTACGCGCCCGACGCGCTGCATGCCGAGTTTGGCGCGCCTTTCCGGCTGTTGCGGTACGAAACCGAAATCCACCACACCCCCTCGGGACAGGAGCAGGAATTTGTTTATTGTTATTGCCGGCGCACCTGATCATGCTTGAAGACGTCGAGGCAATCGTTCGCGAAATCGCGCAGCGCGAGGTCACGCCGCGCTTTCTCAAGGTGAAGCACAGCCACAAGCCGGACGGCAGCCTGTTTACCGAAGCGGACTCCGAGACGCAGGCCGCGCTGGAGGCAGCGCTGCCAAGGATCCGCGACGTGCCGGTGCTGGGCGAGGAGATGACCGAGCAGCGGCAGCACGACGCCTGGGATGCCGGCCGCGATGGCCTGTGGTGCGTCGATCCGATCGACGGTACCTCCAACTTTGTCGCCGGCGTGCCGTATTTCGCCGTGTCGGTGGCGTATCTCTACAAGGGCGAGCGCCAGTTGGGCGTGGTGTACGACCCCATTGCCGACGAGATGTTCAGCGCCGAGCGCGGCCGCGGCGCGCATCTGAACGGCGAGCCGCTGCCCTTGCGGGCGCCCGTCGCCGAACTGCGCCGCGCACTCGCCGGGGTCGAGATGAAGCGCATCGACCGCGCGCTCGCCGGACGCCTCGCGGCATGGCCGCCGTATGCCTCGCAGCGCAATTTCGGCGCCTCCACGCTGGACTGGTGCTACACCGCCGCCGGGCGTTTCGACATCTATGTGCATGGCGGGCAGAAGCTGTGGGATTACGCCGCCGGCGCGCTGATCCTGGAAGAGGCGGGCGGGCGGCTGTCCAGCCTGTCGGGCAACTTCGATATCGCCAATATCTGGGAGCGGTCGGTGGTGGCCTCGGCCAGCCCCGAGCTGTTCGAGCTGTGGCGCGACTGGCTGAAAGCGGCCGGCGCATAAGCCAGGCCATCGGGCAAATAAAAAGATTTTAGAGCGCGATCCTGCGTGGGCGCCCGAGCTGTGCGCGCTAACTTGTTGTTGCGGCGATTCATTTCTCGGCTTTTGCCCCGGCTTGCGGAAGCCGGGCCTGCTAGCGGATAATCAAGGTTTTTGCATATTCTGCCCAAGCTGCCGCTGCACGGCTTTCGCGGGCGGGATTTGCGAATGCTTTTTTTACTTAGCTGAAGGGAACGCAATGCCTACCCGTAACGACCTGGCCAATGCCATCCGCGCGCTTGCGATGGATGCTGTCGAAAAAGCCAAATCCGGCCACCCCGGCGCCCCCATGGGCATGGCGGAAATCGCTGAAACGCTGTGGAATCACCACCTGCGCCACAACCCCACCAACCCCAAGTGGGCGGACCGCGACCGCTTCGTGCTGTCGAACGGCCACGGCTCGATGCTGCTCTACGCATTGCTGCACCTGACCGGCTACGATCTGTCGATAGACGACATCAAGCAGTTCCGCCAGCTGCACTCCAAGACCCCCGGTCACCCCGAATACGGCTACGCGCCCGGCATCGAGACCACTACTGGCCCGCTCGGCCAGGGCATCACCAACGCCGTCGGCATGGCGATGGCGGAAAAGGTCCTCGCCGCCGAATTCAACAAGCCCGACCACACCATCGTCGACCACCACACCTACGCGTTCCTGGGCGACGGCTGCATGATGGAAGGCATTTCTCACGAGTCGTGCGCGCTGGCCGGCACCTGGAAGCTCGGCAAGCTGATCGCCTTCTGGGACGACAACGGCATCTCGATCGACGGCCACATCGAACACTGGTACACCGACGACACCGCCAAGCGCTTTGAAGCCTACGGCTGGCACGTCATCCCCAATGTCGACGGCCACGACGTCGTTGCGCTGGAAGCCGCGATCCAGTCCGCCAAGGCCGAAACCGGCAGGCCTACCCTGGTCTGCTGCAAGACCATCATCGGCAAAGGCTCGCCCAACAAGGCCGGCACCCACGACGTGCACGGCGCCGCGCTGGGCCACGACGAAGTCCTGGCGACCCGCAAGAACATGGGCTGGGACCACGACGCCTTTGAAGTCCCCGCCGACATCTACGCCGGCTGGGATGCCAAGACCAAGGGCCAGGGGCTGGAAACGCTGTGGAACAACAAGTTCGCCGAATACAAGGCAGCCTACCCGGCCGAAGCCGCCGAATTCGAACGCCGCATGAAGGGCGAACTGCCTGCCAACTGGAAGGCGCACGTCGCCGAGAAACTGGCGGCGATCAACACCAAGGGCGAAACCGTCGCCACCCGCAAGGCCTCGCAAATTGCGATCAACGCGCTCGCGTCCGCGCTGCCCGAGTTCCTCGGCGGTTCGGCCGACCTCACCGGTTCCAACCTGACCAACTGGGAAGGCTGTCATCCGGTGCGCCACGGCAACCCCGGCAACTACATCAGCTACGGCGTGCGTGAGTTCGGCATGGCCGCGATCATGAACGGCATGGCGCTGCACGGCGGCCTGCTGCCCTTCGGCGGCACCTTCCTGATGTTCTCGGAATACTCGCGCAACGCCATCCGCATGGCCGCGCTGATGAAGCAGCGCGTGATTCATGTGTTCACGCACGACTCCATCGGCCTCGGCGAAGACGGCCCGACCCACCAGCCGGTCGAGCAGACCGCCACCCTGCGCATGATTCCGAACATCGATGTCTGGCGTCCGTGCGACACGGTGGAAACGCTGGTCGGCTGGGCGCATTCGGTCGAGCGCACCGACGGCCCCACCTGCCACATCCTGTCCCGCCAGAACCTGCCGTTCATGGCACGCGATGCCGCCACCCTGGCCAACATCGCCAAGGGCGGTTATGTGCTGAAAGACGCCGCCGCTGCCAAGGCGATCATCATCGCCACCGGCTCCGAAGTCGAACTGGCGATGAAGGCGCAGGAAGCGCTGGCCGCAGAAGGTATCGCCGTGCGCGTGGTGTCGATGCCGTCGACCAACACCTTCGACCGTCAGGACGCCGCCTACAAGGCCAGCGTGCTGCCGAAGGGCCTGCCGCGCGTTGCGGTGGAAGCCGGGGTCACCGACTTCTGGCGCAAGTACGTGGGCCTGGAAGGCGCCGTGATCGGCATCGACAGCTTCGGCGAATCCGCGCCCGCGCCGGCGCTGTACAAGCACTTCGGCATCACCACCGAGGCCGTCGTGGCTGCGGTCAAGGGCGTTCTGTAAAAACCAGGGGCTAGGCGCCAGGAACTGGGATCTAGGGAAAACAGGCGCGGGCGCAGCCCGCCCTGCCCTAGCCCCTAAATCCTGGCCCCTAAATCCTAAAAAGATTTTCACCTCACTGGAGACTGACACATGGCAATCAAAGTTGGCATCAACGGTTTTGGCCGCATCGGCCGCATGGCATTCCGCGCAATCGCCAAGGACTTCCCCGAAATCGAAGTCGTCGCGATCAACGACCTGCTCGAGCCCGACTACCTCGCCTACATGCTGAAGTACGACTCGGTGCACGGCAACTTCAAGGGCGACATCGCGGTTGAAGGCAGCAACCTCATCGTCAACGGCAAGAAGATCCGCCTGACCGCCGAGCGCGAGCCGTCCAACCTGAAGTGGAACGAAGCGGGCGCCGACATCGTGATCGAATGCACCGGCTTCTTCCTGACCAAGGAAACCTGCCAGAAGCACATCGATGCGGGCGCCAAGAAGGTGGTGCAGTCCGCCCCGTCGAAGGATGACACCCCGATGTTCGTCTACGGCGTGAACCACGAGAAGTACGCCGGCGAAACCATCGTCTCGGCCGCCTCGTGCACCACCAACGCCCTGGCGCCGGTCGCCAAGGTGCTGAACGACAACTTCGGCATCAAGCGCGGCCTGATGACCACCGTGCACGCCGCGACCGCGACGCAAAAAACCGTCGACGGCCCGTCCGCCAAAGACTGGCGCGGTGGCCGTGGCATCCTGGAAAACATCATCCCGTCCTCGACCGGCGCTGCCAAGGCCGTCGGCAAGGTGCTGCCCGAACTCAACGGCAAGCTGACCGGCATGGCTTTCCGCGTGCCGACCTCGGACGTATCGGTGGTCGACCTGACCGTCGAGCTGAACAAGGAAGCGTCTTATGACGCCATTTGCGCCGCGATGAAGGCGGCCTCCGAAGGCGCGCTGAAAGGCGTGCTCGGCTATACCACCGAGAGTGTCGTCTCCACCGACTTCCGCGGCTGCACCATGCCGTCGATCTTCGATGCCGGCGCCGGCATTGCGCTGGACGCGACCTTCGTCAAGGTCGTCGCCTGGTACGACAACGAGTACGGCTACACATGCAACATGCTGCGCTTCGTGCAGCACGTGGCGAAGTAAGGGGCTAGGGGCCAGGATTCAGGGGTCAGGGATCCAAAGCGCGGGCACGCCCGCACCTTCCCTGATCCCTGAAATGTGAGCCTTAAGGCCTGGCGCGGCTAACCCCCGCGCCAACCCTTAAACCTTACTTCCAGGAGAAACAAACCATGGCATTCATTCGCGTCACCGATCTCGATCTTGCAGGCAAGCGCGTGTTCATCCGCGCCGACATGAACGTCCCGGTCAAGGACGGCAAGGTCACGTCCGACGCCCGCATCACCGCGTCGATGCGCACCATCGAGCACTGCCTCAACGCGGGTGCCAAGGTGATGGTCACCTCGCACCTCGGCCGTCCCACCGAAGGCGAATTCAAGGAAGCCGATTCGCTGAAGCCGGTGGTCGACGTGATTGCGCAAAAGATGGGCAAGAACATTCGCCTGATCCGCGAATGGGTCAATGGCGGGTTTGACGTCGCCGACGGCGAACTGGTGGTGCTGGAAAACTGCCGCGTCAATCCGGGCGAAAAGAAGAACGTCGACGAGACCGCCAAGAAATATGCGGCGTTGTGCGACGTCTTCGTGATGGACGCCTTCGGCACCGCACATCGCGCCGAAGCCTCGACCCACGGCATCGCCAAGTTCGCACCTGTCGCCTGCGCCGGCATCCTCTTGACCGAAGAACTCGAGGCGCTGGAAAAAGCGCTGGCCAACCCGGCGCGACCGATGGTCGCCATCGTCGGCGGCTCCAAGGTGTCGACCAAGCTGACCGTGCTGGAAGCGCTGTCCGAGAAGTGCGAGCAGCTGGTGGTGGGCGGCGGCATCGCCAACACTTTCCTCAAGGCCACCGGCCATAACGTCGGCAAGTCCTTGTGCGAGGATGACCTGGTGCCGACCGCCCAGGCGCTGATCGAGAAAATGACGGCGCGCGGCGCGACCATTCCGATCGCGGTCGACGTGGTGGTCAGCAATGAATCGCTGTTTGGCCCGGACGGCAATCCCAATGCCCCCGCCGTGCTGAAGGATGCGGGCGGCGTGGCCGACGACGAGATGATTTACGACATCGGCCCGAAAAGCGCGCAGGAAGTGGCCGACATCATCATGAAGGCCGGCACCGTGTTGTGGAACGGCCCGGTCGGCGTGTTCGAGTTCGACCAGTTTGGCGAAGGCACCAAGACCATCGCCATGGCGATCGCCAACACCGACGCCTTCACCCTGGCCGGCGGCGGCGACACCATCGCCGCGATCCAGAAGTACGGCATCTATGACAAGGTGAGCTACATTTCCACCGCCGGCGGCGCTTTCCTCGAATACCTGGAAGGCAAGGTACTTCCCGCTGTGGCGATTCTGGAGGAACGCGCGAAGGGCTGAGCCCTTCGCGGGTGAGGCGCAAGAGAGGAAACGGGCGCAAGCCTGACGCCTCACCCCTAACGCCATGCGCCTTGCCCTTCCACCCCCCTCACTCCTCACGCCTCACCCATATAAATAATGATTCGCAGAACCAAAATCGTCGCCACCCTCGGCCCCGCCTGTTCCGATGCCAAAACCCTGGATCGGATGATGGAAGCCGGCCTGGATGTGGTGCGTCTCAACTTTTCCCACGGCGTGGCGCAAGACCATATCGACCGCGCCGAGCTGGTGCGCTCACTAGCCCGTGCACGCGGCCGCGCGGTCGGCGTGCTGGTCGACCTGCAGGGCCCGAAAATCCGCATCGGCAAATTCAAGGACAGCAAGATCACGCTGGCCAATGGCGACACCTTCGTTCTCGACGCCGCCTGCACCCTGGGCGACCAGACCCGGGTCGGTCTCGACTACAAGGAATTGCCGAATGATGTGACGCGCGGCGTGACCCTGCTGCTCGACGACGGCCGCCTCGAATTCTGGGTCGAGGAAGTCCGCGGCACCGAAATCATCTGCAAGGTGGTGCAAGGTGGCGTGCTGTCCAACAACAAGGGCATCAACCGCAAGGGGGGCGGGCTGTCGGCCGCTGCCCTGACCGAAAAGGACATCGAGGACATCAAGACTGCCGTGGCGCTGAATGCGGATTACCTGGCGGTGTCGTTCCCGCGCTCCGGCGCCGACATGCGCCAGGCGCGTGAACTGCTGCGCGCGGCCGGCGGCAAGTGCCAGCTGATCGCCAAGATCGAGCGCACCGAAGCGATCGAAAACCTGGAAGAAATTCTCGATGCTTCCGACGCCATCATGGTGGCGCGCGGCGACCTCGGGGTGGAAGTCGGCGACGCTGCGGTGCCCGCGCTGCAGAAGCGCATGATCCGCATGGCGATCGAGCGCAACAAGGTTGTCATCACGGCCACGCAGATGATGGAGTCGATGATTTCCAGCCCGATTCCCACCCGCGCCGAAGTCTCCGACGTCGCCAACGCGGTGCTCGACGGCACCGATGCGGTGATGCTGTCGGCCGAAACGGCCGCGGGCCTGTTCCCGGTCGAGGCGGTACAGGCGATGGACCGAGTCTGCCTGGAAGCCGAAAAGGAATCCGAAACCGTCTTTTCCGGCGCGCGCCTCGATCACAGCTTCTTGCGCCCGGATGAAGCGATCGCGATGTCGGCGGTGTTCACTTCGGTGCATCTCAACATCAAGGCGATTGCCGCGCTCACCGAGTCAGGCAACACCTGCCTGTGGATGAGCCGCCTGTCCACCCGCGTGCCGATTTATGCCTTGACACCCGAAGTTCAAACCCGTAGAAAAGTGACTCTTTTCCGCGGCGTCTACCCGATCAACCTGAAAACGGCCAGCAAGGATCGCGATGCCCTGCTGGCGGAAGCCGAGGAAGAACTGCGTCGTCGTGGCGCGGTGCGCGACGGCGACCTGATTCTGCTGACGATCGGCGAGCCGATCGGTCAGTCGGGCGGCACCAACACCATGAAAATCGTCCGCGTGGGCGATTCCAGAAAACCCTGATTTTGCAAAGAAGTAGCTTGCTGCATATTTTTTAACCTAGGAGACTGCAATGGCACTGATTTCCCTTCGTCAACTGCTCGACCATGCCGCTGAAAATGGCTATGGCTTGCCCGCGTTCAACGTCAACAACATGGAGCAGGTTCAGGCCATCATGCAGGCCGCCGCCGCCGTGGATTCTCCGGTGATCCTGCAGGGCTCCGCCGGCGCCCGCTCCTATGCCGGCGAACCTTTCCTGCGCCACCTGATCCTGGCCGCGATCGAAATGTATCCGCATATTCCGGTCTGCATGCACCAGGACCATGGCGCATCGCCCAGCATCTGCTTCCGCTCGATCCAGTCGGGCTTCTCGTCCGTGATGATGGACGGCTCCCTGGGCACCGACGGCAAGACCCCGTCCACCTACGAATACAACGTGGAAACCACGGCCAAGGTGTCCGAACTGGCGCACGCCTGCGGCGTGTCGGTCGAGGGCGAACTGGGCTGTCTGGGTTCCCTCGAGTCCGGCATGGCCGGTGAAGAAGACGGCCACGGCGCCGAAGGCAAGCTGTCGCACGACCAGCTGCTGACCGACCCCGACGAGGCTGCCGACTTCGTGTCCAAGACCCGCGTGGACGCGCTGGCAATCGCCATCGGCACCTCACACGGCGCCTACAAGTTCACCCAGAAGCCCACCGGCCAGGTGCTGCGCATCGACCGTGTGAAGGAAATCCACGCCCGCATCCCCAACGTGCACCTGGTCATGCACGGCTCCTCTTCGGTGCCGGAAGAATGGCTTGAAATCATCAACAATTATGGCGGCGACATGGGCCAGACCTACGGCGTGCCGGTCAGCGAAATCGTCGAAGGCATCAAGAACGGCGTGCGCAAGGTCAACATCGACACCGACCTGCGCATGGCGTCCACCGGTGCCATCCGCAAGCACCTTGCGGAAAACAAGTCCAACTTCGATCCGCGCAAATTCCTCAAGGAAGCCACCAAGGGCATGAGCGACATTTGCCGGAACCGCTACGAAGCTTTCGGCGCAGCAGGCCAGGCGAGCAAGATCAGGAAGGTCTTCAGCCTGGAGGACATGCAGAAGCGCTACGACAAGGGCGAGCTGGATCCCAAGGTCAACTGATCGAAGGGCTAGGCTAAAAGGGGACGTTACGGCGCCCCCTTTTTAATGGCCATCATCTGTACTCTGGGAGGCTGGACGGATGCCAGACTGCACCATATAATTAAAAAGGATGTTTTTATCTTTTTCTTGGAGACGTGTCATGAAGACTTATGCCGCCCTGATCGCCTTGGTTCTTCCGCTGTTCACAACGCCGGCACACGCCAGTCCGGAGCTCGCTGCCAATAGCAAATGCATGACCTGCCACCAGGTCGACAAGAAGGTACTCGGTCCGTCCTTCAAGGAGATTTCAGCCAAGTACAAGGGCGACAAAACTGCCGAGGCGATGCTGACCGAAAATATGCTGAAAGGCGCCAAGGGCAAGTGGGGCAAGATCCCGATGCCGCCGCAAAAGATTGCCCCGGTGGATGCGCAAAAATTGTCGAAGTGGATTCTGACGCTTTAAACGCCGGTCCCGGCCGCATGCGCGGGACCGGCGAGGCTGAATCTTAGCCGAGCATCGCCTTGAGGGCGGCCAGACGATCGCTGCCGTTGGCTTTGGCGGCCGCGTCGGTGGGTTTCTCGGGCTGACGCACGTCGTCGCCGAGTTCGTCGATGAAGCGTGATGGGTCGCAGGCGACCGATTCGCGCGCACGCTTGCGGCGCGAGCAGTAGGACAGCGTGAGTGAGCGTTTCGCACGGGTGACGCCGACGTACATCAGGCGGCGCTCCTCTTCCAGGCGACCTTCGTCGACCGCGTCGCGGTGCGGCAGGATGTTCTCTTCCACGCCGACCAGAAACACATGGCCGAATTCGAGCCCCTTGGCAGCGTGCAGCGTCGACAGCCGCACCGCGTCGGGCTCGGCCTCCTCGCGACCTTCCAGCAGGGTGATCAGCGCGATGGTCTGGGTCAGCTGCAGCAAGTTCTTGTCATCCTCCTCGCCCTTCTTGGCGATCCAGGCGGCAAATTCGAGCACGTTGTTCCACTTGTTCTGGGCCGCGCGCGTGTCGTCCTGGTCGAATATATAAATCTCGTAGTCGATGGATTTGAGCAGATCGTTCAGCACTTCGCCCGCCGGTTCGCGGGTGACCCGTTCCTCGAAGCGGTTGATGAAGTTGCTGAACTCAAGCAGCGGCGCCAGCTGGCGCTCGCCGATCTGCGCGACTGCGGCGGCGGAAAACACCGCCTCGAACAGGCTCACATGCAGGGTGGCGGCGACCTGGCCGAGCTTTTCCAGCGTCGCCGTGCCGATGCCGCGCTTGGGCGTGGTGACCGCGCGGATGAAGGCCGGGTCGTCGTCGCTGTTGGCGATCAGGCGCAGGTAGGCGATCACATCCTTGATTTCGGCGCGGTCGAAAAACGACTGCCCGCCAGACAGCTGATACGGCACTTTCTCGTTGCGCAGCGCCTTTTCGAACACGCGCGCCTGATAGTTGCCGCGATACAGGATGGCGTAGTCGCGCCATTCGGTGCGGTGCTGGAACTTGTGCGACAACAGGCGCATCACCACCGACTCGGCTTCGTGCTCGTCGTCGCGCGTCGGCATCACCTGGATGGCGTCGCCCAGGCCGAGGTCGCTCCACAGGCGTTTTTCGAACAGCTTGGGGTTGTTGGCGATCAGGCTGTTGGCGGCCTTCAGGATGCGGATGGTCGAACGGTAGTTCTGCTCCAGCTTGACCAGATGTAGATGCGGATAGTCCTCGCGCAGCTGCCGCAGGTTGTCGGCCGAGGCGCCGCGCCAGCCGTAGATCGCCTGGTCGTCGTCGCCGACCGCGGTGAACGCCGCGCGCACGCCGGTGAGCTTCTGCAGCAGCCGGTATTGCGCGATGTTGGTGTCCTGGTATTCGTCAACCAGGATGTGGCGCAGCCGGTTCTGCCACTTCTCGCGCAGCTCGTGGTGGGTGTCCAGCAGTTCGGCGGGCAGGCGGATCAGGTCGTCGAAATCCACCGCCTGATACGCGCGCAGCGTCGCATCGTAGCGGTCGTAGATCTTGGCGTAGACATGCGCGTTGTCGTCCTCGGCGGTGGCGAGGGCGGCGGCCGGAGACTTCAGCTCGTTCTTCCACAGCGAGATGCGGCTCACCGCGCGGCGGATTTCCTGCTTGTCGGTGGTCTTGATGATGTCCGAGATGATGCCGGCGGCGTCGGCCGAGTCGAGGATGGAAAACGCCGGCTTCAGTTCGGCGAACTTCGCGTCCTCGCGCAGCATGCGCAAGCCCATCGAGTGGAAGGTGGTGACGATCAGTCCCTTGGTGTTCACCCCCTGCGTCAGCTTGGCGGCGCGCTCCTGCATCTCGCGCGCGGCCTTGTTGGTGAAGGTGATGGCGGCGATCGAGCTGGGCTTGTAGCCGCATTCGCCGATCAGGTAGGCGATCTTGTGGGTGATCACGCGCGTCTTGCCCGAGCCGGCGCCGGCCAGCACCAGCAGGGGGCCGTCGAGGTACTTCGCCGCTTCGCTCTGCGGCGGGTTCAATGCGGCAACCAGACTCATGCGGCAGGCGTGTCGCCGAATTCGCGGTCGAGATACGCGATGACGGCATTCGAGTCGTAGAGCCAGGTTTGCTCGCCGTTGGCGTCGGTGATCCGCAGGCAGGGCACCTGCGGCTTGCCGCCGCCGGCAATCAGGGCGGCGCGGTGGGCCGGCTCGTTTTTCGCGTCGCAGGTTTCGATCTTGAGCGACAGCCGCCGGATGGTGCGTCGGGTCTTCAGGCAGAACGGGCAGGTGGGGAAATGGTATAGCGCGAGATGCTGCGTGCGCGCGTCGATGGCCTGCTGCTCGGCGGGCGGTCGCACGATGCCCTTGGGGCGGATGAGGCGGTCGCCCAGCAGCACAAACGGACCGAGCACGACGCGCACGGTTTTGAAAAACATTCGGATAGCGGGTTTCATGAGGGGGTGTCACGTGGGGTTCAGGCGGGAGCGCTATGATGCGGGCAACACAGCACACGACGACCCGTATTTTATATGCCTACCTATGCCATTGGCGATCTTCAGGGATGCCAGGATTCCCTGCTGCGCCTGCTCGATGAGATTCGTTTCGACCCGGCGGCCGACCGGCTGTGGCTTGTCGGCGATCTGGTCAACCGCGGGCCGGATTCGCTGGCGGTGCTGCGCTTTGTCAAAAGCCTGGGCAATGCCGCCATCAGCGTGCTCGGCAATCACGATCTGCACCTGCTGGCGCTGGCCGAGGGGTTTGGCCGCGCGCACAAGGGCGATACGCTCGACGCCATCCTGAATGCCCCCGACTGCGACGAACTGCTGGCCTGGCTGCGCCGGCAGAAACTGGCCTGGTGCGAGGGGGATTGGCTGATGGTGCATGCGGGCGTGCTGCCGGACTGGACGCCCGAGGACACGATGCAGCGGGCGGCGGAAGCCGAGGCGATGCTGCAGGGTGCGCATTACCGGGATTTTTTCGCGCAGATGTACGGCAACGCGCCGGTCGCGTGGGACGACAGTCTGCAGGGCACCGAGCGGCTGCGGGTGATCGTCAATGCCTTCACCCGCCTGCGCTATTGCTCGGCTGAAGGCGCGATGGAATTCCACCACAAGGGCGCGCCCGGCACCCAGCCGGCTGGCTGGCTGCCGTGGTTCGAGGTGCCGGGGCGCAAGAGCGCCGCGGCGACGATCATCATCGGCCACTGGTCGACGCTCGGGCTGATCAACCGCGGCGATTTGATCGCGCTGGATACCGGCTGCCTGTGGGGCGGCCGGCTCACCGCCGTCAGGCTGGAGGATCGGCAGGTGTTTGCGGTGCAGTGCCCGCAGGTGTCGCGCCCAAAAGCCTAGCGGTGGCCGCTTCTGCCTGCGCGGCCAGTTCGCGCCGGTGGCCATCCGGCAGGATCGGTTCGCCGAACTGCAGTTCGGCGATGAGGCCGGGTTCGCTGACGATCTGCTTGAGGCTCTGCCACATGCTGATGTCGTCGATGTAGGCGGGCGCCGCGCTGTATTCGCCGTCCAGCGTGCGGTAATGCAAGGCCGCCGGCACGACTGGACAGTTCAGATTGACCGCCGGCTGCAGCAGCGACGGCATGAACCGCCGCAGCGCCCGTCCGTCGCTGGTGGTGCCTTCGGGGAATACCGCCACCCAGGCGCCGTCCTGCATCAGGTCGTGCATCTCGGGGATGATGCGCGCGGTGTCGGCGCGGCGGCCGCGTTCGATGAACAGGGTGCCTGACTTCTGCGCCAGCCAGCCGGCCACCGGCCAGTTGCGCACCTCGGCCTTGGAGACGAAATGCACCCGCTGCGCGGCATAGATCAGATAGATGTCCAGCCACGAGATGTGGTTGCACACCAGCAGCGCCCCTCCCGGCAGACGGGGCGCGGGCGCCAACTGCGCCCGCACGCCGAGCACCCGGAGCAGGCGCCGCGACCAGGCCATGATGAAACGGTCGCGTCGTGCCGGTTTGAACAGGGGAAACGCCAGCCCGGCAACCGTCACCCCCCACGCGAGGTGCAGCATCAGCAGGCTGATGCGGAGGGGGCGGCGCAAGGCAACGGGAAGGCGGGCGAGCATCACCCGCCCATTGTAAGGCTCAGGCAATTATTGATTCGGCCAGATGAAGTTTGAATTGGCATTAAGGTTCAGCTTGCTCAGGCGTGTGTGGCAGCGAGGTTGGGCGAATCAATAACTACTCAAAACAGCGTTCTATTGAGACGGCTCAGCGAACCGCCCTACTCGGGACGACGCGAAAATACTTTACGGGTTCAAACATAGCAGGCCGTCACAATAGGCGGCGCGCATAGCTGCGGTTGAGTTGCGCCATCGGCAGCAGCATCAAGAGATCGGCGGTGTTGAAATCGGGATCCCATGCCGGTTCGCCGCACACCATCGCGCCGAGCCGGGTGTAGCCCTTGATCAGCGGGGGCAGCGCGGCGATGCGGCCGTCGTCGAGCGATTCGACCGGCAGGCGCGTGCGCGGGGCGGCGTGCCATTCGATCGGGGCCAGATGGCGATCGCTCAACTGGCGATGCACGCTGGCGGCGACATGGCCGCCGTCGGCCATGCCGACGCTGGCGCAGCCGACGATGTACTCGTAGCCATAGCGCATCATGTAGTCGGCCAGCCCCATCCACAGGCGGGCGATGACGGCGCCGCTGCGATGTGCCGGATGCACGCACGAACGCCCTAACTCGGCCATGCGCGGGCGCAGGAAATTCAGCCGGGTGAGGTCGAATTCCTGTTCGGAATAATAGCTGCCGACACGCCTGGCGGCGTCGGGCGGGAGGATGCGATAGGTGCCGACGACTTCGCCGCTTGCCAGTTCGCGCACCAGCAGGTGGTCGCAGAATGGGTCGTACAGATCGGTGTCGTGCCCGGGCAGGGCGGTTGACAGACGCGCGCCCATTTCCTCGGCAAACACCTGGTAGCGCAGACGCTGGGCTTCGCGGATTTCGCTGTCGTCGACCGCCAGGGACAGGTGGTAGCGGCTGGCGGGGACAGCTTGAACAGTGCTGCGGACATCTAGCATGGGGCACTCCTGTGAATGGAATGCGCCAAGCTTAGAGAGCAGGCGTGAATCCTGCGTGACGGGCGGGTTGCGAAACGATGACCGGCAAACCGTGCCTGCCGCCGCTTCAGTGGGTGACGCGGGTGACGCCGCCTCCGCTCAGCACGCGCACGCGATCGCCCACCCGGAACGCCTGGTCGGCCGCCTGGGTGATGGCAATCATCCGTCCCGAATCGAGCTTGACCGTGATTTCCAGGCCTTTCTGGCGGGTGACGGCTTCTTCCGCCGCCGCGCCACCCACGCCGCCCAGCACTGCGCCGACGGTCGCGCCGATCACGCTGCCGCGGCCGCCGCCGACCGTGCTGCCGGCCACGCCGCCGACCACCGCGCCGGCGCCGGCGCCGATCGGCGTCTTGGTCCCCTCGATGGTGACCTCGCGCATCGACTCCACCACGCCCATCTGAACTTCCTGGACGCTGCGCGCCTGGCTGCGGCTGTAATCCGAACCGCCCATTCCAGCCGGGCAGCCTGCCAGCAACACGGTGCTGGCGGCAATGAGGGCAACTGCGAAGGGCTTATTCATGACGTGCTCCTGTATTTACTCGTAATGGTAGTCAAACTGGGTATGGAATTCGCTGGCGATTTCATCGCGGCCGGGACGGTGGTTTTGTCCGCCGCGCTGGGCGATCTTGATCGCTCCCATGAGACTGCCCAGGCGGCCGGAGGTTTCCCAGTCGAGCCCGCGGGTGATGCCGTAGAGGATGCCGCTGCGATAGGCGTCGCCGCAGCCGGTGGGGTCGAGGATGGCGGCGGGGCGCGCTGCCGGAATGTCGAGCTGCTTGCCGGCCGCGTAAATCACCGAGCCTTCGGCGCCGCGCGTCACGATCAGCGCCTCGACGTGGCGCGCCAGCGTGGCCAGGGCTTCCCCGGTACGGCTCTGCAGCAGTTCGGCTTCATAGTCGTTGAGGATGACGTAGCTCGACTTGTGGACGCACTCCAACAGTTCGTCGCCGGTGAACAGCGGCATGCCCTGGCCTGGGTCGAACACGCACGGCACGCCGGCCTCATGGAAGCCACGCACGTGGCTCAGCATGCCGTCGCGGCCGTCCGGGGAGACGATGCCGAGCTTGACGTTCGGCACCGTGCGCACGTCGTTCTGGTGCGAATAGTTCATCGCGCCGGGGTGAAAGGCGGTGATCTGGTTGTCGGCGAGGTCGGTGGTGATGAAGGCCTGCGCGGTATAGGTGCCGGCAACATGACGGATGTAGTCGCGCGAAATGGCGTGGCTGTCGAGGCGTTCGCCGTAGGCGGCGAAGTCGTCGCCGACCGTTGCCATGATCAGCGGCTCGCCGCCCAGGAGCTTGAGGTTGTAGGCGATGTTGCCGGCGCAGCCGCCGAACTCGCGGCGCATCTCGGGCACCAGGAAGGACACGTTCAGCATGTGGATCTTGTCGGGCAGGATGTGATGCTTGAAATGGTCCTGAAACACCATGATGGAGTCGAAGGCGAGGGAACCGCAGATCAGGGTGCGCATGGAGGCTATGGGATGAAAGTGACAGCCGGAATTATACGCAGGCCGGCCATCCCCGGTTTTATGGCGGGTTTGCGCGATGCGCTTGCGATCCCCTGCCGGATCGAGCTGTTTCAAGCCAAGCAATCCATTAACGCGTCACTCCGGCCTTCGCCGGAATGACGCGGTTTTCACTATTTTCAGGCAGATTTCACAAAGCCAGCGCCAGTGCGGCAACCGCCCCGCCCAGCAGGGCGCCTACCAGCACATCGCTGACGTAGTGCAGTCCCAATACCAGGCGCGAGGCTGCGACCAGCGCGGTGAACGGCCACACCAGCCAGCCCAGCGCCGGATAGTAGGCGGTGGCGACGAGGCTGAACACCACGGCGTGCAGGGTGTGGCCGGAGGGAAAGCTGAAGCGGTCGAGCGGGGCGGTCAGGCAGCAGATCGCCGGGCAGGCCTGATAGGGACGCGGGCGCTCGGTGGCGCCTTTCAGCCACTTGTAGATCAGCGTGCCGGCGAGGCCGGCCACGATCATGTGCAGCACCGCCGGCAGTGCGCCCTGGCCCCGCCAGGCGATCAGCGCCAGCATCAGGGCGTACCAGAAGATGCCGTCGCCTGCGCGGCTGGCGAACCGTAGCAGACCGACTTCCCAGCCGGGCAAACGCACGCCGTTAAGGCGCGCAAGGAAAGCGTGCTCGCGTGCGGCCAGCCGATTGAGACCTTGGTGGGCGGCAAGACCGAGGCGGCTTTGCATGGTGGGTACGTGATCAACCGGCGCGGGCGGCGAGTGACCCGTCGAGCTGTTCGTCGGGCACGGGCTGGGGCTGGGCGAGCCGCAGCAGCACTTGCTCGAAGCTGTCGATGATGGCATCCCACGACAATTGCGCCGCGCGCACGACCGCCGCGCTGCCGAGGCGGCGCTGCAGTGCGGTTGATTGCGCCAGCGATACGGCCTGGGCGATGAAGGCGTCCTCGTCCTCGGGCGGCGCCTTGAGACCGTTTTCGCCGTGGCGGATGACGTCCTCGGCGGCGGCGCAGTCGTAGGCCACCACGGCGAGGCCGGAGGCCATGGCCTCGATGGTCACATTGCCCCAGGTTTCGGTCAGGCTGGGAAACAGGAAGACATCGGCGGAGGCGTAATGCGCCGCCAGCGTCTCGCCAATGTGGGTGCCGCAGAAAATTGCGTCCGGGCGCCTGGCCTGCCAGCTGGCGCGCTCGGCGCCATCCCCCACCAGCACCAGGCGGCTGGCGGGGTGCGCTTCGCGCATGGCGTCGTAAGCGCGAAACACCAGCGCCAGATTCTTTTCGGCGGCCAGGCGCCCGACATACAGCACCACCGTCTCGTCCTCGCCGGCACCCCAGCGCGCGCGCAGGGCCGGGTCGCGGCGTGCGGGGTGAAACTGCCTGGTGTCGACCCCGCGGCCGATGATCTCGATGTTCTCGTAACCGTGGCTCAGCAACTCGCGGCGGATGCCCTCGGTCGGCACCAGGGTGACGGCAGCCTTGTTATGGAATTTTCGCAGGTAGGCGACGATGGCGCAGCGCAGCAGGCCGAATCCGGAGTGGCTGCGGTAGCTGTGGAAGTTGGTGTGGAAGTCGCTCGCCACCGGCAGGCGCAGCTTGTTGGCCGCCGCCAGCGCCGACCAGCCGAGCGGGCCTTCGGTGGCGATCTGCACCACGTCGGGACGCTGCATCGTCCACAGCCGGGTCAGCGCGGCTTTTGCCGGCAGGCCCATTTTCAGGCCGTCGTGATGCGGCAGGGCGGTGCCGTGCTGCAGGGGTTCGCTGTACGCGACGGCGGGCTGCGCCTGACGATCGGCATGCTGACGCGGACGAATCAGCTGCACCTGATGATTGCGTACCTGCAGGCCGTTGACCAGGCGGCCCAGCGTCATCGCCACGCCATTGACCTCGGGCGGATAGGTCTCGGTCACCATCGCAATGCGCAGTTGCGGGTGTCTCGACGGCAGAGTCTGGCTGGTGAATTCGGCTGCATCCATGGCGCAGAGCATGCGCCCGGTATGCGACAAAAATATGAAGCCGGGGTGACGGTTTGGTGAGGCCGCTCAGGCGGCGAGCGGCAGCGTGGCGCGCGCGATCTCCCGCAACATCAGGATGTCGCGGTAGGCGCCCGGTTCGAAGCCCATCCGCGTACCGCCGCGATCGTCATAGATCAGGTCGTGGAAGAATGCGTTGATGTCCGCCGTGTTCCACACGTTGATCAGTTCTTCCAGCAGGTGCGGGTAGGCTTCCAGCCCAAGGCCGGCTTCGTTTTCCTGCGAAATCGGATGGCCGGTCAGGTTGATGTTGAAATAGCGGCGGCACTCGGCGCTGGCGGCGGCATACGCTTCGGTGTTGCCTTCCCGGTGCAGCAGGTCGAGCAGCAGCAGCCACGGCACCGGCGATTCGGTCGGCGCTTCGCGCAGGTGTTCCTGCAGCAAGTGGACCGCGAGATCGCCATGGCCGTGGGCCATGAACACTTCGGCCTGATCAAGGATGTCTTCCTTGACTTCAGTGTCTTCATTGCGCGGCGGCTGGGCGATTTCCGGCATCCGCTGGGGGGCGGGAGGCGGTTCGGCCTGTGGCCCGGCGGTGATGTCGGACAGCGTCATCCTCGTCGCATCCGGCGGTGTCCAGGGCGCGCTTCCCCGGATGGCGACCCGCGGCTCACGGCTGCGGCGTGGCAGCCAGGCGATCAGCGCAATGGCCGTGCCGAGCAAGCCGATGACCAGGAGGTAGAGGGGCCATTGCGTCGGCTGTTGGGGCGGCGGCGTGATTGCCGCGGGCGCCAGGGTGCGCCGGGCTTCGAGCTCCGTATGGCGCTGCTGCAACGCGGCCAGCTGGGCTTCGAGGTGCGCAAGCTTGCGGGCAAGCGCCATGTTTTCGTCCGACAGTTCGGCAGCGGTCAGGCTTGTGCGGCGGGGACGCGCCTGGTCGGGCAAACTGCCATCGAGCGGCAATGCAGCAGGCGTGTCGGCCACGCGGTGTTTGCCGGACAGCACCAGGCGCGGCGCGGCGCCAGCCGGTGGCGCTGCGGCGGCAGGCCGCGGCGTGCTGGCCACCGCCCGCGGTGCGGCGACAACCGGCGCGGGCCTGGCCTTGGGCCGGGGCCGGGTCGTGCGCGGCACAGGCGCCGCGATGGGGGCTGCGGCCGTTTCTGCCGCGGCAGCGGGCGCATCCTGGCTGACGGCGGGCTCGAACGATGAAGGCGGATCGAGCAACACCACGTAGTCACGTTGCAGACGCGCCTCGCAGTCTGAGGTCAGCACAAACTGCACAATGGGGTCATTGATCGATTGGACGGTGCGGATATGCAGCAGCGTCCGCTCGCCGACCTGCTGGATGCCGAGCTGTGCGGAAGGCAGGGGCGCGACGCCCGCCTCGCTGGCATCGAGACTGAAGCACTCAGTCAGGGTGTCCGCCGAGGCGCCCAGAAGAGTGACGGTGGCATGCAGCGGTTGACCCAGGTGCGATCGCACGTTGATCTCGCCCAGTCCGAGGGCTGCGGCGGAAACGGCATGACACAGACCGAGCAGAAGGAAGACGGGCTTGAGGTTCACGGGGGACGCTGAAAAGAGGGATACCCCACCTATTCCGGCCAAGAACGCTGCAACTTGAGGGTGCGGCGAAAATATGGCACGAATTTTGTTGGGCGTCAGTCCAGCAGCACTAGCCCCCAGACCACCGCGACGTTGACGAGCGCGATCATTACTGCCGCGCTGCCCATGTCCTTGGCGCGCTTGATGAGCAGGTGGTGTTCCAGCGAGATGCGGTCGACCGCGGCCTCGACCGCCGAATTCAGCAGCTCGACGATCAGCACGCCGAGCACGGCGCCGGCCATCAGCGCGCGCTCGATCCCTGTCTCCCCGAGGTAGAGCGCCAGCGGAATCAGCAGCAGCGCCAGAAACACTTCCTGGCGGAACGCGTCCTCGTGCTTGAACGCAGCGCTAAGCCCAGCCCACGAGTAGCCCGCCGCGTTCAGCACGCGCTGCAGGCCGGTCTTGCCCTTGAACGGGCTGACGGGATCGCTCATGCCGCGGGCTTGTAGGCGAGATCGAGTTCGCGCGCGGCCCTGACGTCGTCCAGTCGTCGCACCGGCAGGCTGTAGGGCGCGCCCTTGACCAGATCGGGGCTGGTTTCGGCCTCACGCTTGATCGCGATCATCGCCTCGACAAAGCCGTCGATCGTCTCGCGGCTCTCGGTCTCGGTCGGCTCGATCAACAGGCACTCGGGCACCAGCATCGGAAAATAGGTGGTCGGCGCGTGATAGCCGTAATCGAGCAGGCGTTTGGCGAAGTCCATCGCACTGACCCCGGTGGTGTCCTTGAGCTTTTTCAGCGTGACGATGAATTCGTGGCTGGCGCGGCGCTCGGGGAAGGCCAGGTCGAAGCCGGCCGCGCGCAGCCGGGCCATCAGGTAGTTGGCGTTGAGCGTGGCGTATTCGGCGACGCGGTGCATGCCTTCGCGGCCCAAGAGGCGCGCGTAGACGTAGGCGCGCATCAGCACGCCGGCGTTGCCCATGTTGGCGGACATGCGGCCGATCGACTGCGGCAGGTCGGCCTCGGTCGCCAGCCGGTAGAAGCCGTTCTCGTTCAGCACCAGCGGAATCGGCATGAAGGGCAAGAGGCGCTCCGCCACCCCAACCGGACCCGCACCCGGGCCGCCGCCGCCGTGCGGGGTGGAGAAGGTCTTGTGCAGGTTCATGTGGATGACGTCGAAGCCCATGTCGCCCGGGCGCACCTTGCCGAGGATGGCGTTGAGGTTGGCGCCGTCGTAGTACAGCAGGCCGCCGGCGTCGTGCACGATCTGCTGGATGTCGGCGATGGTCTTCTCGAATACGCCGAGGGTCGACGGGTTGGTCAGCATCAGGCCGGCGGTGTGCGGGCCGACCGCGGCGCGCAAGGCGGCCAGGTCGACGCTTCCGGTGGCGTCAGTGGGAATTTCCTTGACCGTGTAGCCGCACATGGTCGCGGTCGCCGGGTTGGTGCCGTGCGCCGCGTCCGGCACGATGATCTCGCGCCGCGCGTTGTCGCCGCGCGCGTCGTGGTAGGCGCGGATCATCGCCACCCCGGCGAACTCGCCATGCGCCCCCGCCATCGGCGCCATCGACACGCCCGCCATGCCGGTGACGTCCTTCAGCATTTCCTGCAGTTCGAACATGCTGGCGAGGAAGCCCTGGCCTGTCTCGTCCGGGCTCGCCGGATGGCGCGCCAGGAACTGCGGCAGCATCGCCAGCGAATTGCACGCGCGCGGGTTGTATTTCATGGTGCACGAACCGAGCGGGTAGAACTGCGTGTCGATCGAGAAGTTCTTCTGCGAAAGCCGCGTGTGGCGGGCAACTGGGCGGCGGCGGTGCGGCCGGGGCGGGAATGGTCGAATATCAGCATGATTAAGGGTGAGGCGTGAAGAGTCAGGGGTGAGGAGGGCAGCGCTGGCATGAGGGTAGGTGCTAGCACAAGCCCCTCACCCCTAACGCTTCCCCCCTCACGGTTTACTTCAATGCAGCCAGCGCGGCCTCGTAATCCGGCTCCTGCTTGATCTCGGGCACGAGTTCGGCATGTAGCACCTTGTTGTTCTCGTCGAGCACAATCACGGCGCGCGCGGTGACGCCGGCGAGCGGGCCGCTGGTAATGGCGACGCCGTAGTTTTTCATGAATTCGGCGCCGCGCATGGTCGACAGCGTCACGACGTTATTGGTGCCTTCGGCGCCGCAGAAGCGGCTCATCGCGAACGGCAGGTCGGCGGCGATGATCAGCACCACCGTATTGCCGACGGCAGCGTCGTTGAATTTCTTGGTCGACGTCGCGCACACCGGGGTGTCGAGGCTGGGCACGATGTTGAGGATCTTTTTCTTGCCGGCAAAGTCGGCCAGCGAGACGTCGGCCAGGTCCTTGTTGACCAGTTTGAAGTCGGGCGCGGTGTCGCCGACCTTGGGGAAGGTGCCGGACACGTCGATGGGGGTGCCGCCTAGGGTGACTGCCATGTTTGCTCTCCTTGAAAATCAATTAAATGGCGGGCGCGTAAATGATTGCGCCCGGTTCATTCCGCGCCCACTAACTGTCGGGCTGGTCATAGCGAGCCAGGTGCTCATCAATATTCTCGCGCAGCATGGCTTCGTACTGCTCCAGGAAGTAGGCGATCGCGGCTTCTTTCTCCGTCATCAACTGTTCCTTGCTGGCGGCGCTCGCGGAAATGAGGAAGGCATTGAATCTCGATGCCGCAAATAGCGCGCTTGCGCTCACTTTGCTGGGTTTCACTTCGTTCAAGTGGCTATTGGCCAGTTGAATGAAAGAGTCAGCCAGTTCCCAGAACTGCTTGTCACGTTGTACATCACTCATGTTTCACTCCCACTAGCTCTTGTATGCGCACGGCGGTGCTTCGCGCCGCTTCGACAGAATACGTTCCATGTGCTGCACGAAATGGTCGAGGTCGGCGGCGGTCTTGGTTTCGGTGACGCACACCAGGATCGCCTGCCCGAGCTCGGGATACCAGCCGGAAATGTCCAGGCCGCCGAGAATGCCCTGCGCGCGCAGCGCGCGCAGCACATCCTTCGCGTTGTCATCGAGCTTCAGCACCACTTCGTGGAAGAAGGGACTAGTGAAGGCACGCGTGACGCCGGCAATCGCCGCCATCTTGTCCGCCAGCGCCACGGTGCCGGCATGGCTGGCGGATGCGACTTTCGCCAGCCCCTGCGGTCCCAGCAGCGCCATGTACTGCGTCGCCGCGGTGACCACCAGGCCCTGGTTGGTGCAGATGTTGGAGGTGGCCTTGGAGCGGCGGATGTGCTGCTCGCGCGCCTGCAGGGTCAGGGTGAAGCCCGGCTTGCCGTCGAGGTCGACGGTGCGGCCGACGATGCGCCCCGGCATCTGCCGCACGAACGTCTGGCGGCAGCACATGAAGCCGAAGTAGGGTCCGCCCGAGGCCATCGGCGCGCCCAGCGGCTGGCCTTCGCCCACCGCGATGTCGGCGCCGGTCTGGCCCCAGTTGCCGGGCGCTTCCAGCACCGCCAGCGTGGTGGGGTTGACCAGTGCGATCGCCAATGCGCCCTTGTCATGCGCCCAGTCGGTCATGGCGTGCACGTCTTCCAGCACGCCGAAGAAATTCGGCTGCGGGATCACCACCCCGGCGAAGCTGCCGGGGTCGGCCGGCAGCACGGTCTGGCCGGTGGCAGGATCGTAGTCGAGCTCGACCAGTTCGATGCCCTGGTTCCTGACCGTGGTGTCGACCACGCGGCGGTAGATCGGGTGCACCGTTTTCGGCACCAGCACGCGGCGCGAGGTCTTGTGCGAGCGGACCGCCATCAGCACCGCTTCGGCCAGCGCCGAGGCGCCGTCGTAGAGCGAGGCGTTCGACACGTCGAGCCCGGTCAGTCGGGTCATCATGGTCTGGTATTCGTAGATCAGCTGCAGCGTGCCCTGGCTCGCCTCCGCCTGGTAGGGCGTGTAGGCGGAGTAGAACTCGCCGCGCGTGGTGATCTGCCAGATCGCCGCCGGGATGTGGTGCTCGTAGACGCCCGCGCCGATGAAGCTGGACCAGAAGCCGTCCTGTGATGCGCGCTCCTGCATCAGCCGCGCCACCGCCATTTCCGGCAGGCCGTCCGGCACGTCTTTGAGCTTGCCGGTTTTCAGCGCGGGCGGGATTTCGTCGAACAGGTCCTCGATGCTGGCGGCGCCGATGGCGCCGAGCATGGCGGAGACGTCTTCTTCAGTGTGGGGAATGAAGGGCATTTTGCTTAGGGGGTCAGGATTCAGGGATCAGGATTCAGGGGAGGATTCAGTGTCTGGTTTCAGATGAGGCGCGGCGTAGCACCTTCCCTGACCCCTGACCCCCGAATCCTGACCCCTCAGTGCGCTTCCGACTCCACCAGCTTCTGGTAGGCCGTGGCGTCGAGCAGTCCGGCGACATCCGCTGCGTTGGCGGGCTTCAACTTGAACATCCAGGCACTGTAGGCATCCTTGTTCACTGACTCGGGGCTGGCTTCGACCTCGGCGTTGGCGGCGATCACTTCGCCGGCCACCGGGGCGTAGACGTCGGATGCGGCCTTCACCGATTCGACCACCGCGCATTCCTCGCCCTTGGCCAGCGTGCGGCCGGTCGCGGGGGTTTCGATGAACACCATGTCGCCCAGCAGATCCTGCGCGTGGTGGGTGATGCCCACGGTCAGCGTGCCGTCGGCTTCGACGCGCACCCATTCGTGGCTGGGGGTGTATTTGAGGTCTGCGGGGATGTTCATGGTTTCTCCAGGTAAGGGGGTTAGGGGTAAGGCGTCAGGGGCGGTTGTCATGCACCTCACCCCTCACGCCTGAGCCTCACGCAATTAAAACTTTGCCGTTGCGAACGAACGGATATTTCACGACTTTGGCTTTCAGCTTCTTGTCGCGGATCTCGACCTCGACGATCTCGCCCGGGGCGATGCCGAGCGGGATGCGGGCGAGCGCAATGGATTGCTGCAGTGTAGGGGAGAAGGTGCCGGAAGTGATTTCGCCTTCGCCGTGTTTGGTGATGACTTTTTGATGGCTGCGCAAGACCCCTTTGTCGAGCAGCACCAGCCCGGCGAGCTGCTGGGTGATTTCGCTCGATTCGAGCGCCTTGCGGCCGACAAAGTCGCGTTCGGCCTTCATATCCACCGTCCACGCGAGGCCGGATTCCAACGGCGAGGTGGTCTCGTCCATGTCCTGGCCGTAGAGGTTCATCCCGGCTTCAAGGCGCAGGGTGTCGCGCGCGCCGAGGCCGATCGGTTTGCCGCCGGCTTCCATCAGCGCCTTCCAGAAGAAGGGCGCGGACTTTGCCAGCACCATCACCTCGAATCCGTCCTCGCCGGTGTAGCCGGTGCGGGCGATGAACATTTCGCCCATGGCGGCGGCATTGAAGGGCTTGAGGTTCGCGGCGATGCTGTCGACGCCGGGCAGCGCCTCGTTCAGCGCCTGCGCTGCATTCGGCCCCTGGATCGCGATCATCGCCAGGTCGCGGCGCGGGGTGAGCGTCAGCCCCATGTCCCACTCCGCGTTCATTTTTTCCATCCACGCGAGGTCCTTCTCCGCGGTGCCGGCGTTGACCACCAGGCGGAACCAGCTCTCGTCCATGAAGTAGATGATGAGGTCGTCGATGACGCCGCCAGCCTCGTTCAGCATGCACGAATACAGCGCCTTGCCGGAGACCTGCAGCTTGTCGACGTTGTTCGCCATCAGCCGGCGCAGGAAGGCGCGCACGTTGGCGCCGCGGATGTCCAGCGGCAGCATGTGCGAGACGTCGAACAGGCCGCAGCCGGCGCGCACGGTGTGGTGTTCCTCGATCTGCGAGCCGTAGTTGACCGGCATGTCCCAGCCGCCGAAGTCGACCATTTTGGCGCCGAGTTCGCGGTGGGTGGCATTGAGCGGGGTTTGTTTGAGCGCTTGATCTGTCATGGGGCAACCAAAAATAAAAAAGGGTGAAGCGCGGATTCGCTTCACCCCTCTGTCCTTGGTACCTGAGAGATTACGGCGCGCCGGATGATGAGTCCTGCGCCGCTGCCCCTTCGGTGGCGGCCTTGAAACCGCGCTCTCCAGAGTGTTCTTGGGACGTGTCACTCGACACGTCCTGGCGTTGCGGTCCTTGTTGCCTGAGCGATTCCGGGTGGGTTACGCCTTCGGCGGCATGCGGTGCATGCACTCTCCCGCAACGGGAACGCGCACTATACCGAAGAAGCGTCGGGCCAGCCAGCCTCGCGCCCTAATACGTCAGTTCCAGGTCGAAACCCATCGGCGCGAGGTCGTGCACGGTCAGCGGCAGGCTCAGGGCTTGTTCGCTGCGCGGCGGAATGCCGGCGGCGATGCGCTGGGTGTCGCCGAGATATTCGCTGGGGGCGAAGCTGCGTCGCGCCAGCGGGCGGTTGCGCTGGTCGGTCAGGGTGAGCACCAGCACCGGCCAGGCCTGGGCATGGTTGGCGCGGTTGCCGAGGGTGAGGACGAGATTCAGGCGGCCGCTGGCCTCGGTCTGCAGGTCGGAGCCGACGATCTGCAGCAGCGCGCTATTTTTCGGCAGGGACAGGGTGCAGCCCAGCACGGCGCAGGCCTGCTCGAAAGCGGGGCGGGTCTGCGGCAGCCGGCTGACCAGCGCATCGCGCAAGAAGTAGGCGGTTTGTGCCAGAAGCAGCACCAGCAATAGCAGGCTGGCCACGCCCCACGCCCAGGACGGGATGCGGCGCTGCGCGGACGGCGTGCGCGCCGTGGCGGGCTGCGGGGTCGCATATTCGATGCGTGCCGCAGCTTGGGATGGCGCAGCGGGAGCGATGGGGGTGAAGGGGTAGACGGGCGCTTCCGGCGCGTGGGGATACGGAGGCGCCGGGGAGAACTGCGGCAACGGGCCGGGATCGTCCGGCACCGGGATATCGGGGTCGATGAGGATGATCGACGGCAGGTCGAGCGAGACTTCGCGCTGGGCGATGCCGCGTGGCGCGTCAGCAACCGCGACGTCCTCCGCGGGGGCGGGGGCCTCGGGCGTCGCTGTGCCTGCCGCCTCCCCGGTGGCCTGTGCGGTATCCGGCAACGCCGGCGCTTCAACGGCTTCGGGCTCGACCTCGATGGAAAGCGGCGAACCGTCTTCCATCAGCAGGCTCGGGTGCGCATCGAAGGCGGCCCCGCAGACACTGCACTGCACCCAGCCTTGGGCCGCTTCGAGCTGGTCCGCCCCGAGGCGGAACACGCTGGCGCATTGCGGGCAGGTGGTGCGGTAGTTCACTGTTTGATGCCGGCCAGGCGCACCCAGCCCTCGTCGACGGCCGGCGGGCCGAACGCAAACCACTCGTGGTAGACCGCCATCACGTCGTCGGCCTGTTCGGCCAGGATGCCGGACAGCACCAGTCGGCCGCCCGCGCGCACCCGGCCCGCCAGCAGCGGCGCCATGCCCTTGAGCGGATTGGTGAGGATGTTGGCGACGACGATATCGTACTGCCCTGGCGCGAGTTCGCCAGGCAGGCAAAAGTGCGCGGTCGTCTCGTTCAGCGCGGCGTTGTCGCGCGAAGCGGTGACCGCCTGCGCGTCGATGTCGACGCCGTCGACGCGTGCTGCCCCCAGCTTGACGGCAGCGATGGCGAGGATGCCGGAGCCGCAGCCGTAGTCGAGCAGGGTTTCGCCGCCGGCGAGATGGTCGTCGAGCCAGCGCAGGCACAGCCGCGTGGTGGGATGGCTGCCGGTGCCGAAGGCGAGGCCGGGGTCGAGCTTGAGGTTGATCGCGCGGCTGTCGGGCGCTTCGTGCCAAGTCGGCACGATCCACAGGCGCGGCGAGATCGGGATGGGGTCGAACTGCGACTGGGTGAGTCGCACCCAGTCCTGCTCGGCCACGGTTTCGATGGTGAATTCGGTGGGGACGGGAATCCCCGCCAGTTTCGCCGCCGTGGCCAGCGTTTCCACCACATCGGCGTGTTCATCCAGCAGCACCAGTGCGATGCTGTGCGGCCACAGCTCGGCAGACGGGTAATCCGGCTCGCCGAACAGCGGCGTTTCGTCCGCCGTGCCGGCGTCGGCGTCTTCCAGCGACACCGACAGCGCGCCGGCTTCCACCAGCGCGTCGGACAGCAGCTCGGCCTGTTTGGAATCGACGAGGAGACGCACGGATTGCCAGGGCATATTTGAGGTGAGGCTTAGGGCTTAGGCGTGGGAGGCGGGGTTGGCGGTAAAGCGTCGGCATGGCAACCCCTCACCTCTTACGCCTCTCGCCTCACCCAATTTTTTCGCCCGCCAGCTTGTGTTCCAGGTAATGAATGCTGGTGCCGCCGGCGATGAAGGCAGCGTCGTTCAGCAAATCCTGGTGCAGCGGGATGTTGCTCTGGATGCCCTCGATCACCATTTCCATCAGCGCGCCGCGCATGCGCGCGATGGCCTGGCCGCGGGTGTCGCCGTAGGCGATCACCTTGCCGATCATCGAATCGTAGTGCGGCGGCACGTAGTAGCCGTGGTAGACGTGCGAGTCGACGCGGATGCCGGGGCCGCCGGGCGCATGGTAGTTGGTGAGCTTGCCGGGGCTGGGAACGAACGTGGAGGGGTGCTCGGCGTTGATGCGGCACTCGATGGCGTGGCCGCGGAACTCGATGTCCTTCTGCTTCCACGGCAGCTTTTCGCCGGCGGCGACGCGGATCTGCGTCTGCACGATGTCGATGCCGGTGATGAGTTCGGTCACCGGGTGTTCGACCTGCACCCGCGTGTTCATTTCGATGAAGTAGAACTCGCCGTTTTCGTACAGGAACTCGAAGGTGCCGGCGCCGCGATAGCCGATCTTGCGGCAGGCCTCGGCGCAGCGCTCGCCGATCTTGTCGCGCAGCTTGGGGTCGAGTCCGGGCGCTGGCGCTTCTTCCAGCACTTTCTGGTGGCGGCGCTGCATCGAGCAGTCGCGCTCGCCCAGGTGGACTGCATTGCCGTGCTCGTCGGCAAGGATCTGGATCTCGATATGGCGCGGCGTCTGCAGGAATTTTTCCAGGTACACCATGGGGTTGCCGAAGGCGGTGCCGGCTTCGGTCTTGGTCATGGAGACCGCGTTCAGCAGCGCGGCTTCGGTGTGCACCACGCGCATGCCGCGCCCGCCGCCGCCGCCGGCCGCCTTGATGATGACAGGGTAGCCGACGCGCGCTGCGGTCCGGATGATCTCGTCGGGGTCGTCCGTCAGGGCGCCCTCGGAGCCGGGCACGCACGGCACCTTGGCCTCGATCATCGCCTGCTTGGCCGCCACCTTGTCGCCCATTAGGCGGATGTTGTCGGGGCGCGGGCCGATGAAGGCGAAGCCGGACGACTCGACGCGCTCGGCGAAGTCGGCGTTTTCCGACAGGAATCCATAGCCGGGATGGATCGCTTCGGCGTCGGTGACTTCGGCCGCGGCGATGATCGACGGCACATGCAGATAGCTCTGCGCCGAGGGCGCCGGGCCGATGCACACCGATTCGTCGGCCAGCTTCACATACTTGGCGTCGCGGTCGGCCTCGGAATACACGGCGACCGTCTTGATGCCCATTTCACGGCAGGCGCGCTGGATGCGCAGGGCGATTTCGCCGCGGTTGGCGATTAGGATTTTTTCGAACATGTTTTTTGAGGGGCTGGGCGCCTGATTCCTGGCGCCTAGCCCCTAGACTCCTCAGGCAATCACAAACAGCGGCTCGCCGTATTCAACCGGCTGGCCGTTTTCGACCAGGATGGCCTTGATCACGCCGCCCTGATCCGATTCGATTTCGTTCAAAAGCTTCATCGCTTCGATGATGCACAGCGTGTCGCCGACATTCACGCTCTGGCCGACTTCGGCAAAGTTCTTGGAGCCGGGGGCCGGCGCGCGGTAGAAGGTGCCGACCATGGGCGAGCGCACGATGTGGCCTTCGGGCACGGCGTCTTCCACCGGTGCCGCCGCGATCGGCGCCGCCGCCGGGGCGGGCGCGTGCATCATCTGCGGGGCGTGCATCATCATCGGCGCGCCGGCAATGCTCTTGGCAATGCGGACTTTTTCTTCGCCCTCGGTGATTTCCAGCTCGGCGATGCCGGAGGCTTCGACCAGGTCAATGAGCTTTTTCAGTTTTCTGAGATCCATGGGAGGTCCTGTTTTGGAGGTGGCGCAGCGCATATTCCAGCGCCAGTTCGTAACCGTGCGCGCCCAGTCCTGACACCACGCCGACCGCGAGGTCGGAAAAATACGAGTGGTGGCGGAAGGATTCGCGCGCGTAGATGTTGGAAAGATGGACTTCAACGAAAGGAATGGCAGTCGCCGCCAGCGCATCGCGCAAGGCAACGCTGGTGTGGGTGTAGCCCGCCGGGTTGATGACGATGAAATCGACCTGGTCGTGTGCGGCCTGGTGGATGCGGTCGATCAGGGCGCCTTCGTGGTTGTTCTGGAAGGTCTCGACCGCGGCGCCGACGGCTTCCCCGCGGCTGACCAACGCACGGTTGATGTCGTCGAGCGTGGCGTGGCCGTAGTGCCTGGGTTCGCGGCTGCCCAGCAAATTGAGGTTGGGGCCGTGCAGAACCAGCACGTGTGGGTGCAGACTGGGGACCGATTTGGCCGCTGCGCGGCCGGTTCGTTTAGTCGTCATGGCGGCGATTTTGCCGTAAATGGGGGTAAATTGTCCAGATCTTGACGCTAAGTCGCAACTATGGGCCGATTTGGCGCAATGTCGTTTCCAGCGTGGCGCGCGGCAACCGCCCCAGATGGCTCAGGGCGATACTGCCGTCGCGGTCGAGCACGACCGTATAGGGTAGCGCCCCGCTTGGGTTGCCGAGCAGCCTGGCCAGGCTGTGCGCCGCCCCCTCGCCGATCAGGATCGGATAATTGACCGGCTGCTGCCGCAAAAACTGCGCGACATTGGCCGGGTTGTCGATGGCGATGCCGACGAACTCCACCCCGGCGGGCCGGAATTGGGTGCGCAGATCGGCAAAATCCGGCATTTCCTCGCGGCACGGCGCGCACCAGCTGGCCCAGAAATTCAGCACCACCACCTGCCCGCGCCATTGCGACATCGGCTGCTGTTGTCCATCAAGATCCGGAAAACCGAGCTGCCACAGGGCGGCGAGGGCGGGCGCGTCTGGCGCTTGCGGCGCGTAGCGCGCCTGCGCCAGCCAGGCGCCGGCTGCCAGCGCTGCCAGCGCCAGGGGAAGGGCATAAAGCCATTTTCTTTGCATGGGGTTGCGCGCGCCATGACCGATCACCCCGCAGGGGGTGATCGTGGGGTTCGTTTACAGCGTGCCGTAGGAATGCAGGCCCGACAAAAACATATTCACGCCGATGAAGGCGAAGGTGGTGACGAACAGGCCGACCACCGCCCACCACGCCAGCAGCGGGCCGCGCAGGCCCTTGACCAGACGGATGTGCAGCCAGGCTGCGTAGTTCAGCCACACGATCAGCGCCCAGGTTTCCTTCGGGTCCCACGACCAGTAGCCGCCCCAGGCTTCGGCGGCCCACATCGCGCCGAGAATGGTGGCGATGGTGAAGAAGCCAAAGCCGATCGCGATCGACTTGTACATCATGTCGTCGATCACCTCCGGCTTGGGCAGGCGGCTGGCGAGAATGCCGCGACTGGCTAGCAGGTAGGCCACCCCGAGCATGGCGGCGATGGAGAAGCCGCCATAGCCGACGAAGTTGGCGGGCACGTGGATCTTCATCCACCAGGACTTGAGCGCGGGCACCAGCGGCTGGATTTCGTGCGCGCCGCGGTCAAAGGTGTACCAGAGAATGAAGCCGACCGCCGCCGAAATCACCAGCAGCACGAATGCACCCAGCTGCCGCGTCTGACAACGCGCTTCGTAGTACAGGTACATCATTGCGGTGATGAGGCTGAACAGCACGAACACTTCGTACAGGTTGGACACCGGGATATGGCCGACGTCGGCGCCGATCAGGTAGGACTCGTACCAGCGCACCATCAGGCCGATCCAGCCCATGGTCACCGCGGACCAGGTCAGCGCGCTGCCGGTTTTCAGCGTGAAGTCCGAACGCGCCAGCAGGCCCGCCCAGTAGGTCAGGGTCGCGAACCCGAACAGCGCGCACATCCACATGATGGCGGCCTGGCTGGAGATCAGGAATCTGAGCAAGAAGGCTTCCTCCATGCGTGCGAGGTTGCCGCTGTACTGGCTGATGGCGAACAGGCTGATCGCGCCGACCACCAGAAACAACGGGCGGAACGGTTTCCAGAACCAGCCAGCCACCGCCAGTGAGGGAATCACCGCCAGCAGGATGGCTTTTTCATAGATGTCTATGTAGTCGGCGTATTGCGACAGGGCGAACAGGGCGCCCGCCGCGACGATGGCGGCGAACAGCCAGTCGAACCACGACAGGCGTTTCAATAGCGGGGCGGGTTGATTAAGGGCGAGTTCCATAGTTTAAGCCTCCGGATTTTTCGCGGGCGCGGATGCCGATTGGGTCAGCGTATCCAGTGCCTGCGCGTGTTGGGTGAATTCTTTTTCAAAATCGATCGTCTGCTTGGCCGACGACATCGCCAGCAGCGCGTGGCCCGGCTTGATGCGCAGCCACACCCGACGTTCGCGAACATAAAGCATGAAGAATACGCCGAGCGTCAGCAAAAGCGAACCCAGATAGACCACGTTCTGACCGGGCGACCGGGTGAGCTGCAAGCCGCTGGCCTTGACCTCGTCATACGACATCAGCTGCAGATAGACCGGCGCACCATAGACGAACATGTCGCTGATGCTGTTGAGGGTGTCGCGCACCAGCCAGCCGGAAGCGTCGTCAGACAAGGGGGCGGGCAGACCGGCTTGCTGGTTGGCAAGTTGCAGCGCCTCGAACGCGGCGAGCTCGAGGATGCGCAAATAGGTGCCCACTGCCTTTTCGCGCTCGGCCTCGGGGATGTTGTCCTCGATGAAACGCCCCAGTGACTGAAAGCCGCCTTCGGCAAACAGCGCCAGCATCTGGCTGGCGCTGAATTTCAGCTTGTCCTCGATTTCCGTGCCCCACGCCTCCTTCGGCAAGGCCTGACGGGCGAAGCGCGTGGCAATTTCGGGACGCAATTCCGCATTCAGCAGCGCACCGCGCAAGCGCATGAAGCTGTCGATCTCGCCCGCGGCATCGAGCGGCATGCGCAGGTAGCGGAAGGCCTCGTTGGGCGAATCGCGCACGCCCGACATCATGTACCAGCGGCCGTCGAGTTCCAGCGGCAGCATGTAGTTGGAGAACTCGCGCGCCTGGCCGCGCGCATCGCGCAGTTTGTACTGGAAGCTCGGGCCGACGTTGCGCAGGTGTCGGTTGTCGCTCACCGGGCTGCCGCCGAGCACGCTCATGGTGCTCTCGGTCTCGACGATGTCGCCGCCCATGTTTTCGATGTTGAACGGGCGGAAATCGATGAATTCGATCGTGTGCTCCCCTGCTTCGCTGGTTAGGGTGGCGTTTTGGTACACCGTCCCCTCGAGGGGGAAGGCGGAGGCCGTGGGGGCAAACAGATTCCAGCCGCGCAGCGTCAGGCGGGTGCCGCCGTCGGCAAAGCTTGCCTGATAGATGGCGACGCCATCGTGGATCAGCGGGTGGTTGACGGCAATCGTCGCCTCACGGACTTTGTTGCCGGCGTGGTCGAACAGCTCGACGTCGCTTTCGAAGCTCTTCGGCTGGCCCGTCGTGTAGTGCTCGATGCGAAACTGCTTCAGCGCCACGGTGAAGGGCAGTTCCTGCACCAGATAGCCGTCGGCCACGTTGAGGAAGGCCACATCCGCGCTGGAGCCCTCGGGAATCTGCACGCTGCCGCGAAACGACGGATTCGACGGCGTCAGGCGCGAAATCGCCGGCACCTGGCTTTGCGGGATGTCGCGCGTCTCGATCTTCTTGTAGCCCAGCACCTGCTGCGCCTTGAAGATCAGGTTGCCGTCCATCAGGCCGCCGATGCAGATGATCACGATCGCCGAATGCGCCAGAAAATAGCCGAGACGGTTCCAGCTGCCGGCCTTGGCGGCGAGCAGCACGCCGTCTTCGCGCGGCAGGTTTTTGACTTTGTAGCCCTGGCCTTCCAGATAGGCCTGCGCGCTGGCGGCCAGTGCCTCGGGCGCGTGCGCGGTGACGGCTTCGTGCCGGTGCTTGAACGCGTTGAGCGACTGCTCGCTGACGTGCTCGCGAAAGCTCTTCATCTCGCGCACGAAGTTGGGCGCGTTGCGCGTGATGCACACGCTGGTGGAAACGACGAGGAAGGTCAGGATGACCAGAAACCAGGCGGCGTGATAGACGTCGTACAGCCCCAGCTTTTCAAACACCTCAAACCAGAACGGGCCGAGCTGGATGATGTAGTTGGCGTAGGGTTCGGACTGCTTCAGCACCGTGCCAACAATCGATGCAATCGCGAGGATGGACAGCAGGCTGATGGCGAAACGCATCGAGCTCAGCAGTTCGAACAGGGATCTGCCGAAGGAGTGGGTAGCGGTATTCATTGTTGGCGGCAAAAACCCTGTTGGTGACAAGTAAAAAGGGTGACTTGCGTCACCCTTTCATCGACTCAGGAACGGCCAATAAGTTTACCCGCAAGGGGCAGTCCGTGGCTGTAAAGACGCTAAAGCGCCAACCTCCACGCACAACCCGCAAGGGGCAGGACGCCGCTCCAACAAACAGCGCCGGCGCCCATCCTGCTTTAGCGCAAGCCCTGAATGTAAGCCGAGACCGCCTTCATGTCTGCATCCGTCATCTTGGAGGCGATGCTGCGCATCATCTTGGCCCCGTCGTTGGCGCGCGTCTCGACCCGGAAGGCGTTCAGCTGGGTATAGATGTAGTCGCCATGCTGGCCGGACAGACGCGGGAACTGGGTGGGAATGCCCTGGCCTTGCGCGCCATGGCAGGACGCGCACGCCGGCACGCCGGCACCCTGAACCCCGCCGTGAAAGATCTTCCTGCCGAGCAGCGCCAGTTCCTGGTCCTTGGCGGTGCCGGGCTTGGGCTTCTGGGCGCTGTAATACGCGGCCAGATTCAGCATGTCCTGCGGGCTCAGCTTGGCAACGATGCCCGCCATGATCGGGTTCTTGCGCGCCCCCGACTTAAAGTCGTTGAGCTGCTTGTTGATGTATTCCGCATTGAGACCGGCCAGCTTGGGGTTGGCCGCAGCAGCGCTGTTGCCGTCCACCGCGTGGCACGCCGCGCAAACCTGGGTGACGATGCTTTCTGCCGCCTTGGGGTCGCCTTTGCTGGCCGGGCCAGCGGCGGGGGTAATGGCAAAAGCGGATGTGGCGGCCAGAGCGGCAACCAGAGAGACGACGAGTTTCATCAAAAGCTCCTGAAGCTTGCAAAACTTGGGAAAACGGGTAGTTTAGCGGTAACTAATATGACTGCCAAGCCCGTGCTCAATCGCGCCCAATTCCATACCTCGGTCGCCCAGCTGCGCGACTTGCCCTACAGCCGTGCCGAAGTTGCGTTTGCCGGCCGTTCCAACGCCGGGAAATCGAGCGCACTCAACCTGTTGACGCGTAAGAACCGCCTGGCATACACCTCCAAAACCCCCGGCCGCACGCAGCTTATCAATTTTTTCGAAGTGGCTGCCGACACCTATCTGGTCGACCTGCCCGGCTACGGCTACGCAAAAGTGCCGGCAGCGGTGAAGGCGAAATGGGAGGGCCTGCTGGCGCGTTACCTGCAGGAGCGCGAGGCGCTGGTCGGGATGGTGCTGATCATGGATGCGCGCCATCCGCTCACCCCGCTCGATTGGCAAATGCTCAACTGGTTCACCCCCACCGGCAAGCAGGTGCACATCCTGCTGTCGAAAGCCGACAAGCTGTCCAACAGCGAAAAGACCCTCACCCTGCGGCGCGTCGAACAGGAACTGGCCGCGCTGGGCAACGTCACGGTGCAGCTGTTTTCCAGCTTGTCGCGCCACGGCGTCGAGCAAGCGGCGGCGGTGGTTGAAGGTTGGCTCGCCCCGGTCCCGCAGGCGGCTGAGCCGGCGGCCGAATAACGGGCTGGCCCGCACAATAAAAAAGCCCCGACCAAGGGAGGGGCCGGGGCTGAAAAATGCCTTAAGGGGATTAAGGCATCCCGCTCAGGGAGGAGAAGCGGGAGACGATACGAGACCGTCTGCTACTACAGAGTAGACTCGCTTGAAGAAAGTTCCAGAACGCCGTGCATATTCTTTGGAGATGTTTGTGAGCCTGCCATTTGGTCCATTCCCAGCCCGCCGCATGCGGCGCATGCGCCGGGACGACTTTTCCCGCCGCCTGATGCGTGAGCACGCACTTACGCCCAGCGACCTGATTTACCCGGTGTTTGTTCTGGATGGGCAAAAGCGGCGCGAGTCGGTGGCGTCGATGCCGGGGGTGGAGCGGCTGTCGATCGACCTCTTGCTGCCAGTGGCCGAGGAATGCGTCCAGCTTGGCATCCCCGCGCTGGCGCTGTTTCCGGTGATCGATGCCGGCTTGAAGACCCTTAGCGCGGAAGAGGCCGTCAACCCCGACGGCCTCGTGCCGCGCACCGTGGCCGCGCTGAAAAGCCGCTTCCCCAAACTCGGCATCATCACCGACATCGCACTCGACCCCTACACCAGCCACGGCCAGGACGGCCTGATCGACGACACCGGCTACGTGCTGAACGACGAGACGGTGGCGGTGCTGGCGCGGCAGGCGGTGGTGCACGCCCAGGCCGGTGCCGACGTCGTCGCCCCATCCGACATGATGGATGGCCGCGTCGCCGCCCTGCGTGCCGCGCTCGAGGGCGCAGGCCTGATCCATACGCGGATTCTGGCCTATGCTGCCAAGTACGCTTCCAGCTTTTACGGCCCGTTCCGTGACGCCGTCGGCTCTGCCGCCAACTTGGGCAAGGGCAACAAAAACACCTATCAGATGGACCCGGCCAACAGCGACGAAGCCTTGTGGGAAGTCGGGATGGACCTGCAGGAAGGCGCCGACATGGTGATGGTCAAACCCGGCATGCCGTATCTCGACGTGATCCGCCGCATCAAGGACGCATATGGCGCGCCGACCTACGCCTATCAGGTCAGTGGCGAGTACGCCATGCTGAAAGCGGCGGCCCAGAATGGCTGGCTCGACGAGCAGGCCTGCGTGCTGGAAGCCCTGCTGGGGTTCAAGCGGGCGGGGGCGGACGGCGTGCTGACATACTTCGCGCGCGATGCTGCGCGCTGGCTCAAGGCCGGCACGCCTTAATATTCCGCCCATTGTGTCGATAGAATAAGCTCACTCTTCGCATCCGCTGCACGCGCGAAGGCCAGGAGAATAAGATGGCAAGCATCCTCAAAAGTCTGTTTGCAAACCGCCAGCCGTTGCCCGCTGACGATTTCGACAAAACCATTGTGAATATCCCGAGCCCTTACCAGCTACGGGATCTTTGCCCCGTCATGCGCGACGCCCCGGACTCGAACGAGGAAAACCTGGGCAGGCAGCAGCAGTTCAAAATCCGCCTCGCGCATTCCGACGCATCCCGCAGCGCCGCCACCATGCTGGTACAGCAACGCTATGCCTGGCGCGGCTACAAGGCGGGCGAAATCAAGAAACAGCCCAACCGGATCACCCTGGTGGCGTATCTGGCCGATCAAATTGTCGGCAGCCTGAACATCGGATACGACTCGCCAGAAGGCTTGAGCGCAGACGAACGCTACAAGGAAGAAATGGATGCCCTGCGCGCCCAGGGGCTGAATGTCGGCGAAATCACCAAGCTGGCCATCGATGAAAATGCCGGCAGCAAGCAGGTGCTGGCCGGCATGATCAACATTGCCTATCTGTATGGGCTGATTCACGGCATCACCGACGCCGTAATCGAAGTCACCCCCCGCCACAAGCCCTTCTACCAGCGCATGCTCGACTTCCGGCAGATCGGCGACGAACGTTTCTATGCAGCGTCCAATACCAATGTCGTGCTCATGCATATCAAGCTGGCGCACATTGGCGAGCGCATCGAAGCGGTGGGCGGCAAGGGGTCGGGTACTGGCGACCGCAGCATCTACCCGTATTTTTTTGATCCGAATGACCAGCAGGGCATCATGCAACGCTTGAAGGGCGGCAGCTGATTCATGTTTGATTATGATGAAGCGTTTTCCCGCAACCTTGGCTGGCTGACCCCGCAGGAACAGCAGCGCCTGCGGGGCGCGCGCGTCGCCGTGGCCGGCATGGGCGGCGTCGGCGGGGTGCATGTGCAGGGCCTGGCGCGGCTCGGTGTCGGCGCGCTCAACCTGACCGATTTCGACAGCTTCGAGGTCGCCAACTTCAACCGCCAGGCGGGCGCTGCGATGTCCACCATCGGCCAGCCCAAGGTCGAGGTCATGCGCAGCTTTGCGCTCGACGTCAACCCGGAAACCGACGTTCGCGTTTTTCCAAACGGTCTCGACGAACATAACCTGTCCGACTATCTGGACGGGGTCGACCTGTTGATCGACGCCATCGACTTCTTCGCCAACGGCCTGCGGCCTGCGCTCTACTGCGCGGCACGCGAGCGCGGCATCCCCGTCGTCTGCTCGGCCCCCCTCGGCGCAGGTGCCTCGTTGATCTGCTTTAAGTCCGACGGCATGAGCTTCGACGATTACTTCGGCTTCGCCGGCTGCGACGACCTCACCATGGCCGTGCGTTTCATGGTCGGCATGTCGCCGCGCCTGCCGCAGCGCCATTACCTGGCTTATCCGGAAATCGTCGATTTCGTGAAGCGCCGCGTGCCTTCGCTGGGAATGGCATGTCAATTCGCTGCAGGCATGGCGGTCACCGCCACCATGAAACTGCTGCTGCAACGCGGCGGGGTCAAGGGCGCGCCGCACACCGAGCAGTTCGACGCCTATCTGGGGCGCCACTATCGCTGCTGGCGGCCGGGCGGCTACCGCAACCCCCTGCAGAAGCTGGCCGAGGGCATCGTCGTGTCCCGGCTCAAGATCGACCGGGCCTGACGCCGCTCTGATCCAGGAGCCCCACGCCGCAAACGGGCATAAAAAAACCGCGCATTGCTGCGCGGTTTTTTTTGCCAGCCAGCCTTGGAATCAGGCGACTTTTTTGTTGCGGCGAGCCAGACCGAGGCCAACCAAGCCCAGGCCCAGGAGGGCGAGGGTGGCGGGTTCGGGAACCCGGTTGAATTCCACGCTGCCGTTCAGGGTATTGGAACGCGAAGCAGTGCCGTCTAAGAACGAGACCGTCGGGATGTCTTGCGGATCGACGTTGGTGTCGACGCGGGCAGCAATTTCGATACCGGGGATCGGTTGGCCTGCGAGCCACAGGTCGTACCAGCTGGTGCCGTCGGCGAAGAAGAACATGCTTTGGGCTATCGGATCCGCCCCAGTGAAGTCGACCGCGGAGTTGAGCACGAAATTGCCAATGGTGCCGCTGCTGGACAGTACTTCCAGGTTCATGACCAGCACCGAACTGGTGGGGTCACCGTTCGCGTCGAGCACATCGTAGTAGACCTGGATCAGGTTGTCGCCGTCCACCACGCCATCACCGTACAAGGCGCCAATGCCCTGGGAGCCAGGCGTCGAGTTGTCGACAATAGCCACCACGCCATTGATGCTGTAGTCGAAAGAAAGCTGCCAATTGATACCAAGCAATTCGGTATTGCCGGAGCCGGTCCAGCTGCTACCATCTGATTTCAGCAAATTGGTGATGTTTCCGCTCCCGGTGTCGATCACCGTATCCCTCAAAAGCGGATTCGGATTTACGTTAACAAAGGTATTAGCGTTGGCGCCATCGTAAGAACCATCCACATCCGTGTAGGTGGAAAGAGCTGACCAGTTGGCTTGGAGCTGGTAGGAGACGGCCGTTGTGTTGTCAACAGCGCCATCTGGAACAACTAGGTAGAACGGTTCGGCGTTGGCGGCCAGCGACAGAACGGCGGCTGCGACCAAAGTGGAAATTTGTGTCAGCTTCATTTCGGTACTCCTTGAGAGGTTAGGCGGTAGGGTTTGTTCAACCTGCCTTTCATAAAGCACGCACCATGCCAGCGCAATAAAATTATATATAAAACAATTGGTTGTCTGTTTATCTTGAGTCGAACAAGGGGGCGAGTGTAAAGAATCCCGACACACGATTGGGGCGAATGCCCGGCTCAGCCAGGCATTCGCGGGGCAAGTGCGTGGAAGGGCACGGTTTGCCTTGCATTTGGCGGGGCAGACGTGCGTCGGATTTTTGTACAGACTGGCATCGGCTCACAGGCGATCGAGCAGGGTCTTGGCGGCCTGCGCCTCGGAAAACGCCGGGGTGTCGGCCAGCAGTTTCTGCAATTCCGCGCGGGCACGGGTCTTATCTCCGCTGCGGGCAAGCGCGACGGCGTAGTGATAGCGGATCGCGCTCGATTCGGGCGCAGCGGCAGCGGCGCGCCGCAGCAGGTCGAGGCCGCGCGCAGTCTTGTTGCTTTCCACCAGAATCCAGCCCAGGGTGTCCTGGACGTTGGGATTGGTTGGGGCGAGATTGAGCGCCTGTTCCGCCGTGGCTAGGGCTCGCGCGTCCTTTTCACGCTGGTACAGCGTCGCTAGGTTGTTGAGCACCAGCACATTCGGCGCGGTTTTGCGCTGGATTTCCTGATAGTGGGTGATGGCTACGCGGTTGTCTCCCGTTGCCATGGCGAAGTCGGCGGCGGCGGCGCGAACCGCGTTGTCTCCAGGATGCTGCTTCAGCCAGTTGGCCAAGCGCTGGGCAGATGCTTGGCCAGCGCCTGCCTGCATCTGTGAGCGGTGGAGCTTGATCAGCACGCTGGATCCGGCGCCACGCTTCAGGGCCTGCTCATAGGCGGCGCTGGCGGCAGGGTGGCGTTTTTGGGCAGCCAGAATGTCTGCTTCGAGTTCATGCCCGAGCGAAGACTGCGGGCGTTCGGCCTGAATCAGGCGCGCAATCTGCAAGGCGGCCTCGGGCTTGTTCTGGCTGACTTCGAGCCGCAGCAAGGCAATGCGGGTTTCCAGATGGGCGGGGTCGATTTGCAGGGATTTCTGTAGGGCGGTGCGTGCTGCCGTGGGCTTTTTGTCGGCAATCAGGGCGCGCGCAAGGCCGAGGTGGCTGTCAATGTTGCGGGCGTCTTTCTGCGCAGCCTTGCTGTAGGTGGTGATGGCACTATTGATGTCGCCGGCGGCGAACTGGGTCGAGCCCAGCAGGTTGAGCGCCTGAATATCATCCGGGCGTGCGCTTGCCATCCCGCTGGCGATCGCAAGCGCCTTGCGCGGCTCGTTCTTGATCAAGTAGTAGCGCACCAGCGTGCGGTTGGGGTCGATAGCCTCTGGGTGCGTTTTTATCGCTTTTTCCAGCCAGCTGACGTAATCGGTTTCCTGCTTGGTGAGCGCCGCGATCTCAGCCAGCGCCATCAAGGCGCGCAGATTGTTCTTGTCGGCTGCCAGCAGTTGGGTGAAGCGGCTGCGGGCCGCATCCGGCTTGTTGTCGCGCATGTCGAGTTGCGCAAGGCTGGCTCTGGCGGGGAAAAAGGCCGCATCAATGGCCAGTGCGCGTTCGAAGCTCGCGCGCGCTCGCGCCGGATCACCCTGCGCGAGGAGCGCGCGACCACGCAAATCATGGGGCAGCGGGCTGCGCGGCAGCTGCTTTTCCAGTTGGTCGCTGATGGCAAGTGCCTGGCTGTATTGCTTGTTCTTGATATAGGTCAACGCCAGCAGAACGTCGGTCCGGTGGCTGCCGGAATCGAGCGACTGGGCGGTTTTCAGTTCACCAATGGCTGCGCTGATGTCACCGGCAGACAGGCGATTGAGTCCCAGTTGGGTATGAAATGCTGCGCTGCCAGGCTGGAGGAGCACGGCCTGTTGAAGCAATTGGGTAGCCTGGCGAGGGTCCTGCTGAGAGAGATGAGCCTGGCTGGCGAGTGCCATCGCCGTCGCGTCTTCCCCGTTGGGGGGCAGCAGCGGCGCCAGGGTGGCCAGCGCCTTGTCAGGCTGGTTTTGCTTGATTTGCGTTGCGGCCAGCACCCTGCGCGCGTAGGTATGGCCGGGGAAGTGCACGAGGTAGCGATTCAGGTAGGTTTCGGCCTGCTGCAAGTCGTCGAGCGCGTAGGCCGTGGAACCCGTGAGCAGGATGCTGGGTAAGTGCTCGGGGGCCGTTTTGAAAATATCCTGCAGAAAATCACGCGCTTCGGGATATTTTTTCTGCTGAAACTTCTGGAATGCCTGTAGGTATTTTGCGGCAATCGAGTTCGGCGCAATTTTTTTGACTGCGTCGATGGAGGTTTGGGCTTTTGTCATATCGCCCTGTGTCATTTGAAGCGTTGCCAAACTCTGGAGCGCGGCAATATTGGACGGCGCTAGTTTCACCGCCTGCTGGTAGGCGGCCAGCGCGCTGGGTGTGTTTTGATTGAGTTGTTCAAGGTCGCCGATAAAGACCCAGGTTTCCGACTGCCGTTCGTTCAGCTTGAGTGCGTTGTCAAGCAAAACCCTGGCATCAGCCATCTTGTGTTCGGCAATGGCGCACTGCGCCAAGCCCCAATAGGCCTGAAGGTTGCCGGCGAAGACAGCGTGGGAGGCCTGAAACAGATTGCAGGCTTCCTGCAGTTTTCCCAACTTGAACAGGGCGCTGGCGCGCAGGGCCATGATGCGGCCGCGATTGGCCGGGGATAGGGTGTCGACGGGCTGAAGTTCATCCAGCAGGCGTTTGTATTGCCCCATCAACAGCCAGGCCTCGCCCAGCAAGGGGGCGAGGGAATCCCGGCTGACGCCGAGTTTCTCGGCGCGGCTGAGTTCCTTCTCGGCTTCTTCGCCAAATCCGGCCTTGAGGTAAACCTGGCCCAGCAACAGCCGGGCCTGCGGGCTGTCTGGATTTTTCTGGATAGCGTTCTTGAGCTCGATGATGCTGCCCTTGAGGTTGCCTTTGTCCTCGAAGTCCTTGGCGCGCTGGATGTGTTCCTGTTCGGTGTATTTGGCGGTGGCGTCACAGCCGCCAAGCGGGGCGGACAGGGCCAATACCAGGAGCGTGATCAGCTGGGCGTTGCGTCGATTCATCAAGGTCTGAACTCCATTCAATCAATGCTTAAAAACAACTCTTACATCGTAATTTATGGGTGTGGGCCGGTGGCAGGGGTCGCGCTTGCTCAGATTTCGCGCGACCGCAAGCTCCACGGCATCGGCCCGGGGGCGGGCCTCCTACAACGGGACACCCCGGGAGCCGCTACCTACGGCGGCGTGTGCTGGATGCCGAAGGAGGGGGCCTCATCAGAGGAAGCAAGCATGACTTCAACAGCCAACAGTGACAAGGCCTAATAAATCAGCGCGCCTTGTTCTGCAGCTGGCTGAGCAGGGCGCGCGCTTCCGGTTCCTGCTGAAAGCGTGCGCCGCTGGCCAGGAGGCGCTCCAGTTCGCCTCGGGCACGGGTGTGATCCCCCGTTTTGGCCAGCACAACTGCCAGGTGATACTGGATTTCCGCATTGTCGGGTGCTTTGGAAAGCGCCTTCTGCAGGTGAGGCAGGCCCTTGGGCGCTTGCCCTTGATCGGCCAGGATCCAGCCATAGGTGTCCATGATCACGGGATTTTCGGGCTGCAGTTTCAGCGCCTGCCCAGCAAACGACACTGCGCGCTTGTCGCCTGATTCATTGAGGGCCCAGGCGAGATTGTTGAGCACGACGATATTGCCGGGCTTGCTTTTGTTCAGCAGCAGGTAATGTTCGATCGCCGCGGCGTACTGCTTGCGCTTGAGCAGGCTTTCGGCCAGCAGGGCGCGCGTGCCCGTGTCTTGCGGGTGGTCGACCAGCCAGGCGGCGAGGCGTTTTTCGCCTTCTTCGGTGCGCTCGCTGGCATTGAAGACCTGCAACTGGCGGACGAGCAGCATGCCGGTGGGTTCAAGCGTGTGCGCGCGCTCGAAGGCGGCAAGCGCAGCAGGGTAGTCCTTGCGTGCGAAGGCGGTGTCGCCTTCTAGGATGAAACCCGCTGCTTTGTCGGGCTTTTGCTGCTGCACCTGTTTGGCGAGTTTTTGCGCATCGTCGAAACGTCCGCTCTGGATCTCGACGCCGCCGAGCATCATTTGCGCGTCGAGCCAGTCGGACTGGATGCGCAGGGCATCCAGCAGGGCCTTGCGTGCGCCGGGCAGGTCTTTGGCTGCGACCTGCGCGCTGGCGAGCTTGACCAGCGGCGCCGCCTGGCCGGGCTGGCGTTCGACCATCTTGCGGTAGCTGCCCAGCGCGTTGGTGGTGTCCCCCAGCGCCAGCTGGGTGGTGCCGAGGAGGTCGAGCGCTGCCGGATTGTCGGGATTGGCGTTGGCCGCTTCGCGTGCGGTGGCGAGCGCCTTGTTCTTGTCGCCCTTGGCGAGCTGGTAGCGCGCCAGCGCCACTCGCGGCTGCAGCGCCTGCGGGTGGGCGGCGGCGGCCTTTTCCTGCCAGCTGACATAGGCTTTTTCGTCCTTGTCGCGCAGGGCGAGGTCGGCCAGCGCCAGCATGGCGTTGAGGTGTTTGGGGTCGGCCTTGAGGATGGCCTCGAAACGCTGGCGCGCGGCAGCGGGCTGCTTGTCCTTGAGGTCGATTTGCGCGAGGTTGGCCGCGGCGGGAAAGAACGCAGGGTCGAGCTTGAGCGCCTGGCTGAAGCTGTCGCGCGCGCGGACGGCATCCTGTTTGCCGAGGTAGGCCGCGCCCCGGTAGTTCCAGATGAGCGGGTCGGCGCCCTGTTTCTTTTCCAGCGTGGCGATGCTGGCCAGCGCGGCGTCGAACTGCTGCTGTCTCAGCTGGTTGAGAATGATGGAGGTGTCGGCGCGGCGGCTGCTGCCTTCCATGTCGGCGGCGGCCTGGAGGTCGGCCATGGCACGGCTGTCGCCCTGGGCGAGCCGGGAAATGCCGAGCTCGGTGCGGATGGCGGCGTTGTCGGGGCTGTGCTGGGCAGCCTGTTCGAAATACGTCGAGGCCTGGGCGAAGTCCTTTTTGGCCAGCGCAATTTCACCGGCGACGACCAGTACGCCGGGGTCCCGGGTGGCCGCTTTGAGCGCCGGGGCGAGCGTTTTTGCCGCATCGTCGGGACGCCCCAGGCGCAGTTGCGTGGCGGCCAGCAGGCGCAGCGCGTACAGGTTGTTCGGCGTGGCCTTGGCCACTTTGTTGAGGTGCGCCTCGGCGGTCTGCAGGTTGCCGAGTGCGTATTCGATCGAGCCGCCCAGCAGCAGTGCGGGCAGGTAATTCGGCGCGCTCTTCAGCACGGTCGCCAGACGGTCGCGCGCACGTTCGGTTTTCTTTTCGCGAAAGTCGATCAGCGCCTGGGTGTAGTGCGCCTGCAGGTTGTTGGGGCTGGCTTTCAGGGCGGCGTCGACTTCGCGACGCGCGTCGCCAAGCTTGCCGTCGGCGAGGGCGATGCCCGCCAGTGCCAGCCGGGCATTGGCATGCCGAGGATCGACCTTGAGCACTTCGTGATACACCGCGGCGGCGTCGACCGGTTTGCCGGTCGCGCGCAGCAGGTCGGCCTTCAGCAACAGGCTGTCGCGGTGCCGGGGGTCGATGCGCAAGGCCTGATCAAGCGTCTGCATGGCCTTGTCGGCATCGCCGTCGGCCAGGGCGAGCTGCGCCAGCGCCAGATGAACCTCGGCATTGCCGGGGGCCACCTGCTGCGCTTGCTGCAGCGTTTTGCGCGCATCCTCCTTGCGCCCCAGCCCGAGTTGGGCGGTGGCGCGCAGGGCCTGCAGGGTGGCGGTGCCAGGGTCGCTGGCGGCCGGAGCGGGCAGTTCGTCCAGCACGCGCTCGAAATCGCGCTGGCCCAGCAGGGCGCGGGCGATCATCGGGTTGACGGTGTTTTCTTCATAGCCCGCCTCGCGGGCGCGGCGGAATTCCTTCTCGGCGCCGGCCAGGTCGCTTTGCTCGAGATAGAGCTTGCCCAGTTCGTAGCGCGCCTCGGGGTTTTTATCGTCTTCCGCCACGGCGTTTTTCAGCTGGATGATGGCCGCCTTGTAGTCTCCCGCCGCGGCCATTGCCCGGGCTTCGGTCACCAGGGTGGCGCTGTCTTGTCCGCCGCAGGCGGTCAGCAGGCCGGCACCAAGAATCAGGACCGGCAGCAGCCGGGACACGGGGACGAAAATGGGCATAAAGATCTCCAATACGATTGCTATCGAGTGTAGGAAAATTGCGCAGGGTGTTTATTTCATGCCGATTTTTGCCATCAGGTCATACAGCGTGGGGCGGGTGATGCCGAGCAGTTCGGCCGCCTGGGCGATGTTGCCTTCGCTGTGGGCGAGCGCGCGGCTGACCGCCAGACGTTCGGCATGTTCGCGCGCCTGCCGCAGGTTGAACGGCTGCGCCTCGGCGGGACCGGGATCGAATCCGAGATCGGCGGCGGTGATCTGAGTGCCGTCGGCCATGATGGTGGCGCGTTTGACCAGGTTTTCCATTTCACGCACGTTACCGGGCCAGGCGTAGGTTTCGAGCGCGCCCAGCGCATCGGCGGTGAAGCCCCGCAGGGGGCGCCCCATTTCGCGTGCATAGCGTTCCAGGAAGGCCTGCGCCAGCAGAATGGCATCGCCGGGGCGTTCGCGCAGCGGCGGAATTTTCACCGTGATTTCGGACAGCCGGTAGTACAGGTCTTCGCGGAAGCTGCCTTCGCGAATCATGCCGGCGAGGTCGCGGTGGGTGGCGCAGACGACGCGCACGTCGACCGGAATTTCGCCGCGTCCGCCCAGGCGCTCGATCACGCGCTCCTGCAGGAAACGCAGCAGCTTGGCCTGCAGCGGCATCGGCAGGTCGCCGATTTCATCGAGGAACAGGGTGCCCTCGTTGGCGTATTCGATGCGGCCGATGGTCTGCTTGGCCGCGCCGGTGAATGCGCCTTTTTCGTAGCCGAACAGTTCGGACTCCAGCAGGGTGTCGGGGATCGCTGCGCAGTTGATGGCGACAAAGCGCTTGCCGGCGCGTGGTGACAGTTCATGCACGCCGCGCGCCAGCACTTCCTTGCCGGTGCCGGATTCGCCCAGCAGCAACACCGTAACGTTGGCCGGGGCCACTTTTTCCACGGTGTGGCACACCTTCAGCATGGGTTCGCTGCTGGTGATCAGCCCCTCCAGGGCAGAGCCGTGCTGCCTGGCGGCGAGCAGGCGGTTTTCGATTTCCAGCGCGTGGACATGCAGCGCGCGGGCGATCATCAGCGCCAGCACGTCGGGGTCGAAGGGTTTCTGGAAGAAGTCGTAGGCGCCGAGCTGGATGGCTTTCACCGCATTGCCGCGGTCGAGGTTGCCGGTGACGACAATGACCTTGGTGGCCGGCGCGAGCGACAGGATTTGCTGCAGCGTGGCCAGGCCTTCGGTGGCGCCGTCGGCATCGGGCGGCAGGCCGAGGTCGAGCAGCACCACGGCGGGTTCGTGGCGGCGCAGCTGGGCAATGGCGCTGTCGCGGTCGGCGGCGATCGCCAGTTCGTAATCGGCGAGGCTCCATTTGAGCTGCTTTTGCAGCCCGGGGTCGTCTTCCACCAGCAGAATCTTGTGCTTGGCGTCGCTCATGCGGCGTCTCCTCCAACGTATACGTGATTGTCCAGCGGCAGGCTGATGCGGAAGCGGGTGCCGCGCCCCGGTGCGCTGTCCACTTCCAGTTGTCCGCCCAGCGCGCGAATGGTTTCGCGGCATTCGTACGCGCCGATGCCCATGCCCGCGCCCTTGGTCGAATCGAACGGCTGAAACAGCCGGGTGCGGATGAAGGTGTCGTCCATGCCGCTGCCGTTGTCGCTGATTTCAACAATCGCCTGCCCGGCCTCCTCGAATCCGCGCAGCGTGACCTGGCCGCTTGGCGGGGTGGCCTCCAGCGCATTTTGCAGCAGATGGCCGACGGCGCGGGTGAGGCGTTCGCGCTCGGCGCGCACGCGCAGGCCGGACGGCGGCAGGTCGATGGCGGGGCGCAGCTTGAATGCCTGCTTGCTGGTCGCCGCTTCATTCAGGATAGCCGCCAGCGCCACCGATTGCGCCTGCGTCTCATCGCTGCCGCGGCGCAATTGCGCCAGCACCTTGTTCATGCGGGCGACTGCGTTCTCGATGGTGTCCAGCATGTCGGCCTGGAACTCGGGGTTGTGCTTGTGCTTTTCGGCATTGGCCAGCAGCAGGGACAGCTGGGCGACGAGATTTTTCAGGTCGTGGATGACGAAGGTGGTGGTGCGGTTGAACGACTCGAACTGGCGCGCGACGATGAGCTGGTTGGCCGCACGCATCTGCGCCAGGTGCGCGGCGGCCTGGCGCGCCGCCACCTTGAGCAGGTCGCTGACTTCCCAGTTGAAGCTGACTTTGCCCAGCGAATGTTTCAGCACCACAAAGCCGAGCAGTTCGTCGTGCAGCATCAGCGGCACCACCAGCCAGGCATCGTCGGCGTGCTGGATCCATTCCGGCATGTCGAGGTCGCCGTAGAGGTCGCGCCGGGTTTTCATTTCGTCCAGATCCACCACCCACTGCTTGTCGGCGAGCCACCGCACGAAGGGGGAATCGGCCGGCTCGGTGCCGTTGAGGTCGCGCCAGTTCCAGTGGCTGGCGCGTTGATAGCCGGTATTGCCTTCATGCATCCACAGCGCGCCGCCGGGGCTTTCGAGCAGGCGGGCCAGCGCCTCGACGGCGCGTTCGCACAATTGCTCGCCGGGCCGGCCCTCAGTGAGGGCGCGGGTGAACTTGAGCCACTCTTCGCGATAGTCGTAGCGGTAGCTGAAGAAGTGCTTGGACAGGAACACCCGTAGGCGCGCGCGCAGGGTGCCGGAAAACATCAGCAGCACCAGCAGCATGACGGCGGCAAACAGGAACACGGTCTGCACGACGTCGCCCCATTCGCCACCGAACAGGCGCAGGTAATAGCCGGCGCCCGCCATCAGCAGCAGATAGACCCCCGCCCCCAGCAAGCTGGCGGTGTGGAAGGCCATGCTGCGCGACAGCCCGACCGGCGCCGCCCATTCCGGGTTGCGCGCGGCGGAGATCGCGATCAATGGGGTCACCAGCGCCGCCACATAGCCGCGCGCCGCCCAGACCTGGGCATCCATCGCGTTGAACAGCGCCGCATTGGCATAAAGGTAAAAGTCGTAGACGAACAGTCCGCCCAGTCCGAGACAGAGAAACTTGATCGCCCAGCGGTCTTCCAGACGGGTGCTGCGGTAGACCTGTTCGACCAGCACCAGCCCCATCACGGTCAGCAGCACCAGCCCCAGATTGCCGGCCCATCGCGCCAGCACCGGCTGTTCGGGGGCGATGAAGGGCATGACGCTGGCGAGCAGCAAGGCGCCGATGAGCACGCCGCCCAAGGCGCGGATCAGGCGCAGCGGTGCGGGCAGGGTGGCGCCAGGCGGCAGCCGCAGCCGCAGGATATAGAGCAGCAACAGCAGCCAGGCGCCGTTGCGCGCGACTTCGGCGGCGAGCTCCAGCCGCGGCGTCAACACCCCCCACGCGGTGAGCGCCGACAGGGCCCCCCAGGCGGCGCTGAGCCCAGTGGCCAGCACCAGCAGGCGGCCCTGCGGGCGTTGCCGCCAGCTGGCGACGATGAGGCCGGTCAGGCCCAGATAGGCCAGCGTGGCCAGGCCATAGCCGACGGCGGCGAGCAGAAGCAGGGTATCGGGCATGTCCGGCTTCAGACGCGCGCGCTCAGCGCACGCCCTTTCCCCATAACACCACTTGTGCGGTCTGGAACAGGATCATGAGGTCGAGAAACAGGCTGTGGTTCTTGACGTAATAAAGGTCGTACTGCAGCTTGTGCATGGCGTCCTCGTCGGTCGCGCCGTAGGCGTAACGTACCTGCGCCCAGCCGGTGATGCCCGGTTTGACGGTGTGACGCACGCCGTAATAGGGGATTTTCTGGGTCAGGTCCTGCACGAAATAGGGGCGTTCCGGGCGCGGGCCGACGAAGCTCATGTCGCCGAAGAACACGTTGAAGACCTGCGGCAGCTCGTCGATGCGGGTGCGCCGGATGAAGCGCCCGGTGAGCGTGACGCGGCTGTCGTTCTGTCCGGCCCAGCGCGGTTTGCCGTCCTTTTCGGCGTCGACGCACATGCTGCGGAACTTGAGGATGGTGAAATTGCGGCCGCCCTGGCCGACGCGTTCCTGGCGGTACAGCACGGGGCCCGCGCTTTCCAGCTTGATCAGCAATGCGGTGAGCACCATGATGGGCAGGCTGACCGCCAGCATGGCCGCACTCACCACCAGGTCGAACAGCCGCTTGATGGTGTCGCGCAGCATGCCCTGGTGAAACCCCTCGGCCAGGATCATCCAGCTGGCGTTCATCGAGTCCAGCTGCAAGTGGCCGTTTTCACGCTCAAAAAAGCTGGACAACTCGAGGACGCGAATCCCCCGTAGCTTGCATGTGAGCAGGTCCGGCACCGGCAGGCCGCCGCTGCGGCGGTCGCGCACGGCGAGGATGATCTCGCTGATTTGCAGACGCGTCGCCAGCTCGGGCAGGGTCTCCTGGGTGTCGAGAATGCGGTCACCGTTGACGAAATGATGACTGCCGCCCATCGGCAGGTAGCCGATCACCTGAACATTGCCGGCCTGGCCGCGTTTGGCCAGCAGCGCCTCGATGTGGGCAGCGCGGCTGCCGGTGCCGATCACCAGGGCACGGGCCTTGAACGCGCCCGCCCGCGCCCAGCGGATGAACAGCGCGCGGCTGAGCAGAATGCCCAGCAGCGCGAGGCCGAACGACAGCAGAAAGGCGCCGCGCCCGAACAGCAGGGGGGGGGAAGAAATAGAACAGCAGGCTCATCGTCACCAGGCCGAGCATGAAGCTCAGGCCGAGACGCTGCAGCAGCGCACGAACGCCGCCCTGCCATTCCAGATCATAGAGGCCGCTGGCCGTCATCAATCCCAGCATGACGACGGTGAAGGTCAGGGCCTTGGGCAGCAGGGGCTGGAGGTCATCCGGAATCACGTTGCCGTCGAGGAAGCGCGCGCTGACCCCCGCATAGATGGCGCCGCCGAGGATGAGTGCCTCGACCAGCACCAGCAGCAGCAAATTCAGGGGCACGTAGTGGCGGAAAAATCGGATCACGGCCGTTTACTCATTATGAATACGGTATAGGTCAATCAGCAGCTTCCATGCCAGCGCAGAAGGCGATGGCGTGGGCTCAAGTCAGGGTCCGCGCCTGCGGCAGGCGCACGCGCCGCGGGCTGCCGTCGGCCTGCAGGCGCTTCATGCCGCGCAGTTCGGCGGCCGGGTAGACGATGACTTCGACCGAGGCGCGCGGATCGTCGATGACAAAGCGTGGGAAGATCCGCCCGGGGGCGTCCCCTGCGCGATGTTCGGCGGCCTGGTAAGGCGTGGCCAGGCGCATCAACAGGAATTCGACGTCCTTCTGCTGGTCGGTGAACAGTTGCAGGGTGATGCCGGTGTGGCGTCCGGCGGTGCCATTGAGCACCGAGCCGGTCAGGTGGGGATCGAAATCGGCCAGTTGCTCCATGTACTCAATGGCGACCTGCCGCAACAGTGCCAGCTGCGCGCGTGTTTCATCCGCCTGATAAAGCGCCTGATAGCTGCGCAGGGCCTCCTCGATCTGCTGGTTGTCGGGCAGGCTGCCGCTGTCGGGGGCTCCCAGCTGGCGTGCGGCCTTGCGCTTGGCGCTGCCGTAATCGAGGCTGCCGTCTTCGGCCAGTATGCGCGCCGCCGCATGCGCAATGCGGCGGCGCATGTCCTGATTTTTCATGGCAGGGTTTCGGGCTCGGCGCGCTCGTAAGGTTCGTCAGGTTCGGTGAAGCCGCCCGAGTCGTCGCCCCAGACGGCGACTGGCGCAGCGGGTGGGGGGAACTCCTGGTAGAAGTGCTCCACCATGCTGGGTGTCTCGACCGCCAGTGCCGTGCCCAGCAAGGTGTCCCACACCGTGTCGGACAGGCGGGTACCGGTGGCCGGGTTGATCTTGACGCTGATGATGCCGTCAGGCTTTGCCCAGCCCTTTTGCGGCACGCCTTTGAGCGCGGTGCCCATGAAATTCATCCAGATGGGCAGCGCCGATTGCGAACCCGTCTCGCGGCGTCCCAGCGAGCGCGGCTGGTCGTAGCCCATCCAGGTGATCGCCACCAGGCTGGGGGTGTAGCCTGCAAACCAGGTGTCGAGCGCGTCGTTGGTGGTGCCGGTCTTGCCGGCAAGATCGCTGCGCCCCAACTGGCCGGCGCGCGCGGCGGTGCCGGAGCGCGTCACGTCCTGCATCATGCTGGTCATCAGCCAGGCATTGCGGGGATCGATCACGCGTGGCGCGTTGCGGCCGACTTGTTGCGGGCTGGCCTGCATCAGCAGGCGCCCGTCCTTGTCGAATACCTTGTCGATCAGATAGGGATTGACGCCGAAGCCGCCATTGGCGAACACGCTGTAGGCAGCCGCCATCTGCAGCGGGGTGACGCTGCCCGCGCCCAGCGCCATGGTGAGATAAGGCGGGTGGCGCGCCGGGTCGAAGCCGAAGCGGCGGATGTAATCGCGCGCGTAACTCGGGCCGATGCCCTGCAAAATGCGCACCGAAACCAGGTTGAGCGACTTGGTCAGCGCCGTGCGCATGCGCACCGGGCCGCTAGCGCTGCCGTCGTAGTTCTTGGGCTCCCAGACGGTGCTGCCGGTTTCCTCGGCGCTGACCGACAGCGGCGCGTCGTTGATCAGGGTGGCCGGGGTGTAGCCTTTTTCCAGCGCAGCGGAGTAGATGAACGGCTTGAAGCTCGATCCCGGCTGCCGCCAGGCTTGCGTGACGCGGTTGAACTTGTTGCGGCTGAAATCAAACCCGCCGACCAATGCTGTAATGGCGCCGTCCTGCGGGTTCAGGGCGACCAGCGCGGCTTCCACCTCCGGCAGTTGCGCCAGCCGCCATTGCGGCTTGCGGCCGACCGCCTGCACCCGCACCACCGCGCCGGGGGCGAGTTGCCGCCCCTTTTTGCCGGCGGCCCAGTTCGCCACCCACTTGAGCGAATTGCCCGAAATGTCGACGACCGTGTCGTCCTGCAATTGCGCGCGGATCAGTTTGGCATCGGCGCTCAACACCACGGCGGGCTGCATGTCGCTCACTGGCGCGAGTTCTTCCAGTGCGCTGGCAATGGCCGCTGCGCGTTGCGCCTTGTCGGCGGGCAGGCTGATCTGCTTTTCCGGCCCGCGATAGCCGTGGCGCATGTCGTAATCGGCGATGCCCTGCCAGACTGCACGGTTGGCGGCGGCCTGCTGGGTGCGCCGCAGGGTGGTGACGACTTTGTAGCCCGAGCTGTAGATGGATTCGCCGTATTTCTCGAACAGGGTCTGGCGCACCATTTCAGCGGCATAGTCGGCGCGGACCTCCGCCTGCGGGCGCGTTTGGCGGATCACCAGCTTCTGTTGAACCGCGGCTTTCCAGGTCGGCTGGTCGATGAACTTGAGCGTCTTCATGCGGCCCAGCACGTATTCCTGGCGCGCCTTTGCACGCGGGAAGTTGACTACCGGGTTGTAGCGGGACGGCGCCTTGGGCAGCCCCGCCAGCATGGCGAACTCGGCCAGAGACAGTTCGCGCATCGGCTTGCCGAAATAGGTGCGCGCGGCGGCTTCAAAGCCGTAGGCGCGCTGGCCAAGATAGATCTGGTTGATGTACAGCTCGAGGATTTTGTCCTTCGACAGGTTGTGCTCGATCTTCATCGCCAGCATGGCTTCAGACAATTTGCGGGTGAAGGTCTTTTCGTTCGACAGGAAGAAATTGCGCGCCACCTGCATGGTGATGGTCGACGCGCCTTCCTTGGCGCCGCCTGCGAGCAGGTTCGATCCGGCCGCACGCAATACGCCGAGGGTATCGACGCCGCCGTGGGTATAGAAGCGCTCGTCCTCGGCAGCGATGATCGCCTGCTTCATGTAGTCCGGCACCTTGTCGATGGCAATGAAGGCGCGGCGCTCCTCGCCGAATTCGCCGATCAGCGCGCCGTCGGCCGTGAAGATGCGGAGCGGCAGCTTGGGCTTGTAGTCGGTCAGCGCCTCAAGCGGCGGCAGGTTGGGGTAAATCAGTGCGGCCGCCAGCCCGGCCAGCGCCGTACCGACGACGCCGAGGCTGGCAATTAATGCCAGTGCGTAATGCCACCATTTCGAAAACATCCGTTTCCTTTAATCGAGTGCCTAAAGTTTTCGCCGATTATAGGCGTTAGTGGTGTTGGAAATTGGACACACATGTTCAATCCTTGTAGTGCGACGAGAAAAACACTGTTAAAAACCGTGTGTTGTTGCTAGCATCTAAAAAAAATAACAAGAAAATGCGCCAACCCACAGAAGCGTAAAGGAAAACTCTTGCACCTTAATATTAATCTGGACTGGCTGTCTGCCAAGGGGCTACCCATCCTGGGGCTCGACATCAGCACGACTGCGGTCAAGCTGGTGGAGCTGTCCGATGCGGGCAAGGGCATGCTGCGGGTGGAGCGCTATGTCATCGAGCCGTTGCCCAAGGACGCGGTGACCGACGGCAACATCGCCAACCTCGATCAAGTGGCCGATACCCTGCGCAACGCCTGGAAAAATTTGGGCACGCGGGTCAAAAACGTTGCGCTCGCGCTGCCGTCATCCGCGGTCATCACCAAAAAGATCCTGGCGCCGGCCAGCCTGAGCGGCATCGACCTGGAAAACCAGGTGGAAACCGAGGCCAATCAGGTCATCCCCTTCTCGCTCGATGAGGTGAATCTGGACTTCCAGGTGCTCGGCGAGTCGCCTGGCAGTCCGGACGATGTGCAAATCCTGCTCGCTGCCGCGCGCAAGGAGCAAGTCGAAGACCGCGTGGCTGCAGTCGAGGCGGCCGGCCTCAAGGCGCTGATCATGGATGTCGAGTCCTTCGCCACGCAAACCGCGTACGAGCAGATTGCCCACATGCTGCCTGACAACGGTGCCGGGCAGACGGTGGCGATTATCGACGTGGGGGCGCAGAACATGCACATCAACATCCTCCACGACAACGAGTCGGTTTACCTGCGCGAACATGGTTTTGGCGGCAACCAGCTCAACAATGAAATTTCGCGCCGCTACGGCATGACCAACGAAGAGGCGGAAAGCGCCAAGCGCCGCGGCACCCTGCCCGAAAGCTACGACATGGAGGTGTTGCAGCCCTACAGCGAGACGCTGGCGATGGAAATCGGCCGCGCCTTGCAGTTGTTCACCACGTCCACCCAGTACCGCAAGGTCGATCAGATCCTGCTTGCGGGTGGCGGTGCCATGATCCCCGGCATCGATGAAGTGGTCGGGCAGCGCACCGGCACCCCGACCATGGTCGTCAATCCGTTTGCCAACATGGCAGTCGGCTCCAAAATCCGGCCGCAGGCATTGACCGCCGATGCGCCGTCCCTCTTTGTCGCTTGCGGCCTCGCCATGCGGAGGTTTGACCCACAATGATCCGCATTAACCTACTCCCCCACCGTGAGCTGGCGCGTGCCGCGCGGCGTCGCCAGTTCAATGTCCTGCTCGGCATTGCCGTGGCGGCGGGCGTGATCGCCGTCGTCCTCGGGCATGGCGTGATCGCTGCGAACCAGTCGGCGCAGGATGCGCGCAACGCCTACCTCGAACAGGAAATCGCCAAGCTCGACGGCCAGATCGGCGAAATCAAGAAAATCCGCGAACAGACGCAGGCGCTGCTGGAACGCAAACAGGTCGTCGAGACCCTGCAATCCAATCGCACCGAAGTCGTTCACCTGTTCGACCAGATGATTCGTCTGTTGCCCGACGGGCTGTATCTCAAATCCTTCAAGCAGGCAGGCGACGTCATCACCATCAGCGGCTATACCCAGTCGAGCGCGCGCGTGTCCACCCTGATGCGCAATCTGAATGACTCGCCGTGGTTCGAGTCGGCCGACCTGGTCGAAATCAAGTCGGCTACCGTGAACAATCTGCGCGCCAACGAATTCGTACTGTCGGTCAAACAGGCCCGCCAGCAGACGGATGACGCAAACAACAAGGGGGGCAAAGCATGACCCTGGACGACCTCAACAAACTCGACCTGAAAACGCTGGCCGACTGGCCATTGCCGACCAAGCTGGCGGCGCTTGGCCTGCTGTGCGCGGCGATCGTGCTGGCGGGCTGGTGGTTCGACTGGCGCGGCGGGATGGCAACATTGGATGCCTCCAAGCAGAAGGAAACCGAACTGCGCAGCGTGTTCACCACCAAGAAAAACCAGGCCATCAACCTGGAGGCCTACACCAAGCAGCTGGCCGACATCGAGCAGGCCTTCGGCGCGCTGTTGAAGCAATTGCCGAACAAACAGGAAATGGACGCGCTGATCACCGATGTCAACCAGGCGGGCCTGGGACGCGGTTTGCAGTTTGACCTGTTCAAACCCGATGCCGAAACCGTCTCCGAGTTTTATGCCGAAACGCCGATTCGCGTCAAAGTCACCGGCGGTTACCACGATGTGGCAGCCTTCGTCAGCGATGTCTCCAAGCTGTCGCGTATCGTGACCTTGCAGAATATCGGCCTCGAACCGGCCAAGGACGGTGTGCTGAATATGGACGCCATCGTCAAAACCTACCGTTATCTGGATGATGAGGAAGTCATCGCCCGGAAACAGCAAGCCCAAGCCAAGGAGCAGAAGAAATGAAGCGGCTGGCTACCTTACTCATTGTGTTGGGCCTGGCCGGCTGCGGCGGCAGCGGCATGGACGACCTGCAAACCTTTGTTGCCGAAACCGGCCGCGACATGCAGGGGAAAATCGAGCCGCTGCCGCAGGTCAAGGTGTATGAGCCGTTCACCTACAACGCCTTTGACCTGCCCGACCCCTTCAAGCCGAGAAAGCTCTCGACCGGCGGTGGCGGCGGCATGCAGCCCGACCTCAATCGCCCCAAAGAGCCGCTTGAGGGCTACTCGCTGGAAACCCTGAAAATGGTGGGCATGCTATCCAGACAAGGCGTGATACACGCGGTGATCAAAACACCGGACAACGCGATATACCACGTCAGGAAAGGCAATTACGCGGGGCAGAACTTCGGCCTCATCACGCAGATCGGCGATGGTGAAGTGGGCTTGCGTGAAATTGTCCAGGATAGCGCCGGAGATTGGTCCGAGCGCACCAGCACCCTGCTTTTGCAAGAATGACTTTTAGCACTGAATCCCAAAGAGGCTGACATGAACGCATTGCCGAAAATTGCCCAGAAAATGACCCGCCATCTGTTCGGGATTGCCCTGCTCGCCGGTTTGGCGTTGCCGTTTGCGGCGCGCGCTGCCGATGCGCCGCCCACCGGCAACGCGGTGCAAAGTGTCGAGACCACGACCCTGCCTGGCGGCAAGGTCGTGGTGCGCGTCACCCTGCAAAAGGCGCTGACCGCCACCCCGGCCGGCTTCACCGTCGGCAACCCGCCGCGCATCGCGCTGGATCTGCCCGACACCGGCAACGCCATGGGACGCAACACCGTGGAGGCCAATCTCGGTCCGCTGTCGAGCGTGAACGTGGTGCAGGCGGGCACGCGCACTCGCCTGGTGCTGAATCTGAGCAAGTCGGTCGAGTATGAAGCCCGGATCGATGGCAAGACGCTGCTCATCGCGCTGGGCGATGTCGGCGTCGGGTCCGCGCCGGTGAATGTCAGCCCGCGCTTTGCCGAAGCCGCACCCGGAGTCGCGCGCCACAGCATTCGCGACATCGACTTCCGGCGTGGCGCAGCGGGCGAGGCACGCATCGTGACCACCCTGTCCGACGCCCAGGCGGGGATCAACATTCGCCAGCAGGCCGGCGGCGTGGTGGTCGATTTCATCGGCACCGAATTGCCCAAGGCCTTGCAGCGCCGCCTCGACGTGGCCGACTTCGGCACCCCGGTGCAGATCGTCGAAACGTATACGCTGGGCGACAACACCCGCATGGTGATCCAGCCCAAGGGTGGCTGGGAGTATTCCGCCTACCAGGCCGACAACAGCTTCATCGTCGAGGTCAAGCAGAGCGACGACGCGCAGAAGAAAACCGCTGACGGCAAGGTGAAATACACCGGCGAGAAACTCTCGCTCAACTTCCAGAACGTCGAAGTGCGTTCGGTGCTGCAGGTCATCGCCGACTTCACCGGCCTCAACATCATCGCCAGCGACTCCGTGACCGGCAACCTCACCCTGCGTTTGAAGGATGTGCCGTGGGATCAGGCGCTCGATCTCATCATGCAGACCAAGGGCCTGGACAAGCGCCAGAACGGCAACGTCATCTGGATTGCGCCCAAGGATGAACTGATGGCCAAGGAGAAACTCGAGTACGAAGCCCGCTCGGCAGTGGCTGATCTGGAGCCCTTGACCACTGAATACATCCAGATGAACTACATGCGGGCGGATGAAGCGCAAACCATGCTGTACGGCTTTGCGTCCGGCGCCTTTCTTAACTCCGCCGGCAACAACGCGGTGAACTGTTCGGCGCAGGCGCAGGGTCTGGGTGGCGCCGCGGCGGCGCAGGCCTCGCAGCAGGGCAAGGGCGAAAATGACCAGAAAGTCCTCACCAAGCGGGGCCGCGCAACGTATGAACTGAAGACCAACACGCTGATCATCACCGATACGGCGCGCAAGATTCAGGAAGTGCGGGAACTGCTCGCACGGCTGGATGTTCCGGCGCGCCAGGTCATGATCGAGGCGCGGGTGGTGGTGGCGACCGATGGCTGGAGCCGCGATCTGGGTGCACGCTTGTCATTCAGCGCCGTCAACGACATCGGCAAGAAAAAGATATTCGGCGGGCCGCTGGAATTGAGCGGGGCCGGCACCGGCCCCCTGTCGGGCGCGCCGAACTTTGCGCTGTCTTTGCTGAATTTGGCGAATGGCAACGTCTTGGATCTGGAGCTGCGCGCATTGGAAGCGGATAGCAAAGGCAAGGTGATTTCAAATCCGCGTGTGATGACGACCAACCAGAAGCCGGCGGTGATCCTCAACGGCACGCAGATTCCTTATATCACTCCGGGTACGGCCAACTCGCCCCCGACGGTGACGTTCAAGGACGCTTTCCTCTGCCTGCTGGTCGATCCGCAGATCCTCAACAACGACTCGGTCATCCTGACGGTCGAAGTGCAGAAAGATGCGGTGCGCTTCATCTCGGGCATTTCCGATCCGGCAATCGACACCAAGCGGATCAAGACCCAGGTGCGCGTGAACAACGGCGAAACCCTGGTGCTCGGCGGTATCTTCGATGGCAACGAAGACACCACGGTGGAAAAGGTGCCGTTCCTTGGCGATGTGCCGGTGTTCGGCAATCTGTTCAAGACCACCACCAAGGAAAACAACAAGACGGAGCTGATCATCTTCCTCACCCCGCGCATCCTCGACGAGCGTCTGTCGCTGCGCTGATCGCGGATTCCAAAAAAGCGCGGGCTTGTCCCGCGCTTTTTTCGTCCTGATTTTCGCGACCCGAGTCTCCGCGCGCCGTCGTCATTCGGCAGCCGTCAATTAGAATGACGCCATGAGCAAGCGAGACAATCTTTTCCTGGTCGGATTGATGGGGGCGGGCAAGACCACAGTGGGGCGCCTGCTGGCCAGGCACTATGGCTGCACCTTCTACGACTCGGACCACGAGATCGTGGCGCGCACCGGCGTCAAGATTCCGGTCATATTCGAGATCGAGGGCGAGGCCGGATTTCGCAAGCGCGAGGAAGCGGTGATTGCCGAACTGACCGCCCTGTCCGGCATCGTGCTGGCCACCGGCGGTGGTGCGGTCCTGTCGCCAACCAACCGCGAAAATCTGAAGAAAAACGGCGTGGTGATTTATTTGCGCGGCACGCCCGAGCATCTGTACGAACGCACCCGGCACGACCGCAACCGCCCGCTGCTGCAAACCGACAACCCGCTGGAAAAATTGCGCGAGCTGTACCGGCAGCGCGACCCGCTGTACCGCGAGGTGGCCGATATCGTGGTGGATACCGGGCGCCAAGGCGTGGGGGGAATGACCCGCGTGCTCTGCGGCAAGCTGGACCTGCTGAAAAGCGGGCTGCCGTTGACCGATCCGGCAGGCTGATGCGGCGAGTCGTCTGCGCGGGACTGCTCTGCCTGCTGACGGGCGTGGCCGCCGCAGCGGACTATCGCGCGAGCGTGGCAGACTACCGCGATTATCTGCGCCGCCTGCAGCCGGGCGACCGCTTGCTGCTGGCGTCGGGCGATTACCGCCAGGGCTTGCCGCTCCACAATCTGTCCGGACAGGCCGGCCAGCCGATCGTGATCGAGGCTGCCGACCCCGCCGTTCCGCCGCGCTTCATCGCGCACCATGGCGCCAACACGGTCAGCTTGGTCAATGTGCGTCATCTGGTGCTGCGCCATCTGCAGCTTGATGGCCGCAAGCTGCCGGTGGATGCGGTCAAGGCCGAGGGCCACAGCCGCTATGCCGATTTCATCACGCTGGAACACCTCTATATCCACGACCACGCCGCGTCGCAGCAGAATGTGGGCATCTCGACCAAGTGCCCGGCATTCGGCTGGGTGGTCAGGAACAACCGCATCGAGCGGGTGGGAACCGGCATGTATTTCGGTGATTCGGATGGCAGCGACCCCTTTGTCGGCGGCGTGATCGAGGGCAACCGCATCACGCACACGCTGGGTTACAACCTGCAGATCAAGCATCAGAAGTCCCGCCCGGATGACGATGCGGATCGCCACGACACGGTGATCCGCTACAACGTGTTTTCCAAACAGGACGCGTTGCCCGGTCCGCAGGCGCGCCCCAACGTCCTGCTGGGGCATGTTCCGCTGACGGGACCCGGCAGCGAGGATCGCTATCTGGTCTACGGCAACCTCTTCCTGCACAATCCCAGCGAGGCCTTGCTGCAGGCGGAGGGACGGGTGGCGGTGTACGACAATGTGTTCATCAACCGCAGCGGCGATGCGATCCGCATCCAGCCGCACAACGACATCCCGCGTGATATGGATATTTTCGCCAACACCGTGCTGGCGTCGGGCACGGGCATCCAGGTGCGCCAGGCCGAGGGTGCGGCGTATCGCCAGCGCGTGGCCGCCAATGTGGTGGCCGCCTGCCCGCCCTTGCGGGGCGGCGAGGCCGTGCACAACCTTACCCTGGCCTATCACCCCGATTGGCTGGATGTCGCCGTGGCGGAACTGACGCTGCGCCTGCTTGCGGGGCAGCCGTCACCCCGCCTGCCGGACGGGCTGGTGCGTGAACTGGCGGTCTATCCCGGCTGGCAGGGGACGGCGCGGCCCGGCGCACGCGTTGCCCCGGCCGTGCTGAACATGCTGGACCCAGCCCTGCCATGAGCCGGAACGCCAGAACGACCGGCCATCCCCGCAGCCTGTTGTGGCTGGCCGCACTGGTGTATACCGCGTTTGTCATTTACGGCAGCCTGGTGCCGCTGGAATTCCGTGCGCTGCCGTGGGACCAAGCGGTGGCCCGTTTCGACGCGATACCCTTCCTCCGGCTCGGCATCGGTTCGCGCGCCGACTGGGTGGCCAACCTGCTGCTGTTCATTCCGCTGAGCTTCCTGTGGATGGGCGCGTTGTCGGCCGGTGCCGGCGCCCTGCGAACGGCGCTGGTGATGCTGGCGCTGATTCCGGCGGCCATCGCCTTGAGCGTCGGCATCGAATTCACCCAGCTGTTTTTTCCGCAGCGTACGGTGTCGCAGAACGACATCTATGCCGAAACCGTGGGCGGCGTCATCGGCATGCTGGTCTGGTGGGGGGCAGGCAGCCGCTTCGTCGACTGGCTGCAGTCCTGGCAGCGGACCCATGCCCGCGCCGCGCTGGCCGAGCGGCTGGCCTGGGTGTATCTGGCGGGGGTGCTGGTTTACAACGTCCTGCCGCTCGATCTGACCATCAGCCTGGTCGAGATTTTCCATCAATGGCGGGACGGCAAAGTCAACCTGGTTCCGTTTGGCCGCTTGCCGGATGATGCCGCCTACGCGCTGTATGAAATCGCCACCGATGCCCTGATCTGGATGCCACTTGCGCTGCTGTGGCGGCTCGACGGCACGCGCAGCGCGTGGCGCGTGTGGTGGATGACGTTCGGTACCGCGATCTTGCTGGAATTCATGCAGCTGTTCGTGTATTCGCGGGTCAGCGATGTCACTGACCTCTTCACGGCCGCCGCCGGCGCGGCGCTGGGCGTGTGGATCGGCGGCCGCCTGGCCGCGCGCGTGGCGCCCGCCAGCCAGATGCCGGCGTGGTCGGCCTGGCTGCCCTTGTTGCTGGCGGCAGGCTGGATGGCGCTGCTGTTGTTCGTGTTCTGGTATCCCTTTGACTTCAGGACGGATGGCGCTTTCCTGCGGGAGCGGCTGCACCACTTTCTGGAAAGTGTGCCCTTCGAAGCCTACTACTATGGCACCGAGTTTCGCGCGGCCACCGAGTTGCTGCACAAAGTCTTGTTCTTCATTCCGCTGGGTGCCCTGCTGGCCTGGTTTGTGTCCCATTTGCGCTGGACCTGGCGGGGCTACGGGACATTTCTTTCCCTGCTGTTGATTGCGTTCACGGCCTTGGTCGTGGTGGCTGGGCGACTCGCCCAGCCGGAGAAGAACCCGGATAGCATGGATATCCTGCTGCAATCGCTGGGCGGCGCCTTGGGGTTTGTCATGATCAGAATCTTCTTTTCCCGCAAGACGCTGGCCGTGCAGCCCGTGAGGCGCAACGCGTTTTCACAGGATGCAGAACGCAAGATGCGGCGTAGATATAAAAGCCGTGACGATGAATAGCTGATGCTTCCGGGAGTTTGATCGTGCGCGATATCGCTCTGCTCGTCATGTTGCTGGCCTTGGGCTGGGCCAGCTTTCGGCGCCCCTGGGTGGGTTTGCTGGCGCTGGTCTTCGTTGGCGTCATGCACCCCCAAGGCTATGTCTCGGGTTTCATGCAGGGATTTCCGGCCTACTTTGCCTTGCTGGTGGTGGTGGCCTTGTCCGCGGGCTGGCAGTTGTTTCGCGGGCGCGCCTGGCCCCCCTTGTTTTGGGACTGGCGGCTGGCAGGGCTTGCCCTGTTATGGGGCCAGTTCGTCTTGACGACCGCCCTTGGGATCAACCCCTGGGCGGGTTGGCCCCGGCTGATGGAAGTGTCCAAGATTCTTCCTTTGATTTTGCTGGTCTTGCTGCTGATCGACACGCGGGTGAAACTGAACTGGCTGCTGATGACGGTGGGGCTGTCCCTTGCCGCCGTGATATTGAAGGGTGGCTATTGGGCGTTTATTACCGGTTTCCACGATCGGGTCTATGGGCCGCCGGGAAGCCAGTACGCAGGCAACAACGAATTTGCCGTTGCCACGGCCATGGCCATTCCCCTGCTGGCGCTCTGGTACCGCGAGGCGGACAGCAAGATGCTGCGCTGGATCGTGGCCATCCTGATTGCCCTGGGATTTGCGTCCGCCCTGTCGTCCTGGTCGCGTGGCGGGTTGCTGAGTATCAGCGTGGTGGCGCTGCTGCTGGTCTGGCATAGCCGGCGCAAATGGCTGGCGATCCCCTTGCTGCTCATGGTTGTTGGATTGGCCGTTGTTGGTTTGTCGGATGAATGGGTCGCGCGCATGCAGACAATGGCCGCGCCAGAGCTTGAAGCGTCCGCCGCGACTCGGCTTGAACTGTGGCGCCTGGGCTGGGACTACGCCTTGCAGCATCCGTGGTTCGGCGGGGGCTTTGGCGGGTGGATCTACCTTACGCTGCCAGTCGGGGCTTCGCGCGCCTGGCATAGCGCCTACATTGAAATCGTGGCCGAACATGGCTTTCCGGGACTGGTGTTGTGGGTCAGCCTGGTTTTTGGCAGTGTTGTCAGCCTGAGCGTGTTGATCGCGCGCAACCGGCGCTGGCAATTGCCCGGGCTGACCGATCAGGCCGCCATGCTGAGGGCATCACTTGCGGCCTACCTGGTCGGCGCAGCATTCCTGAGTATCGCGTACTGGGAACTGCTGTACTTGTTACTGGCGTGCGCGATCCTGCTCAGCCGGTTTGCCAAGGTGGCGCGCATCGAACGGACCGGCTGAATGGGCTTGGGACGGAGCAGATGTTGTCGGATTTTTTTACATGTCATCCGGGCAGCGACTCGGCCGATCTGCTTAATGCGTTGATATTCCAGCGGTTTGAATATCGAGAACGATTTTTGCTTAATTTGCTCCATTGAGTCGGCATCTTTACTAAAGGTGATCTGTAAATGAAAACACGCTACAAATATCTCGGACAAATAGCCGCTGCTGCAGGATTGCTGGGCGTCCTGCTTGCCGCCAGCGGTTCGGTCATGGCAGCCAGTTACAACATTATCCTCAAAACTTCTGATGGCGAGATTCAATCCTGCGCCACTGGGGGGTTTACGTTTACTAAAACCACTGTGGGCACGTTTACCGCTACGAGTCCATCTGTGGCGCTTAACGGAGCGACCACAACGCCGTGTTTGGGCGTGGATGAAAGCGTAACTTTAAATAATGGAACCTTGTCCGTTACTGTTGCCAACGTCACCGTGAATGGACAGGATCAGGGCCCCAACGTTGTATCCATTAATGGAAACTTGTCAAACGGAAACGCCAATGGCTCTTACACGATCCACTTCTTAGCGGACAAGTCATTCACCATTACCCAAAAAGACGGTAATGCAGATCCGCAAGTGGGGTCAGGCATTTATTTCATTTACAATCAAAATTCTGTGCCTGAGCCGGAGACGCTCTGGCTGGCCCTGGCGGGTTTGAGCGCGCTGGTGATGTCCCGCCGGATCCGGCGTCGCCGCAGTTAAGCACCGCCTGCCGCGGGTGACCTGCATTCGCATCCCCATTCGCGAAAGTGAATGGGGATGTTGTATTTTTGCTTGCCGATTCCCTGTTGAGCCGCTTCAAGCTTGAGCTTTTCATCTTCCCGATCCCGCCCCGCCCGTCCGGCATCCCTGCCCGTGCGTGATGCTTCCGGCTGGGCCGGCGTGCTGCGCTTTGTCTGGTACGCGCTGCTACTGGCTGTGCCCGTCATGTTGCTGATTCCATTCCAGGATGAGAGCGGCTTGAAGACGGCTGGATGGTTGGACGGTTATCTGGCTGGCGCGGCAGTCCAGCTCTACCAATTGATCAAGGTGGCCATGCCCTGGCTGGTGCCCGGCATGCTGTTCACCTTGATGATGCCGGGCCCGGCCATCCAGCGCTGGGCGGTTGTCGCAGCAGCGGGCTGTTTTCTGGCTGGATGGGCCATCGTGCCGGCCATGGGCTGGGATGAAGTGAAGGACATTCTGTTCGCGCTGCCGGGCTTGGCGGCGGGAATATGGATCGGGGAGCGATCGCGGCGATCTGAACGCCCGGGCGGGGTGGCGACCCGCGCACAGTCGATTGAGCCGGCAATTTCAGTGGGCGGCCCCCGGCCTGTTGCCTCGCATGAACCGGCTGCCCCGGTCATCTCGCCACCGCCAAAAGGGACACACGTGGCCGGGCCTGTTGCGGGGTTGATGGTGGGGGCAGCGGCGCTGCTGAGCCTGATCGATTTTCCGGATTGGCGGATTGCGATTGCACTGGGCCTGGCAGCGTATGCGGCCGTGCTGATGTTCCGCCCTTCGGCGTGGCTGATCGTCGTCCCCGCCGCCTTGCCCCTGCTTGATCTCGCCCCCTGGACCGGCCGCTTCTTCTGGGATGAATTCGACCTGCTGATGCTGGTCACGCTGGCCATTGCCTTGTGGCAGGGGCAGTTCAGGCTGTCGGCCTGGGGGGTGCCCAGACTGGTGGGGCTGATGGGCCTGTTTATGCTGCTTTGGGGCGTGAGCCTGCTGCTTGGGCTGTTCCCGCTCCAGCCGCTGGATGCCAATGCATTTTCGGCTTACTGGAGCCATTACAACAGCCTGAGGCTGGGCAAGGGCCTGCTCTGGGGCTTGGTGTTCTATGGCCTGTATCGTTCCCAACCCGACGGTGCGAATGCCTTTACCCGACTCTCCGTTGGCATGGCATTGGGGGTGCTGGGGGTGAGCCTGTGGGCGCTATGGGAACAGGCACTATTTGCCGGCGCCGCGACCACAGCGGACTATCGGGTCACCGCAGGGTTCTCCAGCATGCACACCGGTGGTGGGCACTTCGAGGCCTATCTGGTCATCGCCCTGCCGTTTGTCTGGGGCCTGTTTTTTTCCCTGCGCAATCCCCTGTTGCGGGCATTGGCCGGCGCCGGCTTTCTGCTGGGCGCCTACGCGCTGTTTCTCACGGTCGCCCGCGGCGGGTTGATCGCCCTGGGCGTAGCGCTCCTGATCCTGATGCTTGGAACCTGGCTGGCGCGCCGCAAGCGGCCGGGACACCGTGGCGGCTTCGCCATGCCCTTGGCGATGGGCGTGTTGACGATCGTCGTGATGGTGGCGGGGGTTTCCAGTGTCTTCTGGCAGCAGCGGCTTGAGCAGACCGGGGCGGATGCCGGGATTCGTTTTCGCCATTGGGCAGAGGTGCTGGGCCTGCGGGATTCCGGCGTGACGACGACCCTGTTCGGCCAGGGTCTGGGCACCCTGCCTGCGGCGAACCTGGTCAGCCAGTTGCCGGAGCAGGCGGGCAGTTACCGCTATGCCCGTGAGGGGGACAACCCCTACTTGGCGCTCAATTCGGCAGGCACGCTTTATATGGCGCAGCGGGTGGCGCCGCGCCCGGCAGAAGCCCTGCGTCTGGAAGTGTCCGTGCGCGCACCCGCAAGCCAGGCGGGTCTGGAAGCCTCGCTGTGCGAAAAGAGCCTGTTCAATTCCCGCCAATGCCGGTGGCTGAAGGTGGACTTCAAGTCGGGCCAGGCCGAATGGCAGCATCACACGCAAACGTTCAACAGCGGCGAAGTAGGGGCGGGGAATTTCCTTACGCGCAGGCCGGTGCAGTTTTCCCTCTACAACCCGGTTGCCGGTACGGTGGTCGAGGTGGACACGGTTCGCCTGCTGGATGCGCGTGGCCAGGACCTGCTGCGAAATGGCGACTTTGCCCAGGGCGGGGACTTCTGGTTTTTCAAATCGGGCGACCATCTTTTCTGGCACGCCAAGAATCTTTGGGTGCACCTGCTTTTCGAGCAGGGATGGCTTGGGGTGTTGTCGTTTACGCTGATCCTGATTTTGGCGCTGGTCAGGCTGGGCCGGGCGATGGCGCGCGGCGCGTTAGAATCTGCGGTATTGTTGGCGTCAACAGGCGCCTGGATCATTGTCGGCGGTGTCGATAGCCTGGTCGATGCGCCGCGGCTTGCCCTGCTGGTCTACGGACTCTTGCTCATCGGGGCTGCCTGGGGGGCTGCCCCACGACCTGCCGGCCATCGCAAGCGCCGACACCACCACCGCCCGCATGGGGAGGGTGATCGCGCCGCGAGTCCGACAGGGTTCGGGTGATTGCATATCCAGTTGAGGAAGAATCGGGGAGACAAATGCAGTTTGACGTATTCAACGGCGACGCCGATGGCGTGTGCGCCCTCCACCAGATGCGGCTGGTATTCCCCTGCGAGTCCACCCTGATCACCGGGCCCAAGCGGGACATCAGCCTGCTCAAACGGGTTGACGCCAGTGGCGGGGATGACGTGCTGGTGCTGGACGTCGCGCTGTCGAAGAACCGCGACGCGCTGGACAAACTGCTCGAAGCGGGCGTGCAGGTGCGCTACTTCGACCACCACCAGCCGGGCGACATCCCGGCGCACCCGAACTTCGAATCGCATATCGATACCGACGCCAACGTCTGCACCAGCCTGCTGGTGAACCGGCATTTGCAGGGCAGGCAGCAGGCGTGGGCGGTGACTGGCGCGTTTGGCGACAACCTCGCCGATGCCGCACGACAGGCCGCCGCGCCGCTCGATCTGTCCGCCGGGCAACTGGCGCAATTGCAGTCGCTGGGCGAATGCCTCAATTACAACGGCTACGGCGACACGCTCGACGACCTGTTCTTCGATCCCGCCGATTTGTATCGTCAGTTGCGGCCGTTTGCCAACCCGTTCGCCTTCCTCGCCGAATCACCCGCCTATCAGACGCTGAAAACCGGCTATCAGGACGACATGGCGCGCGCCGTGACCGTCAAGCCCACGGAAGCGCGCGCCACCGGGCGCATTTTCATGCTGCCCGCCGAGAAGTGGGCACGGCGGATTTCCGGCGTGTTCGGCAATCAGCTGGCGGTCGGGTCGCCCGCGCAGGCCCATGCCGTGCTCACCGCGAAAGCGGGCGGCGGTTACATCGTCAGCGTGCGCGCGCCGCTCGTTGCCCGGTCGGGCGCGGACGAGTTGTGCAGCCAGTTCGACAGCGGCGGCGGGCGCCGTGGCGCCGCCGGCATCAATCATTTGCCGGAAGGCGAGATTGGCCGGTTTATTGCTTTGTTCTTCCAAACTTTTGGCTAACGCGTTTTTTATTTGAGCTGACATGAATCAACTGATCGCACCCTACGGCGGCGCCCTCGTCAATCTGATCGACCCCACACAGGCTGAAGCACTCAAACGGGACGCCCTGAGCCTGCCTTCGCTCGACCTTGGCTGGCGGCAGCAGTGCGAGCTTGAAATGCTGATGACCGGCGCCTATTCGCCGCTCACCGGCTTCATGACGCGCGCCCAGTGCGAACGCGTCGAGTCGGCGCAGCAACTCGACGACGGCAGCTTCTGGCCGTTGCCTGTCACGCTCGCCAGCCGACAAAAAATCGCCGCCGAGCTGAAGCCGGGCGATCGGGTGGCGCTGCGCGATGGTGAAGGTTTCATGCTCGCGGTGCTGACCGTCAGCGACGTGTGGGACGACAGCGGCGCCAAACCTAATGAAATCGAGCCTAACAAAACCGAGCCCAACAAAATCTGGCACTTGGGCGGCGCGGTCGAGGGCGTGGCCCTGCCGTCGCATCCGGATTTTGCCAGCCTGCGCGCCACCCCGGCCGAGTTGCGCGCGCTGTTTGCCCGCCGCGGCTGGCGCCGCGTGGTCGCCTGGCAGGCCCACCACCCGATGCACCGTGCGCAGTTCGAGTTCTGCCTGAAAAGTGCGATCGAAAACGAGGCCAACCTGCTGCTGCATCCGCAGGTGGGCGGGGACATCACCGATGCGCCCGGTTATTTTGGTCTGGTGCGCAGCTTTCTGGCGATCCGCGAACGCTTCCCGGCCGCCACCACCCAGCTGTCGCTGTTGCCGGCGCCGCCGCGCGAAGCCAGCGCCTGTGCATTGCTGCTGCGCGCCATCGTCGCGCGCAATTACGGTTGTAGCCTGTTGATTGCCGGCGGCGAACACCAGGCCGACGGCAACTGCCGGCGCGGCGAAGACCTCGCGCGGGCGCATGCCGATCTGCCGGTGGCTGAACTGGCCGACAAAATCGGCGTGCAGCTCATTGCCTACCCGCGCATGGTGTATGTGGAAGACCGCGCCGAACATCTGCCGGAGTCCGACGCGCCCGCAAACGCCCGCCTGCTGACCCTGAGCGGCGAGGAATTCCAGCGCCGCATGCGGGCCGGGCTGAAAATACCGGACTGGTTCAGCTTCCCCGAGGTCCTCGCCGAACTGCACCGGCAGAGCCCGCCGCGCGAACGCCAGGGCTTCACTGTGTTCTTTACCGGCCTGTCCGGCTCGGGCAAATCCACCCTGGCGCGCGCGCTGACCGCGCGCCTGATGGAAATGGGGGGACGCTCCGTGACCCTGCTCGACGGCGATATCGTGCGCCGCCACCTCTCGTCCGAACTCGGATTCTCCAAGGCACACCGCGACATCAACGTGCGCCGCATCGGCTTCGTCGCGTCCGAAATCACCAAAAACCGCGGCATCGCCATCTGCGCGCCGATTGCGCCGTATCGCCAGACGCGCCGTGACGTGCGCGCCATGATCGAGGCCGCCGGCGGCTTCGTTGAAATCCACGTCGCCACCCCGATCGAGACCTGCGAATCGCGCGACCGCAAGGGCCTCTACGCCAAGGCGCGCGCCGGACTGATCCCGGAATTCACCGGCGTCTCCGATCCCTACGAGGTGCCGGAAAAACCCGAGCTGGCGATCGACACCACCCACCTTGGCATCGACGAGGCGGTGCAGCAGATTCTGCTCAAGCTCGAGCACGAAGGCTATTTGCGTTGATCTGAAACCGCAAGCGTAAAAAAGCCGACGCATAGCGTCGGCTTTTTGTTGGCGCGATGAAACAATCAGGCTGTCTTGCGGGGACGCATCGCGCCTAAACCGGCCAGCCCGATGCCCAGCACCTCAATGCGGCATGGACGGGAGCGGTGCTCCCCTGGGCCGAGTTCCCAGCGACCCCGCCAGCATGCCGATGAGGCTGGCGATGAGCCCGACAAACTGCGGCGGCAACGCGGCTTCGGGGGCGATGAACTCCATCGCGATCCAGGCGCTGAAGCCCAGCACGATCGACAAGCCGGCGCCGAAGCTGTTGGCGCGCTTCCAGTAGAGGCCGGCGAAGAGCGGGACGAAGGCGGTGGCCAACGTCACCTTGTAGGCGTTCTCGACCATCTGGTGGATGCTGGTTGCGGACTCCAGCGACCATAGCGAATAAAGAACGACCAGCACGGCGAAGACGACTACCACGGCGCGGGTGACCAGCAGAAGCTGTTTCTGGCTCATGCGGTGCTGCGGCATCATTTCCTTGATGATGTTTTCCGAGATGGTGACCGAGGGCGCAAGCAGGGTACCCGAGGCGGTGGACATGATCACCGACAGCAGGGCGCCGTAGAAGATGATCTGCGCGGCCAGCGGCAGGTGCATCTTGACGAAGGTGGGCAGCACCAGCTGGGCGTCTTCGGCCAGCAGCGCCGTGGTCATGACGGGGTCGACCAGGGTGGCCGAATAGGTGAGGTAGATCGGCACCGCGGCGAACAGCAGGTAGAGGGCGCCGCCGATGACCGTGCCCCACACCGCGATCCGCTCGTTGCGGGACGCGTTGGCGCGCTGGAACACGTCCTGCTGCGGAATCGAGCCGAAGCCCATGGTCAGCAGGCCGGCGACGAAGGTGACGATCGCCGCCCATTCCATCGCCGGCCAGAATTCGAACTTGCCGGCGGCGGCGGCGTGCTCGACCACGGGCGCGACGCCGCCCACTTCGGGCATGCCGCCCACCAGATACGAAATCCACAGCAGGCCGGCGACGATGATGGTCATCTGCACCAGGGTGGTGAGCGCCACCGACCACATGCCGCCGAACAGGGTGTAGAGCGAGACCACGGCGGCGCCGATGAGGATGCCCTGCGAGGTCGTGATCGCGCCGTCCGACAGCACGTTGAACACCAGCCCCAGCGCCGTCACCTGCGCCGACACCCAGCCGAGGTAGGAGGCGGCGATGGCCAGCGACATCACGATTTCCACCGGGCGGTTGTAGCGCTCACGGTAGAAGTCGCCCAGGGTGACGAGCTTCATGCGGTAGAGCGGGCGGGCGAACAACAGGCCGAACAGGATCAGCGCGAGCGCGGCGCCGAAGGGGTCGGAAATGGTGCCGCCCAGGTTCTCGTCGAGGAAGGTGGCGGGGATGCCGAGCACGGTTTCGGCGCCGAACCAGGTGGCGAACACCATGGCGACGACGACGATCATCGGCAGCGAGCGGCCGGCGGTGATGTAGTCGGCCGCACTGTGGACACGGGTGGCGGCGTAGAGGCCGATGCCGATGGATAACACCAGATACAGCACGACGAAACCGATCAGCATGGCGAGCCCTTATCGCAGGTTGATGTAGAGAAACGTGACCGCCAGCACGGCGAGCAGGCCGGCGATGACGCCGAGCCATTTATTACGCGCCTGCTGCTGGCGCAACATGAGGGTGAGGCCGGCTTCCAGCTGCGCCAGCCGGTTTTCGTTCAGCGCGTGGTGCGCCAGCCGCGGCAGCTGCGGCAGCAGGGCCGCCCATTTGGGCGCTTCGGTCTGCAGGTTCTTCACCAGCGCGCGCCAGCCGAGCTGTTCGTTCATCCAGCGTTCGAGGAAGGGCTTGGCGGTCTTCCACAGGTCGAGCTCGGGGTCGAGCTGGCGGCCGAGGCCTTCGATGTTGAGCAGGGTCTTCTGCAGCAGCACCAGCTGCGGCTGGATTTCCACGTTGAAGCGGCGCGAGGCCTGGAACAGCTGCAGCAGCACGCGGCCGAAGGAAATGTCCTTCAGCGGGCGGTCGAACACCGGCTCGCACACCGCGCGCACCGCAGCTTCGAGCTCGTCCATCCGGGTGTCGGCCGGCACCCAGCCGGACTCCAGGTGCGCCAGCGCCACCCCCTTGTAGTCGCGGCGGAAGAAGGCGAGGAAGTTGCGCGCGAGGTACTGCTTGTCGACCTCGGTGAGCGTGCCCATGATGCCGAAGTCGAGCGCGATGTATTGCTCGGAGCCGGGGCGCACCAGGATGTTGCCGGGGTGCATGTCGGCGTGGAAGAAGCCGTCGCGAAACACCTGGGTGAAGAAGATCTCGACCCCGGTGGCGGCAAGCTTCGGGATGTCGACGCCGGATTCGCGCAGGCGCTCGATCTGGCTCACCGGGATGCCTTCCATGCGGTCCATCACCATCACGTCGTGGCCGCAATAATCCCAGTACACCCCGGGCACCAGCAGCAACGGCGAATCCTTGAAGTTGCGCCGTAGCTGCGAGCAGTTGGCGGCTTCGCGCATCAGGTCGAGCTCGTCTTCCAGGTGTTTTTCGAATTCCGCCACCACTTCGCGCGGGCGCAGCCGGGGGCCGTCGGAAAACAGTTTTTCGATCAGCCCCGCGGCGGCATACAGCAGCGACACGTCGTGCGCGATCACCGGCGCAATACCGGGGCGCAGCACCTTCACCGCAACCGGGGTGCCGTCGTGCAGTCGGGCGAAATGCACCTGCGCCACCGAGGCGGAAGCGACCGGCGTGGCGCCGAATTCGGCGAACACCTCGGCCAGCGGCTTCTGGTACAGCTTCTCCAGCGTGGCGATGGCCTCGACGGACGGGAACGGCGGCACCCGGTCCTGCAGCTGGGCGAGTTCGTCGGCGATGTCGAGCGGCACCAGGTCGCGCCGAGTCGACAGCATCTGCCCGAACTTGACGAAAATCGGACCCAGTGCCTCCAGCGCGCGGCGCAGGCGCACCCCGCGCGGTTCGGTCAGCGGCCGCCAGAACAGCGTCGCGCGCACCAGCCAGCGCAGCGGGCGCACCCGCTCGTGGCCGAGGAAGAATTCCTCCAGCCCGAAGCGCAGGCCGATGGTGAGGATGCGGGCTAAGCGCAGCAGTTTCATGCGGGCCGCGGCTGCGCCGCCTGTGGGGGCTGGCGTGTTTCCAGCAAACGCAGGCGCGCATCCAGCCGCGCCACATCGTCCGCGAGCGCGTCCACGTCACGGTTGAAGCGCGCGACATCGATTGCACGCGCCATCATTTCGGCTTCCTCGACCACGTATTCGCTGGCGTTGTGCCCGAGCGCGGCAGCGGTGTGGGCGAGCCCCGCAAGGGCATCGCGGCCGAGCGCATGCAGGCGGTGCGCGGCAATGTCGCCGACCAGCGGCGCCAGGTCGGCCTCGACGTCCCAGCTCAGCTGTTTGAAGACGCGATCGAGCGTGGCGAGCAGCGCAGGGTCGCCGCTGTAGTCGGCCTCGCGTAGCGCGTCGCGGCCGAAGAACGGCAAGCGGGCGACGAGCGCAGGTGTGGGACGGATGACGGCGTCGGGCGTGTCGACCGCCGCCTCGGAAAAACAGCCGTCGTCGGCGATGCGGAAATCGACGTGTGCGAGCGTGAGGTCGAAGCGCACGCTGCAACCGGCGTGACGGCGCAGCGCCTCGGCCGCGCCGGGCGACTGCCGCAGCAGGTGGTTCAGGCTGCGCTCGATGAGACCTTCTGCGATCAAACCTTGAAGCCCTTGTGCAGGGCCACCACGCCGGCCGTCAGGTTGTGGTAGCTGACCTTGGCGAAGCCGGCGGCCTCCATCATGGTCTTGAGTTCCGCCTGCCCGGGGTGCATGCGGATCGACTCGGCCAGGTACTGGTAGCTGCCGGCGTCGTTGGCGACGAGTTTGCCCATCAGGGGCAGCAGCTTGAAGGAGTACAGATCGTAGGCCGGTTCCAGCGGCTTCCACACCTTGGAGAACTCCAGCACCAGCAAGCGCCCGCCGGGTTTGAGCACGCGGTGCATCTCGGCCAGCGCCTGGTCCTTGTGGGTCATGTTCCGCAGGCCGAAGGCGACCGACACGCAATCGAAATAATTGTCGGGAAACGGCAGCCGTTCGCCGTCGCACTGCACGGTGGGGGGCGTTTTGCCCTCGTTCAGCATGCGGTCGCGGCCTTCGCGCAGCATGGAGAAGTTGATGTCGGTGAGCAGCACGGTGCCGGTTTCGCCGACTTCCTTCAAAAACAGCCGCGTCAGATCGGCGGTGCCGCCGGCGACGTCGAGCACGCGCATCCCGGGCCGCAGGCCCGCCTGCGCCACCGCAAAGCGCTTCCACAGCCGGTGCAGGCCGGCCGACATGAGGTCGTTCATGAGGTCGTACTGCGCGGCGACGGAATGGAAGACCTCGGCCACCTTGGCGGCCTTGTCGGATTCGGCGACCTGCTTGTAGCCGAAATGGGTGGTTTTATCCATGGCAGACGGGGTGGAATGGGAACCCGCGAATTCTACCAGCGCATGGGCTGGCGCGGGTTTGGTGCGGGGGCGCCGGTGTCATAAATCAGTCATACTGCTGTCATAGTATGGCCACCATCTAAATAAGGCTGGAGTCACCATGGCTGCCAATATTTTGCTGGTCGAAGACGAACCCGGGATTCAGGAGCTGCTCAAGTTCAACCTGACGCAGGCCGGCCATCAGGTCACTGCCGCCAGTGACGCCGAGCACGCGCTGACCTTCCTCAAGAGCACGCTGCCCGACGTCATCCTGCTCGACTGGATGCTGCCCGGCATGTCGGGCATCGACCTGTGCCGCCGCCTGCGCAGCGACGAACGCTACCAGCCCATCCCCATCATCATGCTGACCGCGCGCGGCGAGGAGCGCGACAAGGTGCTGGGGCTGGACAGCGGCGCCGACGATTACATCACCAAGCCGTTCTCGCCGCGCGAGCTGGTGTCGCGCATCAAGGCCGTGCTGCGTCGCCGCGCCCCGCAGATGACCGACGACCCGGTGGAAATCAACGGCTTGCGGCTCGATCCCGCCAGCCACCGGGTCGTGGGCAATGGCCAGCCGCTGGAACTGGGGCCGACCGAATTCCGCCTGCTGCACTTCTTCATGACGCATCCCGAGCGCGTCTATTCGCGTACCCAGCTGCTCGACCAGGTGTGGGGCGACGACGTGTTCGTCGAGGAGCGCACGGTCGATGTCCACATCCGCCGCCTGCGTCTGGCGCTGGAGCCGTCCCGCCACGCCGAGCTGATCCAGACCGTGCGTGGATCGGGCTACCGCTTTTCGGCCGAAGTGGGATAATCCGCACTCCGCGTGCTTCGAATCGAATATATGGGTTTCTGGTGGCGTCCGCTCGGCGTGCTGGCCAGCATCATGCTGGTGGCGCTGATTTTATGGGCGGCCTCCGGCTGGGTGGCTGCGCTGGGTTTTCTGGCGGGCATCCAGGCCTATGTCATGCTGCGCCGCCTGTGGCAGGAATACCGCCTGTCGCGCTGGCTGGAAAACCCTGACGAAGTGGACCCGCCCGACGCCGGCGGCAGTTGGGGCGACATTTTCTACCGGCTGCAGAAACTCCAGCGCCGCCAGCGCGCCAGCCGCAGCGAGCTGTCCAACGCGCTCGAACAGTTCGAGCATGCTGCGATGGCGGTGCCCGACGGCATGGTGATCCTCAACGACGACGAGCGGATTGACTGGTGCAACCCTGCCTCGCGCAAGTACATGGGGCTGGACTGCGAGCGTGACCGCGGCCAGTTCATCCGCTATCTGATGCGGCAGGCGGATTTTCTGGATTTTCTCGACGCCGCCGATTACGCGCGCCGCCTGGTGTGCAAATCGCCGATCAACCGCGACGTGACCCTGTCGCTTCAGCTGGTGCCGTTCGGCGAAGGCAAAAAACTGCTGGTCGCCCGCGACATCACCGACCTCGAGCGGGTCGACGCCATGCGGCGCGACTTTATCGCCAACGTCTCGCACGAGTTGCGCACGCCGCTGACGGTGGTCGGCGGCTTCGTCGAAACCCTGGCCGACGCGCCCGAGCTGCCGCCGGACGAAGCGCGCCGCTATTTCGACCTGATGCTCGATCACACGCGGCGCATGCAGCATCTTCTGGATGATCTGCTGACGCTGTCGCGCCTGGAAAGCACCGATCACACGCTAAAAGACGAGCCCGTCAATGTCGCCGAACTGGCGCATGCCCTGAAAGCCGAGGCGGAGTCGCTGAGCCATGGGCGGCATCGGGTCAGCCTGCAGCTCGACAGCAGCGCCGGGCTGAAAGGCAGCCTGCAGGAAATCCGCAGCGCGCTCGGCAACCTGGTGTCGAACGCCGTGCGCTACACCCCTGACGGCGGCGAAATCACGCTGGCCTGGCGCGAGCGCAACGGGGAGGGCATTTTTTCAGTGACCGACACCGGCGAGGGCATCGCCGCCGAACACATTCCCCGCCTGACCGAGCGCTTCTACCGCGTCGACCGCAGCCGCTCGCGCGAAACCGGCGGGACCGGGCTCGGGCTCGCCATCGTCAAGCACGTCCTCACCCGCCACGACGCGCGGCTGGACGTCCAGTCCATTCCCGGCAAGGGCAGCACCTTCTCCGCCATCTTCCCCGCGCAGCGCCTGCGGGCTGCCCCGCCTTCCGCCAGCGTCATTCCTTTTCCGGGGCAGGCACAAGCCGGCTAAGCGCGTCACGCAACAGCGCGTCCAGCCCCGGCGGCACCGCATGCGGCGCATCACGCAGCTTCGCGCCCCACACCGGATTGGGGAAATGCGGGTCCTCCGTAAACCGTGGGATCACATGCCAGTGAAGGTGCGGCACCACGTTGCCGAGCGAGGCGAGATTGACCTTGGCGGGCGCCATCACCTCGCGCAGCGCGGCCTCGGCGGCGAATACCACGCGCATCAGGGCCTGCTGATCGGCGCCCGGCAGGTCGGTCGTCGGTCATTTCCTTGACGTGGGCATTCAGGATGACGCGCAGAAAGCCGGGGTAGTCCGCTTCGTCGGCGCGCACCACGCGGCAGAAATCGTCCTGCCACAGCAGGGTGCCGCCGGGCGTGTCACACAGCGGGCAGCTCAGAGCAGGACCCGCTCGATGCCGCCGTTGCCGACACGCGCGAGATAGTTCGTCATCCAGTTTTCCCCCAGCAGGTTTTTCGCCAGTTCGATCACGATGTAATCGGGCTCGGTGTTCGTGTCGTCGCTGTAACGTGCCAGCCCCTGCAGGCAGGACGGGCAGCTGGTGAGGAGCTTGACCGGCTGCTTGCCGGCGCCGAGGGCTGCGACGTTGGCGCGGATTTCCTCTTCCTTGCGGAAGCGGATCTGGGTGGAAATGTCCGGGCGGGTGACGGCGAGCGTGCCGGATTCGCCGCAGCAGCGGTCGGACAAGGCAACGCCGCCGCCGAGCAGCGCGTTGGCGACTTTCATCGGCGCGTGGGTCTTCATCGGCGTGTGGCAGGGGTCGTGGTAGAGGTATTTCTCGCCGCTGACGCCTTCCAGCTTGACGCCCTTTTCCATCAGGTATTCATGGATGTCGAGCAGGCGGCAGCCGGGGAAGATCTTCTCGAATTCGTATTTCAAGAGCTGGTCCATGCAGGTGCCGCACGACACGATCACGGTCTTGATGTCGAGGTAATTGAGCGTGTTGGCGACGCGGTGGAACAGCACGCGGTTGGCCGCTGTGATGGCCTCACCCTTGTCGGCCTGGCCGCCCGCGGTCTGCGGGTAGCCGCAGCACAGGTAGCCGGGCGGCAGCACGGTCTGCACGCCGAGTTCGAACAGCATCGCCTGGGTGGCGAGGCCGACCTGGGAGAACAGCCGTTCCGAGCCGCAGCCGGGGAAGTAGAACACCGCGTCGGCATCGTCGGCCAGCTTGGCCGGGTTGCGCAGGATGGGCACGATCGAGGCATCTTCCAGCCCCATCAGCGCGCGCGAAGTCTTCTTCGGCAGCCCGCCCGGCATCGGCTTGTTGACCAGGTGGATGACCTGCGCGACCAGCTTGGGTTTGCCCAGGCTGGCGGGCGGATTCTGCGTCTGCGCCTGGATCAGCCCCATGCGCTTGAACAGGGTGTGTCCCGTCCGTTGCGCGGCGTAGCCCCATTCGATCAGCGGTTTTCTCAGCGCCTTGATGGTGGCAGGGTCGGTGGCGTTGAGGAAGGCCATCGACGCCCAGGTGCCGGGGTTGAATTTCTTCTTGCCCTGCTTGCGCAGCAGGTTGCGCATGGCGATCGAGACATCGCCGAAGTCGATGTCGACCGGGCAGGGGTTCTTGCACTTGTGGCAGATGGTGCAGTGGTCGGCGACGTCGCCGAACTCGTCAAAGTGCTTGAGCGACACGCCGCGCCGGGTCTGCTCTTCATACAGAAATGCCTCGATCAGCAGCGAGGTGGCGAGGATCTTGTTGCGCGGCGAGTACAGCAGGTTGGCGCGCGGAATGTGGGTGTTGCAGACCGGCTTGCACTTGCCGCAGCGCAGGCAGTCCTTGATCGAGTCGGCGATGGCGCCGGTTTCCGAGGCCTCGAGGATGATCGACTCGGCTTCCAGCAGGCCGAACGACGGCGTGTAGGCATTGCGCAGATCCGCACCGGGCGAGAGCTTGCCCTTGTTGAAGCGGCCGGTGGGGTCGACCTTGTTCTTGTAGTGGGCAAAGCTCGCGATGGTGGCGTCGTCGAGAAACTCCAGCTTGGTCAGTCCGATGCCGTGCTCCCCCGAAATCACGCCGCCGAGTTCGGTCGCCAGCGCCATGATGCGCACCACCGCGGCGTTGGCCGCCTGCAGCATGGCGTAATCGTCGGAGTTGACCGGGATGTTGGTGTGCACGTTGCCGTCGCCGGCGTGCATGTGCAAGGCGATGAAGACGCGACTTTTCAACACCTCCTTGTGGATGCGGTCGCAGGCCTCGAGCACGCGGGTGTATTCGCGGCCGATGAACAGTTGGTGCAACTCGCGGCGGACTTCGCGCTTCCACGACACGCGAATGTGCTTGTCGCGCAGCGCGGTGAAGACCGTGAGCGGCAAGGGGTGAGGGGGGAGGCGCGGATCGTCCGCGGCCAGGGGGGCGTCGAGCTTGGCCAGGTAATCGGCCCAGCGGGCGCGCACCGACTCGATCAGGGCCTGCGCGCGCTGGCGCTTGTCCTCCACCTGCGCCGCATCGGCCACGGTTTCGTCGTCTTCCAGCAGCGGCAGCGGCGCGGCGAAGAACCCGGCCAGCGCGTCGAGCAGCTTCAGCTTGTTGGCGATCGACAGCTCGATGTTGATGCGGTCGATGCCGTCGGTATAGTCGCCCAGGCGCGGCAGCGGAATCACCACGTCCTCGTTGATCTTGAAGGCGTTGGTGTGGGCCGCGATGGCAGCGGTGCGCGCACGGTCGAGCCAGAATTTCCGGCGCGCTTCCGGCGACACCGCGACGAAGCCTTCGCCGCCGCGCGCGTTGGCGATGCGCACGATGTGCGAGGCGGCTTCGCCCACCGCGATTTCATGGTCCGACGCCACGTCAATCAGCAGCACCATGTTCGGGCGCGTGGCACGCGGCGCCTTGGTCGCATAGCCGACCGCCTTGACGTAGCGCGCGTCGAGGTGCTCCAGCCCGGCGAGCAGGACGTCGGCGTGGGCGTCGCAATACTGCTTGATTTCGACGATCGCCGGGGTGGCCTCGGAGGCGTGGCCGAAGAATTCCAGGCAAACGGTTCGGGTGTGCGCGGGCAGCCGGTGCAGGATGAAGCGAGCCGAGGTGATGAGGCCGTCGCAGCCTTCCTTCTGGATGCCGGGCAGGCCGGCGAGGAACTTGTCGGTGACGTCCTTGCCGAGCCCGGTCTTGCGGAAGCGGCTGCCTGGAATAAGCAGAATTTCCGGCGAGCCCTTCAGGGTCTTGCCGTCGGCGGCAAAGCGGCGGATCTCGAAGGTGGCCGAGGGCACGTCGTGGATCTTGCCGCGGTTGTGGTTGAGGCGGGTGACTTCGATCCAGTCGGCGTCGGGGGTGACCATGCGCCACGACACCAGGTTGTCCAGCGCGGTGCCCCACAGCACGGCCTTCTTGCCGCCCGCGTTCATCGACACGTTGCCGCCGATGGTGGAAGCGTCCGCCGAGGTCGGGTCGACCGCGAACACCAGACCGGCGGCGTCGGCCGCATCCATCACCCGCTTGGTCACCACCCCCGCGCCGCAGTGGATCGTCGGCACTTCGAATTCGACGCCGGGCAGGTGGGTCATCTCCACTGCGCTCATTGCTTCGAGCTTTTCGGTGTTGATGACGGCGGCCTGGTCGGTGAGCGGCACGGCGCCGCCGGTGTAGCCGGTGCCGCCGCCGCGCGGAATGATGGTCAGCCCCAGTTCGATCAGCCCGGCCACCAGCCCGGCCATCTCGGCTTCGGTGTCGGGCGTCAGCACCACGAAGGGGTATTCCACCCGCCAGTCGGTGGCGTCGGTGACATGCGAGACGCGCGCCAAGCCGTCGAACCCAATGTTGTCCTTGCGGGTCACCCCGGCGAGGCGCCGCCGCACGCGCGCGCGCAGGCTCGCGGTGTCGGCGAACCAGGCCTCGAATTCGCGCACCGCGCGCGCGGCGGCTTCCATCAGCTGGCCGACCAGTTCATTGCCCTGGCGCCGCACTTCGATCTCGTGCAGGCGGTGCCGCAGCGCCTCGATCAGCATCTGCCGCCGCTTGGGATTGTCGAGCAGGTCGTCTTCCAGATAGGGGTTGCGCCGCACCACCCAGATATCGCCCAGCACCTCGAACAGCATGCGCGCCGAGCGCCCCGTCCTGCGCTCGGCGCGCAGCGTGTTGAGGACGTCCCATGCATCGGCGCCGAGCAGGCGGATGACGATTTCGCGGTCTGAAAACGAAGTGTAGTTGTAGGGGATTTCGCGCAGGCGTGCAGTCATGCTGGGTGTGTCCGGACGTCGCCGGGGCGATGCCGAATCCATTTGCTTCAAAGCCGGTATTTTACGGGATATGGATTCGTTTCGGGCCGGCCGGCCGGGGGGCGGCAATGCCCCGACCCTGCTTGGTACATTGGTTTTGCTTGCTACAGTTTTTGCGGGGCAGGCCGATAAACCGTTCAATGGTAAAAGATTATCGCGCGACAAAAAATAATACTTAGGAGATCGTCTTGCAGGTTGGTTTGAGCACCAAGCTCCTCGGCTACGTCATGGCAGGCGTGCTGATCACGTCGGCCGCCATTGGCGTGGTGCGGGTCCAGAACGAGCGCGGCCCGCTCAACGAGTTGATCGGCAAGTCGGGTCAGAGCGTCGCCAACGCTACCGCCTCCGGCGCGGCCTCCCTGGTTGCCGGGTACGACTATGGCAATTTGGAAATGCTCGCCGCCAATGTCGCGCGGCAGGCCAACGTGATCCGCGTCATGATCCGTAACCAGAATGACCGCGTGATGGCCCAGGCCAGCGGAGACGCGGCCGGGACATTCAAGCGTTTCGAATCCCCTGTGGTGTTCGACGGCCAGACCATCGGCAGCACGGTTGTCGATGTTTCCACCGACGCGCTGGAAACGGCGCTCAACGACCTCTGCTGGCGCGTCTTCATCGAGCAGCTTGTCTTCGGCGCGATTCTCGGCCTGATCGTCTATTTCTTCACCGCGAGCGGCATCGTCTCGCCGATCCGCAAGCTGACGACGGCGATGGAGGAGGCGGTGGAAAAGGGCGACTCGTTCGTCGCCCGTGACCTGGAGGTGAAAAGCCGGGACGAGATCGGACGGCTGGTGTCGGTATTCAATACGCTGAACAAATCGCTCGCCAGCTACCACCGCCAGTTGCACAGCAAGATCGATCTGGCTGACCAGGAACTGCGCGACAAGAATATCCAGCTGGGCGGGCGCACCCTGGAGCTTGAGAATGCGCTCGATTTGGTCAACACCATGGCCACGACCGACTGGCTGACCGAGCTGCCCAACCGGCGAAAATTTGATGAAACCCTGTCACGGATGTTCCGTCAGTCCGAGCGTTTCGCGGAAGAAATCACCCTGGTGCTGTTCGACATCGACCGCTTCAAGCTGATCAACGACAGCCATGGTCACGGCGCGGGGGACGAGGTGTTGCGCGATATCGGCACCTTGTTGCGCCTGCACGTCCGCAAGTCCGATGTGCCTGCGCGCCTCGGCGGCGACGAGTTCGGCATCGTCTTGTACCACACCAATATCGAGCAGGCCGAACGCTTCGTCGAGATCCTGATGGAGGGTGTGCGGACGCATGCATTTGGCTACGACGGGTTCCAGCTGAATATTGGCCTCAGTATCGGCATTGCACAGTACGACGCGTCCATGAGCGCCCCCCAGGAACTCTACTATGCGGCCGACAAGGCCCTCTATCAGGCCAAGCACGGTGGGCGTGGCCGTTACTGCGTGTATTCCGAAGCAAGCCTTCCTCAGGAGAAAGCATCATCATGAAATTCAAATTGGCATTCCAGGGCCTGCTGGCTGCGCTGCTGATGGGGGGAGCGTTCGCGCCCGCCTGGGCCGCCGCCCCGAACACCCCCGCGGCCGGGGTCACCATGGGGTCGGTGGCCATGGATATTCCGGTGGAGATGATCAAGCGCATGAGTGCGCTGACCAATCATCTGGCGCTGGCCACCAATCTCAATGTCCGCTTCCGGCCATCGCCGAACCTGGGCTCGGCCGTAGACGACCTGGGCGCGGGCCAGACGCAGATTGCCTACCTCACGCCGGTGGCCTATATCAACGCGCGCAAGAAATACGGGGTGATCCCGCTGGTGGCCCCCACTGTCGACGGCCGCCCCCACTTCTCGCTGGTGATCGGCGTGAAGGCCGGTTCCGGGATCAATTCGCCGGCTGAACTCAAGGGCAAGCGTTTTGCCTTTGGCGATGAAAAGGCGCTGTTGCAACGAGCGGCGGTCGAGTCGATGGCGCTGAAAACCGCCGATTTTTCGTCGTTCGCCTACCTCAAGCATTACGACAATATCGCCAAGGCGGTACTGGCGGGCGACTTTGACGGCGGCATTCTCAAGGATTCCATCGCCGACGAGTTCAAGGGCCGCGGCATCACGGTGATCGGCAGCACGCCGCCGCTGCCTTCATATATTTTTGCCGTGCACCCCGGCATGCCGGAGGCGGTGCGCAACCAGTTGCGCGACGCGCTGCTGGCGCTGAACAAGAGCACGCTCGAGCGGGCCGCTACGCTGGAAGCCTTCGACAAGGGCTACGATGGCTTCGTTGTGGTCGACGATGCCGCTTACGATTCGGTGCGTACGCTGATCCAGCCGTTCCAGAAATAAGCCGGGCCGGATTACCGGAATAGCCGTCGCGCGCCGGTCACGCCGCCCAGGATCAGCGCGCCCGCAACGATACCGGCCAGTGCATCGATGAAAAACGGGACAAGCACAGCCAATGTGCCGCCGATCGCCGGCAGGGCTTCCGCAGCCTGGGTGACTGCGTGGACCAGGTCGTGCGTGCCTGGTACGCCGTGGACCAGGATGCCGCCGCCAACGAGAAACATCGCCGCAGTGCCGATGATGGCAAGGCTTTTCATCAGAACCGGCGCAGCGGCGAGGATGCGACGCCCCAGCGCACGGACCCAGCGGGCGGGGCGCTGGCTGAGGTAGAGCCCGGCGTCGTCGAGCTTGACGATGCCGGCGACCAGACCATAGACGCCGGCAGTCATGACAAGCGCGATACCGGTGAGCACGGCGACCTGCTTGCCGAAGGACGCGGCCGCCACGGTGCCGAGGGTGATGACGATGATTTCGGCGGAGAGGATGAAGTCGGTGCGGATCGCGCCCTTGATTTTGTCCTTTTCCAGCGCGACCAGATCGATAGTCGGGTCGGCCACCGCCTGTGCGAGTTCGCTGCGATGAGCCGCGTCTTCCTCACGGTGCAGGAATTTGTGCGCCAGTTTCTCGAACCCTTCGTAGCTCAGGAAGGCGCCGCCCAGCATCAACAGCGGCGTGATCGCCCATGGCGCGAGGGCACTGATGGCGAGCGCCGACGGCACCAGAATCGCCTTGTTGACGAGCGAACCCTTCGCCACCGCCCATACCACGGGCAGCTCGCGCTCGGCCTTCACGCCCGCGACCTGCTGGGCGTTCAGCGCAAGGTCGTCGCCTAGCACGCCGGCGGTTTTTTTCGCCGCGACCTTGGTCATCACCGACACATCGTCGAGGATGGTGGCAATGTCGTCGAGCAGGGCGAGCAAGCTGGCTCCGGCCATGGTGGGTCGCGCCTCAGTCGCCGAGCTGAATCTGTCCGGCTTTTTCGGCCGCGGCAAAATCCAGCATTTTCTGGATCGACACAGCGGCCCTGGCGCGGATGCCTTCCTCGATATGAATTTCGTTGCCGCCGTTTTCCAGCACGGCGGCAAGTTTCCTCAGGCCGTTCATCGCCATCCACGGACAGTGCGCGCACGAGACGCAGGTGGCGCCCTCACCCGCGGTCGGCGCTTCCAGCAGAATCTTGCCGGGCGCGGCGGCGTGCATCTTGTGGAAGATGCCGTTGTCGGTGGCGACGATGAATTCGGGATTGGGCAGGGTGCGCACCGCCTCGATCAGCTGGGTGGTCGAGCCGACGACGTCGGCCAGCGCGATCACCGCTTCGGGCGACTCCGGGTGCACCAGCACCGCCGCGTTGGGGTGTTCGGCGCGCAGTTTCTTGAGCGCATCGGCCTTGAACGCCTCGTGCACCACGCACGAACCCTGCCACAGCAGCATGTCGGCGCCCGTGATGCGCTGCACGTAATCGCCCAGATGGCGGTCCGGCGCCCACAAGAGCTTGTGTCCCTGCTGGTGCAGGTATTTGACGATCTTGGCGGCGATGCCGGAGGTGACGACCCAGTCGGCGCGCGCCTTCACCGCCGCGCTGGTGTTGGCGTAGACGACCGACAGCCGGTCCGGATGGGCGTCGCAAAACGCCGCGAATTCATCTGCGGGACAGGCCAGGTCGAGCGAGCACTCGGCTGCGAGGTCGGGCATGATCACGCGCTTTTCCGGATTGAGGATCTTGGCCGTCTCGCCCATGAACTTGACCCCCGCGACGATCAGCGTCTTCGCCGGATGCGCGTGGCCGAAGCGCGCCATCTCCAGCGAATCCGACACGCAGCCGCCGGTTTCCTCGGCCAGGTCCTGCAGGTCGGCGGACGTGTAGTAATGCGCGACCAGCACCGCATCCTGCTGTTTCATCAGTGCCTTGATGCGCGTTTTCAGCGCGGTGCGCTCGGCGTCGTCGAGCACTTCCTCCACCATCGGCGGCGGCTGGATCACGGGTCTGACCGGAATGGGAAAGGCAGGGCTCATCGGGGCGGCTCGGACATCGAAGCGGAAGCGCTAAGTATAGCTGCGTGCGGCAGGCGTTTTCACCTGGCCGCGCCCGGGTTTTTCTGGAGCGGAGCGGGGCTTTTGCCTTATCCTTGCGCCCCTATGCAACAGCTGCTTCTGGATATCCGCCCCCCAGCCCGGCCCGAACTCACCCGCTTCGTGGCGGGGCGCAATGTCGAGCTGATGGCGCAATTGCAGGCCATGCTCGACGGCAGCGCGGCCGAACGCATGGTCTATGTGTGGGGCGCGCCGGGCAGCGGCAAGAGCTATCTGCTGCACGCCTGGGCGCACGCCTGTCAGGCGCGCGGGATGACGGTCGACTTCAGCGGGCAGCAGGCCGCGCAGGCGGTGATCGCGGATCAGGTGGAGCGCTGGGACGAGGCCCAGCAGCACGCCGGCTTTGCCGCGTTCAATCGGGTACGCGAAGCAGGCGGGCTGTGGCTGGCGGCGGGGAATGTGGCGCCGGCCGACCTGCCGCTGATGCCGGAATTGCAGACCCGGCTGGGCTGGGGTCTGGTGTTTCAGCTGCAGGCCCTGGACGACGCCGAAAAGCGCGCCGCATTGAGTCAGCATGCCGAAACCCTGGGGTTCCGGCTGGAGCCCCAAGTGGCCGATTATTTACTGAATCACACCGCGCGCGACATGCAGAGCCTGCTGCGGGTGCTGGAGGCGCTCGACCGGTTCAGTCTCGAAACGCGGCGCCCGATCACCCTGCCGCTACTGCGGCAACTACTGCTGAATCAGGCCTGATCCGGCGCCTGCTGTTCGGCGATGTCCTTGTGGACCTGCGCCATATCCAGCCCCATCACCTGATCGATCAGCGCGTCGAGCGCGCTGGCGGGTAGCGAACCGGCTTCGGAATAGAGAATGACCTGTTCGCGGAACACCATCAGCGTGGGGATGGAGCGGATCTGGAAGTAGCCGGCCAGATCCTGCTCGACTTCGGTGTTGACCTTGGCGAAGACGATGTTGGCGTGCTTTTCGGCGGCAGCTTCGAAAACCGGCGCAAACCCCCGGCAGGGGCCGCACCACGGGGCCCAGAAGTCGACGACGACAACGTCGTTACCGTTGATGGTGGATTCGAAGTTTTCCTGGGTGAGTTCGATGACGGCCATGCTGATTCCTGCGAAATTGAAAAATAAAAAGGCGCGAGGACGAATCCTCGCGCCTGAGTGCCACCGTATCACGGATGGCGGGCCTCCGACAAACGGAGGCTTCTTATAGGCAGTTCACAGCCTGGCTGGGCGCTACCCAGGTCCAGTCGAAGCCGACTGGCCTAAAACCTATTTGGCGAAAGACTGGTTGAACAGGCCGCGCCTGTGTTCGGCCGGCGGCGCGCTGCGCACCACGTTCTGGCTGTGCTTGAGGTTGCTCCGCACTTCGGCGCGGTTGACCGCCATGATGAGTTCGGTCGCCAGGACCCGCGCCTGATGCGGGGTGAGATTGAGCGAGCACCCTGGCGACTGCAGCGTCACCTCCACGCGGTCGCGGCCCTGGGCATCTTCTTTCAGGCTGATATCCAGGGTGTTGCCGGGTTCCAGTTCGATCATGTCGTCTCTCCTTGCGTTGTCTTTGCAAGGTATTCAGCAGGGTTCATGCCAGCCTCCCGCGACGCCCGATGGCGCGGAAAACCGCATTAAATCAGGTGGGTTTGACGACTAGATGATGCGGCGCGCTCGCGGCCATGACGAAGCTTCGTCAAGGCCGTGGGCGGGTTCGTCATTCCTGGGGGAGGGAGGCGGCCGGCTGGGTCGTGCCGACCGCGGCACGGCGTTCGCGCGTCAGCAGGGTGTAGGCGACCGGAATGACGAACAGCGTCAGCAGGGTGCCGAGCAGCAGGCCGCCGACGATGACCCAGCCGATCGGCGAGCGCGATTCCGCGCCGGCACCGGTGGCGATGGCGAGCGGCACCGCGCCCAGGACCATCGCGGCGGTGGTCATCAGGATCGGCCGCAGGCGCAGGCTGGCCGCCTCGATCACCGCCTCGACCTTGTTCATGCCGCGGTCGCGCAGCTGGTTGGCGAATTCGACGATCAGGATGCCGTGCTTGGTGATCAGGCCGACCAGCATGATCAGCCCGATCTGGCTGTAGACGTTGAGCGTGGCGCCGGTGAGCTTCAGCGCCAGCAGCGCGCCGGTGGCGGCGAGCGGCACGGTGAGCAGGATGATGAAGGGGGCGACGAAGCTCTCGAACTGCGCCGCCAGCACCAGGTAAATGATGACCAGCGCCAGTGCGAAGGTGATGGCGAGCGTCTGTCCGGATTCGCCGAATTCGCGCGACTGGCCGTCGAGCGCGGTGCGGGTGCCGGGCGGCAGCGTGTCGGCCGCCGCCTGCTCCATGAAGGCGAGCGCTTCGCCCAGGGTGTAGCCGGGGGCGATGTTGGCCGAGATGATGGCCGCGCGCTGACGGTCGAAGTGGTTGAGCTCCTTCGGCGCGACGGTCTCGGTGACGGTGACCAGGTTGGCCAGCGGCGTCAGGCTGCCCTCGTTGCCGCGCACGTACAGCGCGGTCAGGTCCTGCGGCGTGGCGCGCGCGGCGGGGTCGAGCTGGACCACCACGTTGTATTGCTCGCCCGCCTGCTTGAAGCGGGTGACCTCGCGCCCGCCGAGCAGGGTTTCCAAAGTGCGGCCGATGGTGTCGACGCCGACGCCCATCTGCGCCGCCTTGTCGCGGTTGATGTCGACCTTCAGCTGCGGCTTGTTGAGCTTGAGGTCGGTGTCGGCATTGGCCAGTCCCGGATAGGCGCGCACCTTTTCCATCAAGGCTTCGACTGCCTTGTCCAGCTCGGCGTAGCTCGGCGCCTGTACCACGAACTGCAGCGGCGGGTTGCGGAAGCTCTGCCCGAGCGAGGGCGGGTTGATCGGGAAGGCGAGCACGCCCGGCATGCCCATGAACATCTGCGGGCCGAGGCTCTCGGTGATCTCCATCTGGCTGCGGCTGCGTTCCTCCCACGGTTTGAGCATGACGAACGACAGCGAGGTGTTGACTGGGTTGGGGCGCTCGAGGCCCGGTGCCACCACGACAAACGCCGTGTTCACTTCCGGCACGTTCTGGTAGATGCCTTCGATCTGCCGCGCGTACTGGTCGGTGTACTGCAGGGTCGAGCCCTCGGGCGCCAGCATGAAGCCGATGAAGAAGCCGCGGTCCTCGGTCGGCGCCAGCTCCGATTTCAGCGACTTCAGCAGGCCGAAGGCGGCGACCGCGACCAGCACGAAGACCGCAGTGACGATCAGCGGGTGCTGCACGACGCGGGTGACGCCGCGCGTGTAGCCACGGTTGAGGCCGCTCAGCATGCGCTCGCCGAAGTTGAACAAGGCGCCGTGGCGGGTTTCGTGGCGCAGCATCCTGCTCGCCATCATCGGGGTCAAGGTGAGTGCGACAAAGCCCGACACCAGCACCGCGGCGGCCACGGTCAGTGCGAATTCGGTGAAAAGCTTGCCGGTGTTGCCTTCGGCGAAGGCCAGCGGCGCGAACACCGCGACCAGCGTCATCGTCATCGCCACCACTGCGAAGCCGATTTCCTTGGCGCCCCTGATGGCCGCGTCGTACGGCGGCTCGCCGTTCTCGATATGGCGGTAGATGTTCTCCAGCATGACGATGGCGTCGTCGACCACCAGACCGATCGCCAGCACCAGCCCCAGCAGCGTCAGCACGTTGATGGTGAAGCCCATCGAATAAAGGAAGATGAAGGCGCCGATCAGCGACACCGGGATGGTGACGAAGGGAATCAGCGTGGTGCGCCAATTGCGCAGGAACAGGAAGATCACCGCGACCACCAGCACCATCGCCTCGATCATGGTCGTGTACACCGCATCGATCGACTTTTCGATGAAGATCGAGCTGTCGAAGCCGACCTTGAGCTGCATGCCTTCCGGCAGCGCCGCTTCCAGCTGCGGCAACTCGGCCTTGACCGCCTGTGCCACTGCCAGCGTGTTGGCGGTGGACTGCTTGACGATGCCGAGGCCCACGGCGGCGCGGCCGTTGACCCGCACAATGTTGCGCTCGTCCTCGGCGCCGACTTCGGCGCGGCCGATGTCGGCCAGCCGCACCAGCACGCCGCCGCTGTCGCGGATGATGACGCGCTCGAATTGCGCGGGCGTTCTGAGGTCGGTTTCCGCCAGCACGGAAAACTCGCGCGTCTGGCTTTCGATGCGGCCCGAGGGCAGCTCGGTGTTCTGGCTCCTGAGCGCGGTTTCCACGTCCTGCACCGTCACCCCCAGCGCCGCCATACGGGCCGGGTCAAGCCACAGCCGCATGGCGTAGCGGCGCTCGCCGCCGATGATCACCGAGGCGACGCCGGGCAGGGTCTTCAGCTGGTCGGCCACCACGCGGTCGGCGTAGTCGGTGATTTCCAGCGCCGACTGGCGGTCGCTGGAAAACGCCAGCCAGATGATGGCCTGGGCGTCGGCCTCGATCTTCGCCACCACCGGGTCATCCGCCTCGTCCGGCAACAGGCCGCGCACCCGTGCCACGCGGTCGCGGGCGTCATTGGCGGCGGCCTCGGGGTCGCGCGACTGCACGAACTCCACCGTGATCTGGCTGACTTCCTCGCGGCTCACCGACTTGATGGTGCGGATGCCCTCGATGCCGGACAGCGAATCCTCCAGCGGCTTGGTGATCTGACTTTCCATCACCTCGGCCGAGGCGCCGGGATAGACCGTGCGCACCGAGACCACCGGCGCGTCGATATTGGGATATTCGCGCACCGGCAGGCGGTCGAACGCAATCAGGCCGACCAGGATGATGAGCAGGCTCATCACGGTGGCCAGCACCGGGCGGCGGATGGAAATATCGGAGAGGATCATGGCTCGGCCTTCGCGTGTGGTCGGATCAGCGCTTGCCGGGCGGCATGTTCTTCATCCTCTGTGCCGCCTGTTCCAGTGTGACCACCGGCACGCCGGGGCGGAGCTTGATCTGGCCGTCGAGGACGACGGTGTCGCCCACCTTCACGCCGGAGACGATCTCGACCCGGCCCGGTTCGCGTTTGCCCAGCGTGACCTTACGCAGCTCGGCCTTGCCGTCGACCGCCAGAAACACATAGCTGCCGTCCGGGCGCGGCACGATGGCCTGCTCGGGCAGCAGGATGGCGCTGGTCCTGCCGCCCAGGTCGGCGGTGGCGCGGGCGAACATGCCGGGTTTGAGCGTGCCGGCGGGGTTGGTGATGCGCGCGCGCACGCGAACATTGCGGCTGACCGGATCGACCACCGGATCGATCGCGTGCACGGTGCCGCTGAAGCGTTGTCCCGGCAGGGCGTCGACGGTCAGCTTGATCGGCAGGCCGATGCGCACCAGCGGCAGCGCGGTTTCCGGCACCGGCACTTCCAGCTTGAGGGTGCCGAGCGCGTCCAGCCGCACCAAGTCGTCGCCCTTGCCGACATAGGCACCGGGACTCACCTGGCGCAAGCCAACGACGCCGGCGAACGGCGCGCGGATCGATGTCTTGCTGAGCGCCGCCTGCTCCTGCTGCAGGCGCGCGCGCAGGATGTCGAGGTTGGCGCGTGCCTCGTCGAGCGCCTGCCGCGAAATGAAATTCTGCGCGACCAGTTCCTCGCTGCGCGCGTAGCGGCTTTGCGCCAGCTTGAGATCCGCCTGGGCGGCGGCCACGCGGGCGCGCTGCTCGGCGGAATCGAGCATCACCAGCAGCGCACCCTTCTTCACCGGCTGGCCTTCCTTGAACAGCAGCTTGTCGATGCGGCCGTCGATTTCCGGGCGCAGCACCACGCTGTCCTCGGCAATCAGCGCGCCCACCGCGTTGACCGTATTCGACACCGGGGTGGCGGCGACTGTCATCATGTTGACCGGAATGAAGGGCGGGCCGCCCGCCTGGGCGAGGGCAAGCGTCGGAACGAACAGCAGGAGGAGCAGGGCGCGCATGACGGATTCCGCAAAGAGAACAAAGACGTACGATAGATACGCACATTAGCAGTTCCGGTGCGAAACAAAAGCCGCATGGCGGGGTCTGTTTTGATCTGGAGATGTAAGGACTGCGCGTGTGGTCCGACTATTAAACACGCACGCTCAACCAGGATACCGCCATGCTGATACGCTCGCCCACCGACATCCCGCCATCCGAAATTACCCCGCCCGAAATCTACCGCGAACGTCGCCGCTTCATGCAGGGGATGGGGGTGCTGGTGGCGGGCGCAGCCCTGGGCGCGGCGCCCGAAGCCGAGGCCGGCGTCAAACTGGCCGGTGTTCGCCCCAGTGCATACCGGCTGGACGAGGCCAAAACACCCTACAAGGACGTCACCACCTACAACAACTTCTATGAATTCGGCACCGGCAAGGGCGACCCGGCCCAAAACGCCGGCAGCCTGATCACCCGCCCGTGGACCGTGGCGATAGAAGGCGAGGTGGGCAACCCGAAGACGTACGACATCGACGCGCTGCTGAAACTCGCGCCGCTGGAAGAACGCGTGTATCGCATGCGCTGCGTCGAAGGCTGGTCGATGGTGATTCCATGGGTGGGCTTTCCCTTGCGTGAAATCATCCGCCGCGCCGCACCCACCGGCAATGCCAAATACGTCGAGTTCGTGACCTTGAACGACCCCAGGCAGATGCCCGGGCAACGCTCGCGCGTGCTTGACTGGCCGTATGTCGAAGGGCTGCGCCTGGACGAGGCGATGCATCCGCTGACGCTGCTGGCGGTCGGCCTCTACGGCGAGGTGCTGCCGAACCAGAACGGCGCGCCGGTTCGGCTGGTGGTGCCATGGAAGTATGGGTTCAAGAGCGCCAAGTCGATCGTCAAGATCCGCTTCGTCGAAAAGCCCCCGCTCACCGCCTGGATGCGCGCGGCGCCGCGGGAATACGGTTTCTATTCCAACGTCAATCCCCGGGTCGACCACTCGCGCTGGAGCCAGGCGAAGGAGCGCCGCATCGGCGAGTTCCGCAAGCGCGACACCCTGATGTTCAATGGTTACGGTGACCAGGTCGCATCCTTGTATCGCGGGATGGATTTGAAAAAATTCTTCTGATGGGCGCCACCCTGCGCAACCCGAAATTCTGGATTTTTGGCATCTGTCTGTTGCCGCTGCTGCGGCTGCTTGTTCTGGGGGCAAGCGGCGGTCTCGGGGCCAATCCGATCGAGTTCATCACCCGCTCCACCGGCACCTGGACGCTCGTCGGGCTGCTGCTGACCCTGTCCGTCACGCCGCTACGCCGACTGACCGGGCGCGCCGACCTTATCCGTTACCGGCGCATGCTGGGGCTGTTCGCCTTTTTTTATGCCGGTCTGCATTTCGTCACCTATCTCTGGCTGGATCAGTTCTTCGACCCGGCGGCCATCGCCCGGGACATCGTCAAGCGGCCCTTCATCACGATCGGCTTCGCCGCCTTTGTGTTGCTCATTCCGCTCGCCCTGACGTCGACCCACGCCATGATGCGTCGCCTTGGGCGACGCTGGCAGCAGCTCCATCGCCTGATTTATCTGATTGCCCTGCTGGGCGTGATTCACTTTCTGTGGCTGGTGAAAAAGGATCTCACTGAACCGCTGATCTACGCGGCGGTCCTTGCGCTGCTGCTCGGCGCGCGCCTGCCGTGGGGCGTGACCCTGTTGCAGACTGCCCGCAGTCGTTTCACGCCGGCCAGATTCCAGGTCGGACAAACGGTGGGGAACGGCGCCGAAAGGCGCAATTGAAACGGGGATAAGCCAACGCTGTGGCAAAAAAACGGGGGCCAGGCCCCCGTTTCAGATTGGGCAGTGCCCGACCTGTTAGAGCCCGAAAGGCTTGATCACCGAAACTGCCGGTGCGGGGGAAGGCGCGGCTGCGGGTGCAGCCGGCTTGGCCGGGGCAGGCTTGGGCGCGGCCTTCTTGACAGCGGGCTTGGCGGCCGGTTTTTTGGCGGCGACTGCCGGCTTGGCCGGAGCGGCTTTCTTGGCGACCGGCTTGGCTGCGGGTTTCTTAGCAACCGGTTTGGCAGCGACCTTTTTGGCGACGGGCTTGGCGGCCGGTTTTTTGGCGGCGACTGCCGGCTTGGCCGGAGCGGGTTTCTTAGCAACCGGTTTGGCAGCGACCTTTTTGGCGACGGGCTTGGCTACCGGTTTTTTGGCGGCGACTGCCTTTTTGGCCGGAGCCGCTTTCCTGGCGACCGGCTTGGCCGCGGCTTTTTTAGCAACCGGTTTAGCGGCGGCCTTTTTAGCGACGGGCTTGGCTGCCGGCTTTTTGGCGGCGACTGCCTTTTTGGCCGGAGCCGCTTTCCTGGCGACCGGCTTGGCGGCTGCCTTTTTGGCGACGGGCTTGGCTGCCGGTTTTTTGGCGGCGACCGCCTTTTTGGCCGGAGCCGCTTTCTTGGCTACGGGTTTAGCGGCGGCCTTTTTAGCGACGGGCTTGGCTGCCGGTTTTTTGGCGGCGACTGCCTTCTTGGCCGGAGCCGCTTTCTTGGCTACGGGCTTGGCGGCTACCTTCTTGACGGCAGATTTAGCAGCGGGTTTGGCTGCTGCCTTTTTGGCCACCGGTTTGGCGGCGGGTTTTTTTACTGTTGCCATTTAACACTCCTTAGAAGTTGAACACATTCACTTATCACTACAGCTTGAAGCCACGTGCAGTCAGAATTTGCACTTCCAAAGCGTGGTACCGACAGGCGACCCACTTACCCGAAACCCGCTAGACACGGGCGATACCGAGGCTCCGCTTGGTGAGCCTCATTCTAGTTACTTTTGCAAGGGGTACAACGAATAGTCAAGGCTATGCGAAAACAATTCGGTTAAAACTGTCGCAGCCAAACAAAATGTATCGATCCGACACCAATAAAACGAAATATATGCGTCAGAGCTGTATCGATGGAGGTCAAGCTACAAGCCGTTCTCCAGCCATTAGGCTATCTTGCGTTTCGCGTTCCCGGATGAGATGAATTTCATTTTCATTAATCAGAACTTCGGCCGCCCGCGGGCGTGAATTGTAGTTCGACGCCATGCTCATGCCGTAGGCGCCCGCAGAAAGCAGGGCCAGCAGGTCGCCTTCCTCGATCGCGAGGTCGCGCGCAAAGCCCAGAAAATCGCCGGTTTCGCAGATCGGACCGACGATGTCGTAGCGTTGTGCCGGGGTGTTTCGTTCGTTGACGGCGACGATGTGGTGGTACGCCTCGTAGAGCGCGGGGCGCATCAGGTCGTTCATCGCTGCATCGACGATCGCAAAGTTCTTGCCTTCGCCGGGCTTCAAGTATTCGACGCGGGTGAGCAGCAGACCAGCATTGCCGACCAGCGAGCGTCCCGGTTCCAGCAGTAGTTTCTCGCGGCGGCCGGCAAAGCGGGTTGCCAGCGTGCGGCCATAAGCGGCGAGGTCGGGCGGCGTTTCGTCGTGGTAGCGGATGCCGACGCCGCCGCCCAAGTCGATGTGGTGCAGTGCGATGCCCTCGGCCGCCAGCGCGTCGACCAGCGCGAGCACGCGGTCGGCGGCGTCCGCCAGCGGCGACAGGTCGGTCAGCTGCGAGCCGATGTGGCAATCGATGCCGGTGATTTTCAGGTTCGGCAGGCTGGCGGCCAGACGGTAGAGCGCAGGGGCATCGGCAATCGGCACGCCGAATTTGTTTTCCTTGAGCCCGGTGGAGATATAGGGATGTGTTTTGGGGTCGACATCGGGGTTGACCCGGAACGACACCGGCGCGACCTTGCCCAGCTCGACCGCGACGCGGTTCAACCGGTGCAGTTCGCTGACCGACTCGACGTTGAAGCAGAGGATGCCGGCCTCGAGCGCGGCGCGCATCTCGTCCGCGGTCTTGCCGACGCCGGAAAAAACGACCTTGCCGGGATCGCCGCCGGCGGCCAGCACGCGGGCGAGTT
>NCGX01000012.1 GCA_002256995.1 Hydrogenophilales bacterium 16-64-40
CCAGGCTATCACCCAGATGGACGACGTGACCCAGCAGAACGCCGCCCTGGTGGAGGAGGCCGCAGCCGCCTCCGAGAGCTTGCAGGATCAGGCGGCCAAGCTTGCCGAGGTGGTGAGCGTGTTCAAGCTGGTGGGCAGGTACAGCCAGCGTGCGGAACAGCCGGTGCTGAATGACAGGGTCACGGCGACGCCGAATACCCTGAAAAGCATAAAAACCCAGAGGGACATAAAGCCCAAGCTGGAGCTGGTCGAGGTGCCGAAGAAGCGTGCAGTTGCCGGGGCCGGAAGAGAAGAGTGGAAGGCGTTCTGATTGAGTACTCCTGGCCCGCATTAGGGCGCTCGAATAGTCGCGATGCTCATGGGGATGCTTGCTTGTAGAGTGCCGCCAGCATTGACCCCGCGCCTCAGCGCGCCTTCAGCACCGCGGACCGGGGCACAACCAGCCTCACGTAATCGAGTGCTTCGTAGTTGCGGATCTGCGTCGGGCCGGTGGGGGCGACGTCGATGTAGGCCGGGAAATCCTCGGCCGCCAGCCCGCGCCGGCCGGCATAGGTCTCGCAGACATGCACCGGAATCCCGTCGTCGTGGCTGAGGCTTTGCGCAATCTGGTGGATCGCCTCGTTGCCGGCGCGTTGTCCGGTTTGCAGGGCGAACATTTCATTGCCGTGCGTCACCAGCGCCATCGGCAGGCCGGGGTGACGCGCCTTCAGGCGCTGCGAGGCCTGCTTCACCCAGGGCAGCGCCACCGCCAGCGCACCCGGGTCGCGGTCGACGATTTCGAACACCACCCCGGGCGGCGCCGCAGGGCGCGCCAGCAGTTCGTCGAGGGTGGCGGGGGCGGCGACGGCCGGGCCGCTCAGGGCGAGCAGCGCGATCCAGACGGGCAACAAACGCTTGAATAAGGAAGTCATGGGGGTCGGCATCAGGATGGGCTCTGCTGTGAGAGGCGGGGGAGCGAGGCTTTGTTCCGTGGGGTGCGGGTGGAATGATCTGCCTGTTGGGCGGGTTAGGGGTGTCCGGGTCGCGCCGCCCCTAGGCCGATCACAAACCGGTGCTTGCCCGAAACCGTCCGCGGGATCTCGCCCAGATAATGGACTTTCAACACCATCCGCGCATCCACATCCCTGCGGATGCTGGCTTCAAGTGACGCCAGCGTTTCGCGGCCCAGCGGTGGGGCGACCAGGTTCAGTTCGAGCCGGTCCAGGTCGCGCTGTACCCACTGGTATTGCCGGATCTGCGTCTGCCCGTACAGCAGGCGGTTGAAATACGAGGGATGGACGGTCTTGCCGCTCGAGGTGCGGATGAGATCGTTCTGCCGGCACAGGTCCATTTCCATCAGCGGGAAGGGCAGGCCGCAATCGCATTCGCCGTCGAGCAGTCGGCCGGAATCGCCGATGTCGTAGCGGATCATCGGCATCAGCCGGTTGGTGAGCGAGGTGACCAGCAGCCGGTTTTCGTCATCGATCTTCCGCGACTCCAGAAACACCATGTCGGTGAAGACGTGCAGCCTGCCCTGGCTGCATTCGCAGGCGATGTTGGGAATTTCGCGGCTGCCGTACTGGTTGAACGCCTTGCAGCCGAAGGCCTGCTGCATGCGCTGGCGCTGTGCGTCGGTGAGCACTTCCGCAGTGGAGTACACGCCCAGCAGGGTCTTCGGCATGACGAGGCGGTTTTCAATCACCGCGCGCGCGACTTCCGCCAGAACGCTGGCGTAGCCCTGCAGCAGCACCGGCCGGTAGCGCTGGATGAAGCGCGCCCATTCGACGAGCTGCGCTTCGGTGTATTCGTACGCTGAAATCGTGTGCTCCGCCGCGATGGCGTCGCCGAGTTGCGCGCCGAACACCCCGCCGGGCACGACATCCTGCCGCGCCCCCCAGAAGTTGAGGATTTTCTGTCCCGGCTGCCAGCCCGACAGCATGTAACTCCGCATCATGCCGGCGCGCATCAGCTCGTGCTTGGTGTCGTCGTACCAGAAGACCAGCGGCTTGCCGGTGGAGCCGCCGGTGTGGCCGAGCTTCGCCTGGCTGCGGTTGGCCGTGTCGGCAAGCAGGTTGTCCAGGCGGCGGGTCACGTCGTCCTTTTTCAGGACGGGTAGTTCGTTGAAGCCGAAACGCCCGTTTTGAAGAAAGGGCGCCAGCGTCTCCGCGTAATAGGGCGTGTGGGCGGCAGCGAAGTCGACGATGTCGGCCAGATCGCGCTGCTGCCTGGCGAGCAGGTCCTCGCGCTTCAGCGACTGCGTGCGCAACAGGGCATCGAGATGGTCATAGCGCAGCGGATGGTGGCGGCGGTGCAGCCAGTGGCGCAGGCGGGCGATCATCCCTGCGGCGTGAGTGCGGCCAGCGCCTGGCTCCAGGCGCGTCTGTCAGCGTCGAATCGGGCGAGGGCGGCGAGCTGGCGCTGACGCCAGCGCTGCCAGTTCTTCGCCGAGGCAATGCGCGCATGGCCCGGCGAACCGGCACCGAAGTTGCGCTGCATGTTGTCGAGGAAGACCCGGAATTGCGTGAGCGCCTGGGCATGCGCGGGCGCTTGCCACCAGCGTGCCGGATCGTTCAGCATAAGGGTCAGCGTAGCGAGCTTTTTCACGATCGCGGCGTGACGCGTGCGGTATTGCTGTGCCATCTCGGCGTGCACGGCGTCGAGCGCGTCGGCGAGGGTTTCAGCGGGCAGCGCCTGTTGCGGGAAGCCCAGCGCGGTCAGCCGCTCGACCGTGAACAGCATCACGTCGCCGAAAAACTGCCGCTCGAATTCATCGGCGAGGTCGATCGCGTCGGCCGCGGTGATGACGCCGGGGCGGAATTCGGCTTCGCCGGTGGCGTCGAGCGTGCGCGTGTGCAGCATCGGCAGGTTGGCGGACATGAAGGTGTCGCCCAGCTCGGCCTTCATCAGCCGCCCCAGCGTGGGGCCAGACATCCTGAGGCGCAGCGGCGCAAAGGGGATGAACCAGCTCAATGCCCGCGGGCGGAAGACGTAGTTGCCGGTGTAGACCGTGCGCGCGGGCTGGACGCTGTCTAGCCCGCGCTGGTGGCGATACCAGGTGATGCGGGTGGGATGCTCGCCGTGGAAGAAGCGCTTCAGCCGCTGCGCGAAGTCGCCGAAGCAGTCGGCGTTGCAGGGGGTGCCGGCCAGGTTGCAGCGATAGCGATAGGCATCGGCCGGGTTCGCAAAGCCGAACAGGCCGGCCATGTCGTGATACGCGGCGTCGGCGTCCGACGTGTTCGCCGCATTCGGGCGGTAGGGCTGTGCCGGGTCGCTTGCCGCCATCTCGCGCAGGAAGCCGGCGACGTCGTCGAGGAAGTTGCCGGCCATGACGGCAGGTGAGACGGGCGGATCGCCGACGACCTTGCCGGTCAGCACCTCAGCGTCGGTCGCGCTGAAGATCGCGTCGAACTGGGCGAAGAAATTGACCGCGCAGACGTCTCTGTCCGCCGTTTCCACCTTCACCTTGAACTGCTGGTCGGCGTCGAGCGTGTAGACGAGCAGTGGGATGTCGGTTTCCTGCAGCTGGGCCAGTTTCAGGTAGGCGATGTTGCGCATCATCGCTTGGCCCTTGTGGCCGAAGGCGCCGCGCGGCGCCGTGCCGACGATGCTGCCGAGGTCGACGTGTGCGAGCGTGTCCATCAGCGCAAGCTGCTCGGCGAGGCCGAAGTAGTCGATGGCCAGGCCTTGGGCGTCGAACTCGCGGGCGATGGCCCGGTTCTCGGCGATGAACCCGGCGTCCTCGCTGTCGTCGGCGAGGATGACCGACACTTTGCTAAAGCGGCCGTCCCGCATCCCGCCGTAGCCGAACGCGCGGCAGAGTTCCAGCAGGCTGGCGAGGCAACGGCGCAATTGCGCCGGGCTGTCGGCCACCGGGATGACGAGGACGAACTGGTGGCGGCGATCGTCGCCGCGCGCGGCGATCAGCGTTTCCAGCCGCCGCCAGGCCGACTGGTAAGACGCCAGCAGCGCTGCATTGAAGCCGCCGTCCCACAGCGCGGATTCGAAGCGGGCGATGACGGCGTGCTGCGCCGCGATTTGCTCGTCGGGGCTAGCGAGCCGACAGGTAGCGCGGGAAGGCATGTTTGTCGAGCAGGATTTCAATGAGGTTGATGGTGCCGCTGAGGTCGGCGCTGGCGAACAGGGCGTCGAGTTCGACTTCGGCCTCGATGCGAAAGTGGTTCACGCCGAACGACTGCGCGAGCAGGCCGAAGTCGGGATTCGCAAAGTCGCAGTCGATGTAGCGCTCGCCATAGAGCTGGAACTGATTCTTGCGGATGAGGCTCAACGTGCCGTTGTTGATCACCACCACGTTGAGCGGGATGCCGTAGTTCACCGCCGTCATCATTTCCATGCAGCACATCTGGAAGCCGCCGTCGCCGAGGATGGCGAAGGTGGGACTGTCCTTGGCGAAGCAGCGCGCACCGATGGCGGCCGGGATCGCATGGCCGAGCGAGGAGATGCCGGAATTCGGGAAGTAGTGGTTGAGGTCGGAGACGTCAAAGTAACTCTGCGCGAAGACGATGTTGTCGTCGAACACCAGCGCGTTGTGCGGGAAGCGCTCGGCGAGCCCGCTGAAGAAGGCCTGCATCAGGCGGAAGGGTTGCTGCGCCTGCACGGCGCCGTCGTCCGCGGGCCGCGAGATGGCGGCTTGGTGGACGTCGAGCAGGTCGCGGGACTTGGTCGGCATGCCGTCTGCTTCCAGCACGTCGAACACGTCTTCCATCACCGCGAGGATGTCGCCGCAAATGGACACGTCCGGCTGGAACACGCGGCCGATCTGCGCGGCGTCGCGGTCCACCTGGGCGATCTTCTTGTTGGCCAGCAGCTTCGCGTCCCACAGATAGCTGGTACGCTCGTTGAAGCTGGCGCCGAGGAAAATCAGCAGGTCGGCGTGATCGACCAGATAGCGGTAGGCCTCGCCGTTGGAGGTGACGCCGAGGCAGCCCAGCGACAGCGGCGTGCCTTCGGCCACCACGCCCTTGGCCTTGAGGCTGGTGGTGACCGGAATGTTGAAGCGTTCGGAGAAGGCGGCGATGACGTCGCGCGCGCCCGCCTGAATGCAGCCGTGGCCGGCGACGATCACCGGCGCGCGCGCTGCGCGCAGCAGTTCGGTGAATTCGGCGGTGGGCGTGGTGAATCGGATCGCTGCCTTGCCGGGGAAATGAATCTGGTCCAGCACGCCGTCGTCGACCGTCTCCTTCTGCACGTTGTAGGGGATCGACAGCAGCACCGGACCCGGCTCGCGCCCGAGCAGCGCCTGCGTGGCCTGGTTCAGCACCTGTCCAAGATAGTCGGTGCGCTCGATCAGCTTGTGGTAGCGCGTGATGCCGGCGAACAGCGCGCCCTGGTCGATGGCGCCGCCTTCGCCCGAGCTTTCCTGCAGGCCGCCGCGGCCGAAGATGTAGGTCGAGGTCTCGCCGGTGATCGCCAGCACCGGCAGCCGCTCGGCGTAGGCGTTGGCGATCCCGGTGATGAGATTGGTCGCGCCCGGCCCCGCAGTGGCGATGCAGGCTGAGGGCTGGAGAGAAATGCGCGCGTAGCCGCCCGCCATGAAGGCCGCGCCCTGTTCGTGCTTCACCAGCACGCTTTTCACCGTTGAATCATGCAGGCAGTCGTAGATCGGCAGCACGTGCGCGCCCGGCATGCCGAAGATGTGGTCGATACCCAGGCGTTCCAGATACCGGACGATCAGTTCGCTGACGGAAATATTCATGTTGTGCTTGTTATCGTTTGCAGTCTCGCGGCCATTCGGCGCGGGCGGATGACGCGACCGGAAGTCCGGGATTGGAGCACAAGAAGCCGTGCGGGAAAACCTCGCACCTGGGCAAAGCCGCGATGGCGGCGAGGTGTGCGCTGCGGTCGGCGTGGCGTTCAGTCACACACCGGCCCGACCCTTCAACGGGCGCGCGTGTCCTCCCCGGAAGGCTTGAGGCGTGTTTCGGCATAACCCAGAACCGCGAGAACGAACCAGATCAGGATCACGCTCACCACGGCCAGACCCAACAGGCCCAGGCCGACGGCGACCCCGACGGCGGCGGTCGCCCATATACCGGCCGAGGTCGTCAGGCCATAAATTTCGCGATCTTGCCCGAGCTTGAGAATGGCCCCCGCGCCGATAAATCCGATTCCCGTGATCAGACCCTGAATGACGCGCGACACGCCGTCGGACGTCATGCCGGACTCGATGGCGGCAATGACAAAAAGTGCGCTGCCCATCGCAACCAGGATATGGGTGCGCAGCCCCGCCGGCTTGCCGTACTTTTCGCGCTGGAAGCCTACGACGGCGCCCAGCAGCATGGCGATGCCGAGGCGGACGAGAAGCCGCACAATCTGCGCAAGGTCCGGGAAGCCGGCGCTGAATTCATCAAGGAGCGTTTCCATTTAGTGAAGCGCAGCAGTAATAGAATGGACCCGGCGCGACACCGCACTCACGCGTGCGCGAGATGCTGCTCGATTTCGAGGAAGGTGTTCGCAACTTCAGTGGTCTCGACGGTGACGCCCAGCTGTTTGCTCAGCTGCGACAGGGACAGCAGGCCGCGCACCATCTGTTGCCCGTTCACGTTTTCGATTACCAGTGCGTGCTGACGACCGCGTGCCTTGAGTGTTTCCAGTACGTGGCCGACGCGGCTGTGGATGATGTCGTCGAAGTCGACCGCTTCCAGGCGCTCCACCGGGGTCATGATGTCGGCCACCAGCACTTCATCGCGGCGGATGCCGTGGCTTTGCACCACCTGCATCGGTTTTTCGCCGTGAATGTCGGTGCTGGTGATCAGGCCGGCGACGCGGTCCTCGTTATCCATGACGAACAGCAGGCGCACCTTGCGGCGGATCATGCGTTCTTCCGCCTGCTTGATGGTGTCGCCTGGGGTGGCGATGAAGGCGGTCAGGCGGCGGAAGTCGGTCATCACGTCGAGCGCCGGGTTGTCCAGGCCGACGCGCTCCGGCAACACGCAAGCGGGGCGAAGCAGGCCGGCGATCTTGTCGAGATTGCGGGAGGGCAGACGGGTATACGTTGTGGTCATGGCGGGTCTCCTTTTCATGGCTCCTGAATGCCACCACACCGGGTTCGGATGTGGTGGGTAATAAGGTAATCCTGTTCCCGGCAACCCCGCCTGTCCACTCAAGATTTTTATGCGGGATATAAATTGTTCTTGCTTGATCAGGCGCGGGGTCGGGCGTCGTGCCGTCGATCCGCCCTCACGCCGCCATCGCCCGCGCATGAAACGCCAGATGCTCGCCGATGAAGGTGGCGATGAAGTGGTAGCTGTGGTCGTAGCCGTCCTGCATCCTGAGCGTGAGCGGGATGCCGAGCGCGGCGCAGGCTGCTTGCAGGTTCTGCGGATAGAGCTGCCCGGCCAGGAATTCGTCGGCGGTGCCATGGTCGATCAGCGCGGGCGGCAGCGGTGCGCCGGCCTTGACCAGGCAGGTGGCGTCGTACGCCTCCCAGGCTTTTCGGTCGCCGCCGAGATAGGCCTCGAAGCAGCCCTGCCCCCAGGGGCTCAGCACCGGATTGCAGATCGGTGCGAAGGCGGAGATCGAGGCGTATAGGCCGGGGTTTTTCAGGGCGCAGATCAGCGCGCCGTGGCCGCCCATCGAATGGCCGCTGATGCTCCGCTTGCCGGGAATGACCGGAAAATTCGCCTCCACCAGCGCGGGCAGTTCGCGGGTGACGTAGTCGTACATGTGATAGTGCGTGGTCCACGGTGCCTGCGTGGCGTTGACGTAGAAGCCGGCGCCCTGGCCGAGGTCGTAGCGCCCGGGCACGTCGGGCACGCCTTCGCCGCGCGGGCTGGTGTCGGGCATGACGAGGATCAACCCGAGTTCTGCACAATAACGCTGCGCACCGGCCTTCACCCGCACGTTGTCGTCGGTGCAGGTCAGCCCCGACAGCCAGTACACCACCGGCAGCTTCTGCGTCGCCGCCTGCGGCGGCAGGTAGACCGAGAAAGTCATCGCGCAGTGGCAGGTTACGGAGTCGTGCTGCCAGCGTTCGAGCCAGCCGCCGAATTCCTTGATTCTTTCGACTTGTTTCATCGCCGCCTCAGAAAATGATGACCGAGCGGATGCTCTTGCCCGACCACCAGGTTGAACGGCCGGGTGCAGATTTCCTGTCCCGAGCCGGCAACGCCGATCACGGTGGAAACGCCCCAGCCCATATGGGTGCATTCGAGCGCGTCGCGCATCACGTTGACGTTGCCGATGCACTCGAACGAATAGTCGACGCCGCCTTTCGTCAGGTCGCGGATGTATTCGACCAGCGAGCCGTTGACCTCGCGCGGATTGATGAAGTCGGTCGCGCCGAGTGCTTTCGCCATCTCGAACTTGTCGGGGTTGAGGTCGATGGCGAGGATGCGGCCGGCCTTGGCCATCACCGCGCCCTGGATGCATGACAGGCCGATGCCGCCCAGGCCGAAGACGGCGACGGTCGAACCCGGCTCGACTTTGGCGGTGTTGAGCACCGCGCCGATGCCGGTGGTGACGCCGCAGCCGAGCAGGCACACCTTGTCGAGCGGCGCTGCCGGGTTGATCTTGGCGAGCGCGATCTCCGGCACCACGGTGTATTCGGAAAAGGTCGAGCAGCCCATGTAGTGAAAGATCGGCTTGCCGTTCTTGGAGAAGCGGCGGGTGCCGTCGGGCATGTAGCCGGTCCACACGGTGGATGCGATCGACTGGCACAAGTTGGTCTTGGGCGAGGCGCAGTATTCGCAGTGCCCGCATTCGGGGATGTAGAGCGGGATGACGTGGTCGCCGGGCTTCAGCGTTTTGACGCCGGGCCCGCACTCCACCACGATGCAGCCGCCCTCGTGGCCGAGGATGCACGGAAAGGCGCCTTCCGGGTCGTCGCCCGACAGGGTGAAGGCATCGGTGTGGCAGACGCCGCTGGCGACGACCTGCAGCAGCACCTCGCCTTCGCGCGGGCCTTCGACGTCGACTTCCTCGATCGACAGCGGCTTCTTGGGTTCCCAGGCAACAGCGGCGCGAGCTTTCATGGTGATTCCTTATTCGAGATGGTGAACGATAGCGGATGCGAACGCCCGGTTTCGATGATGCCGCATCAGTCGCGCGGCGGCAACGCGCGGTGGCCTTAAGCGGTCTGTTCGAGCAGTTTGACAAACGATGCCTCGAAACTGCCCACCCCGTCGACCTGCAGGCGCTCGCCGACCGCGTCCATGCTCACCCCCAGGTGCGCGAGCGCGGCCAGCTGCGCGGCGGCTTCGTCCGTCCCGGCTTCCAGGGTGAGCGCCGCTTTGCCATGGTCGACCAGCGCGGCGAGCGTCTTGTCGGGCAGGGTGTTGATGGTTTCCGCCCCGATCAGCGGTTCGACGTAGAGCAGGTCGGCGTAGTCCGGGTTTTTTACGCCGGTGCTCGCCCACAGCAGATATTGCGGCGTCGCGCCTTGTTGCGCCAGCGCGGCGAAGGCATCGCCGTGGAAGGTCTGCAGATAAGCCTGATAGGCGAGCTTGGCCATCGCCACCGCGGCGCGGCCGCGTAGCGACAGCGCCTCCTGCGTGCCGATGGCGGTCAGTTGCTTGTCGACCAGGGTGTCGACGCGCGACAGGAACAGGCTCGCCACTGCCTTGCTGCGGCGCACGTCGGCGCCGGCTGCGGCACGCGCGGCGAGGCCGCGGATGTAGGCATCGAACGCGGCTTGGCATTGCGCAACCGAGAACAGCAGGGTCACGTTGACGTTGATGCCGAGCGTGGTCAGCGCCTCAAACGCATTGAGGCCCTCGGGCGTGCCCGGCACCTTGACCAGCAGGTTGCGGCGGTCGACCGCGGCGGACAGGCGCTGCGCTTCGGCCACCGTCTGCGCAGCGTCGTAGGCCCAGCGCGGCGCGACTTCCAGGCTGACGTAGCCGTCGTTGCCGCCGCTGGCTTCAAACGTGGGCAGCAGCAGATCGCAGGCGGCCTGGATGTCGGGGATGACCAGTGCCTCGTAGCGCTGCTCGGCATCCAGCTCGCCGGCCTTCAGTCGCGCCAGGTCGTCGGCGTAATAGGGGCTGGTCGCCAGCGCGTTCTGGAAAATCGACGGATTCGAGGTCACGCCCGACACGCCGCTCTCCGCGATCAGTCCGGCCAGCGTGCCGTCGCGGATCAGGCTGCGCGACAGGTTGTCGAGCCAGAGGCTTTGGCCGAGGGTGGTGACGTGCTGGGCGGCATTCATGGGCGGTCCTTTTTGGTGGATAGGTTTTAGAATAGCTGACAAGGATAGAACGGTCTTGTGACAGCAAGTTCAGCGAGCCGCGCCGACGGCGGCCAAAGCCACGCCTGTGCTAGACTTCGGCGCATTCTTTCGGCTCTTTCCGCGGCTTATTCCCATGTCTGGCAGCACACTCGGCAAACTGTTCTGTGTCACCGTCTTCGGCGAATCGCACGGCCCCGCCATCGGCTGCGTCGTCGACGGCTGCCCGCCCGGGATGGCGCTTGCCGAGGCCGACATCCAGCACGACCTCGACCGCCGCAAGCCGGGCACCTCGCGCCACGTCACCCAGCGCCGCGAATCCGACACCGCCGAAATCCTCTCCGGCCTGTACGAGGGCAAAACCACCGGCACCCCGATCGCGCTCCTGATCCGCAACGAGGACCAGCGCAGCAAGGACTACGGCAACATCGGCGAGACTTTCCGCCCCGGTCATGCCGACTACACCTACACGCAGAAATACGGCTTCCGCGATCCGCGCGGCGGCGGTCGCTCGTCGGCACGGCTGACCGCGCCCATCGTCGGCGCCGGCGCCATTGCGAAGAAATGGCTTGCCGAAAAATACGGCATCGTCATCCGCGGCTACATGAGCGCGCTGGGCCCGATCGACATCCCCTTCGAGTCGTGGGATGAAATAGACAACAACGCGTTCTTCTCGCCCAATGCCGCGATCGTTCCCGAGCTTGAGGCCTACATGGATGCGCTCAGGAAGTCCGGCGATTCGGTCGGCGCGAAGATCAGCGTGGTGGCCGAGAACGTGCCGCCCGGCTGGGGCGAGCCGCTGTACGACAAGCTCGACGCCGACCTCGCCCATGCGCTGATGGGGCTGAACGCGGTCAAGGGCGTGGAAATCGGCGACGGCATGGACGCCGCGCGGCAGAAGGGCACCGAACACCGCGACGAAATCACCCCGGCGGGATTCCTCTCCAACCATTCCGGCGGCGTGCTCGGCGGCATCTCGTCCGGCCAGGCCGTCGTCGCCCACATCGCGATCAAGCCCACCTCGTCGATGCGCCTGCCCGGCCGTTCGATCGACCTCGACGGCCAGCCGATCGAGGTCGTCACCCATGGCCGCCACGATCCCTGCGTCGGCATCCGCGCCACGCCCATCGCCGAGGCGCTGATGGCGATCGTGCTGATGGACCACGCGCTGCGCCACCGCGCGCAGTGCGGCGATGTGGCGCCCGGCACGATGGTGGTGCCGGGACAGGCTGCCTAAAAGCACGCGTATGCCGGGGCGCCAGATGATCAGGCGTTTCTTCTTCGGTTTGCTCGCATGCACTTGGGCGTGGCAAGCCGCGTCGGCGTCGCCGATGGCCTTCATCGACCAGCAGATCGCCGCGCATCCGAATGAGACCGGCATCTACGTGCTCGACACCGGCGCGTCTGCCCTGCTGGCGCGCGCCTGGCTGGCTGATCACGCGCGGCAGTCGATCGAGGTGCAGTACTTCATCTGGAGTGCCGACAACGTCGGCATCCTCGCGACCGAAGCGCTGTTGCGCGCGGCTGAACGCGGGGTCAAGGTGCGCGTCATCGTCGACGACTTGCTGATCGACGCCCCCGACAAGACGCTGCTTGCGCTGGCCCGGCATCCCAACGTCGACATCCGCATCTACAACCCCAAGCACCAGGTCGGCACGCCGTTCTACAAGCGTGCACTCAACGTGGTGACGGACTTCCGCGGCGTCAACCAGCGCATGCACGACAAAACCTTCATTGTCGACGGCCGGGTGGGGATCACCGGCGGCCGCAACATGGCCGACGAGTACTTCGACTACGACCGTGAGTACACCTTCCGCGACCGCGACGCGCTGGTGGTGGGCGAGGCGGCACAGGCGATGCAGGCCAATTTCGACGCCTTCTGGGCGAACCCGCTGTCGGTGCCGGTGGAAGCGCGCTTCGACGGCTGGGGCCTGATGAAAAAGAACGTCAAGGTGGACGGCACGGAGGTGCAAAAGGTCTACCGTGAATTGCACGCCTATGCGCAGCATCCAGGCAACTTCGCGCCGGAAGTGCGCGCCGCGATCGCCGCCACGCCCGCCGCCTTCGAGCGCCTGGCGCGCGACATGGCCTGGGGCCGGGTCGAGTTCATCCACGATATGCCGGGCAAGAACGGCCGTCGCTGGAGCCTGGGCGGCGGCGGCCAGAGCTCGGCCGCGCTGGCGAAGCTGGTGTCCGGGGCACAGGAATCCATCGTCATCCAGTCGCCTTACCTCGTGATGTCGGGCAAGGCGAAAGCGCTGTTCAGGGATGCCGTCGCGCGCGGGGTCAAGGTGCGCATCCTCACCAACTCGCTCGCCTCCACCGACAACATGCAGGCCTTCGCCGGCTACCGCAACCAGCGCAAGCAGCTGCTTAAAATGGGCCTCGACATCCGCGAATACAAACCCGATCCGGCAAACCGCGCCACGCTGATGGCGCGCGCCAATCCGCCTGCCACGCCGCCGCTGTTCGCGCTGCATGCCAAGAGCATGGTGGTCGACGGCACGACCGCCTACATTGGCACCTTCAACTTCGATCCGCGTTCGGAAAACCTCAACACCGAAGTCGGCGTGATCGTGCACCACGCCGGGCTGGCACAGCGGCTGCTGGCGATCATGGAAGCGGACATGCATCCGGACAACAGCTGGAGCGCGGCGGAAGCGCCCGACCAGTACGTACCGCTGACCAAGCGCGGCCGGGTGCGGCTGTGGCAGCTGCTGCCGCTGAAGCCGCTGCTGTAGCACGCCGTCACCCTGGCGCAGGGGGGGCGTGATTTTGGATTCCGGCGACCGTCATTGCGAGCACCCGATGGGCACAAACAAATGCGAAGCAATCCAGCTAGTATGCGGAATGGTCAGCTCTGGATCGTCACGGCGCTTCGAGCCTCGCGATGACAAGTCGGCGTTTGTACGCTTTGCGGAGGAAACCCCATGCGATTGCCCATCAGCCTGAAAATCTTCAGCATCACCATGGCCCTGCTGGTGCTGATGGTGGTCGTCACCTGGCTGTCGGTGCTCAACTTCCGTCAGCTCAACAACCAGGTGCGCGCGCTGTCCGACTGGTACCTGCCGCTACAGCAGCAAGTGGCCAGCGTCGAAATCCTGATCCGCCAGCAGATCGTACACATGGAGCGGGTGATGTCGGGCATGGAGGCGGCCCGGCCCGACCCTGACTACCTGGCGAAGGAATCGAACGGCTTCGACATGCGCGGGGTCAATGCCGACCAGATCGTCGATTCCTCGCTGCGCATGCTGGGCGAGGCCCAGGCGCAAAAGGACCTCAAGCTCGACCGCGCCACGCTCGCGGTGCTGGGCGAGCAGCTGCCCACGATCCAGACCGCGCGCCAGAATTTCCACCGGACCTTTCGCCTGTTCCAGATCGAGGCGGAGGAAGGCACCCCGCGTTCGCAGGATCTCGTCCGCGAAACCCTGCTGCGCGAGAAAGACGCCGTCGACATCGAAATCGGCAAGACCATCGACATCCTCAACAAGCTGACCCAGGACACCGCCACAGAGGCCAAGAAGGAAGAGGCACGCGCCACCACGCTCAACTGGATCATCACCGCGCTGGCCGCCGCGCTCGGCTTCCTCTCGGCACTGTTCTTCACGCGCTCTCTGGTCAGCCCGATCAAGCGTCTACTCGGCGGAACGCGCGCGGTGGAAGGCGGCGACCTGCAGGTTGAAATCCAGGTGCATACGCGCGACGAGATCGCCACGCTCGCCACCTCCTTCAACCACATGGTCGTCGGCCTGCGCGAGAAGGAACGTATCCGCGAAACCTTCGGCCAATACGTCGACCCGCGCATCGTCAAGACCCTGCTGGAAAACCGTATCGGCGCCGACAAGGGCGAACGCCAGGTGATGACCGTGTTTTTCTCCGACCTCGAAGGCTTCACCCGGATGTGCGAAGGCCTCACCCCGGACGCCGCGGTGCGCTTCCTCAACCGCTACTTCTCCATGATGTCAGAAGTCGTCCGCGCCCAGCAGGGCATCGTCGACAAGTACATCGGTGATTCGGTCATGGCCTTCTGGGGCCCGCCCTTCACCGACCCCGCCGACCACGCGCGCCTCGGCTGCATCGCCGCACTCGACCAGATGGCGCGACTGGAAGCCTTCCGCGCCTGGCTGCCCGAGATGTTCAGCGTCCGCGACAGCGTGCCCGTGGTCAACGTCCGCATGGGCATCGCCAGCGGCGAAGTCACCGTCGGCAACATCGGCTCCGAAACCTCGCGCGGCTACACCGTCATCGGCGACACCGTGAACCTCGCCTCCCGCCTGGAGCAGGCCAACAAGTTCTACGGCACGCGCATCCTGGCGAGCGAAGCCACGCGCACGCTGGCCGGTGACATGCTGGCTTTCCGCGAAATCGACAGCCTGCGCGTCGCCGGCAAGCTGGAAACGGTGCGGGTATACGAACTGCTGGGGATGACCGACGAATTGAGCGACGCCGACCGGCAGCGGGTGCAGGCGTACGAAGCCGGGCTGGCGCATTACCGTGCGCAGGACTGGGATGCGGCCGAAGCGGCGTTCAGCGAATGCCTTGCGATCGAACCGAAGGATCAGCCCAGCCAGGTCATGCTGGCGCGGGTTGAGGCGTTCCGGCTGAAACCGCCGGGGGCGGGGTGGGATGGGGTTTGGGTGGCGGTGAGTAAGTAGTTCTGGTTGTTCGTTATATGCACTTGATTAGCCGTTCTACAAGCGAGTGAAGAATGTCCATTTCATCTGGGGTTGAGAGTCGCAGCACATCCATTTTTTCTTGGTCATAGAGTACGTCTGCCCTCATCGGTATAGCGTAACGACCAAGCCAAACAAACTCTTCGAGCTTGGTCAAATAACGCGTTTCCTTACTCGCTAGTACTCCGAGAATAAAGTGCACTGGATCGAGCAAGGCGTGCCCCGACTTGCTTCCAAATTTTTTCACATTTACGACGCCGTTCTCTATCACACTCGGATCACGGGCAATGAGCACTGCTTTTGCCGCATTTTCGACAGCGGCGGCAGCATGAAAACACATAGCGTTATGGCAGCCTGATATCTCGATTACGTCATGTTTAATGAATGGTGAACTCTGGTTTTCTAGGTGGCCCGACAGAATTTTGACGACTGACAGGTTCCGGCGTGCTGAAAGTACCCAAGTTTCAGGGTTGCGGGCATATCGATGGAAATCTTCTATTTGGCGTGTTGATAGCACGATTGACTTGTTAGGGAAGAAATTCGTTTGTGCTAGGTCAAGGGGGATTACTCGGCAACACCCTCATCCCCATGACACGTACACGCTGGATCATTGCTGGTGGAGTTGTCGCAGCAGACGATCTTGCCTGCGCGGCAGCCGCAGATGCCTTTATGCGCCTTGCAGCAGGCTGTCTGGATCTGGGCGAGGTGCATGCCCTTGCCCTGGGCCTGGGCGACGCAGGCTTCGGCCGAAATCGTTTTTTGCTGCGTGGCAGCGGGGGTGACGTCTACCGTTGAGTCGGCGGCGGCCGGCAGCATGAGGAAGGCCGGGACAATGGCCAACAGGGCGAGCAGAGAACGGATACGCATGGGAGTCTCCTTGAGAGAAGCGGGCTGCCCCACTATAGCTGAGTGAGGCTGTTTGGTGTGGTCGGAGATTGTGGCTAAACGCGCGTTCTGGATTGCTTAGTTTCACTCGCAATGACGGAGTCTCTTACCCGTCGCGCAGCAGCAGCCCTAGCATCAGCGCCGCCGCCACCAGGATCGCCGCCAGCAGGGTAAAGGCGCTGGCGTAGCCGGCGACGCCGACCATGAAGCCGGTGAGCACCGGGCCGATCGACTGGCCGACGTCCATCACCGTGCGCAGCACGCCCATCGACGAACCGTATCGGCCGTCCTTGGTGAGGTCGGCGACCAGCGCGGCGGTGGACGAGGTGACGGTGGCGAAACCGAGGCCGAACACCAGGCTCAGCACCGACAGGCCGATGAAGCTCGGGAAATAGGGCAACAGCACGACGCTCGCCGCGCCGATCAAGAGGCCCGGCAGAATGACGCGGCGGCGCCCGACACGGTCGGACACCCGGCCCATCAGCGGCTTGGCGAACACGATGCTGAGGAGTTGCGCGCCGAGGATGATGCCGATCTGCCACGCGGGGATGCCGAGCGAGGACGCATACAGCGCAAGGAAGGCTTCGATCGCGCCGAACACCAGATATTGCGCGGCCTCCACCGTGCTTACCAGCATGATGCCGCGGTCGCTCAGTACCGTTCTCAGGCTGGACCAGAAACGCGGCAGTTCCAGTTTCGTGGTCGGGCGCGGTTCGTGGTCCTTGAGCAGCAGGCCGGCCGCCAGCGCCAGCACGCCGGCGATCGCGCAGGCGATGTACACCGCACCAAAGCTTGCCAGCGAGATCAGTGCGCCGCCTAGGAAAGGCGCGATGGAGCGGCCGACGATGGTGACCGAGGAATAGGTGGACAGCCGTGTTGCGCGATCGGCCGTGTAGCGTTCGGCGATCGCGGCACTCGCCACGGTGCCGAAGATCGCGGTGGCGAAGCCGTGATAGAAGCGCACCGCCATCAGCTGCCAGGCGGTTTCGATCACCAGATACAGGAAGGGTGCGCTGGCGAACACGAACAGCGACGCCAGCAGCACGCGCCGCTTGCCCAGATGGTCCGACAGCGCGCCGGCAGGGTAGCTGATGAGCACGCCGGGGATCGTCGAGGCCATGACGATCCAGCCGATTTCCGCCGGCGTGGCGTTGAGCGACAGCGCGAACAGCGGCAGCACCGGCGTTTTCGACAGCGTTGAGCTGAAGATGGCCAGCCCGCCGATGAGTGCGATGAGGACGAAGAACGAGGGATGGGCGTGTTTCATCGGGCGGCGTGCGAAGGGCTTTTTTCGAATGTAGTGCGAAATCGCGTCGCATGCGAAAAAATCATGCGAAGGCCGAACCTCTCACATGTGAAACGCTGAACAATCCGTCAATGCGGGGTCCGCAGGGCCGCAGCATCCCAGTGTGTTGAGGCAAGCATAAGGTGACGAATACATCAATGTGCCCTTAGCCATTTGAGTATCCAGTCGGCGCAGCGATCCGCCTCGGCCAGCGGGTGCGTGTTGGGCTGCAATGTGCCATGAGCGCACCAGTTCGCGAAGCGGGTAATGCGCTGCGCGTCGGCAAGCTGCGCAATCGCCCGGGCGACGCGGCTTTTCGGGTTGACCGGCAGATCGAACACACCGACATCGGCGCCTGCCGACAGCGCCTCGAACACCATCGAGGCGCTGTCGGGCGTCACCCACACCGTGCCGCATCGCGCGAACTGGGCGGGCAGCCAGTCGCGCGACGTCGCCGTATGGGGAACGATGCTCAAATTGGGATATTGCGGCAGCAGCGCCAGAAAATCCGCCGGGGTGCGGCGCGAGGTGGTCAGCGTCCATTGCGTATCGGGCGTGCGGGCGAGGATGCTCTTGATCTGCAGCTGCACGGTGTCGCTGTCCCATTCGAAATGCTTGGATGCGCCGCCGATCAGGAGCAGCCCTTGGCTCGAATCACGGCCCGCCGCCGGGCGGATGCGGTTCAGCGCGCCCTCGGTCGCCAGCGTATGCGCATCTGCCGCGACGCCATCGTGCCGGGGAAGGATGCACAGATCGAAGCAGCGGCGCGGCAGGCTTGGCTTCATCAGCACCACGCTGCGTCCGCCGTGAGTGCGCCGTGCAGCCAGCAGCGTCACGTGCGTGGCGTGCCCCGCGCCGATGATCAGATCGGGCTTGGGGAGCGTGTTGCCGGCAAAGCGTTTCAGCAGCAGCGCCAGCCAGGCACGCCAGGCCGGCAGGGCGGGAAGGGTATGGATTTCGGTGGCGGTGGCGCGCGCCAGCGCCTCGGCCAGCCCCAACGACTGGTTGACATGGCCAGGCTTGCCGTCGCTGACGATCCAGACGATCAGCGGGCGTTTGCCGGCCGGGTCAGACAACGGTCAGCCCCGTGTCCTCGTGCAGGTCCAGCGCCAGCCGCGTGCCGTCGCACGCCACGTGGGTGCGGCAGGGTTTGTCGCCCATCAACGCGCGTTTGGCGACCGTGGTTTCTTTCCCGCGCAGGTAGTCGGCTTCATCGGCAGGCGAATGGGCATAGGCGTGTGACATGGATGGGCGCAGGTGGCGGTCGGTTGTCGGCGATTATGAACCGTCAGCCCATCTGCGTTCAAGCGCGGCCTGCCAGCGATACGGCGTGGGGTCGAGAACCGGTGTGCGGCCTTCCATCAGGTCGACCAACAGTTCTGCCGAGGCCGGCGCCAGCGTCACTCCGTAGCGGTAATGCCCGGTGTTGACGAACACGTTCCCGAAATCCGGATGGCGGTCGATCACCGGGATATTATCCGGCGAACCGGGGCGCAAGCCGGCCCAGTGCCGCACCGGTTGCATGGCGGCCAGCGCAGGCAGCAGTTCGGCCGCCTCGGCGTGCAGGCGCTGGCGCGTGGCGCCGTCGGTCGACTTGTCGAAGCCGGCATCCTCCAGCGTGCTGCCCACCAGCACATGGCCATCGCGGCGCGGAATCAGATACAACCCATTGCGATACAGAATCGTATCCAGCACGCCCGGCGCAAGCTTGAACAGCAGCATCTGGCCGCGAATCGGGCGGATCTGCGGCGTCGCCGCCAGCCCCGCCAGCCCCAGCCCGGACCACGCCCCGGTTGCCAGCACCACGGCGTCCGCCGGAAAAGTCTCCGCTGCCGTCTGCACCGCCGTCACCCGTCCACCCTGCGTCAGCACCCCGGTGGCAGGGCACTGTTCACGTATCACCCCGCCCAGTTGCACCACCGCCGCGCGCAATGCCGCCACCAGGCGCGGGTTGCGCACCTGCGCGATGCCGGGCAGCCAGATGCAGTTTTCTTTAGAGACGTGCTGAACGATTCCGTCATCGCGAGGAGCGAAGCGACGCGGCGATCCAGCAGCCTTTGATTTCGCTGACACGCTGGATTGCTTCACATCGTTCGCAATGATGGAAGTTGTGTTGTTCAATGTTTCTTTCGGCACGACGCGCGCCAGATGCGGCGTGTCCGGGCAGTCCCACTCCGCCATCATCCCGTGCGCCATACACCAGGCCAGCGCCTGCTCCGGATTAGCCACATTCAGCGCCAGCATCCCGCAGCGCCAGAATTCCGCACTCCGTCCCGATATCGCCTCGATGCCCGCCACCCAGTCCGCATAGCCCGTCATCGACTGCAGGGCCAGCGCCGAAACCGGCTCCGCGTAATCCCACGGCAGTAACGGCGAGAGGATTCCACCCCCCGCCCAGGACGACTCGCCGCCTACGGTGCTGCGTTCCAGCACGGTCACCCGGTGGCCGCGCTGCAATAAACCTAGCGCCACGCTCAAGCCCGAGACGCCAGCGCCGATAACAAGAATGTTTTGTGTCAATGAAAAGGCCCGAAATTGCCGTTCATTCTAACAAACGGGCCACCAGTCAGCAGACGCTGGTGTCTGTGCGGTTGGATGGATTAAGTTGGAGCGCATAAACAATCGTGAAAAACATGACGACCAAACTAACCGGATTCACGCTGATCGAGTTGATGGTCACCATTGCGGTGCTGGGCATTCTTCTGTCGATTGGTATCCCCAGTTACCAAAACATGGTGCTCAATAGCCGCATCACCGCGCAGGCCAATCAGGTGATCACTGCGCTCAACTACGCCCGCAGCGAAGCGGTCAAACGTGCCGCCCCCGCAACGGTGTGCTCTACCAATGGTGGGGCGGCCTGCGCCGGTTCCACGAATTGGTCTACCGGTTGGCTGGTGTTTGCCGATGCGAATGGAAACGGAGTGGTTAACGCTGGTGAGACGGTTCTGCGAGTTTGGCCGGCGCTCAATACCGGTAATACGCTCAACACTGGAAAAGACTTGCGGGTTACGTTCGCGGCCTCTGGGTTTGCAACAGGGTTTAACGATACGTTCAGGCTATGCGACAAACGCGGAACGGCCGAGGCGCGCAGCATTGTGATCAATTCAATGGGCCGGTCTTATGTGCAAAAGGGGGCAACAGCGTGTCCATGATTAGTAGTCATACCCGTGGTGTTAGACATTCCATGCGAGGGTTTACCCTGCTCGAAGTGCTCGTGGCCATCGTGGTGCTGTCCATCGGTCTGCTCGGTCTGGCGGGACTGATGGCATCCAGCCTGAAAAATTCACACAGCGCCTACCAGCGCACCCAGGCAACCTGGCTGGCCTATGACGCGCTTGACCGGATGCGTGCGAATCGACAGGTTGCGTTGGCCGGTGGTTATAACCTTGCCCTGGGCGCGACCCCCGGTGGGAGCGATCTGGCGGCGACCGATCTTGGCGAGTGGGACGCTGCATTGACCAATACGCTGCCAGCGGGCGATGGTTCGATTGCTGTCGGAGCGGGTGGCGCCGTCAAGGTTATCGTTCAGTGGAACGATACGAGAGGCACCGGCGGGAATGATGCCGAACAATTCATTGTGGATTCGCAACTATGAAAACAGCCGCCCAGTTGATGCCGTGTGAAAGACAGCGGGGGTTTTCGCTGGTGGAACTCATGATCGCCATGACGATCGGTTTTATCGTTCTGGCTGGAATCGGTTACCTGTATGTCGAAAGTCGCCAGGCATTCCGCAGCATGGACAACCTGTCGCGCATGCAGGAAAGCGCGCGTTACGCGCTGGAAATCGTTGCGCGCGATATCCGCATGGCCGGCTATCGGGGGTGCGCGAGTTCGAGCGGGGATTTTCACAACACGCTGAATGACAGCGGCAAATCTGCCTATAACTTTGGGCTTCCCATCAATGGTTACGATGGGGAAGCCGGAAGCTGGACGCCTGCCTTGCCAACGGATACGGGGGGACTGAGTTTTGTCAATCCGCCGATTCTTGCGGGGACCGATGTCATCATCCTGCGCAGTGCAACCGGCAGCGGCACGACGGTAAGCAAGCAGCCCGGCAGCAATTCCTCTGCCGACCTCCAGGTGACAACGCCAAATGACCTCGCAATCAATGACATCGTCATGGTGACGAACTGCAAGGCTGCCACCGTATTGCAGATCACCAACATGAACGTCAATGGCGCCGGTCAGAACGTTGTTCATAACACCGGTGCTGGTGTCGGTCCGGCTGCGCCGGGCAACTCCACCAAAGATCTGGTCGAGAATTATTCTGCAAGCGGTGGCGAAATGATCAAGATGCAGAGCAAGAGTTATTTCATTCGAAACGGAGCCAGCGGCAGGCCTGCATTGTGGCAGTTCGACAACTACAAACCGGCTGGCGGGGACAATCCAGCGGAGGTCGCGGAAGGCGTAGAGAACATGCAGATCCTGTATGGCATCGATGCCGATTCGAACGGGATTGTCGAGAGCTATTCGGCTGCCACTGCGGCACTCAATTGGAACCAGGTGGCAGCGGTGCGCATCAGTCTGCTGGTGGCCGGCAATGATGACAATGTCGCTACCTCTGCACAGACATACACCTACGATGGCGGCTCGGTCACTGCAGGCGATCAACGGCTGCGCCAGGTATTCACCACCACCGTCAGTGTGCGTAACAGAACACAGTAGGAGCCAGACCCATGCGCATCACACTATCCAATAACGGTAAACAGCGCCAGGCTGGCGTGGCCCTCATCACCGGGCTGATTTTTCTGGTGATGCTGACCCTGATCGCCGTCACCGCCATGCAGTCGACCACGCTGGAAGAACGCATGGCGGGCAATTCGCGCAGCCGCGATGCGGCTTTCCAGGGGGCAGAAGCAGCTGTGCGCGCAGCCGAAGTCGTGCTCAGCGGGGCGAGCCTGCCACCCTTCAACGGTAGCAAGGTGGGTTACTACGCGCTATTGGACAGCGGTGCTTCGGCCGACTACTGGAAAAACACTCATAACTGGGCCGCGCAGTCGGTGGCGTATAGCGGCGCCCTCGCCGGCGTGAAGGAAGCGCGCTTTGTCATCGAGGCGCTGCCGCCGGGCTCTGGGGGGAGTGGCGGCGACGACAGCCTGGTGGCGAAGCCGCTCAGTGGCGGCGAGATCTTCCGCATCACGACGCGCGGCATCGGCACCGACGGCACCTCGAGCGTCATTTTGCAAACCACTTTCCGCAGAAGTATTTAAGTAGCCAGGCCGCAAGGCTCAAGGAGTTTTCATGAAAACCCGCCATCCAATCCAGTCTTTCAGCCTTGTGGCTGCCCTGCTTTTGCCCGCATTGCACGCCCAGGCAGCGGACCCGATTGCGCTGCCGTCCGCACCCCTGTACCTAGCGGGCGGGGTCGCGCCCAATCTGACGGTGACGCTGGATGATTCGGGTTCGATGGCCTGGGGCTACGTGCCGGATTCGATGGGCAAAAACGCAAAGGTGACCGACGGATGCGGCCACTCAATTTTTTCTGGCTACGATGGTAGCGAAACTAAAAGATATTTCCTGTCGGGCGACTACAACGCCCAGTACTACAATCCCAGCACCACGTACCTGCCACCGCTGAAATCCGACGGGACGCCTTACACCACGTCTTACGGTAGCGCGTATACCAATGGCTTTGACACCAGTTCCACGGTGGTAAACCTGGCAAGCGCTTATCAGCCTTCATTTGGTTTTCAGCCAAAGTCCAATCAGTGCTACGCAAAGCATCCCGCTCTCGACAGTGGGTCAGGCAAACAGTTCAGCAGCGATACAGTCAATGTGCCAGCCTACTATTACAGTTACGATCCGGTGGGGACTGCGTGCGCAAGCCCTTCTAAAACCACCGAATCCTGCTACGTCTATACAGCGGTCGGGGCAGCCCAGCAGCAGAACTTTGCCAACTGGTATTCCTTTTATCGCACACGCAACCTGGCCACCGTAAGCGCAGCAACTCGCGCGTTCAACAACTTGCCGGGCACCATGCGCTTGGCATGGCAGGCATTGAATAGTAGTTGCGACGACTTCTCCGGCACAAGTTGCGCGGGCTGGGATGACACCAAGATCAACAATAGTATTCGCGCCTTGAGCAGCAGCCATAAGCAGAATTTCTTCAAATGGCTAGAGAAGCTGCCGGCGAACGGCAGCACGCCACTGCGTTTGGCATTGGGACGGGTTGGGGAGTATTACCGTACATCGACCGCAGTCGTGAACAGCCCGTACGCAGAGGACCCCCAAGTCACGGTTGGGACGCAGCATTCCTGCCGCGCCAATTACACCATCATGATGACGGACGGGATTTGGAATGGCAACAATGCAAGCGAGGTGAGCGGCAATGTGGATAACACAGCCAAGTCATTGCCTGATGGCACCAGCTACTCTCCATCCGCACCTTTTAAAGATGACAATTCAAATTCCCTGGCGGACGTTGCTTTTTATTACTGGGCCAAGGACCTGCGCACGGATCTGACCAACAACGTTCCGCGCAGCCCGCGTGCGCTAGACAAGTTGGTCGAAGATGGAAAAACCATCCCCACAGCAGATTATTTCGACCCAAAGAACGACCCTGCCAGTTGGCAGCACATGGTGACGTATACCGTTGGACTGGGCTTGACCGCTACCTTGCCCGAGTTGACCCCGGCGCTGACTTGGGCAGGGGACACCTATACGGGAAGCTATGCTGACCTGGCTTCTGGCACACTAAGCCCATTGTGGCCCGTCACCGGCACAGACAAGCCTGGGAACGTCGCCGACCTCTGGCATGCCGCCATCAACGGCCGGGGCCTGTTCTTCAGCGCCGAAGATCCCCAGTCGCTCAGCGATGCCATGCAGGAAATGGTGAACAACATCATCAGCCGCAGTTCGTCGGCTGCGTCGATCGCGACCAACTCCAAGAAGCTCGATACCAGCACCGCCATTTATCAGGCAAGTTTCGACTCAGGCAACTGGACCGGCGAGTTGGAGGCCTTTGCGGTCAAGTCAGATGGTGCTTTGGGCGACTCGCTGTGGAAGGCCAGCACCAAAATCCCGGCTGAGGCAAGCCGCAATATCAAGACCTTTAATGGTTCGGTCGGCGTGGATTTCGCCTGGGGCAGCATCAGCGCAGATCAACAGGTTCTGGTCTCGGAAGATGAGCTGAATTACCTGCGTGGCGACCAGAGCAAGGAGCAGAACAAGGGCGGTACATTCCGCACCCGCACCTCCCTGCTGGGCGATATCGTCAACTCCGACCCGCTGTTCGTAAGCGAGGAAAACTTCGGCTATGACAAGTTGAGCGGCGATGAAGGTACGTTCTATGTGGACTACGTTGTGGCTAAAAGCAGCAAAACCCCGATGATCTACGTGGGGGCCAACGACGGCATGCTCCACGCGTTCAAGGCCAGCGACGGCGGCGAACTGTTTGCCTACGTACCGGGGCTGATTTATGCCAATCTGCCGAGTCTGACGAAGCCGAACTACAGCCATAAGTATTACGTGGATGGCGCGCCGGCCGTGGGCGATGTCTTCTATGGCGGAAGCGCATGGAGAACCGTACTGGTCACCCCGCTGGGCGCGGGTGGGCGCGGCGTGTTCGCACTCGATGTCTCCACGCCCGACGCTGCCTTCAGCGAGTCAAACGTGCTGTGGGAGTTTGATGGCGAGAATGCCGCTGCAGGCAGCACGCTCAATGACATGGGCTACCCGGTAGGCGGCGCGACAATCGGCCGCTTCAACGACGGAAAATACTATGCAGTGTTCGGCAACGGCTATGGCAGTGCGAACTGCAAGTCGGGCTTGTTCATGGTGCAGATCGATGCGCCTTCCAATGTAAAGTTCTTTGACACGGGGGAAGGCGCCTGCACGACCAGTGCCACTCAGAACGGCATGTCCACGCCGAGCCTGGTCGATTACGACGGCGACCGCATCATCGATGCGATCTATGCCGGTGACCTGCAAGGAAAGTTGTGGAAGTGGGATGTCACCTCAGCAACGAACAGTGTTTGGGATTTTGCCGCTGGTGGTCAACCCATGTTTACGACTGCGTCGGGGCAGCCCATTACCGCTCCGGTTGAAGTAGGTAAAGTGCCATCAGGTCTTTCGGGCGAGGCCATGGTCTATTTTGGCACGGGGCGCTATCTGCTTAGCGGCGACGAAGCCAGCAAGACGAAGCAAGCATTTTACGGACTGCTGGACAACGGCACCGCAATCCCTACTACGGGTAACCCACTGGTTGAGCAGACCATTGTTTATGAGAGTGCCAACGCGCGCGTGGTGAGCAGCAATACCGTGAGTTCTCCCAAGCGCGGGTGGTATCTGGACCTGGTTCCGCCTTCAGGAACGCTACAGGGCGAGCGAGTTCTGAGCGTTCCCTTGTTGCGCTTCGGACGGGTGATTTTCAACACCTCCATTCCGTCAGCCGATCCCTGTGTATTGGGTGGAACCGGCTGGTTGATGGAGTTGGACGCCGCAACCGGGGGCAATCTGACCTACAGCGCCCTGGATATGGACAGCGATGGATTGTTCAATGAAGGCGACTACGTCGTCATCGGCCAAGACAAGGATGGGAATGATATTAAATCCCCTGTCGCAGGCAAGGCGTCTGGCTCGATGTCGCTCAACCAGCCGACCGTCATCACTGCGGGTTCCAAGGAGTACAAGTTCAATTCGGATATCAAGAAGGGGATCAGCGTCACCACCGAGAAATCCGGGACGAGCAATCCGCGCAGTTCCTGGCGGCAACTCCAGTAATGGCGGGTTCGATCATTGAAAGGATGGGCATGAAAAACAAGAATGACGGTCGCGCTTTTAACGCATGTAAACGGGCTTTCGGCTTTACGCTGATCGAGCTCATGATCGTTGTCGCGATCATCGGGATACTGGCTTCAATCGCTTACCCGTCCTATACGCAATATGTGCTGCGGGCGAACCGCGCCGAAGCGAAGGCCATCCTGACGGAAACGGCGCAGTTCATGGAGCGTTATTTCACGACGAACGGTACCTATGTCGGTGGGGCCTTGTTGTCCGATGGCAATGTGTCGCCCAAGGGGGCGAGTGGGAGCTCGATCAAATACAACATCAGTTTTTTGGCAGGCCCATCAGCAACAGCTTTTAAGTTGCAGGCTGTTCCTGCGGGTGCCCAAGCCAACGACAGTTGCGGAACCTTGACCTTGTCGAACACCGGGGTGCAAACGCCGGCTACAGCTGGGTGCTGGTAATTCCGTAATTGCTCGGTACGGAATTCAATCCAAGCCTTTTGGCAGCGGAAATCCGACCTTCTCCTGCACCCCATCCAAGTCGGTCACTGTACCGATTCCAAACTGTTTCAGCCGTTCGATCACTGCGCACACCAGAACCTCAGGGGCTGACGCGCCAGCGGTTACGCCGACGCGCTGCTTACCCGTTATCCATTGCGGATCGATTTCGCCGGCGTTGTCGACCATGTAGGCCGGCACGTCCAGATTCTCGGCAACTTCCCTCAGCCGGTTGGAGTTCGAACTGGTTGGCGACCCCACCACGATCACCACGTCGCACTGCGGCGCCAGCACCTTGACGGCGTCCTGGCGGTTTTGCGTGGCGTAGCAGATGTCATCCTTTTTCGGGCCGGCGATGGTGGGGAAGCGCGCGCGCAGGGCGTCGACCACACGCGCAGCGTCGTCCACCGACAGCGTGGTCTGGGTGACGTAGGCGAGCTTGTCGGGGTCGGACACCTGCAGGCTGGCGACGTCTTCCGGCGTTTCGACCAGGTACATGCCGCCTTTCGACTGGCCCAGGGTGCCCTCGACCTCGGGGTGGCCCTTGTGGCCGATCATGACGATCTCGAGTCCTTTTTCGCGCATCTTGCTGACTTCGACGTGCACCTTGGTGACCAGCGGGCAGGTGGCGTCGAACACGTTCAGCCCGCGCGCCTCGGCTTCTTCGCGAACCGCCTGCGAGACGCCGTGCGCGCTGAAGATGACGGTGGCGCCGGCGGGAACCTCGTCGAGTTCCTCGACGAAGATTGCGCCCTTGGCCTTGAGGTCGCTGACGACGTAGGTGTTGTGGACGACTTCGTGGCGCACGTAGATCGGCGCGCCGAATTTTTCCAGGGCGCGCTCGACGATGGCGATGGCTCGGTCGACGCCAGCACAGAAGCCGCGGGGGTTGGCAAGAAGAATGGTTGGGGTCATGGGAGCGTTTCCGGCGTTACAGGATGCGAACGATTTCCACTTCGAATTCGATGCACAGATCGGCGAGCGGGTGGTTGAAGTCGACTTTCACCGCGTCGTCGCCGATTTCCAGAATGTGACCGGCCATGGTCTGGCCGTTGGGCATGGCGAATTCGACCAGTTGGTCGACTTCAAGTTTCATGTCGGCGGGCAGGTCGGATTTGGGCAGGGTCTGGATCAGGTCGGGCTGGCTCTCGCCAAAGGCCTGCCAGGGATCGAGCAGGAACACATGGCGTTCGCCGGGGTGGATGTCGATCAGCCATTGCTCCAGCATCGGCGCCAGGGTGCCGTCGCCGAGCGTCACGGTTTCCGGCTCGGCGTCGTCGAAGTTGGAGACGAGGTCGTCACCGCCGCGCGGGCGCAATGCGTAACGGAGCTGGAGGGTGTCGCCCGCGGCGACGGCGCGGTCGGTCATGCTGCTTCCTTCGGCGTGGCCGGCTTGCCGAACAGGCTGTCCCAGATCAGCAGGGCAGCGCCGACCGAGATGGCGGAATCCGCGACGTTGAACGCCGGCCAGGCGAAGTCGCGGTAATGGAAATACAGGAAGTCGACCACGTGCCCCAGCATGACGCGGTCGATCACGTTGCCGAGCGCGCCGCCGAGCACTAGCGCCAGCGCAAAGGCCAGCCGCGGCTCCCGCGCATGACGTTTGAGCAAGCGCACGATGATGATGGTGGCGACGATTCCGATCGCGATGAAAAACCAGCGCTGCCAGCCGCCGGCGTCGGCCAGGAAGCTGAACGCCGCGCCGGTGTTGTGCACCCGCACCAGCGAAAAGAACGGCAGTACCGGGATGGCTTCCTGGTAATCGAGCGTGGACGAGACCCACCATTTGGTGAGGTGGTCGAGGGCGATGACGGCAAGGGCGAGGCTCAGCCATTTGCGCATTGCGGGGTCAGAGAAGTATTTCATGGCGTAGATGGATTTTTAATCTGTCAGGGGTTCATCGTTTGCTTCGCCGCGATGACGTAGGAGGCCCGCCCCCGGGCCGATGCCGTGGAGGGTGCGGCGGTGCGAAAATCGGGGCGAGGGTGGACCTCCCACAGGGTTGTGCCCTTGTGGGAGGTCCGCCCCCGGGCCGATGGGGGGGCGTCGCCATGCCGCAGCGCCTGTTCGGTCGAATCGCTTCGCACACGATGACGGCCGGCCGTGTCAGGCATGCGTGCGCGCTTCGCCGTCGCCATAGAGGTTGCTGAAGCAGCGCCCGCACAGGCCGGGATGGTCTGCGTGGGCGTCGACGTCGTCGCGGTAATGCCAGCAGCGCTCGCATTTCTTCGCGGCGCTTGGGGTGACTTCAACGTGGTCGGCATCGGCTGCGACGATCCGCGCCTGCGAGGTGATCAGCACGAAGCGCAGGTCGTCGCCCAGCGGCGCCAGCAGGGCCTGGGTGTCGGGACTGGCCCGCAGCGTGACTTCGGCCTGCAGCGACGAGCCGATGGCGCCGGCGACGCGCACGGTCTCCAGTTCTTTCTGCACCTCGGCGCGAACGGCGCGGATGTGGGTCCAGCGCTCGAGCAGATCGGCTTCGTTGGCCTGCGACGGCAGTTCGTGCCAGGTATGCAGGAACACCGAATCGTCTTCACTGCCCGAAAGTTCATCCCACACTTCTTCGCCGGTGAACGACAGGATCGGCGCCATCCAGCGCGCCAGCGCGTGCGTCAGGTGGTGCAGCGCGTTCTGCGCGGCACGGCGGGCGCGGCTGTCGGCACCGGTGGTGTAGAGGCGGTCTTTCAGGATGTCGAGGTAGAAGCCGCCCAGGTCCTCGGAACAGAAGCTCTGCAGCTTCTGCACGATGAAGTGGAATTCGTAGGCGTCGTAATGCGCCTGCAGTTCGCCCTGCAATTTTCGGGTCAGCGCCAGCGCGTAGCGGTCGATTTCCAGCCACTCTTCGACCGGCAGCGCTTGTGCTTTGGGATCGAAGTCCGACAAGTTGGCGAGCAGGAATTTCAGCGTGTTGCGGATGCGCCGATAGCCCTCCACCACGCGCTTCAAGATTTCGTCCGAGATGGTGAGCTCGCCGGAATAATCGGTGGTCGCCACCCACAGGCGCAGGATGTCGGCGCCGTACTGGTCCATCACCTTTTGCGGCGCGACCACGTTGCCCTTCGACTTGCTCATCTTGTGGCCTTTGCCGTCGACCACGAAGCCGTGGGTAAGCAGGGCCTTGTAGGGCGCGTGGCCGTCGATGGCGCAGCCGGTGAGCAGGGACGACTGGAACCAGCCGCGATGCTGGTCGGAGCCTTCCAGATAGAGGTCGGCGGGGTGGGCGAGTTCGGGGCGGCGCTTCAGCACGCACGCGTGGGTGACGCCCGAATCGAACCAGACGTCGAGCGTGTGGCCGGTCTTGTTGTAGTGCGCGGCGTCCTCGCCCAGCAGCTCGGCCGGGTCGAGCGCGAACCAGGCCTCGATGCCGGCGGCTTCGACGCGCTTTGCCACGGTTTCCAGCAGCGCCGCCGTGCGCGGATGCAGTTCGCCGGTTTCCTTGTGGGTGAAGAAGGGCATCGGCACGCCCCAGTTGCGCTGGCGCGACACGCACCAGTCGGGGCGGTTCTTGATCATCGCCTCCAGCCGCGCGCGGCCCCAACTCGGGAAGAACTGCGTCGCCTCGACCGCAGCCATCGCCTGCTCGCGCAAGCTCGCCTCACGCCTCACTTCTGAGGCCTCACCCTTCGCATCCATCCCGATGAACCACTGCCGCGTTGCGCGGAAAATGATCGGCGTCTTGTGGCGCCAGCAGTGCGGGTAGCTGTGCAGCAGTTTCTCGTGCGCCAGCAGGTTGCCGCTGGCTTCGAGCGTTTCCAGGATCAGCGGGTTGGCCTGCCAGATGCTCATGCCGCCGACCAGCGGCACGCCGGCATAGAAGCGGCCGTCGTCGCCGACCGGGTTGTCGACTTTGAGGCCGTAGCGGCTGCCGATGACATAGTCGTCAAGGCCATGGCCGGGCGCGGTGTGCACGGCGCCGGTGCCGGCGTCGGCCGTGACGTGGTCGCCGACGATGACCGTCACCTGGCGATCCTGGAACGGGTGCCACAGCAGCACGCCTTCGAGCGCCTGGCCGGTGGTGTGCGCGATGACCTGGGCGCCTTCATTCAAACCGTAACGCGTCAGTGCTGCTTCGCGCAGGCTGTCGGCCAGAATCAGCAGGCCTTTCGCCGTGCGCACCAGCGCGTACTGGAAATCGGGGTGCAGCGCCACCGCCTGGTTGGCCGGCAGGGTCCACGGCGTGGTGGTCCAGATGACGATCTGGATCGGTTCGTCAAGGGTGGCAATGTCGAAGCGGTGCGCGAGGTCGGCGCGGTCGGCCACGGCAAAGCCGACGTCGATTGCGGGTGAGGTCTTGTCCTCGTATTCGACCTCGGCTTCGGCCAGCGCCGAGCCGCAGTCGACGCACCAGTGCACCGGCTTGGCGCCCTGATAAAGGTAGCCCGCTGTCTGGATCTGCCCCAGCGCGCGCAGGGTGTCGGCTTCGAACTGGAAATCCATCGTGCGATAAGGATTGCTCCAGTCGCCCAGCACGCCGAGGCGGATGAAGTCGGCCTTCTGCCGCTCGATCTGCTCGGCGGCGTAAGCGCGGCACAGTTCGCGGAATTTCGCCGGGGGAATGGCCTTGCCGTGGGTTTTTTCCACCTGCAGTTCGATCGGCAGGCCGTGGCAGTCCCAGCCCGGCACGTAGGGCGCATCGAAGCCCGACAGCGTCTTCGCCTTGACGATGATGTCCTTGAGGATTTTGTTGACCGCATGGCCGATGTGGATGTCGCCGTTGGCGTAGGGCGGGCCGTCGTGCAGGATGAACTTGGGACGCCCGGCGGCAGCGGCGCGGATCGCCTCGTAGCGCTTTTTCTCCTGCCAGCTTTTGACCCAGCCGGGTTCGCGCTTGGCGAGGTCGCCGCGCATCGGGAAGCGGCTGTCGGGGAGGTTGAGGGTGTGCTTGTAATCAGGCATGGCGTCTGGGGTTTATTTAATCTTGGCCAGGAATTGTTTGGCGTTGTCGACGTCGCGCCTGATCTGCGCGACCAGGCTGTCGAGGTCGGGGTATTTTTCTTCGTCGCGCAGCTTGTGCAGGAAATCCACCCGCACGCGGCGGCCGTATATCTCCGCATTGAAATCGAACAGGTGTACTTCGAGCACCGGCACCGCGTCGGGGTTTTTCACGGTGGGCCGTTTGCCCAGGCTGGCCGCGCCCGGCAAGGGCTCGCCATTGAGGCCGTAAACCTCGACCGCAAAAATCCCCAGCAGCGGCGGCCGGTTGTGCTTGAGCTGGATGTTGGCGGTGGGGAAACCGATGTCGCGCCCCAGCTTGTCGCCGTGCACCACCCGCCCTGAGATGCTGTAGGGACGGCCCAGCAGGCGCGCGGCGTGCTCGAGTTCGCCCGCGGCGAGTGCCTGGCGCACCGCGGTGGACGAGGCGCGTTCGCCGGCGACCTCGACCGTGGGCAGGAACTCGGCGTCGAAGCCGAGCGTGTGGCCCAGGCGTTCGAGCAGCGCGAAGTCGCCCGCGCGCTTGGCGCCGTAACGGAAGTCGTCGCCCACCAGCACGTAGCGCGCCTGCAGCGTCGTGCCCAGCACCTGCTCGATGAAGGCCTCGGCGGTGAGCGCCGAGAACGCGCGGTCGAAACGGAACACGTGCAGCCGGTCGATGCCCATCCGTTGCAGGCACTCGGCTTTTTCGCGCAGGCTGGACAGGCGTGCGGGCGCCTGCTCGGGGGTGAAAAATTCGCGCGGGTGCGGCTCGAAGCTCAGCACGCAGCTCGGCAGGCCGCGTGCCTGCGCCACGTCCTGCAGACGGGCGAGCATGGCCTGATGGCCGAGGTGCAGGCCGTCATAGTTGCCGATGGTGACCGCGTGGGGCGTGCCGAGGGGAGTGAAGCCGTGGGTGATGCGCATTGCCGGTGGGTGCGATAAAGCCGCGAGCGCCGAAAGGGAGCAATTCTAGCCGATTCGGCGCCTTATTCTGCCGCGCGGCGGGCGAACTGGCGTGGGCGGAAGCCCATCAGGCCGAGCGCGGCGAAATACAGCACGATGCCGCCGCCGACCAGCAGCGCCAGCCGGATCATGCGGTCGAGAAATCCGGCCGCCAGCCACCATTGCGCGTCGCCCATGCTGTAGACGAGCATCGCCGCCATCAGCGCGGCCGCCAGCAGCACGCGCAGGAAATAGCCGGTCCAGCCCGGCTGCGGTTGGTAAATCTGCTGCTTTTTCAGCAGGTGCAGCAGCAAGCCCGCGTTAAGACAGGCAGCCAGGCCGATCGACAGCGCCAGCCCCGCATGGCCGAGCGGGATGATAAAGGCAAGGTTCATCACCTGGGTGGCGACCAGGGTGAAAATGGCGACCTTGACCGGTGTCCGGATGTTCTGCCGAGCGTAAAACCCGGGCGCCAGCACCTTGACCAGGATCAGTCCGACCAGCCCCACGCTGTAGGCGACCAGCGCCCGCTGGGTCATGGTGACGTCGGTCGCGGTGAAGGCGCCGTAATGAAACAGCGTGGTGATCAGCGGCACCGCCAGCACCGCCAGCGCGGCGGCGGCGGGCAGCGCCAGCATCAGGGTCAGGCGCAGGCCCCAGTCGAGCAGCTTCGAATAGTCGCCCGGGTTGTCGTCGGCATAATGCTTGGCCAGGCTCGGCAAGAGGATGGTGCCCAGCGCCACGCCCAGCATGCCGGCGGGAAACTCCATCAGGCGGTCGGCGTAATAGAGCCACGAAACGCTGCCGCTGGCGAGAAAGGACGCGAAGATGGTGTTGATCAGGAGGCTGATCTGGGCGACCGAGACGCCCAGCGTGGCCGGCGCCATCAGCCTGAGGACGCGCTTGAGGCCGGGGTCGTCGAAGTGCCGGGTGGGGCGCGGCAGCATGCGGATCTTCAGCAGATGCGGCAGCATCCAGGCCAGTTGCAGCACCCCGCCCAGCGCTACGCCCCAGCCCAGCGCCAGCACCGGCGGGTCGAAATAGGGCGCCAGCCACAGCGTGGCGCCGATCATGGCGACGTTGAGCAGCACCGGCGCGAACGCCGGCACCGAAAACTTGCTGTGGGTGTTGAGGATGCCTGCCGCCAGCGCCACCAGCGAGATGAAGATGATGTAGGGAAAGGTGATGCGCAAGAGCGCGACGGTGAGCTCGAACTTGTCCGGGTCGGCGCGGAACCCCGGTGCGCTGACGTAGGCCACCCACGGCGCGCCCACTACGCCCAGCAGGGCGACCACGACCAGCACCAGCGTCAGCGCGGTGCCGACCTGGTTGACCAGGTTCTGGGTGGCGTCGTGGCCGCGGCGGTTCTTGTATTCGGCCAGAATCGGCACGAAGGCCTGCGAGAACGCGCCCTCGGCGAACAGGCGCCGCAGCAGGTTGGGGATCTTGAAGGCGACGAAGAAGGCGTCGGTCACCATGCCGGCGCCGAACACGCGGGCGATGATGGCATCGCGCACGAATCCCAGGATGCGGGAAAGCAGGGTCATGCTGCTGACCGCAGCGAGGGCTTTGAGGAGATTCATGGGCGGTGGCGTTTTGCGCGCATTGTGGGGGGCGGGCGCGCCAACTGCAACCTCATGCACAAGCCACTTGATTTATGGCGTGAGTTTCCCGTACAATCGCGGCCTTTAGTGAATCCGCCCCGTGGTCAACAGGGCGCTTCGGATTCAGGATTTAAATTGCCTCGCCTGCAGGGTGGGGTACCTAAGATTAATTTGCCCTGCCATGGTGCAGGGTTTACAGGAGCAGAACACATGGCGAACTCCGCCCAGGCGCGCAAGCGCGCACGTCAAGCCAGCGCGCAGCGCGACAGCAACATGAGCCAGCGCTCGGAACTGCGCACCGCGATCAAGAAAGTGCGCAAAGCGATCGAAGCCGGCGACAAGGCCGCGGCGCAGCAGGTCTTCCAGACGTCCATGAGCCTGATCGACAGCATCGCCGACAAGAAAATCGTCCACAAGAACAAGGCCTCGCGCCATAAAAGCCGCCTGTCCCTGGCGGTCAAGAGCATGGCCGCCTGAGCGTCAGACGCTCAGGCGCTGCATGGGTAGAACCCGCGCAGCACAATTAAAAAACGCCGCATTTTTGCGGCGTTTTTTATTTTCCGGCCTACCCCAAATCAGTCGGCGTTTTCGGTCTGCAATTCATTGCTGCGGGCAAAGGTCTGCAAAAAACGGTAGGCGTTGGCATCGGCTTCCTTGAGCCGTTTGTCCACCACGATGCAGGGGACGCCGTCCAGCGTGGTGGGTTGCACATAAGGCGAATAATTGGTGCGGTTGTTGGGATCGATTACCGCGAACGCCCCCGCCAGCCGATCGGCCCAGTCGCTCGGCCGAAACCGGGCGCCCCCGGTGGTGATGCCACGAATGATGAAGGGGGCGTTGGCGGATGCGTCATCCATGAGAGGGCAGGCGGCTGTAAGGAATTGCCGGATTTTAGCACGCAGCCGGCAGGGTGATGTGGGGGATGCCGCTTGCGCGATCGGGGCATTTTGAAGATACTGGCGGCGGATTGCCTGACCAAAATGGTCAACAATTCGTTCAAAATTTCAAGCTGAGGAGAGAACATGAAAAACCCGCTGGATTCGCTGTGGGGCACCGTCATAGCAGGCGTTGTGCTCACCGTTGTGCTGTTTGTCTTTGCCAGAAATTTCTTGGGTTAAGGGGGATCAAGAATGGAAAATATCGATATCGTCTCCGCGCTGTCCCGCTGGACCCATTTCATGGCAGGCATCATGTGGATCGGCCTGCTGTATTACTTCAACTTCGTTCAGGTGGCCGCACTTAAAAATGCCGGTGCCGACGGCACCGCAGCGGGCATCACCAAGCACGTTGCGCCGCGCGCCCTGCTGTTCTTCCGCTGGGCCGCCGTCCTGACCTGGATTTCCGGCGCGGCCTTGCTGGGCCCGTATTTCATGGATGCCTTCCTGCTGCGCAACGGCATGGGTCCGATCGGTATCGGCGCCTGGCTCGGCACCATCATGCTGTTCAACGTGTGGGTGCTGATCTGGCCGAATCAGAAGAAGATTCTGGGCATGGTGTCGGCGACCGACGGTGAGAAGAACACGGCACGCCGGGTGGCCTTCCTGGCATCGCGCACCAACACCATGCTGTCGATTCCGATGCTGTTCTTCATGGCAACCGGGATGTCTCACTCGGCGCTTTTCAGCCTATAATCAAGGCGCTGCATGACAAGCGCGGCGGCTTAGGCCGCCGTTTTCTATTCCGCTGCTTTAAATGCTGCAGCGTGATTTGACAGCCTGTAGAGAACGGCCATGACAACACATTTGATGAATACCTATGCGCGCCAGCCGGTTGCGTTCGTGCGCGGCGAAGGTGCCTACCTCTGGGACGAGTCCGGCAAGCGCTATCTCGACGCAGTCGCCGGCGTGGCAGTGAACGGACTGGGCCATGCGCATCCGAAACTGGTGAAGGCGATTGCCGACCAGGCTGCGACCCTGATCCATTCGTCCAACCTGTATCGCGTGCCGCGCCAGGAAGAACTGGCCGACCGGCTGTGCGAACTGGCCGGCATGGACCGCGCCTTCTTCTGCAACTCGGGCTGCGAGGCCAACGAGGCGGCGATCAAGCTGGCGCGGTTGTATGGCCACGGCAAGGGCGTCGAGGTGCCGACCATCATCGTGATGGAAAAGGCCTTCCACGGCCGCACCATGGCAACGCTGACCGCGACCGGCAGCCGCAAGATCCAGGCCGGGTTCGAGCCGCTGCTGTCGGGCTTCGCGCGGGTGCCGTTCAACGACCTGGAGGCGGTTCGCCACGTCGCCGAGCACAACAAGAGCGTGGTCGCCGTGCTGGTCGAGGTGGTGCAGGGCGAAGGCGGCGTCAATTTGATGGCGCCCGACTACCTGGCCGAGTTGCGTGCGATTTGCGATGCCCACGGCTGGCTCTTGATGCTGGACGAAGTGCAGACCGGCATCGGCCGCACCGGCACCTGGTTCGGCTTCCAGCACTCGGGCGTGATGCCCGACGTGATCGCGCTCGCCAAGGGCCTGGGCTCGGGCATGCCGATCGGCGCCTGTCTCGCGCGCGGCGCGGCGGCCGAGGTGTTCACCCCCGGCAGCCACGGCTCGACTTTCGGCGGCAATCCGCTGGCGTGCGCGGCGGCGCTGGCGACGCTCGACGCCATCGAGGATGAGAAGCTGCTCGACAACGCGCGGAGCCGCGGCGAGGCGATCCGCAGCGGCTTGCGCGCAGCGCTCGCCGGCGTGCATGGCGTGGTCGACATCCGCGGCGAGGGCATGATGATCGGCCTCGAACTCGATCGTCCATGCGCCGAGCTGGTGGCGGTGGCGCGCGACGCCGGCGTATTGATCAACGTCACCGCCGACACGGTGATCCGCCTGGTGCCGCCGCTGATCTACGGCGCGGCCGAGGTCGATGCACTGGTGGCGGCGGTCTCGGGCATCGTCAAGAACTACCTGCAGCAGGCGGCGTGATGCTGAAGCATTTTCTGCAGTTCAAGGACCTGTCGCGCGACGAACTACTGTATGTATTCGAGCGCGCACGGCTGATCAAGTCGCGCTTCAAGCGCTATCAGCCGTATCACCCGCTGGTCGACCGCACGCTGGCGATGATTTTTGAGAAAAGCTCGACTCGCACTCGGCTCTCTTTCGAGGCGGGCATGCACCAGCTCGGCGGCACGGCGATCTACCTCAATACGCGCGATACCCAGTTGGGGCGCGGCGAACCGGTGGAGGATGCGGGCGAGGTGATCTCGCGCATGGTCGACATCGTGATGATCCGCACCTTCGAGCAGGAAATCATCGAGCGCTTCGCCAGCCACTCGCGGGTGCCGGTGATCAACGGCCTGACCAACGAATACCATCCGTGCCAGATCCTCGCCGACATCTTCACCTTCATCGAGCAGCGCGGCTCGATCAAGGGCAAGACGGTGGCCTGGGTCGGCGACTCCAACAACATGTGCAACACCTGGCTGCAGGCGGCCGAAATGCTCGATTTCAACGTGCATGTGTCGACCCCGCCCGGCTATGAAGTCGAGCCGGAGCGTGCCAACCTGTATGGCACCGATCACTTCGAGAGCTTTGCCGACCCGATGGACGCCTGCCGCGATGCGGATCTGGTGACCACCGACGTGTGGACCAGCATGGGCTGGGAAGACGAGAACGCCGAGCGGATGAAAGCCTTCGCCGACTGGCAGGTCGATGCCGACATGATGCGGGTGGCGAAGGCCGATGCCGTCTTCATGCACTGCCTGCCGGCGCACCGCGGCGAGGAGGTCACCGCCGAGGTGATCGACGGCCCGCAGTCGGTGGTGTGGGACGAGGCCGAGAACCGTCTGCACGTGCAGAAGGCGCTGATGGAATATCTACTCCTGGGAAAAATCGAATCATGAACATCGCCTACTTCAAGGACATGGATTCGTTCTATGTCGAAATCAGTCCCGAAAATCCCGCGCGCTCGTGGGAAGCGCACGAAGGCATCGTGCTCAACCTGTCCGAGGACGGCCGCGTCGTCGGCATCGAGATCCAGAAGGCCAGCCAGGCTGCCAACCTCGACATCCTGAAGATCGGCGGCTTCCCCGGCCAGATCGAAATCATCGACAAGAATACCTCCGGTTCCACTCACTGAATCCAAACACCAATATGAGCGACATCAAGAAAGTTGTGCTGGCTTATTCCGGCGGCCTCGACACCTCGGTCATCCTGAAATGGCTGCAGGACACCTACCAGTGCGAGGTGGTGACCTTCACCGCCGACCTCGGCCAGGGCGAGGAACTGGAACCGGCGCGCGCCAAGGCGCTGCAGTTCGGCATCAAGCCCGAGCAGATCTACATCGACGACCTGCGCGAGGAATTCGTGCGCGACTTCGTGTTCCCGATGTTCCGCGCCAATACCGTGTACGAGGGCGAATACCTGCTCGGCACCTCGATCGCGCGGCCGTTGATCGCCAAGCGCCTGATCGACATCGTCAACGAAACCGGCGCCGATGCGATCTGCCACGGCGCCACCGGCAAGGGCAACGACCAGGTGCGTTTCGAGCTTGGCGCCTACGCGTTGAAGCCCGACATCAAGGTGATCGCGCCGTGGCGCGAGTGGGACCTTTTGAGCCGCGAGAAGCTGCTCGCCTACGCCGAGGCCCACGGCATCCCGGTGGAGATGAAGCACAAGGCCGGCGGCAGCCCGTACTCGATGGACGCCAACCTGCTGCACATCTCCTACGAAGGCCGCCACCTGGAAGACCCCAACGCCGAGGCCGAGGAGGACATGTGGCGCTGGACCGTGTCGCCCGAGAAGGCCCCGGATCAGGCCGAATACCTGACCCTCGATTACGTGCGCGGCGATGTGGTGGCGATCAACGGCCAGACCCTGCGCGCGCACGAAGTGCTGGCGAAGCTCAACGAAATGGGCGGCAAGCACGGCGTCGGCCGGCTCGACCTGGTGGAAAACCGCTATGTCGGCATGAAGTCGCGCGGCTGCTACGAAACCCCGGGCGGCACCATCTTGCTGAAGGGCCACCGCGCGATCGAATCGATCACGCTGGACCGCGAAGTCGCGCATCTCAAAGACGATCTGATGCCGCGCTACGCCAGCCTGATCTATAACGGCTACTGGTGGGCGCCCGAGCGCGTGGCGCTGCAGACGCTGATCGACCACACCCAGGAACACGTCAACGGCAGCGTGCGCTTGAAGCTCTACAAGGGCTGCGTCAGCGTGGTCGGCCGCGACTCGAAGACCGACTCGCTGTTCGACTCGACCATCGCCACGTTTGAAGACGACGCCGGCGCGTACGACCAGAAAGACGCGGGCGGCTTCATCAAACTCAACGCGCTGCGCCTGCGGATCGCCGCGAAACAGAATGCACGGAGAAGCTGAGCATGTCCCAATTCGATAATGTCGCCGTCGCCAAGCAGGCCAACGTCTATTTCGACGGCAAGTGCGTGTCGCACAGCCTCACGCTGGCCGACGGCAGCAAGAAATCGGTCGGCGTGATCCTGCCGTCCACGCTCACCTTCAACACCGGCGCGCCGGAAATCATGGAGACGGTGGCAGGAACGTGCCGGGTCAAGCTGGCGGGCGAAAGCGAGTGGAAGGCCTACGGCGCGGGGCAGTCGTTCAACGTGCCGGGCAACTCCAGTTTCGACATCGAGGTCTCCGGCGAGCCGTATCACTACGTCTGCCATTTCGCTTAGGCCATGACCACCGTCACCGTCGTCAAGAAGGACGGCCGCATCGCGATTGCGGCCGACACGCTGACGAAGTGGGGCGGCGGCAAGGAGTCGGCCGACTATGTGGCGAACCACGAGAAGATCATCCGCATCGGCGACAGCCATATCGCGATCACCGGATCGGCCACTTTCAAGCTGATCCTGGCGGACTATTTTTCGTCGCTGGATGTGCTGCCCAAGTTCGATTCGGCGGCGGACATATTTCGTGTGTGGAACACCATGCACGGCGCCCTCAAGGAGCACTACTACCTGCAGACCGGCGAGGACAAGGAAGAAGACCTCGAGTCCTCCCGCATGGACGTGCTGATCGCCAATCCGCGCGGGATTTTCGGCGTCGCGGCGCACCGTACGGTGCAGGAATTCTCGCGCTTTTATGCCTATGGCAGCGGCAGTCCGTATGCGCTGGGGGCGATGTACGCAGCCTGGCGAGCACCCTCGCTCGACGCCGAGGCCGTGGCGCGGCTGGGGGTGATGGCGGCGGCCGAGTTCCACGACGAAACCGGGCTGCCGGTGCAGTCGTTTGTGGTGGACATGAACCCGGATTTTAAGGAGCAATCAAGTGCCAAGTTTTGATATCGTGTCCGAGGTGGACAAGCAGGAAGTGCGCAACGCGGTCGACCAGGTCAATAAGGAAGTGTCCACCCGGTTCGATTTCAAGGGCTCCGACGCGCGCATCGAGCAGGCCGATTACGTGCTGACGATCCATGCAGACACTGAATTCCAGCTTGAACAGGTGTACGACATCCTGGCGCAGAAGCTCGCCAAGCGCGGGGTCGACGTGAAGTGCCTGGACATCGGCAGCGTCGAAAAAGTCTCGGGCAACAAGGTCAAGCGCAGCGTGACAGTAAAGACCGGCGTGGAAACCGAGCTGGCGAAGAAGATCGTCCGAGTCATCAAGGACAGCAAGCTTAAGGTGCAGGCCAGCATCCAGGGCGATGCGGTCCGCGTGTCGGGCGCCAAGCGCGACCTGCTGCAGGACACCATCGCGCTGGTGCGAAAGTCCATCACCGATTTTCCGCTGCAGTATCAGAATTTCCGCGACTGAATGTAGTGTCCTGAGCTTGCATTCAGTCACGAATAGCCAATCAGGACACTAGGAGGCGAACATGACGAAGGTACTGGTTCCCCTGGCAGACGGCTGCGAAGAACTCGAAGCCGTCACAATCATCGATCTACTGCGCCGCGGTGGCGTCGAGGTGGTGACCGCCGGCCTCAAGCCCGGCATCGTCCGGGCCAGCCGCGGCGTGCAGCTGGTGCCCGACGTCACGCTCGAGGTGGCGCTGCAGGACGACTACGACATGGTGGTGCTGCCGGGCGGCATGCCGGGGGCATCACATCTGAAGGACGATGCGCGCATCATCGAACTGCTGAAAAAGATGGCTGCAGCCGGCAAGTATACCGCCGCCATCTGCGCCGCGCCGATGGTGCTGGCCGAAGCGGGCGTGCTCGACGGCAAGCGGGCAACCAGCTACCCCGGCTTTCTCGATGGCCTGCCCGGCGTGATCGTCAGTGCCGCGGCCGTGGTGCAGGACGGCAAGGTGCTGACCTCGCGCGGCCCCGGCACCGCGATGGACTTTGCGCTGGCGCTGGTCGAGACGCTGACCGGCGCCGACAATCGGCGCCAGGTCGAGGCTGGGCTGGTCAGACCATAGCCTGCCGCGCGCCATCGTTCTATCATTGACGCACTCACACGCTTACCCCCGGAGATCACCATGCAGATTCGCGAAATTCTCACCCTCAAAAGCGACACCATCCATAGCATTGCACCGACCGATTCGGTGGAAAGCGCTGTCGCCAAGCTGGTGAGCCTGGGCGTGGGTTCGCTGGTGGTGCTGAAGAACGGCGAGATGGTTGGATTGCTGACCGAGCGCGACATCGTGCATGGGATGGTCAAGCAGGGCTGCGACCTGAAGGACGCGCAGGTCAGCACCATCATGGTGACCGAGCCGGTGGTGGCCGATGCCGACGACTCGGTGGACTACGCGCGCGATGTGATGACCAAGTCGCACATCGGCCACCTGCCGATTCTGGACGGCGGCAAGCTGTTCGCCATCATATCCTTCCACGATGTGGCGCGCGCCAGCCTGAAGGAAGCCAACTTCGAGAACAGCCTGCTCAAGCGCTACATCAAGCACTGGCCGGAATAAGCTCAGTTGACTAGCGGATCGACTCGATGTCGATCGTCTTGCTCATGATCTGGGGGATGATCAGCGCATAGCCTTGCTGCTGCCAGTGCGCCAGTTCGGTCATGGCATTGGGCACGACTTCGACGAAGTCCTGAAAGTCTTCCACCGCGTAGCCGAAGTCCTCGGCCGCCTGCCCGCACACCTTGAACGACACCCCGAGATCGGCGTAGTAGCGCATGCGTTCGACCGCTTCCTGATATTTTTCCTCGTTCTTTTTTGCGACGGTGACGATTTCGGTGCCGTGGATCACGACCACGATGCTCAGGTCTTCAGGCGAATAGCTGTAGGGTGCAGCCTGCAGTGGGTTCATCAGCGATCGCACCCAGTACAGCGCACTGCCGATTTTCTGTGGGTCGTCCAGATAAAACTCGAACATGACCTTGGCCGGCGCGTAGGGCGTCGCCACCCATTTTCCAGCGGCCTGCGCCGGCACGGAAAGTCCCAGCCATAGCCCCATCAACACAAGCAGAATTGGTTTCATGGCCGCTTTCCCCGTGGTGTGAACCAGCTTGGTTTATAGCCGCTGGGCGGCGTTTTGCTGCAGGCGGCGCAGGGTCTGGAACAGCTTGAGGCGTGCCGGGTCGATTTCGCCTGCGGCGGCGGCTTCCTGTAGCCGGCAGCCCGGCTCGGTCTCATGCTTGCAGTCGCGGAAGCGGCACTGCCCCAGAAACGGGCGGAACTCGACGAAGCCGCGTGCCAGGGCGTTGGCATCCATGTGCTGCAGGGCGAATTCCTGCAGGCCGGGCGAGTCGATAACCGCAGAGTCGGCATCCAGCCGGTGCAGGCGGGTGTGGGTGGTGGTGTGGCGCCCGCTGTCGAGTGCTACGGAATACTCGGCGGTGACCACGCTGGCGTTTGGAAACAGCGCGTTGATGAGGGTCGACTTGCCCATTCCGGACTGCCCGATCAAGAGCGTGGTGTGGCCGTGCAGGGCAGGGCGCAGGGGCGCCACGTCGGTCAGCGCCGACAGCATGACAAGGGGATAGCCGATGCGGGTGAGCAGGCCCAGGCGTTCAAGCGCGGCCGGCGTTTCCGGCAGGTCGGACTTGTTGAGGATCAGCAGGCTGGCGATGCCCTGGTCCTCGGCGGTGAGGATGCAGCGCTGCACCAGTTCCATCGAAAAGCTCGGCCGCGCCGCCACCACCACGGCAAGCTGGGTGACATTGGCGGCAATGGCCTTGGATTTGAAGGCGTCGGAGCGGTAGAGCAGGCTGGCCCGCGGCAGCACCGCTTCGATCACCCCCGTGTCGCCGTCGCGCCGGACGGTGACCTGGTCGCCGCACACCACGCGCAGGTGACGGCCCTTGACCTGACACGGAAGCTCGCCGTCGGCGGTGGCGACGATGAAGCGGCGGCTGAAGGCGGCGACGACCTGCCCGGTCAAGGCGGTCACGGGATCAGATGTCAAACAGCATGTCGACCTTGGCCGCGCAGATGAAATCGTTCTCGGAAAGTCCGCCGATCGCGTGCGTCCAGTACTCGACCTTGACGGTGTTGTAGCCCACCAGCAGGTAGGGGTGATGGTCTTCGCGGTGCGACACCCACATCGCCGCGTTGGTGAAGGCCTGTGTCTGGTAGTGGTCCTTGAACTTGAATTCCTTGACGATCTTTTCGCCTTCGCGCTGCCAGCCGGACAGGCCCTTCAGCAGTGGTCCGATCTGCGCATCGGTCAGCGGGGCGACGCCGCCTTCGCAGGGTGCGCACTTTTTGCGCACGAGTTCTTCAATGATGTTGGCCATGGCGATTCCTTGCTTAGAACTTGTAATACTGCTGATTGAGGTAGGCCGCGACGTGCGCCTCGTCTTCCGGAAACCAGCCGGCGCCGGTGTTGGCGTTGCAGGCGGAGACGCGGGCGGCGAGCTGCTGTGCGTTCTGGGTCTTGCGGTCGGCGCGGGTGTAGATCTCACTGCCGTCGCCGCCGAACATGCTGGCATGGCAGCTGATGCAGGCCTTGTCGTGCAAGCCCTTGCCGGACTTGGGGTCGCCCTTGACGACGGGCGCGGCGAGGACCGCTGTGGAAAGCATCGTCGCGGCAAATAAAGCGATCAGGATTTTCATGGTGGAACTCCTCTTGGCTATTCTGCATTATCGTCACAGGGTGGCAATTGCGCCAGCGCCGGACGCATGGTGTGCGAAAATGGCGGCCTGTTTTTCGAAGGAACGTTGATATGGCCCTGAACCCCACGCATCTGCTCTGGCTCGACATGGAAATGACCGGCTTGTCGCCCGACACCGACTGCATCATCGAACTCGCCATCGTCGTCACCGATGCCGACCTCAATACCGTGGCCGAAGGCCCGGTGCTGGTGGTCCATCAACCCGATGAGGTCATGAATGCGATGGACAACTGGAACAAGGGCACGCACGCCAAATCGGGGCTGATCGACCGCGTCAGGGCCTCGCGCCTGAACGAGGCCGAGGCCGAGGCGCAGATGCTGGATTTCGTGAAACAGCACGTGCCCGCCCGGACCTCGCCGATGTGCGGCAATTCGATCTGCCAGGACCGCCGCTTCATGGCGCGCTGCATGCCGCAGCTGGAGGCGTTCTTCCACTACCGCAACCTCGATGTCAGCACCCTGAAGGAGCTCGCCAAGCGCTGGCGGCCCGGCCTTTCCGAAGCGTTCAAGAAGTCCAACAAGCACGAGGCGCTGGCCGACATCTACGAATCCATCGACGAGATGAAGTACTACCGCGAGCACTTCATCCGCAGCGCATAATAAAAGCGGCCCGAAGGCCGCTGAAAAACAAAACGCTTGTTTCTAGGCGCCCGTTCTTGTGCTCAGTTTCGATGGGCGCCCGGCCCGCGTCAGAGCTTCTCGAGAATACGGCCGCGTAGCTGCTTGTACTCCTCCTCGCTGATCAAGCCTTTCTTGCGCAGCGATTCAATGCGTTCCAGCCGCTCGATGGTCTGGTCGCCGGTCGCCGTGCCGGCTGGCGTGCCGGGAGATGGGGCAGCCGCCGCGGGCTGATAATTCGGATCGCACTTCAGCCTGGCGTGAATATCCTTCGACAAAATTGCGTCATTGACTTCGGTCGACCAGGTCTCGCAACCGGGTTTCTTGATCGAGAGCTTGCCGACGTAGCGGTAGGAAAACCCCACGAAGCCCGAGCGGAAGTGGTTGCCGGGCGCGATCGCCAGTGGCGTCGCGCCAAGTTCGGCGCCGTCCGCATAGGCGATGGCGCCCGCGGGTTCCGAAGTGATCCTGATTCGCCCGCTCTGGGGCGCGCTGCTGTCGCCCGTGCCGGCACAGCCGGAGAGCAGGCTGACTGCTGCCAGCAGCCCCAACCATTTGATGTGGGGTGAATGAAAAAAGCGCATTGTGTTCCTTTCATGGGAAAGTGTTGTTTGGCGTTGTCGCACGTCGGTGGCTGCACGACAAGCCTGGCCTATCCGCAAAAAAACCCACCAGTTTGACCTGGTGGGCATGAGGAGACCCCTACAAAAACTGTTTTTCTGCCTAGAAAATCGCCGTCAGCTGCAAGCCGACCTTGTTACCCACCCCTTTTAGATTGTAGTTAGGCGTGTTGGGTTCTGGGGCGGTGCATGGGGCCTTCCCGGAATCGCACTCGAAGTCCCGGATCTCATAGTTGAGGGTGATGCGGGTCTTGGGGTTGAAGTGGTACTGCACCCCCAGGGTCCACTTGTCGAACCTGAACTGGTTCACGCGATCCTCAAGACTGGTATAAGTATCGAAGCGGGCATCCAGTTCGAACTTGGTGTTGGGGATGTACCAGCCGCCTTCCGCATACCAGCCGCTGGCCTTGGCGTCGGCACCATTGCCATGAGCTGTGTTGTTGGTGAAATAAAAATTGGGTTTATCCGGGCCGACGAAGATCATGCCATCCGCTGCGATGTATTCAGCCGTCACGCGGAAGGGCTTTCTCATGTATTTCACTCCGACACCCGAGCGATCCCGGTCATAGGAGACGAGGTTGGGAGTACTGTCGTCCGTCTTGTCCAGCAGGCGAGATCCTTTCTGACCCCAGGCGAAAAACTTCAGGCCTTCGGCTTTCGGGCCTTTGCCGCCGAATTTCTTCTCGGCAGACAGGTAGAGGTACTTGTCATATTCGCCATCGCTGTTGCTGAACTCGATGCCGTTGCCGTTGCCGATCATCGCCGCATAGGAAACCTCCCAGTCATTGCCGACATCAAACGCGTCGAACACCTGAACCCCTACGTCGCGGAAGGCACCAATCGGACTGTCGAATTGATTAAGGTTGGCACCGCCCTGAAGCTGGGCTTCCGTAAAGGGCCCTACGTTGCCTGTGGTTGGATTGGAGCCAACTGCTTCGGTCCAGGTTTTGTTCGGGAACCGCTCCAGCAGAAGCGCGTTGGTTGCTTCTGTGAAGTTGATGTAGTCGAAGACGTGGATTGCCTGCAGGGCTTCTTCGGCACCGGGCGTCTTGAACAGGCCTGCGCGAACGCGCGCGCCTGGAATGTGATTCAGGGTCACGCTGGCGTCGGTTAATTTGGCAAAGGCCCCGCCGCCGTGGGTAATGCCGTTGTTGCCCATCTCGAGCAGCACGAAATAGTTGATCCGGCTGTCGATCGGGAAGCCGGTGCCGCGAACGCCGATGCGGGCGCGGTTGATGTTGAAACCGTCCTGAGCGTCGAGTTCAGGCCCAAGCAGTTTGGGTGGCACGAAACCTCCACCGGCACCACCGGCATTGGCGTCGCTGAAGTCCTTCTCGTACTTGGCCTGGATAAACCCCCACACATTGGCGCGTGCAGCGGCGCCCGGATCTTCGGTGCCCTGCAGCATCAGCCAGTTGGCCGCCTGGGCCGTACCCGCTGCGGCGAAAGCCAGGGTGCAGGCTGCGCCGATCAGTGCGCGCTTGAATTGTTTGTTCTCTCCCAATTTCTTGCTCCTCGATTAAGGTTTAAAAGGTAAATCAGACAGGGCTTGCGCCCTGCAAATAGCCCGGGTGGTTCCCCACCCCGGGTGTCAGGGCTTGATGTAGATGTAGTCCTGATGAACCAGTTCGCCGATGCGCACGACGCCGGCGGGCACCACGCCGGCAGACGGGTTCATCTTTGGCGCTTCGCCCATCAGTTTCGTCATGCCCTTGATGGTATTGCCGCAGGCGGAGAATTTGACGCCGCTCTGGGCCAGCGAATCGAGGTGTTTGGAATTGGCGTTGTCGGCGAACATCAGGCGCAGGCCGGGACCATAGGCAACCACCTCGACTTCCACCTCGCCGGGCGGGTAGGCCTTCAGCAGGTTGCTGGCATTGTTCAGGATGAGTTCCTGTTTGGACGGGTCCATGTCGCTGATTTGCAGGACGTATTTGTATTCAGGACCGTCCTGGCCTGCCGACAGCGCAGGGGGGGCCGCCGAGACCAGCAGAAGCGACGAGGTGACTAGGAAAAGGGAACGGAAATGCTTAAACATGGCTTGACTCCAAGTGATGAGTGATGCGAGCGGGGGCAAACTGGCGGCGAACCGTGCCAGGATTCAGTTTGACTTTCCCCGTTGATAGACCGCCCCGTTGCGGGGCGGCATGGCGTGTATTGTTGTTCTGTCGATCAGGGCTTCAGGTAGACGTAGCCTTCCTGGGCCTGCAGCTTGCCGATTTCGGCCACGCCGGACGCCACAATGGTGGCTTCCATGTTCACTGCACTGGCGTCCAGCTTGCGGGATTTCAAGGTGTTGTTGCAGACGCGGAAATCGACGCCTTTTGCTTTCAGGGCGGACACCACGGGGGCATACTCGCCCTTGTCGTCCTTGGCGTCGTTGAGCAGGAAGTCGATGCCCTTGCCGTGGGTCACCACGACGATCTTGGCGTCCGGCGCAGCATTAAGATGGTTGTTCACGTTGTTCATGGCAACGCGGGCGTTGGCGGAATCGTTGACGTGGTACACCACTTTTTCTTCTGCGGCGCTGGCGGCCATGGGGGCGGTTGCCAGAAACAGGGCTGCGAGGAACGGAGTGAGAATGCGGGTCATGGTGGGTCTCCTGATTGACGATTAACGTTGTATAAACTGGCCTAATGAACAATAAGCCTATTGATAAGACGCATTACATGGGACGCTTATTCCATTCCCGCAGGTAGATTTTTATGGAATAAATGGACCACTTCCCTCGTCTTCCTTAAATGACCATGATCAGCCGCTTACTGCTTGGCCCGTTTCGTCCCGGCATCGAGGCCCAGCGCCCGCTGCTCTACCGCATCGCCTATGCCTGGTGCCACGATCCGGCGCTGGCTGACGATCTGGTGCAGGAAACCCTGTCCAAGGCCTGGGCGCGGCGTGCCCAGCTGCGCGACGAGGCGGTGCTGAAGGGCTGGATGGTGTCGATCCTGAATCACTGCTGGCTCGATTACCTGCGCAGCCGGCGCGACTTCGACGATGTTGACGACTGGCAGGACGAGCTTGTGTCCCATGCCGATTCGCCCGAGGCATGCTGCAACCGCGAAGAGGTGGTCGCCTGCGTGCGTGCAGCGGTGGCGCGTCTGCCACTGGGGCAGCGCCAGGTGCTGACGCTGGTCGATCTGGAGGAATTCGGCTATGCCGAGGTGGCCGGCATTCTGGATATCCCGGTGGGCACGGTGATGAGCCGGCTGTCGCGCGCGCGCGCGAGCCTGAAAAGTTTGCTGGATCCGGCGACGCAGCAGCCTGCGGTCCGAACCCTGCTGAGGAGCGTGAAATGAATCCCCTCGTTTCGGACGAAACCCTGCATGCCTTTGTCGATGGCGAGCTCGACGTGGCCGAGAGCGAAACGCTCATCGCCCGGATACGCGACGACCAGGAACTGGCGCAGCGTGTCTGCGCGCTGCGCACCCTGCAGAGCATGGTGCGGCTGGCCTATGCCGAACCGCCGGTCGTCGCCGGCCGGGAACTGCGCCCGGCCCCCCGGCGCCAGTTCATGCAGCGCTGCGCTTACGGTTGTCTTGTCCTGGTTGCGGGACTGGGCGGCGGCTGGACCTTGCGAGGCCTGGAACCGCAAGCGGTGGCCGCCGTTCCGGTGGCGGTCCAGGGCGGCTTTCAGACGGTCAGCCTGACGCAGGCGGCCGATCCCAATCGGGTCATGCTGCACCTCGACAGCGCCGCGCCCGACAAGATGCTGGCGGCGCTGGATCAGGCCGAGCGGCTGCTGGACGCGGCGGAGCGGGAAGGACGGGCGATGCAGCTCGAAATTGTCGCCAACAGCTATGGAATCAATTTGATGCGCGCCGGGGTCAGTCCATATGCGGCACGCATGGCACGCATGACCCAGCGTCACGCCAACCTGCAGTGGGTGGCATGCAGCCAGACCATTGCCAGATTCTCGGGCGAGGGGCAAAAAGTGGAGTTGTTGCCGATCGCGCGGGCCGCCCCGACCGCCATCGGCGAGATCATCACCCGGCTCCAGCAAGGCTGGACCTATGTCCGGGTTTGAACGCGCAACAGTATTTACCTCCCTGCTGCTGACTTTACTGTTGTTGCCCGTTGCGGTTGCGGCTGCGCCAGTCAATCAGCTCGTCAACCATCCCTCACCCTATCTGGCGCTGCACGGCAGCGATCCGGTCGCCTGGCAGGAATGGAATGCCGAGACGGTCGCCCGCGCCAAACGCGAAAACAAGCTGTTGTTCGTGTCGGTGGGCTACTTCGCCTGCCACTGGTGTCACGTCATGCAGCGTGAAAGCTACAAGAACCCACAGATCGCCGCGCTGCTTAACCGCGACTACATTCCGGTCAAGGTCGACCGCGAACTCAATAGCGGTCTCGACGACGCCCTGCAGACGTTCTCGGCCCAGCTGAGCGGCGTCTCGGGCTGGCCGCTGAATGCCTTTGTCACGCCCGAAGGCTATCCGGTCTTTGTTATCCTCTATGCGCCCCCGGACGACTTTCGCAAGCAGTTGAATCACCTCACCCAACGCTGGGTTGCCGACCGTGCCGGGATCCGGGCCATGGCCAGGCAGGTCGCACCGCCACCCGCCGGGCAACCCGTTAGCGCGCCGTTGACGGCCGAACGCAGCGCACGTGCCTGGCAGCAGTTTCTGGCCGGCGTGTGGCAGGAGGCGGACACCCTGCACGGCGGCTTGGGCCAGGTCAACAAATTCCCCATGGCGCCGCAACTGCATGCCCTGCTGGAGCGGCAGTCGCGGCAGCCCGATGCCAGGCTGGCCGAGTTTCTGCGCATGACGTTCGACCAGATGGCCGCACGCGGCATGCGTGACCATGTCGGCGGCGGGTTTTTCCGCTACACCACGGACCCTGAGTGGGATACGCCGCATTTCGAGAAAATGCTTTATGACAACGCGCATCTGGCCCCACTTTATTTGCGTGCGGCGACGGTGCTGCGCCAGCCGCGCTATCGCGAGGTCGCGCGCAGCACGCTCGATTTCATGCGCAACGAGTTGCTGGATGCGAGCGGCGGTTTCTACTCCAGCACCTCGGCAGTCGATGACAAGGGCCGCGAAGGAGCGACCTATCTGTGGGAGCCGGATGAACTGAAACGTCGCCTGTCGCCCGAGGCCTATGCTGCAGCACGACGGGTGTGGCGCCTGGACCAGGCGCGCGAATTCGAAGCCGGCTATCTGCCTGCGGAATACCGCACGCCGACAGCGGATGAGCGCCGGCTGCTGGCCGACGCCATGCGCATCCTGCGGCCATTGCGGCTGGCGCGCAGCCTGCCCAAGGACGACAAGCTGAACGCCGGCCTCAATGGTCTGGCGCTGTCGGCGTTCAGCCAGGCCAGCCAGCTCGATCCGGCCTACCGCCGGCAGGCCGATCGCCTGCAGCTTTTTCTGCTGACGCGGCTGACCCGGGACGGGCGCCTGGTGAAGGCGATGGCCGGTGGGCAGGTGCTGCCCGATGCCGAACTGGAGGACTACGCCTACGTCGTTCAGGGCTTGCTCGACCATGCCGAAGCGACCGGCAACGGGCAATCGCGTACCCGTGCACAGCAGCTGGCGCACATCGCGTGGAAATTATTCTGGAGCGAGAAGGGCTGGAAACACGAAACGCGGCCCTTGCTGGCCATGCTGCAGGCCGAGCCGGCGCTGGCCGACGGCGCCCTGTATTCGCCGTCGGAGGTGCTGGTGCTGGCCAGCCTGCGTTTGCCCGATCCGGCCCTGCGACAGCTGGCGCGAACCGCTGCCGGCTGGCGCGTGCCTGCAATGGAGCGGGATGCGTATTCCTATCCCACCCGCGTTCGGGTGCTGGCGCAGGCGCCGCCAGACGCATGATGGTCCGGCGTGAGTTGGCAGTAGCAGGGTGCGCCGGTAAGGGGACGTCTATAAGCGCAGCGGAATAGGCGCCGGCATCCGTGTGGCCCCCCGTTGAAACGGCCGCGCAAGCGCGATCCAATCGATTCAGTTCAGCTCGGGTTCCAGCGCCGGCTCAAGCGTGCGCTGCATGGGGCGCCGTCCGACCTGGACTTTCAGATCCAGCGATTGCTCCTTGCGCAACACCGTGAGCTGCGCGACCTTGCCCGGCTTCAGTGCGGCGATCAGGTTCAGCAGTGTGGCCGAATTCGACACCTTGTTGCCGTTGACCGCCAGTAGGATGTCGCCGGGGCGGACGCCGCCGGCGTCGGCCGGGCCGCTTTTCAGCACGCCTGCAATCAGCGCGCCTTCGGCGCTTTTCAGATTGAAGGATTCGGCCAGTTCGGGCGTCATGTCTTGCACCTCGACGCCGACCCAGCCGCGCGTCACGCTGCCGGACTGGATGATCTGCTCCATCACCTGGCGTGCGATGCTGACCGGAATGGCAAAGCCGATGCCTTGCGAGCCGCCGGTGCGCGAATAGATCGCGCTGTTGACCCCGACCAGATTGCCTGCCGCATCGACCAGCGGCCCACCCGAGTTGCCCGGGTTGATGGCAGCGTCGGTCTGGATGAAATTCTCGAAGGTGTTGATGCCGAGACTAGAGCGGCCGAGCGCGCTGACGATACCCGCGGTGACGGTCTGGCCGACGCCGAACGGGTTGCCCACCGCCAGCACCCAGTCGCCGACCTGAATGCTGTCTATCTGGGCGAAGGTGATCGCAGGCAAGTCGTTGGCATCGATTTTCAGGACGGCCAGATCGGTTTCAGGATCGGCGCCGACCACGCGCGCAGGCAGTGTCTGGCCGTTTGCCAGCGCCACCTGGATTTCGTCGGCCGCCACGACCACATGATGATTGGTGAGGATGTAGCCGTTTGCGCTGACGATGACGCCCGAACCGAGGTTGGACACTTCGCGCGGACGCTCATCCAGCCGGTCGCCGAAGAAATAGCGGAAGATCGGGTCCTGCAGAGCGGGATGGGCCGGGGTGCGCACCTTTTGCTGGGTGAAGACGTTGACCACCGACGGGATCACTTTTTGCGCGGCCGGGGCGAAGGATTCGCTCGCGGTGCCCGCGCCTGCCGACGCAGGTTTTGCCTGCTGGATGGTGAGGCTTTGCTGTTGTGGCTGCCAGCGCACGAGATCCGGCTTGAACAGGACGATGATGAACAGCACGCCGAGTGCCACCGTGGTGGATTGGGCGAAAAGCAACCAGAGTTTGCGCATAGTGATTAAATTCATGGACTTGGCGTGGCTACGCCCTGACTGATTATAACTCAGGGGCGGCGACGCATCGTGGCAATGTCAAGACGGGCTTCCGGAAAGTGCGGCATATTGGTTAGAATGCCGGTTTTATCGAAACACGTTCAGGTTAGGCAAACATGAGCCAGGAAGTCGATGGGCAAAAAGTGGACGCACGTAAACGAAAATTCCTGATCGCCGCGACCAGCGCCGTTGGCGGAGTCGCAGTGGCAGCCGTGGCGCTACCGCTGGTGATGAGCATGATGCCGAGCGCGCGTGCCAGGGCGGCGGGCGCACCGGTGGAAGTGGATATCGACAAGATCGAGCCGGGCATGCTGCTGACGATCGAGTGGCGTGGCAAGCCGGTGTGGATCGTCAATCGCACCCCGGAAATGCTCGATCTGTTGGCCAAGCTAGACGACAAGCTGGCCGACCCCAACAGTGAAATGCCGCAGCAGCCCGAGTACTGCAGAAATGCAACCCGTTCGATCAAGCCGGAATACCTGGTGGCGGTCGGCATCTGCACCCACCTGGGCTGCTCGCCCACCTTCCGCAAGGAAGTCGGCGCGGCCGACCTCGGCGGCGACTGGCCGGGCGGCTTCTTCTGCCCCTGCCACGGTTCGCGTTTCGACCTCGCCGCACGCGTGTTCAAGGGTGTGCCCGCCCCCACCAATCTGGTGATTCCGCCTCATCAATACATCAGCGACGCCAGGCTGCTGATCGGTGTGGACGCAAAAGGAGCTTAAATAAATGTCTGCCCTGCAAAAAATGATGGGTTGGGTCGATGATCGCTTCCCGCTTACCGCTACCTACAAGGCGCACCTGTCCGAGTACTACGCGCCCAAGAACTTCAACTTCTGGTACTTCTTCGGTTCGCTGGCGCTGCTGGTGCTGGTGCTGCAGATTGTCACCGGCATTTTCCTCACCATGAACTACAAGCCGGATGCGGAGCTCGCCTTCATGTCCGTCGAGTACATCATGCGCGACGTCGAATGGGGCTGGCTGATCCGCTACATGCACTCCACCGGCGCCTCCATGTTTTTCGTCGTCGTCTATCTGCACATGTTCCGCGGCCTGATGTACGGCTCCTACCGCAAGCCGCGCGAACTGATCTGGATTTTCGGCGTGCTGATCTATCTCATGTTGATGGCCGAAGCCTTCCTTGGCTACCTGCTGCCGTGGGGCCAGATGTCCTACTGGGGTGCCCAGGTGATCGTCAACCTGTTCGCCGCGGTGCCTTTCATCGGCGAGGACCTGTCGATCCTGATTCGCGGCGACTACGTGATCTCCGACGCCACGCTGAACCGCTTCTTTGCCTTCCACGTCATCGCCCTGCCGCTGGTGCTGATCGCGCTGGTGGCGGTGCACCTGGTGGCGCTGCACGAAGTCGGCTCCAACAATCCGGACGGCATCGAAATCAAGAAGCACAAAGACCCGGTCACGCACATTCCGCTCGACGGCATCCCCTTCCACCCGTACTACACGGTGAAGGACATCGTCGGCGTCATCGTCTTCCTGATGGTGTTCTCGGCGATCATGTTCTTCGCGCCGGAAATGGGCGGCTACTTCCTCGAGGCGGCCAACTTCGTTCCGGCCGACTCGCTGAAGACGCCCGAGCACATCGCGCCGCTGTGGTACTTCACGCCGTTCTACGCCATCTTGCGTGCGGTGCCGCCCTTGTTCGGCTCGCAGTTCCCCGGTGTGGTGGCGATGGGCATGTCGATCGTGCTGCTGTTCTTCCTGCCCTGGCTCGACCGCAGCAAGGTCAAGTCGATTCGCTACCGTGGCCCGATCTATAAAATCGCGCTGGCCCTGTTCATCGTGTCCTTCGTCGGGCTGGGCTACCTTGGCTTGTTGCCTTCGACACCGGTGGCGACGATTTTTGCCCAGGTCTTCTCAGTGATCTACTTCCTGTTTTTCCTGTTGATGCCCTGGTATACATCGATTGACAAAACCAAACCGGAACCGGAAAGGGTGACTGGCTAAATGAAACGCTTGAAGCATTTTCTTTTCCTGCTGGCGGCAGCGCCCGTCGTGGCCTTTGCGGCTGGCGCCACCGTTCACCTCGACAAGGCGCCGGTCAACCTGACCGACAAAGAGTCCCTGCAGCGCGGCGCCCGCGTGTTCGTCAACTACTGCCTCAGCTGTCATAGCGCCAGCGTCATGCGCTACTCGCGCCTGCAGGACCTGGGCCTGAACGAAGAGCAGATCAAGGATAACCTGATGTTCGCCGCGGAAAAGCCGGGTGAAACCATGAAGGTCAGCATGGCCAAGGTCGACGGCAAGGCCTGGTTCGGCGCCACCCCGCCCGACCTCAGCGTGATTTCGCGTTCGCGTGGTGCCGACTGGCTCTACACCTACCTGCGCAGTTTCTACCGCGACGATAGCCGCGCCACCGGCTGGAACAACACCGTGTTCGACAAGGTCGGCATGCCGCACGTGATGTGGAACCTGCAGGGCGAACTGGCACCCGTCTACAAGACGCAAGGCGGGCATGAAGTGATCGAACGCCTCGAACTGGTCAAGCCCGGCAGCGTCACCCTGGCCCAGTACGACGCCATGGTCGGCGACCTGGTCAACTACCTGGTATGGATGGGTGAACCTGCCCAGGTCCAGCGCAAGCAGCTTGGTGTCATCGTTCTGCTTTTCCTGGCAGTCTTCTTTGTGGTGGCCTATTACCTGAAGAAAGAGTTCTGGAAAGACATCCACTGAACCCGGTCACGCCGTTCGCCAACAGCCGGACTGTGTGTCCGGCTGTTGGCGTTTTAAGCATCAAACACACGCAACACCATGCAATACCATAGGGAGCCCCTGCCATGATGACTTTGTATTCCGGTAGCACCGATCCGTACAGCCACCGCTGTCGCATTGTCCTGTTCGAAAAGGACATGGACTTCGAAATCATCGACGTCGACATGCACAACAAGCCGGAAGAAATCGCCAGCATCAGCCCCAGCGGCAAGATGCCGGTGCTGGTCGAACGCGATCTGATTCTGACCGAGTCCAACATCATCAACGAATACATCGACGAGCGTTTTCCGCATCCGCAGTTGATGCCGCCGGACCCCGTCATGCGCGCGCGTGCGCGACTGGTGCTGTTCAACTTCGAGCACGACCTGTTCACCCACGTCAACACGCTCGAGCACAGCCTCGGCAAGGGGTCGGACAAGGCACGCCTGGAAATCCGCGACAGCCTGTCGCAACTGACGCCCATCCTCACCAAACAGAAATACCTGATGAACGACGAGTTCTCCATGCTGGATGTGGCGATCGCCCCGTTGCTGTGGCGCCTCGAGCATTACGGTATCGAACTGCCGAAAGTGGCGGCGGCAGTGCTCAAGTACCGCGAGCGTCTGTTCAGCCGTCCCGCCTTCATCAGCGCGCTGACGCCCACCGAAAAAGCGCTGCGCAAGTAAAGGCAGAACGGGTGGCCGAGATTTCAACCAAGCCCTATCTGATCCGCGCGCTGTACGAGTGGTGTGTGGACTCAGGCTTCACCCCGCAGTTGCTGGTTGCGGTGGATGACCGCACCCGTGTGCCGCCCGGCTTCGTCAAGGACGGCCAGATCGTGCTGAACATCAGCGCCGGCGCAACGCGAAATCTCACCTTGGACAACGACTGGATCCAGTTTTCTTCACGCTTTGGCGGCGTCTCGCACGAGCTTTCCATTCCGGTCGATCGGGTCATGGCCATCTTCGCGCGTGAGAATGGGCAGGGCCTGCATTTCGAGCCCGTCGATACCCCCGAGCCGCCCGATCAGGCTCCGCCCACCCCGCCAGGCGAGGCCCCGCCCCCGCCCAAGGGCAAGCCCTCGCTCAAAGTCGTCAAGTAATCAGTCAATCAAGCGTGCGGCATCGCTATAATGTCGCGCGTCGCCGCTTTAGCTCAGTTGGTAGAGCAACCGCCTTGTAAGCGGTAGGTCGTCAGTTCGAATCCGACAAGCGGCACCAGTATTCATGCGGTTCCCGGCCATTATGGCGGGAGCCGTTTTTGTTGGTGGCTCCGAATGGATACCACTTCGATCAACTAGCTCCCCATGCCTTCCTGTTCGGTAGGTAGCCTTCGACAAATTTACGACAGCCGGCCCGGAAGCCCGAGAGGGGTTGGGTTGTCGGGTGCCTTACTCAGGCACCTTCGCCGGTTCAACATCAGTGATGGTCTACATCATGTTCATACTTACTTTCTTCGGTCGTCTCAAATCGACCTGTTGCCGTAATTCGCGTGGAATGTGCTGATCGACCGCTCGTCGATTTACGTCCATCGTCCACCTGTCAAAAAAAACGTCCCGGGGCGGTCTATCAAGGTTAACTCGTTGAGCGTTTGACCCGATTAAGAATGTGCCAAGTCATTTGAGATTGCTAAATACGCGGACCCCCACGCCGGTTTTTCACCCGGCTGAGCAGCAGCTTACAGTTGACCTTTACGACATGACGGCGCGAAAACAGGTTGCGCCGGACGAAATCCTCCAGCGCCGCGTTGTCCTCGGTCAGGGTGTGAATATGCAAGCTGGTCATGTCGCTCATGATGTAGAGGCTTCTGACCTCGGGTTGCTTGGCCAGATCTTCGGCCACCATTTCGATCCCCTGCGGGTCGACTTCGACATCGAAGAAAGCCGAGACGAGGGTGCCGACCTTTTCCGGATTCACGATGACGGTGAATTTTTCGATGACGCCTTCTTCGATCAGGCGCTGCACGCGGTCGCGGGCATGCACCCGGGAAATGCTCAACTCGCGGGCGATGTCGGCAAAGCTCATGCGGCCGTCGTCAACCAGCATGGCAAGAATTTTCTGATCCATATCGTTCATAGGCACCTCGTCGTTCAGCTGCTTAGTTCAGCACGCTCCACAGCATGCGCAGCGAAATCGCCAGCACCAGTACGCCAAAAATTCGTTTGAGTCGCTTCACCGGCAAGGCGTGTCCCAGGCGCACGCCCAGCGGGGCCGTCAGTACGGCGGCGCCGGCGATCGCCGCCAAGGCGGGCAGGGATACATAGCCCAGGGTTCCACCCGGCAACTGTGCGTGCCCCCATCCGGACAGGACAAAGCCCGCCGCGCCGAACAGCGCGATGGGCAAACCTAGTGCGGTGGAAATGGCGATGGCACGCTTGAGCTCGAGGTTGCAGGCGTGCAGCAGCGGCACCGTGATGTTGCCGCCACCGATGCCAAGCAGCGCCGACAGCGAGCCGACGCCGACGCCGACGCCCCACAAGCCGCCGCGACCGGGCAGGCGCCAGTGCGCGGCGGGTTTCCAGTCCAGCATGAACTGGGTGCCGACGAACAGCAGGAATACGGCGAAGAAGCCCTTCAGCATGGCCGCCGGGATGAAGCCCGCCAGGTAGCCGCTGGCAAAACCGCCCAGCAGCGTGGCCGGGGCCAGCAGGCGCACCACCGACCAGTCGATGGCACGGCGTTTCTGCTGCGCCCAGATCGCCGACATCGAGGTGAATACGATGGCGGCCAGCGAGGTGCCGATGGCCAGGTGCGGGATGATTTCCGGTGGCAGGCCGTGATGCTGGAATATCCAGATCAGGGCAGGGACGATCACGACCCCGCCGCCGATTCCGAGCATGCCGGCGAGTAATCCGGCAAACAGACCCAGGCCAAGAAAAGAAACGATCTCCAGCACGTGCATTTCCTCATGCGGCCGCAAGCGGCCATTTGTATTGTGGTTGAATCAGGCGCCCGCAGCGGCGCCGTCGCTGCGCGGATCGGAGGCCGCCTCGCAGGTGCCGTCGTCCAACACGCGGATGACGCCCGCGTGTCCCATCATCTGTGCGTAATCGTCTACCCGTTCAACTTCATGCCCCCGCCGCGCGAGTTCTTCGAACACCTCCGGCGCGAAGCGGCCTTCCAGCTTCAGGCTGTCGCTGCTCTGCCCCCAGGTGCGGCCGAGCAGCCAGCGCGGGCTGTCCAGCACCTCGTTCAGGGGCAGGTGATAGCCCAGTGCACGGGTGGCGACTGCCGCCTGCGTCTGCGGCTGGCCGTCGCCGCCCATGGTGCCGTAGACCAGCCGGGGCCGGCCGTCCTCCAGATACATGGCCGGGTTGAGGGTGTGGAAGGGACGTTTGCCCGGTTTCAGCACATTGACGTGTTGCGGGTCGAGCGAGAAGGACGCGCCGCGGTTCTGCCAGATGATGCCGGTTTCCCCGGCCACCACGCCGCTTCCGTATTCGTGATAAATGCTCTGGATGGCGCTGACGGCGCGGCCTTTCGCGTCCACCACGCCGAACCAGACCGTGTCCGCCGGCCCTACGCCTTTTCCCCATGGCGCGGCGCGAGTGGGGTCGATGGCGGCAGCCAGGCCGGCGGTCGTGGCGGTCGAGAGCAGGTCGGCGACCGGAACGTCGATATGGTCCGGGTCGGCCACATGGCGGTCGCGCAGGCGGAAGGCCTGCTTGGTCGCCTCGACCACAAGATGCACGTAATCGGCGGAGAGATGCGGGTGGCGCGCCAGATCGAAGTGATCAAGCTGGCCCAGGATGAGCAGAGAGGCCAGTCCCTGGGTGGGCGGCGGCATATTGACCGCCAGCCCGTTGCAATAGCGCACGCTGATGGGCGCTACCTGGCGGCAGTGGAACGCTGCTAGATCGTCGGCGCGCAGCAGGCTGCCGGAATCGGCCAGGCCTTGCACGACACGGCGTCCGAGTTCGCCGCGATAGAAGCCTTCCGCCCCGTCCCGTTGCAGCAGGCGCAAGCTATCGGCTAGCTGCGGCTGTCGGAAAACGGCCCCGCCCGGTGTCGGTTGCCCTTTGGGCGCATAGATGTCGGTCAGGGTCTGGAACCCGCCGAGTTCCGCCCACTTTTGCGTCAGAAAGTCGCCCTGACTGGCGCTACACGTGTAGCCTTCTTCGGCGTGACCATGTGCTGTGGCCAGCACCGCCTGCCAGTCCAAACGGCCGTTCCAGTGCGTGCGGCTGAATGCATGTGCGGCGCCCCATACCGACACCAGACCGGCCACCGTGTTGGCAGCATGGGGGCCGCGAGTGGGAATCGCATCCAACCCCTGGCGGGCATAAAAATCAGGGGTGTAGGCCTGGCCGGCGGGACCGGCGCCATCCAGCCCGGTCAGGTTTCCCGATTCGTCGCAGAGCAGCCAGAAGCCATCGCCACCGAGGCTGTTCATGTGCGGATAGACCACGCTGAGGGTGCTGCCGACAGCGAGTGCCGCTTCAACGGCGTTGCCGCCCGCCGCGAGCACCGCCTTGCCGGCGGCCGTCGCAAGAAAGTGCGGCGAGGTCACCACGCCGCGCGAGGACTGGGCGTGCCGGGCTGTCATGCTATTGCGACCGGAAATAGACACGCCACCTGCCGGCCCGCATCCAGTGCGGTAAGGGCCGGATCGGTCTCACGACAGGCAGCCTGGACCTGCGGACAGCGCCCGGCAAAGCGACAGCCCTTGGGCAGGTTGACCGGACTCGGGATTTCGCCACTCAGCGACGCCTTGAGCGGCATGTCGAAGCGCGGGAAGGCCTGCAGCAGCGCCCGCGTATAGGGATGCCGCGGCGTGTTGAGGATGGCGTCGGTCGGCCCCTGCTCAACGATGCGGCCCAGGTAAAGCACCGCAATTTTCTCGCACAGGTAGCTCGCCACGCCCAGGTCGTGCGTGATGAACACGAGGGTGATGCCGGATTCGCGGCAGAGGTCGCGCAGGAGGTTGAGCACCTGGGCCTGGACCGAGACATCGAGCCCCGCCACCGACTCGTCGGCCATGATGACCTCGGGTTCGGACGCCAGCGCGCGGGCGATGGCAATGCGGCGGATCTGGCCGCCGGACAGCTCGCTGGGAAAGCGTTGCAGCAGGCCGGCAGGCAGCCCCACGCGCAGCAGCAGCGACTCGAGGCGCGCGGGGATTTCGCGCTCCACACACAGCTGGTGCAGGCGGATCGGCTCGGCCAGGATGTCCTCGATGCGCATCCTCGGATTCATCGAGCCACGGGCATTCTGGTAGATGAACGCCACCTCGCGCGCAAAGCGTTTTTTTGCTTCGGCGTCGAGTTGGGCAAGGTCGCGTTGCCCGTACAGGACGCGGCCGTCACTGGCAGGTTCGAGACCGAGCATGAGCCGGATGAGGGTGGACTTGCCGGACCCGCTTTCGCCGACCAGCGCGAGCGTGTCGCCGCGCTGTACTTCCAGGCGCACGCCGTCGAGCGCCTTGAGTTGCCGCGATGGCGCGCGAAACCAGCCACTGCCGCGCAGCTCGTAGCTTCGTTCGACATCCAGCAGGGAAAAAATGGGGTTTGGCATGACATGCACCTAGTCAATGAACCAGCAGGCAACCTGGCGCCCGTCGCGGGTTTCGGCCTGCGGGCGCTGCTCGCTGCAGATCGTCTTCGCCTTGGGGCAGCGCGGGGCGAAACGGCAGCCGCCGGGCATCGCGTTCAGGGGGGGAATCTGGCCGGGGATGGGCACGAGCCGCCGCGAACCCAGCTCGACGACGCACGACTTGAGCCCCTGGGTATAGGGATGCAGCGGCGCAGCGAGCACGTGTTCGCTGGGGCCTTCCTCGACGATCTGCCCGGCATACATGACCGCGATGCGATCGCATACCTGGGCGCCCAGCGCAAGGTCGTGGAGCACGAAGATCGCGCTCGAATTCAGGGCCCGCACGCGGTCCAGGATGAGCTCCATGATCTGCGCCTGGATGGTGACGTCGAGCGCGCTGGTGGGCTCGTCGGCGAGCAGCAGCTCGGGATTGCAGGCGAGCGCGACGGCGATCATGACGCGCTGCTGCATGCCGCCGGAAAGTTCGTGCGGATAGGCGTCGAGTCGCATGCGCGGTTCGGGAATGCCGACGCTGTGCATCAGTTCCGCAGCCCGTTCCCGGCGCGCCCATCTCGACAGCCGAAGATGGCGCTTGAGCGGCTCGGCGATCTGCGCGCCCACCGTGAAGCACGGGTTGAGCGCCGCGGTCGCATCCTGAAAAATCAGGCCGATCTTGTTGCCGCGCAGGCGGCGATAGTCCGCCTCCCTGAGTTGGGTGAGCTCGGTATCGCGAAAGCGCATGCTTCCATCCAGTTGCACCTCGGGCGCTCGCAGCAGGCCGATGAGAGCCAGGGCAAGGGTGGACTTCCCGGCGCCCGATTCGCCGATCAGCCCCAGGGTTTCGCCGGGACGAAGGGCCAGGCTGACCCCATCGAGTACGACGGCCTTGCCGCGGCGCAAACTGAGATCGCTCACGTTGAGCAGCGGTTCCTGAATTGCCGGGATGTCGGCCACCCGGGGGGTTAAAGCAACAGCGCTGTGCATCTAGGCGTCCTTTTGGGTCGTGGGGTCGAAGGCATCGCGCAGGCCATCGCCCAGCAGATTCAGTGCCACCAGCAGAATCGCCAGGGCCACACCGGGCACGCCCGAGATCCACGGCGCCATGGTGATGAAGCCACGGCCTTCGGCGATCATCAGACCCCAGTCGGGGGTCGGCGGCACCACGCCGATGCCGAGGAAAGACAGCCCCGACTCCAGCAGGATGGCGATGCTGATCCGCATGCCGGCCTGAACCAGGATAGGCGACACCACATTGGGTAAAACGTGGCGCCAGATGATGGCCGCAGTCGGCACGCCCATCATCCGGGCCGCCTCGATATAGGGCTGGCTCTTCACCTGCAGCACGTCGCCGCGTGTCATCCGCGCGAAGGGCCCGACGAAGGACAGGGCCAGCGCATACACGACATTTTCCGTGCCGAGTCCGAGCACCGCCATGAACGCCATCGCCAGGATCAGTTCCGGAAAGGCGAGCAGGCCGTCGACGATGCGCATCAGCACCCACTCGGTGCGCCCGCCCATCAGCCCGGCCGCGAGGCCGATGGCCACGCCCACGGCCAGTCCGAGGGCAACCGAGGCAAAGCCGATGATCAGCGCCAGTTGCGCGCCGTACAGCAGCCGCGAATAGAGATCCTGGCCGTAGGAATCCGTGCCGAGCCAGTGCGCGGCACTCGGCCCTTGCAGCGAGGCCATCAGATCCTGGGCAGTGGGATCATGGGTGGCCAGCCAGGGGGCGAACACGGCCGCAAAAATATAGATGGCGATAATCGCGAGGCCGACCATGGCGCTGCGCTGTCGCAGCATGGGCTGCAGCAAACGCCGCCTCCATTGCGACTCCCGGGTTAAAGCCGTGACATTGAGTGCTTCAGTCATGCTTAGCGTCTCCGAAGGCGTGGATCGAGAAACTGGTAGGTCTGGTCGACAGCAAGATTGACCGCAACGAACAGCAGGCCGGTGATCATGATGCCGGCCTGTACCACGATGTATTCGCGGTTGAGCACTGCCGTGGTGACCATCATCCCGAGGCCGGGCAGCGCGAACACCACCTCGGTCATCACCGCGCCGCGCAACATGCCGCCGAGCTGCAGGCCGATGACGGTGACCAGCGGCATCAGCACGTTGCGCATGCCGTGCACCCACACCACGCGCCAGGCCGGTTCGCCGCGCGCCTTGGCGGCCAGAATGTATGGCTGCCCCATCACTTCCAGCAGGCTGGAACGTGTGATGCGTGCGATGAGTCCGATATACCAGGCACCCAGCGTGAAGGCCGGCAGGGTCAGGTGCCACAGTCCCTGCCAGAAGTCCTCCCAGGGCGCGACAAATCCAAGGACCGGGAACCAGCCGAGGTCGACCCCGAACAGCCAGATCAGCAGGATGCCCAGATAGAAACTGGGGAAGGCGTTGCCGCCGATGGCCAGCGTGGTCGCCAGCACATCCGCCCAACTGTTGCGATAGAGCGCAGCCAGCACCCCGGTGGGGATGCCGATCACCAGCGCGATCAGCAGCGACAGCGCCGCCAGCGTCAGCGTCACCGGCAGCGCCTGCAGCACGGCCAGTTCGAAGATGTCCTGGCTGGTGATGTAGGACGTGCCCCAGTTGCCGCGGACGAAATCGGCCAGCCAGTTGCCGTACTGGAACACCACCGGCTGGTCGAGACCGAGCGCATGGGTCAGCTGATCGTAGGACGACTTCGAGTAGTCCGAGCCCAACATGATGCTCACCGGATCGCCCGGCGCCAGCTTCAGGAAAGCGAAGCTGGCTGCCGAGACGAAGAGCAGCACCAGCAGGGTCTGCGCCAGTTTGGCGGATGCGGCCTGGAACATCAGGCCAGCCAGACGGAATGCAGGTTCAGCAGGTCGACCGGAATGTACTGGAAGCCCTGCACCCGCTTGCTCAGGATCTTGAACACCTTCATGTGGGCAAGCACCGCGAGCGGGGCGTCGGCCATGAGCAGGTCCTCGGCACGGCCGTAGAGCTTCTTGCGCGTCGCCTGATTGAGCGTGTCCTGCGCCTCGGAGAGCAGCTTGTCGAACTCGGTATTGCTGTAGCCGACGAAGTTCCAGGGCTTGCCGCTGTGCCACTCGGGGTAGATGGTTTCGTCGGGATCGAGGTCGGCGATCCAGGCTTCGTCGTACATATCGAAGTCGCCGCCGTTGCGTCGCTTGGTCCAGACCGCGCGGTCGAGCAGTTCAATCTTCGGCTTGATGCCAATTTTCTCCAGCATGGGGAGCAGCAACTGGGAGTTACGGGTGCCGCTGCCGCCCGAGCCGGTGAAGCCCTGGCTTACGATATAAACTGGGTTGATCTCGCCCTGGACCTTGGATTGCTTGCGGTACGCCATCGCCTTCTTCAGGTCGAAGAACTGGCCACGGCCGCTCTTGCCTATGTTCTTGTCGTAAAAGTCGGTCATCGGCGGGGAGATGGGGCTATAGGCCGGAATGGCTTCACCGAAGTAACCCTGTTTGACGATGGAATCACGGTTGATTGCAAAAGCCACGGCCTTGCGCAACATGGGATCGTCGAAGGGCGCACGGCGGTTGTTCATGGCGACGAAACTGTAGTTGCCCTCGACCTCGCCGTAGACATTAAGCTTGCGGTTCGCCTTGAGTTGCGGGACGAACTGGAACGGCGACAGACTCATGCCGTCCACCTGGCCCGACATCATGGCCGCCACCGCAGCGGTCGGCTCCTTGATCAGCAGGATCTGCACACCATCCAGATAAGGCAGGCCCGGCTCGAAGTAGTCGGGGTTGCGCTCCAGGGTGATCGATTCGTTCTCACGCCAGCCCGCGAACTTGAATGGACCGGTGCCGACGGGATTGCGGCCGAAGGCCTTGCCGTGTTGCTCCACCGCGCGCTTGCTGACGATGGTGCCGGCCCGTCCGGTGCTGCCGGTGAGCGCGACGGGCAGGAAGGCATACGGCTTGGAGAAGCGCATGCGGAGGGTGGATTCGTCGACGATGTCGATACCGGCCAGCGTCTCGAATTTCCAGGCGTGGGGCGAAGCGACCGCGGGGGACTTGACGCGTTCGAGGCTCCATTTCACGGCAGCGGCATCGCAGGGATCACCGTTGTGGAACTTCACGCCCTGGCGCAGCTTGAATACGTGGGTCTTGTCGTCCGGCATTTCCCACGTCTCGGCCAGGTCGGGCACGAAGGACACTTTCTTGCCGTCGTAGGCCACCTTGAGCAGGCCATTGAAGATGTTGTTGAGAATTTTCACCGACCCCAATGACGCGGTGAAGTGCGGGTCCAGCGTGTCCACTGCATCGATCCACGCGAGCTTGATGGTGCCGCCCCGCTTGGGCGCGGCGGCGATGGCGTTCTGGACCAGCGAACCGCCCATGATGGCGCTGACTGCTGCCAGTCCGGCGCCGCTCCCCATCAATTTCATAAAGCTGCGACGGTTAATCCCGGCAGCCAGGACGGCGGCCAGTTTGTCCTTGTGATTCTGTTCAGACATGCTTTTCTCCTAACAAGTGATACGGTTTAATCAACAATGTTATGGAGTCATGAGCAAACCATGTGCCAGCCAAAAATAATTAATCAACTAACTGATATATAAGACAAATATTTTTAATGGCGCTATCCCATGGCGCTCTGCAGTCTGTAACGTGCACCGCCATGTTGCAGCCCGCACCACGCACGAATCAGATCGTTTGTTATCAAAGATTATGGTTTTTGCTTACAAAAGTATTCACCGCGGCATACAAGAGGGTGCGGAGACATCCATCCAACGGTTTTCGGCCCGCTTGTTAGACAGACCTTGAAAAGGCTGCGCGTAGGGCTGCACAGGAATGGTGCGGACGGTGGCCGCATTTGTGAACATATGGAACATAGCTGTCGATCACCTACTCGGAGCGCACACGTTAAAAAACCCGCACCAAGCGGGTTTTTTTATGGGCGCGAGCCAAGCTAGGCGTTACTCGATACCCAGGCGCTCCAGCCGGTAACGCAGGCTGCGGAAGGTGACGCCGAGCACGCGGGCGGCAGCGGTCTTGTTGAAACGCGTCTGTTCCAGCGCTTCGAGGATGGCGACGCGCTCCATCTGGTCGAGGTAATCCTGTAACGGGTATTTGCTGCCTGGCGCGCCGCCATTGGTCGCGGGCAGGGCGGGGGCAAGGCTGAGATCGGCGGCGCTGATGTGCTGGTCTTCGCATAGCGCCAGCGCGCGCTCCAGGGTGTTTTCCAGTTCCCGAACGTTGCCGGGGAAGGCATAGGCGCTGAGCGCCTTTTCGGCGTCGCGATCCAGTTTGATCTCGCTACCGCCCAGTTTGTCGAGCAGAAAGCGCGCCATCTCGGGGATGTCCTCGGCGCGGTCGCGCAGGCTGGGCATCACCAGATCGATGACGTTGAGACGGTAGTACAGATCCTGGCGGAAGCGTCCGGATTCGACCAGCGCGGCGAGGTTCTGGTGGGTGGCGCTGATGATGCGCACGTCGACCGGCTCTTCGGTGGTGGCCCCGACCTTGCGCACCTTTTTTTCCTGCAGCACGCGCAGCAGTTTCACCTGCATCGACAGCGGCAGGTCCGCGACTTCGTCGAGAAACAGGGTGCCGTCATCGGCTGCCTGGAAAAACCCGTTGCGGTCGGCGTCGGCGCCGGTGAAGGCGCCTTTCCGGTAACCGAAAAACTCGCTCTCCATCAGCGTCTCGGGGATCGCGCCGCAGTTGACCGCGACGAAGGGCTTGTCTGCACGATTGCTGAGACGGTGGATCAGCCGCGCGGCGAGTTCCTTGCCGCTGCCCGACTCGCCGGCGATGTGCACCGGCGCCTGGGTGCGCGCGAGCTTGGCGATGCGCGCGCGGATGTCCTGCATGGTGGCGGACTGGCCGATCAGGTCGCTTGCGGGGCCGTCGGCCTGCATGGCTCCGGGGATTTTCAGTGCAGACTTGACCAGCGCGCGCAGCTGGTCGAGCGCCACAGGCTTAGCCAGGTAATCGAACGCGCCCGCCTTCAGCGCCGCGACCGCGTTGCCGGCATTGCCGTATGCGGTGATGACCGCCACCGGCACCGGCGCCGCCAGTGCGCTGGCGGTGGCGATGACCTCCAGCCCTTCGCCGTCGCCCAGCCGCATGTCGGTGAGGCAGAGATCGTAATGGGTCTGTGCCAGCCGGGTTTGCGCTTCGGCCACGCTGACTGCGCGGTCGGTTTCCAGTCCCATCTTGACCAGGGTCAGCTCCATCAGATCGAGCAGGTCAGGCTCGTCGTCCACCAGCAGGATGCGCGGAGAGTTGGCCATGTTCACTCGCCTCCGCGCAGGCTGAGGCGGAAACGGGCGCCGCCCACCCCCGGCACATAGGCCAGCGTCGCATGGTTGGCCTCGGCCAGTTCGCGTGCGAGGAACAGACCCAGCCCGGTGCCCTGCGCATCGGTGGTGCAGAATGGCTCGAACAGCTTGCCGCGCTGTTCCGGTGCCACGCCCGGCCCATCGTCCGCGATTTCCAACTGCATGCTGTTGCCCGGCATCTGCGCGTTGAAGCGGATGCTGCCTGCCTGCTTGCGGCTGTAACGCCAGGCGTTGCGCAGCAGGTTCCACAGGATTTGCCGCAGGTGGTCGGGGTCGAATTGAAAGCGCAGGGGGGCGGGCATGCTGACAATGACGGCGTCGGGCGGGATTTCTTCAGTCTGCCGCAACTCGTCGATGAGCGCGGCGAGCGACACGGCATCGAAACTGACCGGATTGAGGCGGTCGCGCCGGTTGAGCGTCAGCACTTCTTCGACCAGGCGGTCGAGCCGCCGCGCGTTGTTTTCGATGATCGCGGTCAGCCTGGCCTGGGCGGGGTCGTGCACGTCTTCCTGCAGCAGTTGCGCGGCATGGCTGATGGCAGACAGCGGGTTGCGGATTTCATGCGCGATGTTGGCGGTGAGCCGACCCAGCGCCGCCAGCTTTAGCCGTTGCGCTGCCTGTTCGGCCTGGCTCTGGTCCTCCAGCACCAGCACCCGGCTGTCGTCCGGTGTCGCCAGCGGAATGCAGCGCACCCGCACCTGTGCGGTCGGGGTGCTGAGGGTGGGTGCGGTGCCCGGGCCAACCTGTTGCGCCAGCCGTGCCAGCTCGGGCGAGCAGTCCTGCAGCAGGGTGACGCCGGGAATCACCGGTGCCGTGATGCCGAGCAGGGCCAACGCACGCGGGCTGGCGTGGCGCACGACGCCGTCGCCGCGCACCGCCAGCAGGCCGTCGGGCGAGTTCTCGATCGCCAGTGCGTTGATGCGGTTCAGCAGCGCGAGTTCGTCCGCCTGCTGCTGCGCCAGTGTTTCCGAGCGTAGCGCGCGCTGCGTCAGCGCGTGCGCCAGCCAGCCGATGGCGAAGTATCCCGCGCACAGCAGACCGATCTGGAAAAAGCTGTCTGTCCCATGGCTGCCGCTCAGGATGCTGAATCCGTGCTGCAGCAGCACAGCGATCGATGCCATCGCTGCATACAGCAGCGTCAGCCGACCGCTGCCGACCAGCCCGCCCGACGCGATGGAAATCACCAGCAGCAGTCCCAGCCCGCCCGCTAGTCGTTCGCTGGTGGTCATCAGCAGCGTCACGAGGATGATGTCGGCGATGATGTGGGCGGTCAGCTGGATCTGGAAGCCGGGCCAGCGCGCGCGGATGCCGAGCACGAACAGCGCCGCGATCACCAGATAGGCGTAGGCAAAGCCCTGGAAGCGTTCGCTGGCGCCCGGGCGGAACAGGTCCGAGTCGCTGAAGAGCAGGCTGGTGAACACCAGCGCCGCCGCCAGGGTTAGACGATACAGGTTGAAGTAATCGAGGCTGCGCCAGTGCGACGCGTAGTAGCCCGGTGTGACCGGACGGGGCAGGACGTCTGCCGGGGAGCTCATTTTTTACCGAGTTGTTTGTGTTCGGGCATGCAAAAGAAGTCGCCGTCGGAGTAGATGGCTTCGCTGCGCGGCAGATTCACGCCGCAATGCGCGCATTTCACCATATCCTCGGCGGCTTTCTCCCCTGCCGACGCCGGTGGTTTGCCGAGCGAGCGCTGGTAATTGCGGATGACCGCCCACACTGCGAACCCGACCACAAGCAACAACAGAATCTTGATCACGCCATCTCCCATGAAATTAGGCCCAGCATAGCATGGCAGCGCCTTGGACGGCTTGCCGCAGCTGCGTGGGGCGGGGCGGTTTACACTGGTTTCAGGAAATCCGGGGGAGGGTTCGCCAGCGTATGCGTTCGGTCCGAAGATGGCCGCTTGGCGATCAAGCCGCCGGGCAATTTTGATTTGGCGATTAATGGGGCAAAATGGCCTGCGTTACGTTTGCCTTTTGCTCGCGCAAGGCGCCCATCAAACCTGAATTCGCCCGCACTCAGACGGGACAGTCATGACCAAAAAAGCACTCATCACCGGCGTCACGGGCCAGGACGGCGCCTACCTCGCCGAATTCCTTCTGTCCAAGGGCTACGAAGTCCACGGCATCAAGCGCCGTACCTCGATGTTCAACACCGACCGCATCGATCATCTTTACCAGGATCCGCACGAGGCCGATCGCAAGTTCATCCTGCATCACGGCGACCTCACCGACTCGTCCAGCCTGATCCGCATCATCCAGCAGGTGCAGCCCGACGAAATCTACAACCTCGCCGCGCAAAGCCACGTCGCCGTCTCCTTCGAAGAACCCGAATACACCGCCAACTCCGACGCCCTCGGCGCGCTGCGCATCCTCGAAGCCATCCGCATCCTCGGCCTGGAAAAGAAGACCCGTTTCTATCAGGCCAGCACTTCCGAACTCTACGGTCTGGTGCAGGAAACTCCACAGAAGGAAACCACGCCGTTCTATCCGAGGAGCCCGTATGCGGTGGCCAAGCTCTACGCCTACTGGATCACCGTCAACTACCGCGAGGCCTACGGCATGTATGCCTGCAACGGCATCCTGTTCAACCACGAGTCGCCGGTGCGCGGCGAAACCTTCGTCACCCGCAAGATCACCCGCGCGCTGGCCCGGATCAAGCTCGGCCTGCAGGACTGTTTGTTCCTCGGCAACATGGACGCCAAGCGCGACTGGGGCCACGCCAAGGATTACGTCGAGATGCAGTGGCTGATGCTGCAGCAGGAGATGCCCGAGGACTTCGTCATCGCCACCGGCGTGCAGTACTCGGTCAGAGACTTCGTCAACGCCGCCGCCAAGGAATTGGGCATGGCCATCCGCTGGGAAGGGCAGGGCGTCGACGAGAGAGGGTTTGATGTCCACGGCAAATGCATCGTCGCCGTCGACCCGCGCTACTTCCGCCCCACCGAAGTCGAAACCCTGCTGGGCGATCCCAGCAAGGCCAAGGACAAGCTCGGCTGGACGCCGAAGATCACCTTCGACGAACTGGTGGCCGAGATGGTGCGCGAAGACCTGAAGGCGGCCGAGCGCGACGAGCTGGTGAAGAAGCACGGCTACAAGGCCATGGACTATCACGAGTAAGTTGATGGAACCCAACGCAAAAATCTACATTGCCGGCCATCGCGGCCTGGTCGGATCTGCCCTCATGCGCAACCTGCAGGGCAGGGGCTACACCCACCTCATCACCCGCACCCACGCCGAGCTCGACCTCACCCGCCAGGCCGCGGTCGAGGCCTTCTTCGCCGAGGAAAAGCCCGACTACGTCTTCCTCGCCGCAGCCAAGGTCGGCGGCATCCACGCCAACAACGAATACCCGGCCGAATTCATCCGCGACAACCTGGCCATCCAGACCAACGTCATTCACGCCGCGTACAAGAACAAGGTCAAGCGCCTGCTGTTTCTCGGCTCCAGCTGCATCTACCCCAAGCTTGCGCCGCAGCCGATGAAGGAGGAACACCTGCTCACCGGCCCGCTGGAGCCGACCAACCGCCCCTATGCGCTGGCCAAGATCGCCGGCATCGAGATGTGCTGGAGCTACAACCGGCAGTACAAGACCCGGTACCTGGCGGTGATGCCCACCAACCTGTACGGTCCCGGCGACAACTACCACCCGCAAAACGCCCATGTCATCCCGGCGCTGATCCGCCGCTTTCACGAAGCCAAACTTGCGAACGCGCCGAGCGTGACGGTTTGGGGCACCGGCACGCCCCGCCGTGAATTCATGTACAGCGAGGACATGGCCGACGCCTGTGTCTACCTGATGAACCTGCCGGACGCACAGTTCGTTCCGCTCTTGGGGCAGGACCACAACGACGGCTTGCCGCCTTTGATGAACATTGGCGTCGGCGACGACCTCAGCATTCGCGAACTGGCCGAAACGGTGAAGGCGGTGGTGGATTATCGGGGGGCAATCGAGTTCGACGCCAGCAAACCCGACGGCACGCCGAGAAAACTGATGGATGTGGGACGACTCAACGCCATCGGGTGGGAGGCCAGCACGCCGATGAAGAACGGGCTGGCTATCGCGTACTCGGACTTCATCGCCGGCGACGGGTGAATACACGCCGAATATTTCACCTGAATGCGTCCCCTGCGCTGCGGCCGGGTGTCTGGCATGGGGAAAACCTGGGGGAATTGAATTGAAGGTTCTATTGACTGGCGGGGCGGGCTATATCGGCTCGCACACCGCGGTGGAATGCCTGGCGGCGGGGCACGAAGTGGTGGTGTTCGACAACCTGTCGAACAGCAGCGCTCTGTCGCTCAAGCGGGTAGCGCAGATTGCGGGCAGACCGGTGGCATTTGTGCAGGGCGATATTCGCGAGCGCACGGAACTGCGCAAGTTGTTTGCCGACCATGCAATCGATGCGGTGGTGCATTTTGCCGGGCTGAAGGCGGTGGGCGAGTCGGTGGACAAGCCGCTGCTGTATTACGACAACAACATCGGCGGCAGCATTGCGCTGTTCGAAGAAATGTCCGCGGCCGGAGTGAAGGCCGTGGTGTTCTCGTCGTCCGCCACGGTATACGGCGACCCGGCCACGGTGCCGATCACGGAGGACTTTCCCCTGTCGGCGACCAATCCGTACGGCCGCTCCAAACTCTTCATCGAGGAGATGCTGCACGACATCGCGCGCGCGGACGCGGGCTGGAACATTGCGCTGCTGCGCTATTTCAACCCGGTGGGTGCGCACGAATCGGGACTGATCGGCGAGGACCCGCGCGGCATTCCGAACAACCTGATGCCGTACGTGGCGCAGGTGGCGGTGGGGCGCCGGCCGTATCTCAATGTGTTCGGCGGCGACTATCCCACGCCGGACGGCACCGGGGTGCGCGACTACATCCATGTAGTCGACCTGGCGCGCGGGCATGTGGCGGCACTCAACACGCTGCTGCGATTGAGCGGGGTGCAGACTTGGAACCTGGGCACCGGTCGCGGGGTGAGCGTGCTGGACATGGTGCACGCGTTCGAAGCCGCCAGCGGGAAGACTGTGCCCTATCGGATCGTGGCGCGCCGTGCGGGGGATGTGGCGCAATGCTGGGCTGACCCCTCGCGTGCCGCGCGTGATCTCGGCTGGCGCGCGGAATACGACTTGCCGCGCATGTGCGCGGATGCCTGGCGTTGGCAGCAGGGCAATCCTGACGGGTATGTTTGAAGCGGGCAAGATTCAAGTCTGCGTAAGCTGGTTTCGTTGACGGTATAAAGTGATTGGCCGATGATTCTTGAATCGGGCTTGCTTGTCCGAAATGCAGCGACCGTTAAGTTCAACAGGGAGTCCGTCATGCCGCAAACCAAGTTCCTGCTCGACGAATCAGAGATCCCCACCCACTGGTACAACGTGGTTGCCGACATGCCCAATCCACCCGCCCCTCCACTGGGGCCGGACGGCAAGCCCATCGGCCCCGAGGCGTTGACGGCGATCTTTCCAATGAGCCTGATCGAGCAGGAAATGTCGACCGAAAGATGGATCCCGATCCCGGAGAAAGTACGCGAGATTTATCAATTGTGGCGCCCCTCGCCCCTGTTCCGCGCGCACCGCCTGGAAGCGGCCCTGGGCACGCCGGCCAAGATCTACTACAAGTATGAAGGCGTTTCCCCGGCGGGCTCGCACAAGGTCAACACCTCGGTCGCGCAGGCCTATTACAACGCCGAAGCCGGCATCAAGCGCATCGCCACCGAAACCGGTGCCGGCCAGTGGGGCTGCGCCATGGCGCTGGCCGGGCAGATGTTCGGACTGGAAGTGCGCGTCTACATGGTCAAGGTGAGCTACGGACAGAAGCCCTACCGCCGTTCCATGATGCAGACGTGGGGCGCGGAAGTGTTTGCCAGCCCGAGCATGGAAACCAATAGCGGCCGTGCCGCGCTGGCCGAAGACCCGGACAACCCGGGCTCGCTCGGGCTGGCGATTTCGGAGGCAGTGGAAGACGCCGCCTCGCGCCCCGACACCAATTATGCGCTGGGCTCGGTGCTGAATCACGTCTTGCTGCACCAGACCGTGATCGGGCTGGAAGCCAAGAAACAATTCGCGAAGGCGGGCGACTACCCGGACATGATCTTCGCCCCCTGCGGCGGCGGCTCCAACTTCGGCGGCGCGGCCTTTCCCTTTTTTGCCGACAAGGCAGCGGGCAAGAACGTGCGACTGGTGGCGGTGGAACCTACCTCCTGCCCGACCCTGACGCGCGGCCACTATGCCTATGATTTCGGCGACACCGCCAAGCTCACCCCGATGATGCTGATGTACACCCTTGGCCACGACTTCATGCCGCCCGGCATCCACGCCGGCGGTCTGCGTTATCACGGCGACTCGACGCTGGTGTCGCAGCTCTACCACGAGAAACTGCTCGAGGCGGTGGCTGTGCCCCAGCTCGCCACCTTCCGCGCCGGCGTCACCTTCGCCCGCGCCGAAGGCATCGTTCCCGCGCCCGAATCCAACCACGCCATCGCCGCCTGCATCGACGAAGCCCTGCGCTGCAAGGAAAGCGGCGAAGCGAAGACGCTGTTCTTTAATCTTTCAGGGCACGGCCACTTCGACATGGCCGCCTACGACAGCTATTTCAGCGGCAAGCTGGAAGACTTTGCCTATCCGGAAGAAGCGATCCAGGCCGCGCTGGAGCGCTTGCCGAAGGTGGGGTGATTGGCCGCACGTGCCATGCACTCTGCCAGGCCGGTTGGCTACATGGCAGGCTGAGGGCGACGGTATCTGCGATCGAGGCGATCGCAGTTTCAGCCGCAAGAAAATATCAGCTGGCGGGCTCCCAGTGTTGCAGCTTGAGTTGCAGTGATTGCTGGCCATTGTATTCGTTGGGCATCAGGGCGTAGACGGCGCGGATGCGGCCGGGCAGCGGGTCAGGGTGGAAGAAGCGCATGGCTTCGAACACTTCGCCATCACGCGCGAGTTTTAGCTTGAGATGTTTTTCGCTGACGACGCGCTGCGCCATGACGTCGAAGGTGGCGCTGAACAGCGGGGCGGGGAAGCCTTGTCCCCAGACGGCATGGTCGAGATCGATGGCGAGCTGGTAGCTGTGGTCGGCGGCGTCGAGCTCCCCATCGGTTTCGATTACGCCCTCCAGATCGGCCGGATCGATCAGTTCGCGCACCACGGCCTCGAATGCCTGGCTGAATTCGTCATGACGGCCGGCAGGCAGGCTGAGCCCGGCCGCCATGGCGTGGCCGCCGAACTTGAGGATGAGGCCGGGATGGCGCTTGTCGACCAGATCCAGCGCGTCGCGCAGGTGCAGGCCGGGGATGGAGCGGCCGGAGCCTTTGAGTTCACCCGAAAGGGGTAGGCCGGTGGGTCCCGGCTGCGGCTGCAGCGACCCGCCCGCTCCTCCATTTCCACTGTTGGCAAGCACGATGGTGGGGCGGTGGAATTTGTCCTTCAGCCGCGAGGCGAGGATGCCGATCACGCCGATGTGCCAGTCGGGCTGGTAGGCGGTGAGGCTGTGGCTGTCGGTGGGGCTGAAACTGGCAAGGATGGCGAGCGCATCTTCCAGCATGTCGGATTCGACGTCGCGCCGGGTGCGGTTGAGCGTGTCGAGCCGTTGCGCCAGTTGCTGCGCGGTGGCGGGATTGTCGGCCAGCAGGCATTCGATGCCGAGCGCCATATCGTCGATGCGGCCGGCGGCATTGAGCCTTGGCCCGAGCATGAAGCCGAGGTCGAACACGGTGGCGCGCGCGGGATCACGCGCGGCGGCGCGGAACAGCGCGTTGATGCCGGCGCAGGCCTTGCCCGTGCGCATCCGCGCCAGGCCGTTCTCAACCAGGGTGCGGTTGTTGGCATCGAGCCGGACGACGTCGGCGACGGTGCCGAGCGCGACCAGGTCGAGCAGGACGCGCAGGTCGGGTTCGGATTGCGCTGCATACGCCCCGCGCTGGCGCAGTTCGGCGCGCAGCGCCAAGAGCACGTAGAACATCACCCCCACCCCCGCCAGATGCTTCGACGCGAAACCGCAGCCTGGCTGGTTGGGATTGACGATGCAGGCGGCGTCCGGCAGGGCGTCGCCGGGCAGGTGGTGATCGGTGACCAGCACCGGAATGCCGAGCGCGTTTGCCGCCGCCACCCCATCGACCGCGGCAATGCCGTTGTCCACGGTGACGATGAGGTCGGGCCGGCGCTCGGCGGCGAGCTTGACGATGTCGGGGGTCAGGCCATAGCCGTGCTCGAGCCGGTTGGGCACCAGAAAATCGACCTGCGCGCCGAGCAGGGTGAGGCCGCGCACGCCGACCGCACAGGCGGTGGCGCCATCGGCGTCGTAGTCGGCGATGATGAGCAGGCGCTTGTTTGCGTGAATGGCATCGGCCAGCAGCACGGCGGCGCGCTCGATGTGCAGCAGGCCGGCGGGCGGCAGCAGCTGCGGCAGGCGGTGCGCGATCTGCTCGGGGTGGGTGACGCCACGCGCGGCATACAGGCGGGCCCAGGCAGGCGCGAGGCCGGCCTGTTCGAGGGCGGTGCGGGCCTCGGCGGGGCAGGGGCGGATGGTGACTGAAGGCATGGCGCGCAGGGGCATCGTGTAATTAGACCGTGGCGCGATTGTATTGGCAGAAGCGCAGGGCAGGCGAATCCCGAATTCGGAATCGGGTGAATTGCCGATGCTGTCTGTCGGACGCACGTAGTAACATCGCGACATGAGTCATTTACTCCCGCTTTCCCGCGTCGCCAAGCTGGTTGGACAGCCGCGCCATACGCTGCAGGAAATGATCCGCAACGGCACGCTGGCGACCTTCGACGGCATGGTCGAACTCGACGAGCTGCTGCGCGCGTTTCCCGAGGTGAAGTGGGACGACGACGCGGAGTTCCGCCGGGTAACCGAAATCAAGGACAAGGCGTTTGCCAAGCGGGTGCGTGAGCGCGCGTTGCCGGACAAGGATGTGTTAGTGGCACGACTGAACGAGCTGGGCGACGACTACGCGGCGGCCAAAGCCCTGTTGCTGCACTACGGCAATGTGATGACCTGGCTGGACGAGAAGATCGACGAAATCGAGGAGAACGCGAGCGCCGAGACGCACCATGCGCTGCATACGCTGCGCGCGTTTCTATTGCGGAATCTGGCCGAAACGCCGCCGGACGCCGTGTTGGCGCAGGCGGTGATTGCACAGGAAAGGATACTTAAACTCATGTCAGCTCATGTGACCATTCAGCCCAGTGGCCACGAATTCTATGTGGACGGCAACGACACGCTGCTCGAAGCTGCGCTGCGTAACGGGGTGTCGCTCAGCTACGGCTGCAGCAACGGCAACTGCGGCGAGTGCAAGGCGCGCGTGGTGTCGGGCGAGGTGAAAAAGGTCCATGCCCACGACTATGTGCTGAAGCAGGCCGAAAAGGACGCCGGGGTGATCCTGCTGTGCGCGTATGCGCCGGTGAACGATGTGGTGATTGAGGCCAATGTGGCCGAGGCGCGCGACATTCCACTGCAGCAAATCACCGCCAAGGTCAAATCGGTCGAGGTGTTCAATCCGCAGATGGCGGCGTTGCACATTCTGGCGCCGCGCAGCCAGCGCCTGCGCTACCTCGGCGGGCAGAGCATCCAGGTGGAGGCCAACGGGGTGAGCGGGCGCTATGCAATCGCCAGTTGCCCATGCGATGACCGCCACATCGAGGTGCAGATTCCGCGCCGCCCCGGCGATGCTTTTGCCGAGGCGTTGTTCACCACCTTGAAAGCCAATGACACGGTGAAGATGGAAGGGCCGTTTGGCGAATTCGTTCTGGACGAGGACTCACCGCGGCCGGTTATTTTTCTCGCGTTCGGCGCCGGTTTTGCACCGATCAAGAGCCTGATCCAGCACGCCATGTCGCTGGAACTGGCCGAGTCGATGGACCTGCACTGGCTGGCTGACGCAGCCGGCCATTACCAGGACAACCTGTGCCGCACCTGGACCGACGCGCTGGACAATTTCAACTACGTGCCGCACGCGCAGGGCGGCGACCCCGATGCGGTGCTGGCAGACATCGTGCTGGATTATCCCGACCTGCATCGCTTCGATGTTTATGCAGCGGGCACTGCAGCCCAACTGGATCCGGCGCGGGCGCATTTTGTGCGCCATGGCCTGCCGGAAGCACGCTGGTTCGCGGGCGCGATCGACGGCTGAATGCTGCGGGTCCTGCTTTATCTGTGGGCGCTTCCGGTGACCCTGCTCGGCATGCTGGTGGCGTTCATCGCGCGCGGCAGCGGCGGCACCTTGCTGCGGGTGGACGGTGTGCTGGAGGCCGCGGGCGGCTGGCCGGCAAGGGTGTTAAGGCGGGGTTTCCCGTTCAGTGGCGCGGTGGCGGCGATCACGCTGGGGCATGTGGTGGTGGGCGTGTCGCTGGATGCGCTGACGGCAACCCGTGCGCACGAGCGCGCGCATGTCAGGCAGTTCGAGCGCTGGGGGGTATTGCTGCTGCTGTTGTACCCGCTCGCCGGTCTGCTCGCCTGGGCGCGCGGCGGGCACCCGTATCGCGATAATGTGTTCGAGCGTGAGGCGCGTGCCGCAGAGTCCGCAACGCTCGGCAAACCTGATCGGCCAAACGCCAAGGTTCACTCTATCGGGCGGTGAGCGTCTTCACCGGGCTCGCCGGTATCGGGATCGATCCAGTCGGATATGCCAATCTCGTCTTCTGCTTCTGCCACTGTCTCGCCGGGTTCAAAGTCGCTTTCGGCGTTGTATTCCATGTCCTGCACAGCTTCCAGTATGCTGGGGAAGGGCCCATATTCCTCGCCGGTATCGGCATCGATCCAGTAACAACCATCGGGCCGCTCGATGATGCGGGTGTGGTCATAGTCGGGCGGCGTTTCGGGTATGAGCTGTTTCATTGTGCGTCCTCCGTGTTCCTCCCAACTATAGGGCGCGAAGCCGGGCAGGGCAAGCGTCATTCAGAGCGTGCGCTCGACGAAGGCCAGGCCCAGCAGCGCGGCCATAATCAGCACCAGATGCGCCCAGCTCCACAGGCGAAAATGCCGCACCAGTGCGGTGACCTCGCGGTTGGCAACGAGGAAAGGCCGGCCATGCGCGGGCTGCCGCATGAGGTGGATGCCGTCTTTGAGGCGGATGTCGAGGTGGGTGCGGTCGACCTCGTCGGCCGCGGCCTGGCGCGCGTGCGCCCATTCGTCGAGGCTGATCTCGCCATCGCGGTTGGCGTCGAAGCGGGCCAGCAGGGCGGCCTTGTCCCGTTTCCATTCGGTCAGCAGGGTGGAAAGATCAGACTTCTTGTCGAGCGTGGCGTTTGGCCCGCCCAGGGTGACGTGTTCGCCGATGACGTAAATGGTTTCGCCTTCAATCAAGGTCCACTCGGTTCTGCGGTAGCCGTCGGTGTTTGAAATCTGCTTGCGCGAAGTCATGATTTCGGCGCCGTCTGGGTCGATCAGCACCTGGCCGCTGCCGTCGCTGATGCCGAAGGTGTCGTGCGACATCCCGGATTCGACATGTTCCCAGCGGTCGCCGTTCTTGCGTTCGATGCGGTAGCGGTACCACAGGCAGGGCAGGCCGCTGATCGGGCTGGCCAAGCCGGCGCCCGGCGGCTGCTGGCCGCGGCCGACCAACTCGATATAGCCTTGAGGTGCCGAAGCGATGCGCGAGGTCGGCGTGTCGGCCACGGTGCGATAGCGCTTGAGGTTGGCATACCACGCCCAGAAGCTGGTCAGGCCGACCAGCGCAAAACTGATCTGCCAGCCGATGCGCGAGTGCAGCTGTAGACCGAGCAGCAGGATGAGCAGGTTGCCGCCGCCCAGCGCGAGATTGGCGTAATCGTGCCGCCATTCGGCAGCCCAGCGCGCGCGGAGCATCAACTATTGAACAGTTGTTTCAGATCGACGTCTTTCTTTTCCTCAGCGGCAAACCGCAGCAGCGGAAACTGGCGGAAGCCGAACAGTCGTGCGACGACGGTGTCGGGGAACTGTTCGACGCGCACGTTGTTGACGTTGACCGAGTCGTTGTAAAACTCGCGCCGGTCTGCGATGGCGTTTTCCAGCCCGCTGATACGCGCCTGCAGGTGCTGGAATGTCTCGTTGGTTTTAAGCTCGGGGTAGGCCTCGGCCACCGCAAACAGGTTGCCCAGCCCCAGCCGCAATGCGCCTTCGGCCTGCCCCAGCGCGGGAATGTCGTGTGAGGCGCGCGCGCTGGCCACCTGGCTGCGCGCCTGCATTACCTTTTCCAGTGTTTCCTGTTCGAATTGCATGTATTGCTTGCAGGTCTCGACCAGCTTGGGAAGTTCGTCATGACGCTGTTTGAGCAGAATGTCGATATTCGACCACGACTTGCCGACGTTGTGTTTCAGCGTCACCAGCTGGTTGAAGATGAACACGCCGAAAACGGCGAACAGCGCGAGCACGATAAAAAATAACAGAAGGCCGGACATGTTGTGCTCCATCAGTTGGGTCGCAGAAATAGCGGATGGCGGGCGCTTAACTTGAGCGCGGCGCAGTTAGATTCGCGCGATGAGAATGGCCGCGATTTCGCTGTCCTCAAGCAAGACCGGATTGGTTTTCATGCTGCTGCCGCGGCTGTTGGCCACGATGCGCGGGATATCGGCTGGCATCACCCCGTAATGCGAAAGCCGCGGCAGCTTGAGTTCGCGCGTCCAGGCCTCCAGCGTGTCGATCAGGGCGGTATGTGCGGCGGTCTGGTCTAGGTGGCCTTGTTTACTCAGCAAGCGCCCAACCAGCGCGTATTTTTCCAGCGCAGGATGTGTTGGTTCGCGTGTGCGCAGGTTTTCGATATTGATGCGCGTGGCCGTCGCAACCAGCGTTCCACACGCGACACCATGCGGAATCGGGAAGAACGCTCCCAACGGCGCGGCCAGGCCATGCACCGAGCCGAGTCCGACCTGCGCCAGCGTGATGCCTGACACCAGTGCCGCATAGGCCATCTGTTCGCGCGCGCCCGCGTTGCCGGCGCTGGCATACAGGGCCAGCAGGCCGTCACGTGCGGCCTTCATGCCGCCCCAGGCGAGCGAATCGGTCAGGGGCGCGGCACGGCTGGAGACGTAGGATTCCAGTAGTTGGGTGAGTGCGTCCATACCGTTCGCCGCGATGACCGCCGGCGGGCAGGTGGCCAGCAGATCGGGATCGACCAGCGCATATTCGGCCACCAGCTTTTCGTCGCGGAAGGACTTCTTGAAACCATCCATCCCCTGCATGCTCAATACCGCATTTTGGGTTGCTTCCGAACCAGTGCCCGCAGTCGTCGGCACGGCAATGAACGGGGTGGCTGGGCCGCGATAGGGCATTTCGGGGCCCACGCCCTCCAGGTGGTCCATCACCGAATTGCCGGGTTTGAGTAGTCCGGCGATCGCTTTGGCGGCATCCAGCGCGCTGCCGCCGCCAATGCCAATCACGACATCAACAGGCTCGGTGCGCAGGGCGCGCACGGCTTCGTCCACCATCTGCGGCGAGGGCTCGCCCGGAATGGCAAGATGCAGCCACGACATACCTTGCGCCCTCAACCCGGCCGTCACGCCGGGCCAGAACGGCGAGCTTTTCAGCGAGCCTGCACCGGTCACAAGCAATGCATGCGCACCGTATCTGCGGGCAATGGCTGGCAATTTGGCCAGCGCGCCTGAACCGAACTCAATGCGTGGCAAGCGCGATATGGAAAACTCAGTCATGCGCACAATCAACTCCCTATCCATGCAAGTCGTGCATGGTAGCGACAAGGACGATGGCCTGTCTGCCTGTAAATTGTGCAGAAAGTCCGGCCATGGTGCGCCTGGCGGGATCGTGGCCCGCCCGCCGTGGCCTGAGCAAAATCGGCTGGTCAGCGCCAGCGCATTGAAATCATTGGGTTTCCAGCGCCACGGTCAAGCGGGCCTGATCAAAAAGGCGAAGAAGTGTTGACGTCCCCGGGGGGGCTTTGCTATAGTTCCGCTTCTCGATTGACGCGAAACATTGCGACAGGCGCGGGGTGGAGCAGTCTGGCAGCTCGTCGGGCTCATAACCCGAAGGTCGT
>NCGX01000013.1 GCA_002256995.1 Hydrogenophilales bacterium 16-64-40
GGGCGAGTTCGCCGCCGGAGACGATGTCGAAGCCGGCGCCGAGTCGCGCGAATAGATTCAGGATCGCCAGGCTGGCGTTGGCCTTGACCGCGTAGCAGATCAGATGCGGGGTGGCGGCAAACGCGTCGGCGTAGGCCTGGTAGGCGGATTCGAGCGCTCGCCGGGAATAGACATATAGTGGCGTGCCGAAGCGTTCGGCAAGCGTGTCCAGCGCCACGCCTTCGAGATGGAGGCGGCCGTCAATGCGATGCAATGTGTTCAATTGGACGTCCGTTGCGGTGCGGGAGGATTTTCGGGAAGATACAGGTCACCCTTGGAGCCGCAGGCGGTCAGTCCGAGTCCGCACAGCAGCAAGGACACTATATAAATGGTGCGCAGTTTCATGCGCGAAATGTTAGCACGGGACATCATGACGACAAGCGAATCAGGCGAGGCCGAATTCAATCAGGCCGCCACAGCAACACTGACCCACATCGAGCAGGCGCTGGAAGACGCCGATCTGGATTTCGAAACGCCGGCGGACGGCATCATCGAGGTCGAACTCGACGACGGCAGCAAGATCATCATCAACCGCCACGGCGTCGCGCGCGAAATATGGGTCGCTGCCCGCTCGGGCGGCTTCCACTTCAAACCGCAGGGCAGCGGCTGGATCGACACCAAGAGCGGCGAGCCGCTCTACGACAAGCTGGCCGCCCTGATCGCCGCGCATGGCGGCGTCATGGTCCGCTTCTGATTCGGTCTGAAATTTGAAAAGCCAGGCGCTCACCCTGTTCGACCTGGTCGAGCGGCTGTCGCTGCTGACCCGGGCCGACCTGCGCCAGGCCGGCGCCGCGCAGGGTTTGCAGCCGGTTCACCTGCAGGTGCTGTTCTACCTCAACCAGGCCAACCGCTTCAGCAACACGCCGCAGGCGCTGACCGAATATCTGGGCCTGACCAAGGGCACCGTGTCGCAAACGGTGCTGGTGCTGGCGCGCCGCCGCTTGATCTCGCGCTACGCCGATCCGCGCGACGGCCGGGTGGTGCGGCTGATCCTGGCCGAAGGCGGCACCACGCTGCTGAAGACGCTCAGTGCCGGCGCTGCCTGGCGCGACATCGCGCAGACGGCGAGCCAGGCGCGGGTGACGTCTGCGATGGTGGTGCTGCGGCAGGTGCTGGCCCAGGTGCAGACGCAAAGCGGAAAACGCAGTTTCGGCGTTTGCGCCACCTGCCGCCACAATCAGCGGCTGGGGCCGCGCTCGTATTTTTGCGGACTGCTGCAGGAAAAACTCAGCAGTCCCGACGTAAGACGGATCTGCCGCGAGCACGCGCCGCCGGTGCGGCTTGAGCCCGCTGCCTAAATTCGCTGGCGCGCGCGCGCGATGGCCGCGCGCACCTGCGCCGGCGCGGTGCCGCCGAAGTGGTCGCGGGCGGCGAGCGAGCCTTCCAGCGTCAGCACGGCGTAGACGTCGTCCCCGATCATCGGGCTGAACGCCTGCAATTCATCGAGCGACAGTTCGGCCAGGTCGCGCCCGCTGCTGTCGGCCGCGCGCACGGCACGCGCCACGACTTCGTGCGCATCGCGGAAAGGCGCGCCTTTTTTCACCAGGTAATCGGCCAGATCGGTGGCGGTGGCGAAGCCCTGCATCACGGCGGCGCGCATGGCGTCGGGTTTGACGGTGACGCCGGTGAGCATGTCGGCGTAGATCGCCAGCGTGTCGTTCAGCGTGTCGACGGTGTCGAACAGCGGCTCCTTGTCTTCTTGGTTGTCCTTGTTGTAGGCGAGCGGCTGGCCCTTCATCAGGGTCAAGAGCGCGACCAGATGGCCGTTGACCCGGCCGGTCTTGCCGCGCACCAGTTCGGGCACGTCGGGATTTTTCTTCTGCGGCATGATGGAAGAACCGGTGCAGAAGCGGTCGGCCAGGTCGATGAAGCCGAAGCGCGGGCTCATCCACAGGATCAATTCTTCCGACAGGCGCGACAGGTGCGTCATCACCAAGGCGGCGGCGGCGGTAAATTCGATGGCGAAGTCGCGGTCGGAGACGGCGTCGAGCGAGTTCTCGCACACGGCGTCGAAGCCGAGCTGATCGGCGACGAACTGGCGGTCGATCGGATAGCTGGTGCCGGCCAGCGCGGCAGCGCCCAGCGGCAGCCGGTTGACGCGGCGGCGGCAGTCGGCCATGCGCTCGGCGTCGCGCGCCAGCATCTCGAAGTAGGCCAGGAGGTGGTGGCCGAAGGTCACCGGCTGCGCCACCTGCAGGTGGGTGAAGCCGGGCATCACGGTGTCGGCGTGCGCCTCGGCCAGGTCGACCAGCGAGGTCTGGCAGGCGCGCAGACCGGCCAGAATGTGGTCGATCGCATCGCGCAGGAACAGGCGGATGTCGGTCGCCACCTGGTCGTTGCGGCTGCGGCCGGTGTGCAGGCGCTTGCCGGCGTCGCCGATTTTCGCGGTGAGCGCCGCTTCGATGTTGAGGTGGACGTCTTCCCTGTCGAGCGACCAGTTGAATCCGCCGGCGCGAATCTCGGTCAAGAGCTCGGCCATGCCGCGCTGGATCGAGTCGAGATCGTCCTTGGAGAGGACGCCGACGTGGTGCAACATGGCCGCGTGCGCCAGCGAACCCTGAATATCGAACTCGGCCAGCCGATAATCGAAGGGAATCGACGCGGTGTAGCGTTTGACGATTTCGGAAACCGGCTCGGAAAAGCGGCCGGACCAGCTGCGGGCGGCGTCGGGGACGTGCTCATGGGGCGGGAATGGGGAATGAAAAGAAAGAATCATAACAACCGGCAGGTCGAATTACCCAACTTCTGTCACCTGGGGGTGAACCTGCGCATCGCGCTGACGGTGGAAGCGGCGCTGGTGGCCGGGGTGGTGGCGCGGGCGGCGGATGCGCCGGCGTTGTGGGCGGAGTTCATCGCGCTGTCGGCGCTGGCGCAGCCGGCCCTGCTGCTGACCCTGCTGGCGCTGTGCGCGGGGGGACGCTGGTTGCGCGGCCTGCCCTATCGGCTGGGCGTGGGGTTAACCCTGGCGCTGGGCATGGCGGTGCCGGTGCTGGCCACATTGTGGCTGAACCCGTTGCTGGCTGGCGTGCAGCCGGTCCCGCTGACGGGCGTGGCGGGGTTCGCGCTGCTGCTCGGCGCGGGCCTGCTCGGCTATTTCAACCTGCGTGCTCGCGCCTTGTCGCCCGCCATCACCGAGGCGCGCCTGCAGGCGCTGCAGGCGCGTATCCGGCCGCATTTCCTGTTCAACAGCCTCAACGCCGTGCTGTCCTTGGTGCGCAGCGACCCGCGCCGCGCCGAGCGTGCGCTGGAAAACATGGCCGACCTGTTTCGCGCGCTGATGGGCGATGCCCGCCAGCTGGCGCCGCTGGAAGACGAGGTCGCGCTCACCCGCGCCTATCTGGAACTGGAGCAGCTGCGCCTGGGCGACCGCCTGCAGGTGACCTGGCACATCAGCAAGATGCCGGGCGACGCGCTGATTCCGCCGCTGGTGATCCAGCCGCTGGTGGAAAACGCGGTGTATCACGGCATCGAGCCGCAGCCGGCGGGCGGCGAGATCAGCCTCAATATCTACCGCAGTGCCGACAAGGTGCACATCGTGGTGCGCAATCCGATTGCCAGCGAAGCCGGTCATCACAAGGGCAACCGGATTGCGCTGGCGAATATCCGCGAACGCCTGCTGCTGCACTTCGACCTCGACGCCCAGCTCAAGTTGGAACCGCTGGGTGCCGTTTATCAGGTGCACATCGTCATTCCTTATACCCATGAACGCACCCAGCCTGCCCCTGCGCGTCCTTATCGTCGATGACGAGGCGCCGGCACGTCACCGCCTGCGCGACGTGCTGGCGGATTGCGCCTGCCAGTTGCAGGTCGACATCATCGGCGAAGCCGACAGCGGGCTGAATGCGCTGGATCGGGTGCAGCAGCAGCCGGTCGACGCCGTGCTGCTCGACATCCGCATGCCCGGCATGGACGGCCTCGAATGCGCCGCCCACCTCAACCAGTTGTCGGCCCCGCCCGCCATCATCTTCAGCACAGCCTACGATGCCTACGCCTGTCAGGCATTCGACCTCAACGCCGTCGACTATCTCCTGAAGCCGGTGCGCGCCGACCGGCTGGTTCGCGCGCTGTCGCGGGCGCACCGGCTGAATTCGGCGACGCTCGACCATCTGCGTGATGCGCATCCGAAGGCACGCACGCACCTCTCGGTTAATGAAAAAGGCCGCATCGTGCTGATCCCGGTGGCGGACATTCTCTATCTCAAGGCGGAACTCAAGTACGTCACCGTGCGCACCGCCGCCCGCGAATTTCTGATCGAGGAATCGCTCACCCGGCTGGAAAACGAATTCGCCGACGCCTTCCTGCGCATTCATCGCAACTGCCTGGTCGCCAGCGCGCGCATCCGCGAAATCGGCAAGTTACCGGGCGACGACGACGGCCATTTCCTGCGTCTGGATGGCCTGGACGAGCGGCTGATGGTGAGCCGGCGCCAGTATTCCGCCCTGCGCGAAATGGTCAGGGCCTTTTAAAGCGCCGTAGCGGTCGTAAAAACGGTCGGTACGCCCCGGTCACTTCTGGTTTTGTCAAAATAATTAACCGGTTTATCAATACGTTATCTTCCGCCTACAACTAAAGTTGTATAGCCAAAATTTGATCCCTTTCGTAGGATGCCAATGCTTGCTGTTTGCGCTGCAAGCAGGAAGTTCTCCGCAACGAGGGTTGTCTCCTCCGTTCCGCCGGGTTCGCAAGAGCCCGGCATTTTTTTGCCCGCGCTCGGTATCATGGCGGCATGCAAAACGACATCCCTGATCTCACCGAAATCGAACTGGCCAGCGAAACCGTCTTCAAGGGCCGGCTGATGCACGTCAAGTGCGACCGCGTGCGCCTGCCCGACGGACGTGAATCGACGCGCGAATACATCGTCCATCCGGGCGCCGTCGTCGTCATCCCGGTGTTCGACAACGGCGACCTGCTGCTGGAACGCCAGCACCGCTACCCGCTGCACCGCGACTTCATCGAGCTGCCGGCGGGCAAGATCGACCCCGGCGAGGACGACCTGACCTGCGCGAAACGCGAACTGGAAGAGGAAACCGGCTACACAGCGAACGAATGGCGCGCGGTCACCACCATCTATCCCTGCATCGGCTATTCGGACGAGCGGCTGGCGTTCTATCTGGCGCGCGGGCTCACGGAAGGCACTCACGGCCGCGACCATGACGAATTCCTGGAAATCCTGCGGGTGCCGTTCGGCGAGGCGATGGACTGGCTGCGCAGCGGCAGGATCTGCGAAACCAAGACCGTGATCGGGCTGTTCTGGCTGGAGAAGATGCAGCAGCAGGGCTGGTAAGCCTCGCCATTTAAGCCGGGGCCGGCAGCCCAGCCCCGGGTAGGTCAGCTCGGTGTGTAGGCCAGGTTCGGCGCCAGCCAGCGCTCGGCTTCCTGCAGCGTCCAGCCCTTGCGGCGGGCGTAGTCCTCGACCTGGTCGCGCTCGATCTTGGCCACGGCAAAGTATTGGCTGTCGGGGTGCGACAGGTAGAAGCCCGACACCGCGGCGCCCGGCCACATGGCAAAGTTCTCGGTCAGCACCACGCCGATGCTGGCGGTGGCGTCGAGCACCTCGAACAGCGGGGCTTTTTCGCTGTGCTCGGGGCAGGCGGGGTAGCCGGGGGCGGGGCGGATGCCCTGGTATTTTTCCCCGATCAGTTCGCTGTTGCTGAGCGCTTCCTCGCCGGCGTAGCCCCAGAACTCGCGGCGCACCCGCAGATGCAGGTGCTCGGCGAAGGCTTCGGCGAGGCGGTCGCACAGCGACTTGAACAGGATCGCGGAGTAGTCGTCGTGCGCGGCCTCGAACGCGCGGGCGCGCTCGTCCTCGCCGATGCCGGCGGTCACCACGAAGGCGCCCAGATAGTCTTTCAGCCCGCTCGCCTTGGGTGCGACGAAGTCGGCGATGCACAGGTTGGCGCGGCCTTCCGGCTTTTTCATCTGCTGGCGCAGGTTGTGCCAGGTCATCAACACGCTGGAACGCGATTCGTCGGCATAGACTTCGATGTCGTCGTCGTTGACCGTGTTGGCCGGGAACAGGCCGAACACCGCACGCGCCTCGATCCAGTTTTCCGCGATCATCTGCTGCAGCATCGCGCGGGCGTCGTTGTAGAGCTTCGTCGCCTCGACGCCGACCACGTCGTCGTCGAGAATCTTCGGGAACTTGCCGTGCAGCTCCCACGAGGCGAAGAACGGCGTCCAGTCGATTACCTCGACCAGCTTGGCGAGGTCGTAGGCGCGCAGCACGTGGACGCCGGGCTGGTTGGGCACCGGCGGCGTGTAGCGCGCCCAGTCGATCTTGAACTTGTTGGCGCGCGCCTCGGCGAGCTTGATGCGAACGGTGTCGGACTTGTGCTTGAGGTGGCGTTCGCGCGTGACGGCATAGTCAGCCTTGATTTCGGCGGCGAAGGCGTCGCGCAGCTCGTTCGACAGCAGCTGGGTGCAGACGCCGACCGCGCGCGAGGCATCCTTCACGTAGACCACCGGGTGTTCGTAATTCGGCTCGATCTTCACTGCGGTGTGGGCCAGCGAGGTGGTGGCGCCGCCGATCAGCAGCGGAATGGTGAAGCCCTGGCGCTGCATTTCGCGCGCGACGTGCGCCATTTCCTCCAGCGAGGGCGTGATGAGGCCGGACAGGCCGATGATGTCGGCCTTGTGCTCGCGCGCGGCGTCGAGGATCTTCTGCGCCGGCACCATCACCCCGAGGTCGACGATGTCGTAGCCGTTGCAGCCGAGCACCACGCCGACGATGTTCTTGCCGATGTCGTGGACGTCGCCCTTGACCGTGGCCATGATGATCTTGCCCGCGCTCTGCGCGTCGCCGGCCTGCTTGTCGGCCTCGATGAAGGGCAGCAGGTGCGCCACCGCCTGCTTCATCACGCGGGCGGATTTCACCACCTGCGGCAGGAACATCTTGCCCGCGCCGAAGAGGTCGCCGACCACGTTCATGCCGGCCATCAGCGGCCCTTCGATCACGTGCAGCGGACGCACGGATTCGAGGCGGGCGGCCTCGGTGTCCTCGACAATGTACTGGGTGATGCCGCGCACCAGCGCATGGGAGAGGCGCTCGTTCACCGGCAGGCTGCGCCAGGCCAGGTCCTCGATATTTTCTTTCGCCCCGCCCTTGACGTTCTCGGCAAAGCTCACCAGCCGCTCGGTCGAATCGGCGCGGCGGTTCAAGAGCACGTCCTCGACGCGTTCCTTCAGTTCGGGGTCGAGCGCCTCGTAGACGCCGAGCTGGCCGGCGTTGACGATGCCCATGTCCATCCCGGCCTGGATCGCGTGATAGAGGAAGGCGGTGTGGATCGCCTCGCGCACGGCGTCGTTGCCGCGGAACGAGAAGCTCACGTTCGACACGCCGCCCGAGATGTGCGCGTGCGGCAGGTTCTGGCGGATCCAGCGGGTGGCCTCGATGAAGTCGACCGCGTAGTTGGCGTGCTCCTCGATGCCGGTGGCGACCGCGAAGATGTTGGGGTCGAAGATGATGTCCTCGGCCGGGAAGCCCACGGTCTCGGTCAGCAGCTTGTAGGCGCGCGCGCAGATCTCGGTCTTGCGCGCGTAGGTGTCGGCCTGGCCCGTCTCGTCGAAGGCCATCACGATCACCGCCGCGCCGTAGCGCCGGCACAGCTTGGCGCGCTCGATGAATTCGGCCTCGCCTTCCTTCATCGAGATCGAGTTGACGACGCCCTTGCCCTGGATGCACTTGAGGCCCGCTTCGATCACGCTCCACTTCGACGAGTCGATCATGATCGGCACCCGTGCGATGTCGGGCTCCGACGCGATCAGGAGCAGGAAGCGCACCATCGCTGCCTCGGCGTCGAGCATGCCCTCGTCCATGTTGATGTCGATGATCTGGGCGCCGTTTTCCACCTGCTGGCGCGCCACCGACAGCGCATCGTCGTAGCGGCCCTCGAGGATCATCCGGGCAAACGCTTTCGAGCCGGTGACGTTGGTGCGCTCGCCGACGTTGACGAACAGGCTGTCCTTGCCGACGTTGAACGGCTCGAGGCCGGACAGGCGCATCGCCGGCTCCAGCACCGGCGGCACCCGCGGGGCGACGCCCTCGACCGCCTTGGCGATGGCCGCGATATGAACCGGCGTGGTGCCGCAGCAGCCGCCGACGATGTTCAGCAATCCCGAGCGCGCCCATTCGCCGATGTGCGTCGCCATCTCGTCGCCGCCCATGTCGTATTCGCCGAAGGCGTTGGGCAGGCCGGCGTTCGGGTGCGCCGAGACGAAGACGTCGGCCTTGTTGGACAGTTCCTCCACGTACTGGCGTAACAGATCCGGGCCGAGCGCGCAGTTGAGGCCGATCGATAAAGGCCGGGCGTGGCGCACCGAATTCCAGAACGCCTCGCCGGTCTGCCCCGACAGGGTGCGGCCGGAGGCGTCGGTGATGGTGCCGGAGATCATCACCGGCAGCCGCATGTCGTGCTGTTCGAAGTATTCATCGATGGCGAACAGTGCGGCCTTGGCGTTCAAGGTGTCGAAAATCGTCTCGACCATCAGGATGTCGGCGCCGCCCTTGACCAGGCCGTCGATCGCTTCCAGATACGCCAGGCGCAGCTGGTCGAAGCTGACGTTGCGGAAGCCGGGATCGTTCACCTCCGGCGAAAGGGAGGCGGTGCGCGAGGTCGGGCCGAGTACGCCGGCGACAAAACGCGGCTTGTCCGGATCCAGCGCAGTTGCCTCGTCAGCGGCCTCGCGCGCGAGGCGGGCGGCGGCAAAGTTGAGCTCCGACACCAGGTGTTCCATGTGGTAATCCGCCATGGAAATCGAGGTCGCGTTGAAGCTGTTGGTCTCCAGGATGTCGGCGCCGGCGGCCAGGTACTCGGCGTGGATTTCCTTGATGATCTGCGGCTGCGTCAGGCACAGCAGATCGTTGTTGCCCTTCACGTCGTGCGCAAAATCGGCAAAGCGTTCACCGCGATAATCGGCCTCGCCGAGCGAGTATGACTGGATCATCGTCCCCATCGCGCCGTCGAGGATCAGGATGCGTCGGGTGAGCAGGGAATTCAGCAGGTCGGTGCGGGACATGGCAGGGGGCGTAGAAAACGGCAGCTAGGCAATCGCGCATTATATTCGGTTGGCGCGCCGTCATCCTGCGGTGCTAAGGTGCAGGTAACGCGTCTGTCCGGAGCCTGCCATGAAACATCTCGAACCAGCCGAAGCCCACGCCTTTCTTCAGTCGCACCCCGAAGCGGTGTTCATCGACTGCCGCTCGGAAATCGAATACCTGTTCGTCGGCCATCCCGTGGGGGCGATCCACATCGCGTGGCAGGACGGCCCCGACTGGGACGTCAACCCGGATTTTCTCGGCCATTCGCGCAAGGCGGCCTCGGTCAACCGGCCGGTGGTGCTGATCTGCCGCTCGGGACGGCGCTCGGTCGAGGCCGGGCGCTACCTCGAGAAATACGGCTTCCCTGAGGTTTACAACGTGCTGCACGGATTCGAGGGCGACATGGACGAGACGCACCATCGCAGCACGAAGAACGGCTGGCGCTTTGAGGGCTTGCCGTGGGAGCAGACGTGAGTCTGCACGTCCGCAAAGGACGCGAAGAACTGTTGTAGACGTTCAGTGAACTGACAGACTGCGTTGCCCCTTCTCAGGCAGACAGCGGCCTGGCTCGCCTGAGCGACCGCCGCAGCCAGGCCTTGCGCACTTCCTCCGCGCCGCCCATCAGCACCGCTAGCGTTGCGCCAGCCAGCCAGACCTCCGCCCCTACCGGCGCCGTGCCGAATAGCCAGTTGCCGGCCGGGGTGTAGACGATGAACACCAGCAGCCCCAGCTCCGCCGCGATGCCGACCAGGATCAGCGGGTTGCTGAACAGCCCGAAGGAGAGCGATGACTTGAGCGGATGGCGGCAGAGGAAGATGTTCATCACCTGCGTCATCACGATGGTCACCAGGCAGGCGGTGGTCGCCTGCAGATAAAGCGGCGCCGTTCTCGCGAGCGTCTCGCCGTACTGCCAGCCGGCGGCGTTAAGGATGAAGAAGAACACCGCCATCGCGGCCGCTGCTTCCAGCACGCCGAGGAACAGGTAGGCGCGGGCGATCAGGTTCCACGACAACAAGCGTTCGCTGCGCGCGCGCGGCGGACGCCGCATGACGTCAGGGTCGGGCTTTTCAGCGCCGAGCGCCAGCGCCGGCAGCATGTCGGTGCCGAGGTCGACCGCGAGGATTTGGATGATGGTCAATGGCAGTGGAATGCGGAGCAGCACGAAGGCGAGGTAGGGCACCAGCTCGGGAATGTTTGACGACAGGATGTAGGTGAGGAACTTGCGCAGGTTGTCGAACACCGCACGCCCTTCCTCGATGGCCGCGACGATGCTGGCGAAATTGTCGTCGAGCAGGATCATGTCGGCCGCTTCCTTGGCGACGTCGGTGCCGGCAATCCCCATGGCAATACCGATGTCGGCGGCCTTCAGCGCTGGCGCGTCGTTGACGCCGTCGCCGGTCACGGCGACGATCTCGCCCTTCTTCTGCAGCGCCTCGACCAGTTGCATTTTTTGCTCGGCGGCAACGCGGGCAAAGAGAATCTCCGGCGCATCCAGCGCCAGTTGGAGCTGTGACGGGGACAGCCGGCGCAGGTTGTCACCGGTGATGACGACCGGCTGGTCCGTTTTCAGCAGGCCGATCTCGCGGCCGATGGCCTGCGCCGTATGCGGATGGTCCCCGGTGACCATGATCACGCGAATGCCGGCCGCGGCGCAGCGAGCAATGGCTTCCGGCACTTCGGGCCGCGGCGGGTCTTCCAGGCCGACCAGGCCCGACAGGGTTAGGCCGCGTTCTCCTGCGGGCAGGCCGCCTTCAGCGGGGCCGGCTGCAGCCTCGCCGTGGGCGAAGGCCAACACGCGCAGGCCGGCCTCGGCCATCTTGTCCTGCGCGGCAAGCAGACTGTTCATTGCGGCGGCATCGAGTGGCACGACGCCGCTATCCAACTGCACCGAGTCGCACACCGCCAGGACCGTTTCCAGCGCCCCCTTGCAGTAAAGCAAGCGTCCTTGCTGCGTCTCGCACAGCACTGACATACGCTTGCGGTCGGTGTCGAAGGGGATCTCGTCGATGCGCGTGTAGCCATCGAGCGTGCCCGCCGCCTGACGCCCCATGGCGGCCAGCGCCACTTCCATCGGGTCGCCCAGCCACGCGTGATTGCCGTGGTTATTCACTTGTTTCAGGTTGTGGCAGAGCGCGGCATTCACGAAGAGTGCACGGTGATCTTCTGCCAGCCGCGGCTGAACCGCGATGTCATCCGGCTTGAAGAATTCGCCCCCCAGCCATAGGCGCCGCACCGACATGCGATTCTGCGTCAGCGTGCCGGTCTTGTCGGACAGGATCACCGTGGTCGAGCCGAGCGCCTCCACCGCAGGCAGGTGGCGCACCAGCGCATTGCGCTTCGCCATGCGCTGCGTCGCCATGGCGAGCGACAGCGTCACCGTCGGGAGCAGGCCTTCCGGCACGTTGGCGACGATGATGCCGATGGTGAACAGCAGGTTCTCCCAGAACGGCAGGCCGAGCGCCTGGCCGATGAGGAAGAACACGCCGCCGATGCCGGTGGCGAGAAAAGCCACAATGCGGGAAAGTCGCACAATCTCCCGCTGCAGCGGCGACGCGGCCGTGCCCGCGGTCTGCGTCAGATGTGCAATCTTGCCGAACTCGGTGCGCATGCCGGTGGCGACCACCACGCCGCGCGCCTGACCCGACACCACCGAGGTGCCGGCCAGCACGATGTTTTTTGCGAGAAGTGGCGACACCTCGGGATGGGGGTCCGCATTGCGCGCTTTGGGCAGCGACTCGCCGGTGATTGTCGCGGTGTTCAGACGCAGGCCGAATGCCTCGATTAACCGGCAGTCGGCCGGAACAAAGTCACCTTCTTCCAGCAGCACGATATCGCCGGGCACCAGATCACTGGCGAGTATTTCCACGATCTCGCCGTCGCGGGACGCCATCACCTGCTGCGGCAGCAACTGGCGTAGCGCGGCGACCGCCCGCTCGGCCCTGTATTCCTGCCAGAAAGAGAAGGCACCATTGATCAGGATGACGCCGACGATGGCGACCCCCAGGCGCACCATGCCCTGGCCGGGGTCGAAATATTCGGCGAGAAACGCCAGTGCTGCGCCCACCCACAGGATGATGGCGAAAAAGTGGGTGAACTCACGGGCGAAACGGAGCAACAGACGCTCGTGCCCCACTTCCTCAACAAGGTTGGGACCGAACTCCGCCAGGCGCCGCTGCGCCTCGGTCGCAGTCAGCCCGGTGATCGCCGTATGGAGGCTGGCAAGGGACTGCTCTGGCGTGAGGCTTTGGATGTGCACGGGTAAGGTCGCTGTGTCTGCTTACCCAGCATAGTGCAACGCCGGTGCGCAGCGCCCTGGGGCTTCAGTTGATCCGGCCGGGAGCACCTTTCAGTGAATCGGCTAATTTTTGCCTGATTTCACCTTTGTGTGACTTCGCGCCTCAGCCCAGCGTCACCCCCAGCCAGGCACCGATGAAATACGTCGCCAGCCCCGCAGCGCCGCCAATGCCGAGCATGCGCAGGCCGGAGAGCAGGGCGTGACGGCCGGTGAACAGGCTCATGCTGGCGCCGACGCCGAACAGGCCCAGCGCAGTGAGCGCGATCGAGGCGGTCAGCGCCTGGCCGTGACCGAACAGAAAGGGCAGCAGCGGTAGCGCCGCGCCGGCGGTGAAGGCGGCGAATGACGAGATGGCCGCGACCCAGGGCGAGCCGAGTTCGTCGGGGTTGAGGCCGAGTTCCTCGCGCGCCAGGGTGTCCAGCGCGCGCTCCGGATCCTGCATCAGGGTGTCGGCCAGCCGCCGCGCCTCGGCGGAGTCCATGCCCTTGGCGGCGTAGATCAGCGCGAGCTCGGCGGCTTCTTCTTCAGGGTAGGTTTCCAGCTCGTCGCGTTCGAGGCCGATCTGGTACTCGAACATTTCGCGCTGCGAACGCACCGACACGTATTCGCCCGCCGCCATCGAGAATGCGCCCGCCAACAGGCCGGCGACGCCGGTCAGCAGAATGACCGACGGCTCCTGCGCCGCGCCGGCGACGCCGTAGATCAGCGCGGCATTCGACACCAGGCCGTCGTTGACGCCGAACACGCCGGCGCGCAGGGCATTGCCGGCGCCGCCGCTCTGGTGGCGCTTGCCGATGTCGTCGCGTTTGAGCGGCATGGGGTGCGGCGGAGTGTGCGTGTAGAGCACCATGCCGCGCACCTTCATCGCCGCCAGCACGCCGCGCATGGCGCGCGGTCCGAAGGCGCGGGTAAGGCGGGCGACGATACGGGTGCGCAGGTCGGGGTGGAAGGGCGCGGGCGGTGGGCCGCCTTTCTGGGTGATGGCGGCCAGCCAGATGTCGGCCTGTTCGTCGGCCGCCTGCGCCAGTTCGTCGAACAGCGCCGCGCGCGGCGTGCCGGCCTCGCACTCGGCCACCACGCGGTACAGCCAGGCCGACTGCTTTTCTTCGCGCCAGGATGCGTAGGGGTCGCTCATGCTGCCTGTCTCCGGTATTGGATCGCCTCGGCCAGATGCGTGGAGGTAATGAACTCGCTGCCGGCCAGATCGGCCACGCTGCGTGCCAGCTTGAGCACGCGGTGATAGGCGCGCGCGGACAGGTTCAGCCGCACAATCGCCTGCTTCAGCAGGGCTTCGCCGGCGGCATCCAGTGCGCAGTGCTGGTCGATTTCCCGGGTGCCGAGCGCGGCGTTGGGTTTGCCCTGGCGCGTCATCTGGCGGTCGCGCGCGGCCTGCACGCGACCGCGGATGGCGATGCTGGCCTCCCCCGCGCCGGCCCGCATCAGTTCGTCTTGCGTCAGCGCAGGCACGCTGATCTGGATGTCGATGCGGTCGAGCAGCGGGCCGGAGATGCGACCGCGGTAGCGCGCGATCTGGTCGGGCGTGTCGCGGCACGCCTGGGTGGGGTGGCCGAGATAGCCGCAGGGGCAGGGGTTCATCGCCGCCACCAGCTGGAAGCGCGCCGGGAAATCGGCCTGCCGCGCGGCGCGCGAAATCGTGATGTGGCCGGTCTCCAGCGGCTCGCGCAGCACCTCCAGCACGTGCCTTGAGAACTCCGGCAGCTCGTCGAGAAACAGCACGCCATGATGCGCCAGCGAGATTTCGCCCGGGCGCGGATTGCCGCCGCCGCCGACCAGCGCCACCGCGGAGGCCGTGTGGTGCGGCGCGCGGAACGGACGGCGCCGCCAGTGTTCCAGGCGGAAGCCGCCGTTGAGCGAAGCGACCGCGGCGGCTTCCAGCGCCTCGTCCTCGTTCATCGCCGGCAGGATGCCGGGAAAGCGCGCGGCGAGCATCGACTTGCCGGTCCCCGGCGGGCCGGCCATCAGAACAGAATGATTGCCGGCGGCGGCGACTTCGAGTGCGCGCCGGGTGGAGGCCTGGCCCTTGACGTCGGCAAAGTCCGGGTAGTCCGGCGCGGCGGGTTTGGGGTCGGATGCGGGTTCGAGCAGGGAACCCTGGCCGGCCAGCCAGGCGCACACGTCCAGCAGGCTGGTCGCGCCCAGCGTCTCGACCCCGCTGGCCAACGCCGCTTCGCCGGCCGATGCGGCGGGCAGCACCAGCAGCCTGCCCGCGCTACGGGTGGCCAGCGCCATCGCCAGCGCGCCGCGTACCGGGCGCAGTTCGCCGGTCAGCGCCAGTTCGCCGGCGAATTCGGCGTGCTTGAATTTGTCGGCGGGAACCTGCCCGGAGGCGGCCAGGATCGCCAGCGCGATCGGCAGATCGAAGCGCCCGGATTCCTTGGGCAGGTCGGCCGGCGCGAGGTTGACCGTGATGCGCCGTGCTGGGAATTCGAAGCGCGCGTTCTGGATCGCCGCGCGCACGCGGTCGCGCGCTTCCTTCACCTCGGTTTCCGGGAGCCCCACCAGCGTGAACGCCGGCAGTCCGTTGGCCAGATGCGCCTCGACCACCACCTCGGGCGCGTCCATGCCGCTCAACGCCCGGCTTTTGACGACGGCGACGGCCATCGGATCAGGCTTCGGGCTGCTGCTTTTCCGGCCCGGTCTGGGCTGATTTTTCCAGTTGAAGCAGGCGCGCTTCCAGCTGCGCAAGCTTTTCGCGCGTGCGCAGCAGCACTTCGGTCTGCACGTCGAATTCTTCGCGGCTCACCATATCCAGCTTGCCCAGCATCGAGGTGACGCCGGCCTTAAGGTTCTGCTCGATGTCCTTGGCGGGCGACTGCTTCAGTACTTCGCCGAGCTTGCCGACCAGATCGTTGAAGAAAGCGGGGTTGGGGAATTTCGGATTCGGGTTCATGGCGATCTCCAAATAATGGGCAGAGTGTAGCAAGCGCAGTGCCGTTGGTGCAGCGCAGCACCCTGCTGCGGCGGGTGGCACAAAGAGGGTGCACGGCGTTTTCATGGCGCACCACGAAAGTGCAGTCTATGCTCGTGTGAGTGGGCAGGTAATTTCAACGCGTTGTTTTTTAATAAGAAATTATCTGGCACGCCTTGTGCTGAGCGAGTAGTGCGATTTTGCGCGACTTCATTTCGGAGAAACTCATGAAAAAACTTGTACACGCTTTGGTTCTGACCGGTCTGGTGGGCACGTCCACTTTTGCAATGGCCGCTGAAGAGTCGCCGCACAGCTTGAGCGCCAACGTCGGGATGTACAGCGACTACGTTTTCCGCGGCATTTCCCAGACCGGCGGCGACCCCGCCGTGCAGGGCGGCCTGGACTATTCGCACAGCAGTGGTTTCTACCTTGGCACCTGGGGATCCAACGTGGGCTGGCTTGAGGACTTCCAGGGCTACGATTCGGGCAACGTGGAGATCGACGTGTACGGCGGTTTCCGTGGCGGCATCGGCCAGACCGGCCTGACGTTCGACCTGGGCGCGATCCAGTACATGTACCCGGGAGACGAAAATCCGGATCCGACAGTTGCTAAAGCCGACACCACCGAGGTTTACGCCGCTTTGGGCTGGAAGTGGTTCACGGCCAAATACTCCTACTACGTCAGCGATGAGGTCTTCGGTTTCGGCAATGCCGATGGCTCCGACTATCTGGATATTTCCGCGAGCCTGCCCATCGGCGAAACCGGCTTCACCGCTGGGGCGCACTGGGGCACCTTCAGCTTCGAGAATAACGGCGCCGCAGATTACGACGACTGGAAAGTCAGCCTCGCCTATGACATGGGCAAGCTGAGTGATGTCACGTCCGGCGTGACCGTTGGCGTGGCGTACACCGATACCGACGCTGACAGCGCAGTCTGGACTGACGGCAACAATCAGTTCCTGGGCGACGGGACCACCACCGTGTGGCTTTCCAAGGCGTTCTGATTGCTTGACAAATGGGGGCGGTGCGAGCGCCGCCCCATTTCCCCTTGGCTCATTTGGGAGACGACATGAAATTCGTAACGGCAATCATCAAGCCGTTCAAGCTGGACGAAGTGCGCGAGGCGTTATCCGCCATCGGCGTCACCGGCTTGACGGTCACGGAAGTGAAGGGATTTGGGCGGCAGAAGGGCCACACCGAGCTGTATCGCGGCGCGGAATACGTGGTTGATTTTCTGCCCAAAGTGAAGATTGAAGTGGCCATCAAGGCCGAGTTGCTGGAGCGCGTGATCGAGGCGATCGAGAAAGCGGCCAACACCGGCAAGATCGGCGACGGCAAGATTTTTGTCAGCAGCCTGGAGCAGGTCGTGCGCATTCGCACGGGTGAATCCGGCCCCGACGCCCTCTAAGGAGCATGAACATGAAAAAGCTATTTGCTTCGCTGGGCCTGATGTTTGCCCTGTTGTCTCCCGGCGTGACGCTGGCGCAGGATGCTGCGGTGCCGGTGGAAGAGGCCGCGGTGGTCGAAACGGTGGAAGCCGTCGCAGTGGAAGCGCCGGTCGCGGGTGAAGCGGCTGCGCCGGCTGAAGCACCCGCTGAGGAAGCCGCCGCGCCGGTGCCGGACAAGGGCGACACCGCCTGGATGATGCTCTCCACCCTGCTGGTCATCCTGATGATCATCCCGGGCGTGGCGCTGTTCTACGGCGGCCTGGTGCGCGCCAAGAACATGCTGTCGGTGCTGACGCAGGTCATGGCCATCTTCTGCATGATCTCGATCCTGTGGGCGGTGTACGGCTACTCGCTGGCGTTTGGAGACGGCGGCAGCCTCAACTGGGCGATCGGCGACCTGTCGAAGCTGTTCCTCGCCGGCATCACGGCCGACAGCACGGCGGCGACCTTCACCGACGGCGTGGTGATTCCGGAACTGGTGTTCGTCGCGTTCCAGCTGACCTTCGCCGCCATCACCGTGGCGCTGATCGTCGGCGGGCTGGCCGAACGGGTGAAGTTCTCTGCCCTGATGGTGTTCGGCGCGCTGTGGTTCACTTTCTCCTACCTGCCTATCACGCACATGGTGTGGGCAGCGGGGGGCTACCTGTTCGAAGCGGGCGACCTCGACTTCGCGGGCGGCACCGTGGTGCACATCAACGCCGGTATCGCCGCGCTGGTGGGCGCCATCGTGCTGGGCAAGCGCCTCGGCTACGGCCGCGACGCGATGCCGCCGCACAGCCTGCCGATGACCATGATCGGCGCCTCGCTACTGTGGGTGGGCTGGTTCGGCTTCAACGCCGGCTCCAACCTCGAAGCCACCGGCGGTGCGGGCCTTGCCTTCATCAACACCATCCTGGCGACTGCTGCTGCGGGCATGGCCTGGATGCTGGCCGAGTGGATGCTGCGCGGCAAGCCTTCGATGCTGGGTCTGGCGTCCGGCGTGGTCGCAGGTCTGGTGGCGGTCACCCCGGCGGCTGGGCTGGTCGGCCCGATGGGCTCGATCGTCCTCGGCGCGATTGCCGGCGTGGTCTGCCTGTGGGGCGTCACCGGCCTGAAGAAGATGCTCGGCTACGACGACTCGCTCGACGTGTTCGGCATCCACGGCATCGGCGGCATCATCGGCGCCATCGGCACCGGCATCTTTGTCTCGCCGGCGCTGGGCGGCGTGGGGGTGGATGATTACTCGATGGCCGGCCAGGTCGTGACGCAGGCCACCGGCGTGCTGATCACCATCGCCTGGTCGGGTGTGGTCAGCCTGGTGCTGTTCAAGCTGATCGACATGACCATGGGTCTGCGCGTCACCGAGGAGCAGGAACGCGAAGGTCTCGATACCGCCAGCCACGGCGAGCGGGCCTACAACCTCTAAACCCTCCTTTCTCCGAGGAAGCTGGGGCGCTCTGCGGAGCGCCCTTTTTTTTGGGGCTTTTTTCATGGAGAGGAAGCGCCCTGTTTGGATCCGCCTGTCGTAGCGGGTCACCGAAACGGTGCGGTCGTGCACTGAAAAAAGGCCCAAGCCGCGCGGGCTTCATAGGCGACATTTGACAATAGTTGCTTTGTATTCATGTAGATAAAAAGGCTTATGGCTCGTGGCACGGGGGTTGCTTAACAACAAGTGAATATTACGAATATTCACTTCGGTAATACCACTCATCCAAGGAGCCCAGCATGAATGTGAAGCACATCAGAAGCACCCTGAAGACGCTGTTGACCCGGCTGGTGATTCCCGCCGTCACGGCCATGGCCCTTTCGGCCCATGCTGCCCAACCCCTCAAGATCGGCTACAGCGACTGGCCGGGCTGGGTGGCGTGGCAGGTGGCCATCGACAAGGGCTGGTTCAAGGAGGCGGGCGTGCCGGTCACCTTCGAGTGGTTCGACTACTCCGCATCCATGGATGCCTTCGCGGCCGGCAAGATCGATGCGGTCACCATGACCAACGGCGATGCGCTGGTCACCGGCGCTGCGGGCGGCAAGAGCGTGATGGTCATGTTGACCGACTACTCCAACGGCAACGACATGATCATCGGCAAGCCGGGCGTGCGTTCCATCAAGGCCCTCAAGGGCAAGAAGGTGGCGGTTGAACTGGGCTTCGTCGAGCACCTGCTGCTGCTGAACGGCCTGAAGAAGGCGGGCATGAAGGAGTCCGATGTCACGCTGGTGAACGCCAAGACCAATGAGATGCCGCAGATGCTGGCCTCGGGCGATGTCGCAGCGGTCGGTGCTTGGCAGCCGGTCGCCGGGCAGGCCATGAAGTCCGTGCCGGGCGCCAAGCCCATCTACACGTCTGCCGACGAACCCGGTCTGATCTATGACGTGCTCGCCGTGAATCCCGCCAGTGCCAAGCAGCGCCGCGCTGAGTGGATCAAGGTCGTTAAGGTGTGGGACCGTGTCGTGAAATACATCAACGATCCCAAGACCCAGCCCGATGCCGTGAAGATCATGGCGGCTCGCGTCGGCGTCTCGCCCGAGACTTATCTGCCTCTGCTCAAAGGGACCAAGCTGCTGAGCCTGGACGACGCGAAGAAGATCTACGTCAAAGGCGAAGGCTTCAAGACGCTGTATGGCTCTTCCAAGATTGCGGATGAGTTCAACGTCGCCAACGATGTGTACAAGAAGCCCCAGGACCTGAACAGCTATCTGGATGCGTCCTTCACCTTCGCCAAGTAAACCTTTACAGCCTCGGATGACAGCGGAGATGGGCATGATTGCCAAATGGATCGGGGCCGACGCGGGTAGCGACGCGCGCAGGCGCACCCTGCTGGGCGTCGGTTCGTTTCTGCTGCCGTTGCTGGTCTGGTGCCTGGTGAGTTATGTCCCGTTCATCTGGCACCCCAAGGTTCAGGTCACCGATCCTGGCGGCGTCGACTATTTTCAGGTCGGCATGCTGGTGGATTCGGCCCAGTTCGAGGACGAAGCCGCCTACACGCGGGAGGAGAACCTGGCCCCTCCGGCCGGCAAACCGGCCAACCCCATTTACCTGCCGGCGCCGCATGAAGTGGCGAAGGCGTTCTACACCGGCTTCGCCAAGCCGCCCGCGCAGAAGGACGCGCCCTGGCTGCACGAGAGCCTGTGGCACAGCATCCAGATCATTTTCTGGGGCTTCCTGATCTCCTCGGTCATTGGCGTGCCCCTTGGCATTCTGGCCGGGACCTATACGACATTCGCCCGTCTGAGCGAGCCCTTCATCGAATACTTCCGCTACCTGCCGGCACCGGCCTTTGGCGCCCTCGCGGTGGCGATTCTGGGCATCTATGACGGCCCCAAGATCGCCATCATCGTCATCGGTACCCTGTTCCAGCAGGTGCTGATCATCGCCAACACCACGCGCAAGCTGGAGGCCACCATCATCGAGGCCGCCCGCACCCTGGGCACCAAGAACCTCAAGCTGCTGACCAAGGTCGTGGTGCCGGGCATCCTGCCCGACCTCTACCGCGACCAGCGCATCCTGCTCGGCTGGGCCTGGACCTATCTGATCGTGGCCGAGCTGATCGGCACCAGTTCCGGCATCACCTTCTATATCACCCAGCAGGCCCGCTACCAGCATTTCGACAATGTCTACGCCGCGATCATGATCATCGGCATCATCGGTTTTGGTACCGACCTGATCCTGGGCCGGCTCAGCCGCAGTTTGTTCCCCTGGGACCGCACCCAGGATCGCCGCTGAGGACGCACGCCATGAACCCGAACACCCTGCCCAGCTACCTGGACCAGTCGGAGGCCGTGAAGGCGCGCTTCGACCGGATCAACCAGCGCGAAACCATTCTCGAGGTGCGCGACCTCGGCAAGCGCTTCCGCTCGCCGCAGGGCGAGGTCGAGGCGCTGCGCGGCATCGATTTCAGCGTCCGCCGCCGCGAATTCGTCTGCGTCATCGGCCCCTCCGGGTGCGGCAAGTCGACCCTGATCCGCATCCTCGCGGGTCTGGAAAGCCACACCGCCGGCGATGTGCTGCTCGACGGCAAGCCGGTCAGCGGACCCGGCCAGGACCGCGGCATGGTGTTCCAGGGCTATTCCCTGTTCCCCTGGCTCACGGTGAAGAAAAACGTGATGTTCGGGCCGCAAATGAATAGCCGCAGCCACGACGAGGCGGCGCGGGATGCCCAAATCTGGCTGGAACTGGTCGGCCTGGAAAAGTTCGCCGACGCCTATCCGCATCAGCTTTCCGGCGGCATGCGCCAGCGCGTCGCCATCGCCCGTGCGCTGGTCAACCAGCCGCGCATCCTGTTGATGGATGAGCCTTTCGGCGCGCTCGACGCCCAGACCCGTTCGAAGATGCAGTCGCACCTGATCGACATCTGGAAAAACATCGACATCACGGTGCTGTTCATCACCCACGATCTCGACGAGGCGATCTACCTGGCCGACCGCATCCTGGTGCTGAAGGCGCATCCCGGCGAGGTGCAGGAAGTGATCGAGGTGCCGGTGCCGCGTCCGCGCTCGCCGGGCCAGTTCAACACGCCGGAATTCCTGGCCACCAAGGCGCAGCTGGAGCAACTCATCCATCCCGCACCGCCCGCCGAACCGGAAGACGAGCAGGCGGTGAAACCGCATCTGATCCGCTTCACCAACGTCAACGACAACGTCGAGTAAGAGGCTCCACCATGCGCTGGTCCGATCTCACCTGGTCCGAAATCCCCGCCGTGCTGGCCCGCTGCGGCCACGCCGCCATCCTGCCGGTGGGCGCCACCGAGCAGCACGGCCCGCATCTCGGCTGCGGCGTCGATTTCGTGATCGCCGAGCAGCTGTGTGCGGCCGTCGCCGCGCAGACCGGCGTGCCGATGCTGCCGACGCTGCCCTACGGCTGTTCGCTCGGCCACAGCCGGCGCTGGCCCGGCACGCTCGCTTTGCAGCCGGTCACGCTGATCCAGCTGGTCAAGGAAATCGGCGACTGGGCGGTTCACAGCGGCATCCGCCGCCTGTTCATCGTCAACGCGCACGTCACCAATGCCGCGCCGCTGCGCTGCGTACTGGAGATGCTGCGCGCCGAGCACGACGACCTGATGGTCGCGGTGATCAATACCGCGACCATCAGCGAGCGGGTGCGCCAGTTCCACTGCGCCGACGCCGCCGACTGGCATGCCAACGACGCCGAGGCCTCGATCATGCTGGCCATCGCTCCCGAGGGCGTGCGTCCGGACAAGCTGGCCGATGCCGACGATCCGGACCGCACCTGTGGCTGCGTCTTCGCCCACCCGGTCAACCGCACCAGCCTGAACGGCGTCACCGGCACGCCCAGCCTCGCCACGGCGGAGAAAGGCGCGCGCTGGTTCGACTGGCTGGTAGCCGACCTCGCCGACCTGGTTCGCAAAGGCAGCGCTGAAACGCCGCCGCTCGACCATTCCTATTTCGGGGACATCGTTCCCGCCACCACCCGATAGACAAGGACGCATCATGAAACCAATCGACGACACCGCCGTGCTGGAACAGCCGGACACCAGCGCCCACCACCCGGCCGATGCGGCGGCGCACCTGCAGCGCGAGCTGACCGACAAGGGCGTGAAATACTGCATCGGCGCCTACGTCGACATCCACGGCGTGCCCAAGGCCAAGGTCGTGCCGATCGGCCATCTCGGCCAGATGGCCCGGGGCTCCGAGCGCTACACCGGCTACGCGCTGGACGGCCTCGGCCAGGCGCCCAACGACGACGAGCTGACCTCGGTGCCTGACCTCGATCGGGCCATCCAGCTGCCCTGGGAACCGAAGATCGCCTGGATTCCGGCCGACAACCATTTCCAGGGCAAGCCCTACGCCTTGAACACCCGCGTCGCGCTGAAGAACCAGTTGGCCGAGGCGGCCAGGCTGGGTTACGGCATGAACCTCGGCATCGAGTGCGAGATCTTCCTGTTGAAGCAGAACGAGGATGGCAGCCTGTCGGTGCCCATCGCCGACGACAAGCTGACCAAGCCCTGTTACGACGTGCGCGGCTTCGTCGACAACTTCTCCTGGCTGGACAAGGTGGCCACCTCCATCAACGATCTCGGCTGGGATCTGTATTCGTTCGACCACGAAGACGCCAACGGCCAGTTCGAGTTCGATTTCAACTACGCCGACGCCCTGACCACCTGCGACCGGCTGACCTTCTTCCGTTTCATGGCCAAGCACTACGCCAAGGAAGAGGGGCTCCTCGCCACCATGATGCCGAAGCCCTTTGCCGACAAGACCGGCAACGGTGCCCACTTCAACATGTCGATCTACGACCTCGCGACCGGCAAGAACCTGTTCGCCTGCGCGCCCGAGGACGACCCGCACGGCATCGGCCTGACCCCGCTCGGCTACAGCTTCGTCGCCGGCATCCTCAAGCACGGCCGCGCCCTGTGCGCCGTATTCGCGCCAACGGTGAACAGCTACAAGCGTCTGGTCCGTCGCGGTGCGATGAGCTACTTCTCCTGGGCGCCGGTGTTCAATTCCTGGGGTTCCAACAATCGCACCAATTCGGTCCGCATTCCGTCCGGGGGTGGCCGCTGCGAATCGCGTAACGCCGATGGTGCGGTCAATCCCTACCTGGCGGCCACGCTGGCGCTGGCCGCCGGCCTTGAAGGGATCCGCGAGGGGCTCGACCCGGGCAACCCGAACGAAGACAACCTGTACGCCATCGGCGACGACGAACGGCGCGCGCGCGGCATCGAGTTCCTGCCGCAGACCCTGCAGGAGGCGGTCGCAGCCTTTGCCGCCGACCCGCTGGTCGAGGCCACCCTGGGCAAGGGACTGCGCGACGAGTTCATCCGCTATAAAACTGAAGAATGGGAGGCTTATCACCTGTCGGTCAGCAAATGGGAAGTGGAACGCTACAGCTACATGTTCTGAAGCCGGGACCGGACCGACCATGATGACGAGAAACGGAAGCGAGAAGGTCTCCAGCCTGGTCAGCCGCATCAGCGTTTCGCTGCCGCCCGACCTGCTGGCCGAGCTGGACGGCATGGTCGCGGGCCGTGGCTACGACAGCCGTTCGCAGGCGATTGGCGAGATGGTCAACTACCAGTTGGCCGAGCACAAGCGCAGCCTCGGCAACGAGGTCATGGCGGGCACGCTCACCCTGCTCTACAACCGCGCCACGCGCGGCCTGCAGGGCAAGCTTGCGGATATCCAGTACCAGCACGTCGCCGAGGTCATCAGTTCGCTGCATGTGCACCTGACCGAGGACCAGATGCTGGAGGTGATCCTGGTCCAGGGGCCGGCCATCAAGCTTCAGGCCATCGCCAATGAAATAGTCGCCCAGCGCGGCGTCATCACCGGCCGGCTGCAACTGCTGGCGGCGGTCATTCCGCCGCTGCACGCGCCGGCAGACGAAAAGGAAATGTAATGGAACATCCCGAGCTTGCCTCCGACAATCCGCCGGCTTCGGCACCGGTCGATACGCCCGAGCACTGGCGCCGTTTCGCGCCCGACCTCGCGGCCGACACGGTGCTGTTCTCCGAGCGGGTGCCCAGCGGCGGTCATTGGTCCTACCGGCTGCCGCGCGGCACCACGCTGCGCATCACCGCGCTGGACGCCGGTGCCAACCTGTCGCTGGTGCTCTACTCGGCGCAGGAGAAACTGGAACGCTACAACATGCCGGATTCGCTCAAGGCCCAGCACACCGCCCACTACACGCGCGGCCACGTGTTGATGAGCGATATGGGGCGGGCCATGGCCTCGATCACCGCCGACAGCCTGGGCTGGCACGACCCGCTCGGTTTGCTGCTGGACAACCGGATGATGCACGAGAAATACGGCGACCACGCCTATCAGGAAAACCGCAACGGCATGACCCGCTCCGGTCGCGACGGACTGCTGATCGAGATTGGCAAATATGGCCTGGCCAAACGTGATCTGGTGGCGCCGGTGAATTTCTTCAGCAAGGTCACGGTCGATGCGGAAGGCCGTTTCCGCTATGTGCCCGACCATGCCCGGGCCGGCGATTTTGTCGACCTGCGCATGGACATGGATGTACTGGTCGCCTTTTCCACCGCGCCGCATCCGCTCAACCCGGAACCGGCCTATCCGGCGAGCAAAGTCGGCCTGGCTGTCTGGCGTTCCGGTCCGGCGCCGGCGGACGATTATTGTCGCGGCTTCCGCCCGGAAAACGCCCGCGCCCTGCACAACACCGACATGCTCTATCTGGTTTAGGAGAACGGCCATGACTGCGACTGCCATACGCATCCAGGAAAGCACGCTGGCCCCCGAGGCCGCCGTGCTCGACCACACCCTGCCCGCAGGCGAGCCCTACCTGCTGGCGATCGAGAAAGGGCAGACCCTGCGCATCGTCGACCTCGAAGGCAACCAGGCCGTCGACGTCATCTTCTACAACCGCGACGACGGCGCCGAGCATTACAGCGCCACCGAAACCCTGCTGCGCCAAGGCGGCATCTACCTGACCACGGGCTCGGTGCTGTACAGCGACGACGGCCATCCCATGCTCACCATCGTCGCCGACACCTGCGGCCGCCACGACACCCTGGGGGGTGCCTGCGCGGCCGAGAGCAACACGGTGCGCTACGCATTGCAGAAGAAGTTCATGCACAGTTGCCGCGACAATTACCTGACCGCGCTGCAGCACGCCGACATCGGCCTCGGCAAGCGCGACCTGGTGTCCAACATCAATTTTTTCATGAACGTGCCGGTGACCGAGTCGGGCGACCTGAGCTTCGCCGACGGCGTGTCGGCGCCCGGAAAATACGTCGAGCTGCGCGCCGAGATGAACCTGTGGATGCTGGTCTCCAACTGTCCCCAGCTGAACAATCCATGCAATGCGTACAACCCGACACCGGCCCGCTTCCTGCTCTGGAACCCTTAATCAACCCGGCCCGGGACGACCCATGCCGGCAATGAAAAGAGGTGGGACGCCCCACACAGGTGACACATGTTCAAAAAAGTCCTGATCGCCAACCGCGGCGCCATCGCCTGCCGCATCATCCGCACCCTGCGCACGATGGGGGTGAAGTCGGTGGCAGTCCATTCGGAGGCGGATCGTCATTCGCTCCACGTGCGGCTCGCCGACGAAGCGGTCGAAATCGGCCCGGCCCCGGCAGCACAAAGCTACCTGCGCGCCGACAAGATTCTTGATGCGGCCCAGGCCACCGGCGCCCAGGCCATCCATCCCGGCTACGGGTTTCTTTCGGAAAATCCCGGCTTCGCCGAGGACTGTGCCGCCGCCGGCATCGCCTTCATCGGCCCCAGCCCGGAGCAGATGCGCGCCTTCGGCTTGAAGCACACCGCGCGCGACCTGGCCGAGCACAACAAGGTACCGCTCTTGCCCGGCTCCGGCCTGCTGATTGATGCCGGCCACGCCCAGGCCGAAGCCGCGCGCATCGGCTACCCGGTGATGCTGAAGAGCACCGCCGGCGGCGGCGGCATCGGCATGCGCCTGATCTGGAGCCCCGACGAACTGGTGGAAGCCTTCCAGTCGGTCGAGCGCCTCGCGCGCGCCAACTTCAAGGAGGCCGGCATCTTCCTCGAGAAATACGTCGAGCACGCGCGCCACATCGAGGTGCAGATCTTTGGCGACGGCCGCGGCCACGTCGTGGCGCTGGGCGAGCGCGATTGCTCGGTGCAGCGGCGCAACCAGAAGGTCATCGAGGAAACCCCCGCGCCCGGCCTCACCGATGTGCAACGCGAGCAATTGCTCGCCACCGCGGTGCGCCTCGGCGAAGCCGTCGGCTACCGCTCCGCCGGCACGGTCGAGTTCGTCTACGACACCTTGAGCGGTCAGTTCTATTTCCTGGAAGTGAACACCCGCCTGCAGGTCGAGCACGGCGTGACCGAGGAAGTCACCGGCGTCGACCTGGTCGAGTGGATGGTGCGCGAGGCCGCCGGCGAACTGGACCTGTCCGGCTTCAAGGCCGAACCGCAGGGCGCATCGATGCAGGTTCGCCTCTACGCCGAAGACCCGGGCAAGGACTTCCAGCCCGCCGCCGGCGTGCTGACCGAAGTCGTGTTTCCGGCGGACGCCCGCATCGAGACCTGGGTCGAACGCGGCAGCGAGGTGCCGCCGTTCTATGATCCGATGGTCGCCAAGATCATCGTCAGGGGACGCGACCGCGCCGAGACGCTGGAAAAAATGCAGCAGGTGCTGGCCAATACCCGCGTTGCCGGCATCGAGACCAACCTCGGCTACCTCGCCCAGATCGTGCGCGACAGCGTATTCACCGAAGGGCGCCAGACCACGCGCTACCTCAACGCCTTCCACTATCGGCCGGCAACGATAGACGTCATCGAACCCGGCGTGCAGTCGAGCATCCAGGACTGGCCGGGCCGCACCGGCTACTGGGACGTCGGCGTGCCGCCGTCGGGGCCGATGGACGTGCTGGCACTGCGCCTCGGCAATCGCCTCGCCGGCAACGAAGAGGGTGCAGCCGCGCTCGAGCTGACCGTGGCCGGCCCCACGCTGCGATTCAACTGCGACGCGCGGATTGCGCTGGCCGGCGCCGACATGGGCGCCGAGCTGGACGGGCAGCCGCTTGCCAACTGGGCGGCACACGCGGTGAAGGCCGGTTCGATCCTGAAACTCGGCGCGATCCAGGACGCCGGCTGCCGCGCCTACCTCGCGGTACGTGGCGGCTTCGACGTGCCGGATTATCTCGGCAGCCAATCCACCTTCACCCTCGGCCAGTTCGGCGGCCACGCCGGGCGCACCCTGCGGGTCGGCGACGTGCTGCACCTGGAGTCGTCTTCTGTAGGAGCGGCCTCCAGGCCGCGATCAAGCACCGAGAAGACGGCCACAGCGGATCGCGGCCTAGAGGCCGCTCCTACGGGGCTGATCCCCGCCTACACTCACGCCTGGGAAATCGGCGTGCTCTACGGCCCGCACGGCGCGCCGGACTTCTTCACCGACGCCGACATCGAGATGTTCTTCGCCACCGACTGGGAAGTGCACTACAACTCCAGCCGGACAGGGGTCAGGCTGATCGGCCCGCGCCCGCAGTGGGCGCGCAAGGACGGCGGCGAAGCCGGCCTGCATCCGTCCAACATCCACGACAACGCCTACGCCATCGGCGCGGTCGACTTCACCGGCGACATGCCGGTGATCCTGGGCCCTGACGGCCCCAGCCTCGGCGGCTTCGTCTGCCCGGCCACCATCGTGCAGGCCGAACTGTGGAAGATGGGCCAGCTGCGCCCCGGCGACACCGTGCGCTTCAAGCGCCTGAGCCAGGCGCAGGCCGAGCGCATGGAAGCGGAACAGGATGCCGCCATCGCCAGCCTCGCTGCCCCGGCTGCGCCCGCATTGATCGCGGACAACGGGCCGCTCGCCGAACCTGTCCTTCACCGCACGCCCGAAACCGATAACCCCGTCGCCGTCGTCTACCGCCGCGCCGGCGACAAGTACCTGCTCATCGAATACGGCCCGCTGGTGCTCGACCTCAACCTGCGCTTCCGCGTGCACGCGCTGATGACAAAATTGCAGGCTGACGCCGTGCCGGGCGTCCTCGACCTCACCCCCGGCATCCGCTCGCTGCAGGTGCACTACGACTCGCGCGTGCTGCAGCTGAGCAAATTGATGGAGCTGCTGCTGGCGGCGGAAAAGGCGCTGCCCGCGATCGAGGACATGCAGGTGCCGACCCGCATCGTTCACATCCCGCTGTCGTGGGACGATGCCGCCACCAAGCTCGCGATCGAGAAGTACATGCAGTCGGTACGCAAGGACGCACCCTGGTGCCCGAGCAACATCGAGTTCATTCGCCGCATCAACGGACTCGACAGTATCGAGGAGGTGAAGCGCATCGTCTTCGATGCCAGCTACCTGGTGATGGGCCTCGGCGACGTCTACCTCGGCGCGCCGGTGGCGACACCGGTCGACCCGCGCCACCGTCTCGTCACCACCAAGTACAATCCCGCCCGCACCTGGACGCCGGAAAATGCCGTCGGCATCGGCGGCGCCTATATGTGCGTGTATGGCATGGAAGGCCCCGGCGGCTACCAGTTCGTCGGCCGCACGCTGCAGATGTGGAACCGCTGGCGGCAGACCGCCGACTTCACCGAAGGCAAGCCGTGGCTGTTGCGCTTCTTCGACCAAGTGCGCTTCTTCCCGGTGAGCGAAGAAGAGCTGCTGAAAATCCGCGAGGATTTCCCGCTCGGCCGCTATCAGCTGAAGGTCGAGGAAACCAGCTTCAGCCTGCGCGACTACAACGCATTCCTCGCCGACAACAGCGAGTCCATCGCCGCCTTCAAGAACCAGCAGCAGGCCTCGTTCGACGCCGAGCGCGAACGCTGGCGCGAAAGCGGTCAGGCCGACTACGCCAGCGACCTGACGGTGGCCGAAGCCGCCCCCGACAGCGAGCTCGACCTGCCGGAAAACGGCCGGGCCATCGTCAGCCACGTCGCCGGCAACGTGTGGAAAGTGGAAGTGGAAGCGGGCGCCGCGGTGAAGCAGGGCGACCCGCTCGTCATCGTCGAATCGATGAAGATGGAATTCGCCGTGCTGGCGCCGTGCGATGGCCGCATCCACAAGGTGTTCTGCCGCGAGGGCGGGCAGGTGTCCGCCGGCCAGGATCTACTGGTGCTGGTGAGCGAGTGAGGAATCGAAAATGAAACCATCGCTCGACCTCGCCACCCTGCGCCAGCGCTACCAGTCCGGCGAACTCACGCCGCTCGCCCTGGTGGATGACCTGCTCAGCCGTCTGGGCGGCGAAGACGGCCACGCGATCTGGATCATCCGCCTCGACGCCGACGCGTTGCGCGCCTACGCAAGCAAACTCGAAGGCAGGGATATCGCGACGCTCCCGCTCTACGGCATTCCGTTCGCCATCAAGGACAACATCGATCTCGCCGGCCTGCCCACCACCGCCGGTTGCCCCGAGTTTGCCTACACGCCGGAAAAGCACGCGACCGTCGTTGCGCGCCTGATCGACGCCGGCGCCATTCCAATCGGAAAAACCAACCTCGACCAGTTCGCCACCGGCTTGAACGGCACCCGCTCGCCCTACGGCGCCTGCCGCAATGCCTTCAATCCCGATTTCATTTCGGGCGGTTCCAGTTCCGGCTCGGCCGTCGCCGTGGCGCTCGGCCTGGCGAGCTTCTCGCTCGGCACCGACACCGCCGGCTCTGGCCGCGTGCCGGCCGCGTTCAACAACCTGGTCGGCCACAAGCCGAGCTGCGGCGCGTTGTCCACGCGCGGCGTGGTGCCCGCCTGCCGCTCGCTCGACGCGGTGTCGATCTTCGCGCTCACCGCCGAGGACGCCGAGCGCGTGCTGGCGGTCGCCGCCGGCTTCGACGCCGAGGACGAATACTCGCACCCGCTGGCGCCGCACGGTTTCGACTTCGGCCGCGCGCCCAGCTTCCGTTTCGGCGTGCCGCTGCAGAAGGATCTGGAGTTCTTCGGCAACGCCGAGGCTGAGCGGCTGTTCGGCGAAGCGGTGGCCAGGATGAAATCGCTCGGCGGCACGCCGGTGGCAGTGGACCTCGCCCCCTTTCTCGACACCGCGCGCCTGCTCTATGGCGGCCCCTGGGTCGCCGAGCGCTACCTCGCCATCCGCGACTTCTTCGACGCGCAGCCCGACAAGGTCTTTCCGCCGGTGCGCGAAATCATCGCCGGCGGCCGCGACATCGGCGCCGCCGACACCTTCGCCCATCTCTACAAGCTACGCGCGTTCAAGCGGGTCTGCGACGCGGTATGGAACGGCATCGACGTCATGCTCACTCCCACTGCCGGCACGATCTACCGCGTGGATGACATGCAGGCCGACCCCATCCGCCTCAACGCCAACCTGGGCTACTACACCAACTTCATGAACCTGCTCGATCTGGCCGCCACCGCCGTGCCCGCCGGCTTCCAGCACGACGGCCTGCCGTTCGGCGTCACCCTGATCGCGCCGCCGCACCAGGACGGCCCGCTGCTGCACCTGGCGTCGCGCATGCAGCAGGCGCTGGACGGCAAGCTGGGCGCGACCGATCACGCGCTGCCGCCTGCCGAGACATTGAATCTGTTGGCAGACGGCCAGGTCCGTGTCGCCGTCGTTGGCGCCCACCTCTCCGGCCTGCCGCTCAATCACCAGCTCGCTGAGCGCAACGCACGTTGGGTGAGTGCGACGCAGACCGCATCGAAATACCGCTTCTACGCCCTGCCCGATGGCAAGCGTCCCGGTCTCATCCAGGTATCGGATGGCGGCGCTGCCATCGCCTGCGAAGTGTGGGAAATGCCCGCCAGCCAGTTCGGTTCTTTCGTCGCGGGCATTCCCGCGCCGCTGGGCATCGGCAAGCTGGAGTTGGCCGATGGGTCTGTGGTGAATGGATTTATCTGCGAAGGCGTTGGGGTGGCCGATGCGAAGGACATTACGGAGTTCGGGGGATGGCGGGCGTGGTTGGCTGCGCAGGGTTAATGACTGAAAGCGACCCGGAACAGCCGGTGACGGCTTGCAGTCTAAACGTCCGCTTAGAAGCGGCAAGCTGACTTTTCTATTCGCTCAGGGAACTGGAACTATCGGTAGACTCGAGATGTAGAGCGATAACAGTAGGTTTGGTTTGTCTGTTGCAACAGCAGTCATTCACGTGAAGCGGAATGTGAAAATCCGTCTGGAAAAAAAGCATGAGCGAATAGCTATGGAGGGTCACCTCCGCAGTGCCGGAATGCGGCCACGCAACAAGATCGCCATCAATGCGAGACCGCTGAATGCGGCCCCTGCGATGAAAGTCTGTGATGCGCCGAAGCGATCCCACAGAAGGCCGGCGAGTACGCTGGCTACAAGCATCGCCATGCCGCTCACCAGATTAAAGAAGCCGTAGGCGGTACCCCGCAATTCTGCCGGCGCGGTATCGGCCACCATCCTCGCCAGCAGGCCCTGGGTGATGCCCATGTGCAAGCCCCACAGCGTGATGCCCAGCCACACCCAGATCCAGTGGTTGCTGTAAGCCAGTGCGACATCCGCGCCGATCAGAAACACAAGTCCCCACGCGAGCAAGCGAGTGTGGCTCATGCCATCCGAGAGCTTGCCGAATGGGTAAGCCGAAAGCGCGTAAACCACATTCATGGCGATCAGCACCAGGGGCGCCGACGCCACGGGCAAGCCGCCTTGCCAGGCCCGCAAGACGAGAAAGGCCTCGGAGAAGCGCGCCAAGGTGAACATGGCGCCGATCACCACGACCCACCAGTAAGCGCGCGACAGCCGGCGCAGGTTTTCCCGGCGAATGGGATTGACGGGATGTCCGTCGCGTTTCGTCTCGGGCTCCTGAACGCCAAACAGCAACAGGGCGACAGAGAGCAAACCGGGAATGACCGCCACCCAGAACACGGCACGGAAATCGTTCGCCCACAGCAGCATCAAACCCAGGGCAAGCAGCGGGCCGAGGAAGGCGCCCACGGTGTCGAGGGATTGGCGCAGGCCAAAGGCCGCCCCGCGCAGTTCGGGTGGCGCGATGTCCGCCACCAGTGCGTCCCGTGGCGCCCCCCGGATGCCCTTGCCGACCCGATCGATCAGGCGCGCGGCGAAGGCGAGACCGGAACTTGACGCCAGCGCAAACAAAGGTTTGGAGAGCGCCCCCAGCCCGTAGCCCAAAACGGCAAGGGGCTTGCGCCGCCCCCAGTAGTCGGAAAGCGCGCCCGAGAACACCTTTACGATCAGTGCGGTGGCCTCCGCCACCCCCTCGATCAGGCCTACAATGAACACGCTTGCGCCCAGACTCGTGACCAGGAAGACCGGCAACAGGCTGTGAATCATCTCGGACGAAATGTCCATCAACAGGCTGACAAAGCCGAGCGTCCAGATGGCCAGTGGGATGCGGGCAGGGATGGCGGCGCTTCCGGGATCCGGCTGCGGTGTACTCGATTTCATGGGCAAGGTTTTTGTGTGGGTCGGTTGATTGATCTTAATGGACATTGCCAACTTTAATGCCTTAATCACCTGGATTGCCCGACATCCTGACTGGGCTTATGCGGTGGTTTTTCTCGCCGCGTTCACCGAATCTCTCGCGGTCGTGGGACTGTTTATCCCCGGTGTCCTTGTCATGTTCGGCGCAGGCGCCGTAGTTGCTGTCGGCTCGCTAGAACTGTGGGCAACGTTGGCGTGGGCGGCCGCAGGCGCGATTGCCGGTGACGCCGGCAGCTACTGGCTGGGGCGTCACTACCGTGCCGAACTGCCCCATCTCTGGCCTTTCAGACGCTATCCGAAACTGCTGGCGAAGGGCGCGGCATTCTTTCATCGGCATGGCGGCATGAGCATTTTTCTGGGGCGCTTCGTCGGACCGATTCGCGCCGTGATTCCCGCAGTGGCCGGCATGCTCGGCATGCCTCCGGCACGCTTCTACGCGGTCAACATCCTGTCCGCGCTCGGCTGGGCGCCAACCTATATCCTGCCCGGCGTCGTCTTCGGCGCCTCGCTGGGATTGGCGGGGGCGGTGGCAACGCGTCTCGCCTTGATCCTCGTGCTGCTATTGATCCTGGCTTGGGGTGGTGTCTGGTTTGTCAGCCGCAGCGTGATCTGGCTGCAACCGCGCGTCGAACAAGGCTTGGGTCAGCTTCAGTCCTGGGCGGGCAGCACCCCCTCAGCGAGAACCGGGTCGTTCCGTGGCATGGTCGCATCGCTGCTCGATCCGGCGCGGCCGGAATCCCGCGCCTTGCTGGTGTTCGCGGCGGTATTGATCGCCGCCGCCTGGATGTTTTTTGGGGTTATCGAGGATGTACTTACCGGCGACCCGCTGGTGCTGGTCGACAAGACGGCCTATCACCTGCTGCAGGGGCTGCGCACGCCCTTGGGCGACAGCGTGATGATCGCGCTCACCGAACTGGGCGACGCCGCGGTGACGCTGCCGGTCGTCGCGGCCGTGCTGCTATGGCTGGTGTGGAAACGTGCCTGGCGGCCGGCCGTCTACTGGCTCGCGGCAGCAAGTTTTGGCGCGGCGCTCACCGTGATTCTCAAGGCGGGATTCGGCCTGCCCCGCCCGCTGCCCATGTACGACGGCAGCATCGCGTTCGGCTTCCCCAGCAGTCATGCGGCCATGAGCATCGTCATCTTTGGCTTCCTGGCGGTGCTCGCCGCGCGCGAATTGTCCTTGCGCGGACAACTCGCGGTGTACAGCGTCGTGGTCTTGCTCGCGGGTCTGATCGCTTTCTCGCGCATCTACCTGGGCGCGCACTGGCTGTCCGACGTGCTGGGCGGCTTGAGTTTCGGGGTGGCATGGGTGGCGCTGCTGGGCATCGCGTACTTGCGCCGTCCGGCGCCTGCGGTAGCGGCGCACGGCCTGCTGGCAGCGGCAAGCATTGCACTTATCGCCGCCGCGGTCGTTCATGCCGCGAACCAGCGCGATGCCGATGCTGTGCGTTATGCGATTCAGCGTCCCTCCACGCTTATGGCCCAGCAAGACTGGTGGAGCCAGGGCTGGCAAACCCTGCCTGCCTGGCGCATCGACATCGAGGGCGAGTACGAGCAGCCGCTCAGCGTCCAGTGGGCCGGATCGCTCGAATTCCTGCGCGCCAGATTGACGGCGCGAGGATGGCGGGAGGCATTGCCCGTTACCGGCAAGAGCCTGTTGCTTTGGTTCGACACCCGTCGCCCGGCCATGCAATTACCGCTGCTGCCGCGTGTACACGATGGCGCCAACGAAGCGCTGGCTTTGATCTACCCGCTCAAGGGTAAGCCAGACCAGCGCCTGGTATTGCGCTTGTGGTCATCAGAGAAGACGTTGACCCCGCGCACACCGATATGGGTCGGCACCGTGACAGCGGAAAGAATAAGCCGCCCACTGGCCTGGTTTAACCTGCCGCAGGACGGCCAGGATTTCAACGTGCCACGCCTGGCTTTGTTCGAAAGTCTTTCGGGCTTGCCGACACGACTTGTCGGGCGTGACGGCGTGCCGCAGTCGGTCAGCGAAGAAATTGTATGGGATAAAGGCGTGCTGCTGGTTCATCAACCGGAGTGAATGACATGAACACCGTAAACATGGTCGGACAGTCGGACACGATTGTTTCCCCATCAGAGGGAAGATTGCCTAAAAACCCCCAACAGCCAAGGAGTTTAAACCACAGGGTATCCATTTACAGATGGCAGCTGTAAGCTGCTGAACAGACTTTCACCGACCAGGCCTCGACCGTCTCTTCATGGCCGTTTTGAGCCAGTCAGTTCATAGCCGATTGCAACCGGACCACTGCTGCGCCGCACACGCCTTTATTTTTTCTTTTTGTAATACCCCACCAACTCCCCCCTTCGCCAGGATATGCCCCCGCATCGCCTCTTCCCGCGTGGCCTTGGTCGCTGGGCGCAGCACCGGCAGCACGGTGTCGAGCGCATACAGCTTGTGGACGTGGCGGTGGCGGCCGATGGGCGGGCAGGGGCCGCCATAGCCTTCGCGCTTCCCGTCGTTGAGACCTTCGCGCGTGCCGGGCGGCAGCTTGGGCGAGCGGGACATGAATATAGACGCGCGCGCGGGCCGTGCGGCAATCGGAAAGCGCGCCCCTGGGCGCGCTTTCCGATTGCCGATGCGGCGTCTATTTCGACGCCGCTTTGGACTCGGTCGATGCCAGCAGGGCGGACACGAAGGCCCGGTCTTCGAACAGGGTCTTCATGCCGTTTTCGAGTGCGCGCTCCAGCGCGATTTTGGCGTTGTTGCCGCTTGCGAGTTGCGTATTTTTCTCCATACCCTGGGCGATGATCTGCTTCGAGAACAGGAGCGCACCGCTCTTCGATTTCACGATGACCGACAGGTTCAGGTCGGCCACGGCATCGCCGGCGAAGAAGCCCATTTTGTGATCGTTGTAGAAGCGGGTGATGTCGGCGGCGATCCCGACGAGCGCCGCATCCGAACCAAGCTGGAAGCCGCGGGCCTGAAGCTCCTTCTCGATGGCCTTGCGGACGGTGACGGCGACATCCTCCGCAGCAGTGATGGGCGCCATCTCCATGCCGTAGCCATTCTTCTTGCTGCTGACCTTGCTCTTGTCCAGCCGCTGGTCGGTGACCTGCACGTTCACGGAAACAGCCTCGGCCCCTGCGATTCTGGAAACGCCGGCCTGCTGGGTGTAATTGAGCTCGACCTGTTCGGTGGTGAGCGCGCAGCCCGACAGGCTGGCGACGGCCACGCAGCATGCGAAGGTCAGTGCGTTTGCTTTCATTTTTCTATCCCCTGATGAATGAGCAACGCTGAAACCATTTTCAGCGCGGCCATTATGTTTGCCTGATCCGCTGATTCACAAGCGCATAACCACGCCACCCGTTGCGGCCGATGGGTTCTTGTCTCAGATACTCCCGAGCGTGCAGATTGCCTTCAGCATGCCGATGAGTTCTGCGTCGCCGTTCAGGATTGCTACTCCACCGCGGACGCAATAGGCGACGGCTATTGCGCCAAACAGGGTGGGGACGCCCATGAGGAGGGCCAACTCCAGTTTCCCGAGAACTGCGGGGTTGTCGCCCCGTTTCTGCTTGACGCAGTAGCGGTATTTTCGAAGCTGGGCGATCAGCGCGCTGACGGTGGCAACCAGCGCGGAGATCGATATCCAGGCCGGTGCGCCGCCGCCTCGCCTATCGGGTATTGCCCGCGCCCATTTTCAGCGCCCCTTCCTTGAACGCCTTGAACGCGGTCTGGTAGTAGGCCACGGCTTCGTCGCGCAGGCGCGGCTCCGGCGCAGTGGGGGTAGCGTCGCCGTTGGCGTCGATACGGAAGGTATCGACCCGCTGCTTGGGGCCAAGCACGACCAGCCTGTCTGCCTTCAGGTAACCCAGTTCCTGGTAGTTGCTGATGAAGGCGCGGCGGTTCTCCTCGCGCTGCTCGAACAGCGACTGGCCGAAGAAATGGTCGTCGCCGGGCAGGCCCATCGCATCCAACAGCGTCGGCGGAATGTCGATCTGGCTGGCCAGGCGGTCGTCGCGCCCGGACGTGAGCAATGCCGGCGCGTAGAAAATCATCGGAATGTGATAGCCCGCCACCGGCAGCTTGGTCCTGCCGGCGGCGGAGGCGCAATGGTCGGCGACGATGACGAACAGAGTTTCGTCGAACCAGGGCTTGCTGCGCGCCTGGTCGATGAAGTGGCCGATCGCGTAATCGGTGTATTTCACTGCGCCCTCGCGTTTGCCCGGCGAAGGGATGTCGATGCGGCCATCCGGGTAGGTGTAGGGGCGGTGGTTGGAGGTGGTCATGATCTGCGCCAGGAAGGGCTTGCCGGCGGCATGGGCGCGGTCGAGCTGCACCAGACTGTTGTCGAAGAGGAACTCGTCGGCCACGCCCCAGACGTTGGCGAAGCCGACGGAGGCCTCCGGGAAATCGGTGCGGTCGACGACGCGATAGTCGTTGCCTGCGAAATAGCCGTTCATGTTGTCGAAATAGCCATAGCCGCCGTACAGGAACAGCGTCTCGTAGCCCTGCCGGCGCAAAATCTCGCCGACCGTGGCCAGATGCTCGTTGCCGGGCCGGCGCACGATCGCCTGGCCGGGGATCGGCGGCGTGCCGAGCGACAAGGCCTCGAGCCCGCGCACCGTGCGCGTGCCGGTGGCGTACAGGCGGGTGAACAGCAGGCCTTCCTCGGCCAGCGCATCGAGTCGCGGCGTCAGGCCGGCCGGATTGCCGAAGCTGCCGAGGAACTTGGCGGACAGGCTTTCCACCGTAATCAGCACGATGTTCTTCGGCGGGCGCTTGAACGGCACGCGCTGCGGATCGAAGGCTTCGTTTTCGTCCGCCCCGGGGCGCAGCGTCTGGGTAAGCGGCTTCCGCTCGACGCCGAGTTCAGCGAGGATGCGATCAGCCTGCGCTGCAGGCAAGGTCGCGTAGAAGCGTTGGTAATCCAGTTCGTTGCGCTGGTAGGCGGCAAAGAAGGTCATCAGGCCGTTGCCGGCCAGCTCGTTGGCGTAGGCGTTACCGGAAAACTGCATCTGGTCGATATCGGCGAGATGCATGGCGCCCCAGGGCAGCGCGAACGCGAGCGCAGCGTACGCGACGCGCCAGCCCGCCTGCGTCGCGGGAACACCCGCGGCACGGATGCGCGCGCGGAACAGCCAGGTCGGCACCGCCGCCAGCGCCGCCACGCCGGCGAGCAGCGGCACCACCGGATACGACTCGACGATGTTGCCGATCACTTCATGCGTGTAGACCAGGTAATCGACGGCGATGAAGTTGAAGCGGGTTTCGAACTCCTCCCAGAACACCCATTCCGCCAACGCGCCGAACAGCAGGAGCGCTGCCATCAGGAAGAAGATCGCCAGCCGCAGCCCGCCCCGCCAGCGCGTGTTGCGCCAGCGCGCCGGCCACAGCGCTGCCCACAGCAGCATGGGCGCGAGCAGCCAGGCCAGCACCGTGAGGTCGAATCCGATGCCGCGCAGGAGCAGCTCGGGCCAGAGTGAAAGCGGGGTCTTGTCGAGGCCGGTTTGCCATGCCAGGGCAAGACGCGTCAGGCTGGCGACGCCCAGAAAAAATAAGGCGTAAGGCAGAAATGGCGGGGAAATGAGGCGGAATGAGCGAGATTTCATGGGGTGGGTGAGGGGGAGGGACAGACGGGGGCGTCAGCTGCAGCGGGTTTCCGCGCCGGGATAGAAGCCGAAAGTGGGTCCGGGGAAGTCCGGGTTGACCATTATAAGGCCAAGGTCAAGTCGTCTCTGAATCCCGGTTCCGGTCATGCTTCGCACTGACCGATGAGCTTGTCCCATAAAAGAACAGCGCCGTATCGCTTAATGCGATACGGCGCTGTTCTCGTGCAACAACGAGAGGGGTCGGAAAAAGATCCTGCCCGCTTGCTTCGCTTACTTGATCCGCATGTCGTTCTTGACGGATTTCACGCCGGCGACGCCGCGAGCAAGCTCGACCGCCCTGTTCGACGCGGCCTGCGATGTCACGAAACCGCTCAGTTGGACCACGCCCTTGAAGGTCTCGACGTTGATCTCGGTGGCCTTCGTCATGGGGTCTTCGATCAAGGCCGCTTTTACCTTGGCGGTGATGACGGTGTCGTCGATGTACTGGCCGGTTCCTTCCTGCTTCGCCGTGGGCGCACACGCTACGACGGACACCAGCGCAACGGCCAGGAATGCTGCTGAAAGAACTTTGCTAAATTTGTTCATGGTGGATTCTCCAGAGGTAAGAAAAACAAGCGCTGCTTGGTGCCGGCTTCCGCCGACAGGCCAGTGTGATGCGGCAGGGTCTAAATGGGCTTTGCCGCACACCGTATCAAAGCCCTGATCGAAATATAGTCAAAAAAACAGAGGGGGTCAGTACGGTGGCGCACATAGCGAAACAGGGCGCGCTTTAGCCGCACACGGACGCATGGCATCGCTATGTACGATGCCGCACAGACGACCCCACCTATTCACCGTATTGTTGCCAGTAGAAGATTGGATGACGCCGACTAAACGCAGGACGTCCGCCAAGTAGCCGCCCTGCATTTTTTGACTACTATGATTAAAAACAGCTGCAATCACACCAAGTCGTCATTGCAACGATTGTGTTCGATGTACAACTCAATGGATGAAAAGATGATGAAAAACACATACCCCCCCAAACTGAATCAAATAGTGCGCGGGATTGGCATGGCTGCCGGGGCTGTCGTGTTAATGGCGGGTTGCGCGAGCACCTCAGCACCGACAGAGCAGATGGCCGTGTCCCGGGCTGCAGTCAGTAATGCAATGGGCGCCGGCGGCGCTGAATTTGCGCCGGTCCAGTTCAAGTCTGCTTCTGACAAGTTGACTGCTGCCGAGCGGGCAATGGCAGACAAAGATTTTGAGCTTGCCTTGCGGCTGGCGGAGCAGGCGGAGGTGGACGCCAAGCTGGCTGCGGAGATGGCGCGTTCAGCCAAGGCGCAACGTGCCGCGGCGGCATTGCAGGACGATATTCGCGTGCTGCGCCAGGAAATCGAACGTCAGTCCAAATAATCATCAATGGAGCTCAACATGAAAAAAAATCGATACCTTCCCCTGAGCCTGATCGCAGCCGCGATGCTCGCGGGTTGCACCACCATGCCGCCGAAAAACACAGCGCTCGAAGATGCGCGCAGCGTTTACAGCAGCGCACGAACCAACCCCCAGGTCGTGACTCTGGCACCGATTGAGTTGCAGAAGGCCGGCGAGACGCTGAGCAAGGCGGATGCGGCACTGAGCAAAGGTGACGATGCCGCGGTCAATCAGTTGGCCTATCTCACCCGCCAGCAAGTGGCGATCGCGCAGGAAACCGCCAAGCGCAAAGCCGCCGAGGCGGCGGTCGTCAGTGCCAGCGCCCAACGCGACCAGGTTCGCCTTGCGGCGAGAACGGCCGAAGCCGATGCGGCCAAACAGCAGGTGGCGATGTCGCAGGCTGAGGTTGATGAAGCCAGACGGCAGGCCGCGATTGCGCAGCAAACCGCCGAGCAGCAGGCGTTGATTGCCCAGCAGACCGCCGAGCAGAAAGCGGCTGCATTGGAGGCGGCTCGCGCTCAGGCGGAGCGTGACCAGGCAGTGATTGCGCAGCAGGAGCAGCAGCTCAAGGAACTGAATGCCAAGCAAACGGCTCGCGGCATGGTGATTACGCTGGGTGACGTGCTGTTCAGTGTCAACAAGGCGGAACTGTCGTCGGGCGGCGTGCGCAACGTGCAAAAACTGGCCGATTTTCTCAACCAGTACCCGCAACGCAAGGTGTTGATTGAAGGCCACACCGACAGCACCGGCAGCCTCAGTATCAACCAGCCGCTCTCCGAGCGACGCGCCGATGCCGTGCGGACCGCTCTGGTCGGCAGGGGGATCAGCGGCGATCGCATTCAAACGCGTGGTTATGCCGATGCCCATCCGGTTGCCAGCAACAACACGGCCGCGGGGCGTCAATTGAACCGTCGCGTGGAAATCATTCTGTCCGACGACAGCGGCAACATCGTTCCGCGCTAGGCGGATGATGATCGGCCTGGCGGCTTCGTCAGCTGGCTGGCCGATACAAGGCGGTTGATTTTCACACCGAAAACAGTGTGAAAACCCGTCAAGCATGACGGGCAGACTAAACGTCTCGAAGCGAGTCTGCTTTGTCTGGTTAAGTTTTTTATCTTATAGGGAGTGAAAAAATGCTCGGAACGATTGCAATTATCCTGATTGTCCTCTGGCTGCTTGGAATGGTTTCCGCCTACACCATGGGCGGACTCATCCACATTCTTCTGGTCATCGCGATCGTGGTGATACTGGTGCGTGTCATTCAAGGTCGAGGCGTGTAGCGACCCTGGGATGTATCCAGGCGTCGCCAATATAGAATAAATGCATTTCCAAGGGAGAAGACAGGATGAACTCAATCAAGATGTTGGCAATCGTGCTGATCGTGGCCGGTGGCCTGGCGTTGGCGTATGGCGGCTTCACTTACACCAAGGACACGCATCAGGCCAAGCTCGGCCCGATTGAGTTGTCGGTCTCGGAGAAGCAGACGGTCAATATCCCGATCTGGGCCGGGCTGGGATTGGTCGTGGCTGGAGTGGGCCTGCTGTTTGTACGCAAGTAGCATGCGCTGGCGCAACAAAATTGCAGCCAGTTATTGGGATGTAGGCCAATGTGTCGGGCAACCGCATCGCGGATGTTGCCCAATTCAACGGTTGAACCGCACGTAAAAAATAGGAATATTCCTATGCGCACGATAGAAACAGCAATGGAGAAAAAGCATGGAAAAATTATTGGGTGAAGTCACCAAAGAACAGTTGATCGACGATTTCAAGGTGGTGGTGGCCGATGCGGAAGCGCTGCTGAAAGCGACAGCCAGCCAGGGCGGCGAAAAGATAGCCGAAGTCCGTGCCAAAGCGGAAGAGTCGCTCCGGGTTGCGAAAGCCAAGATGGCAGAAGCACAGGCGGCACTGCTGGTCAAAACCAAAGAGGCAGCCAGGGCAACCGACGTGTATGTCCATGAGAACCCCTGGAGAGCCATCGGCGCTGCCGCCGGTGTCGGTCTGGTGATCGGCCTGCTCATCGGCCGCCGCTAGTCGCTTCGCCATGAGCGATAAAACGCCCGGCGAAAGTCGGGGCCTGCTCGAGTCGCTGAGTACGCTGGCCGCCACGCTGGTTGCCATCGCGCACACGCGACTCGATCTTCTGTCCGCAGACGTGGAGGAAGACCGGGCGCATGTGCTGTCGCTGTTGGTGCTGGCATTGGCTGCCCTGTTTTTCATCGGGGTGGGGGTGGTGCTGGCGGCGATCCTGCTCGTGGTCGCTTTTTGGGACAGCCACCGCCTCCTGGCGCTCGGGTCGCTAGCCGGCGTGTTTTTGGCGGCGGGCGTGGGGGCATGGGCGTACGCCCTGCACAAAGCGAGAACGAAGCCGAGACTGTTTGCGGCGAGTCTGTCGGAATTGCTAAAAGACCGGCAACAACTCGTTTCCAGGCCGTAAAGAACGATCATGAACCAAAAACTGATCCAGCTGGCTGAACGACGTGAACGCCTGGTGGCCCAGGCTGCAGCGCAGCGAATGGCGCTGGCGCAGAATATCGAGCCGTGGCGTGTGCCTCTGGCGCGGGCCGACCAGGGGCTGGCTATGTTGCGCTATATCAAGCGCCATCCCGCCTGGATTGTCGGTGGCGCCGCCTTGTTGGCGGCGTTGCGGCCTGGTCGCGCCAGAGCCGCTGGCGTCGGGAAATGGCTGACGCGCGGCTGGGCAGCGTGGCAGATGGTGCGGAAACTGCGCGGCAGGTAGCCGCCGCGCTCGGAGTTCCCTAATTGCCGGTGTCGAGAAGCAGGGCGAAGTCCTCGGCGGACACGGGATGGCTGAAGTGGTAGCCCTGTCCCTCGTCGCAATGCCGAGCCTGCAGGAGCGCCAGTTGCGCCTGCGTTTCCACCCCCTCGGCGATCACGCGCTGCTTGAGATTTTTCCCCATTCCGATCACGGCGGACACGATGCTTGCATCGTCCGCATCGGTGGCAATGTCGCGCACGAAGGACTGGTCGATCTTCAGGGTGCTGATCGGGAAGCGCTTCAGATAGCTCAGGCTTGAGTAGCCGGTACCGAAGTCATCGATGGCAAGCTGCACCCCCATGGCCTTGAATGCTTCAAGCATCGACGTCGATGATTCGACGTCGTGCATGAGGATGCTTTCGGTCAGTTCCAGTTCGAGATAGTGCGGCGCCAGGCCGGTTTCTTTCAGAATCAGGGCAACCCCTTCCACAAAGCCTTCGTGCCTGAATTCCACTGCAGAAATGTTGACCGACACGGGCACGGCGGGCAGGCCCGCATCCAGCCAGGCCTGAACCTGTCTGCAGGCCTCGCGCAGCACCCAGCGGCCGACCGGCACGATGAGCCCGTTCTCTTCCGCGATCGGCACGAACTGCGCTGGGTAGACAAGTCCGAGATCCGGATCCTGCCAGCGGATGAGGGCTTCTGCACCGGTCATCGCGCCTGAAGCGAGGTTGATCTTTGGCTGGTAATGCAGCAGGAACTCGCCCTGCCTCAGGGCGCGGCGCAGGCTGGTTTCGACGAACAGCCGGCGGACCGCGCGGGCGTTCATGTCGGCTCTGAAGAACTGGTAGTTGTCGCGGCCGCCTGCTTTGGCGTGATACATCGCGGTGTCCGCGTTCTGCATCAGGGCATCCACGTTGGTGCCGTCATCCGGAAAGACACTGATGCCGATGCTCAAGGTGACGTGGAGTTCGTGTCCGTCGATCAGGTGCGGCATGCCGAGGGCGGCACGCAGGGTTTCCGCAACCTGGGCTGCATCCTGCGGCTGTCCGATTTCGGCGAGCAGGATCACGAATTCGTCACCGCCCTGGCGGCAGACTGTGTCGGTGGTGCGCACACACGCCACCAGGCGGTTTGCAACTGACTGCAGCAGCTGGTCGCCGATCGCATGCCCCAGCGAGTCGTTGATGTGTTTGAAATTATCCAGGTCGAGGAACATCAGCCCGACTTGCTTTGTGTTCCGCTGGGCCATCCTGATCGTGTGGGAGAAGCGTTCTGTCAGCAGGAGCCGGTTGGGCAGGCTGGTGAGAAAGTCGTGCTGGGCCAGATGCGCCATCTCCAGCGCCATGGCCCGCGATTCGCTGACGTCGCGGAACACGATCACCGCGCCGGTGACCTCGCCGTCCCGGTCATGGATGGGCGCGGCGGAGTCCTCGATCGCGGACTCGAATCCATCGCGGCGAACCAGCACGCAATTGGTGCCCAGCCCCACCGTTTCGTTGTCCGTCATCGCGCGCTGCATCGGATTCGCGGCGGCCTGGCGCGTCGTGCCGTCAAGGATGGTGAAGATCTCTGAAATCGGCCGCCCCAGCGCCTCTGTGCAAAACCAGCCGGTCATCGCCTCCGCCACCGGATTCAGATAGGTCACCTTGCCCGAAAGATCGGTGGTCAGCACAGCGTCGCCAATGGAGTTGAGCGTGACCTGGGCGCGCTCCTTTTCCTCGAACAGGGCCGCTTCCGCCTCTTGCAAGACGAGTTCAGCCGATTTGCGCCCGGAAATGTCCTCAACCGTCTGCACCCGACCGAACGACTTCTTGCCGTCGAACATGGCGGCGCTGTTGACGCGGGTCCAGACGATGCTGTCGTCCTTCTGCAGGAAACGGAACTCCGTCAGGAAGGGTGCCTGGCCTCGTGCGGCGTCGCGCCATTCGGCCAGGACGCGCTCCCGATCCTCCGGGTGGATCGCCGTGCTCCAGTTCGTGCCCAGGGTCTGTTCCAGGGTCAGGCCCGATATCGTCTGATACGCCGCGTTGGTGTAGATGCAACTGCCCTCGGCATCGGAGACGAAAATCCCCAGCGGGGAGGCGTCGTTCATCGCGCGGAAGCGTTCCTCGCTGCATGCCAACGCCCCCTGGGCAGTCTTGCGTTCCATGACATAGCGTAGGGCACGCGGCAACCAGTGGGCGTCGACGTGGCCTTTGGAAAAGTAATCATGCGCGCCGCGCGCCATGGCCTCGCGTGCGGTTTCTTCATCGGTCAATCCGCTCAGCACCAGGATCAGCGAGTCGGGCGCAGCCTGCAACACCTGATCGAAGGCTTCGAGGCCTTTGCCGTCGGGCAGCGACAGGTCGAGCAAAACCACCTCGAACCTTTCGCTCGCGAGTCGCTCGAGCGCATCGGATAGTCGCGTCACCCATTCGACACGAAACGCGCTGTCTACCGTGCTCGCGAGCGCATCCTGGATCAGTCTGGCATCGGCTGGCTCGTCCTCTATCAGCAGGACGGTGGTCGGGCAGTCGGCGGGATCGTCGACGTGGATGGTGGTCTGGATATCGTTCATGCGTGGCCTTCCGTTGGAATGGGCCGTTGCCATCCCCCCACTGACGGGGGATGGGTGTAAAGACCCTCGCGTCATCGCGGAGGGTCGAGCCGGACGATTACAGTACAGTTTTAGTGGTTGCGACCCTGGCCTCGATCATTGCCGCGGTCGTTGTCATGGCGATCATTCTTCTTGCCGCGATGATCGTCACGGCGGTCGTCGCGGCGATCACGATGCTGTTTCTGGTAATGCGGAACGTACTGGCGGTCATACCAGCTGTTTTGCACAAAATAGACACGCTCGCCGCAGGCATTGTACTTGCTGCAATGCTTGCGCCAGTTCTTGGCATGGCCCGGGGGCACGTTCATGTAGATCGGCGGACGGTTCACCGAAACCCGCTGGATGACGCGCGGCTCCCGATAGATGATTTGTGGCGGCGGATAGCCGCCGACGTCGATCTGGCCGTAGAAACCGGGTTGGCCGATGCTGATGGACACGCCGATGTCGGCCGCGAGTGCCGGAACGGTGGCGATGACCAGTGCTGCTGCGAAGAATAAACGTTTCATGTTGGATCTCCTGTGATGTTCTTGCCAATGAATCATCGGCTCAGGATGAGGCTATCCGAACGGCGCCCCAAACACTGTGCGCTAGCGCGCATAGCCGGTTACCGCCGGTTTGGTGGAGACCTGACGGGGTCAATACAGAACGGCCCCAAAGGGCCGCCGTGCACTGTGTGTTGCGGCGAGTGCTTATGCCCGGGGCTCACCCAGTTCGTTGACAGTCACCGTCGGCCCAGGCGGCGCGGTCATCTGCATGCGATGCGTCTGGCCACGGAAATTGTAGGTGACGTCCCAGTAATCGGGATTGGCCTGGTCGGGCACGGAGTCGCAGCGCTCGACATCCCGGGTTTGCAGCGCTTGCTCGCTACCGCCGCGACCGATTTGGGCGCCCACTGCGGCCCCGGCGACAGCTCCGCCGGCTGTGGCGATGTCCTGGCCCCGTCCGCCGCCGACCTGGTGGCCCAGGATGCCGCCGATGATGGCGCCGGCAATCGCACCGGGGACGTTGACGCTGCGTCGTTCCTTCGCGACTTCTTCGCGTTCGACCCAGCAGTGCTGCTCGGGCGTGCCGAGCACCGCGCGCACCGAGGTGACGTTTGCGTCATACAGTCGCTCGTCGTTGCGACGGTAGAAGTTGTAGTCTGCAATCGGCGCAGGCGCATAGCGATGGTCGTCGACGCGCGCGTTGATGTTCACCGCCCGTACCGATGAAACGCTGTTGTTCAACCCCATCGCAGCCAGAGACGGATACTTGCCCGGACGCAGGACGGCGCAGCGACCGCTGTAGCGGTTGTCCTCGCACACTTCCCAGCGATCGCCGAGCACCACAACCGATGAGGCGCTGTCATTGAAACCGTGACGCCTGAAGTTTCTGACCGGTTCCTGCGTGGTAAAAGACCGGCCCCCAAACCCTTGACGCTCATAAAACGTGACCTGCGCGGCTACAGGAATGGGCGCATAACGGTGATCGTCGATGCGCACGTTACTGCGGACGGCGCGCACCGATGAAATACTCTTGTTCAAGCCCATCGCGGTCAGCGACGGATACCTGCCCGGCCGCAGGATGGTGCAGCGGCCGTTGAAGCGGACGTCTTCGCATACCTCCCAGCGGTCGTCGCGCACGACAACCGACGACGCGTGGTTGCTGAAGCCCTGGCGCGAGAGGTTCTTGACCGTGTCCGCGGTGGTGAATGACTGGCCTTCAAAGCCTTGGCGTTCGTAAAAGGTGGCCTGTGCGGCCGCTTGCGAGGCAATCGCCACGCCGGCCATCACCAGTGCGACTCTGAATCGTGCATTCATTGCTGACTCCTGTAAGGGGGAAGCCGGAACCCGGAACCCGTGTCGAACCGGGTGATCGATCCGGCTCGGCACATCCGAACCCGCAATATGGCGCGCCGTCGGGGTCCGGGTCTGTTCGCGAACGTACATAGCGGGCTTGTTAGCCCTTCACGCGATAAATCGCCGCTATGTTCGCCAGCGCACTGAATGGCGCGCGGCATTCGCTTACGCTATCGATCTACCGGGTGCGACATCCAAGTCGAGCCGGTTTCTCGCGGACGGCCTGATGCCCTTCGTGCCACGATTGACCACTTTAAAAGGATTGACCATGAACCATACGCTACTGATTTCCGCCTTGCTCGCAACGCTCAGCCTGGCCGCCTGTGACAAGCCGACCGTCGTCAATGTGCCTGCCACGCCGGTCGCGGTGCCCGGCCCCGCGGGTCCGCAGGGCGAGACCGGCAGCCAAGGCGCCACCGGCTATCAGGGCGAGACCGGCAGCCAGGGCGCAACCGGCTATCAGGGTAACGAGGGCGTCCAGGGCGCAACCGGCGAAACCGGTGAGACCGGCGATAAAACCACGGTAATCGTGGTGCCGGAAGCGAACTGAATCCACTCATCCATTCGAGGAGCGCCTGATGTTGGGAACGATACTGTTGGTCATCCTGATCCTGATGCTGCTCGGCGCCGTTCCGCGCTGGTCGCATAGCAAGAATTGGGGCTACGGTCCCAGCGGCGGTTTGGGTTTGGTGCTGGTCATCGTCATCATCCTGCTGTTGATGGGACGGCTGTAACGGCTGGGTGCGTGCTAAGGTGCGGCTGAGGTAGCCCCGCAGCCGTGCCTGCTTGATGGAGGATTGATGGTTTCAACGACGCTGAATTCGTCGCGTTGGCTGCCGTATCTGCGGCATTGGCCAGCGGCTTTCCTGTTCGTGCTGGCCGGCTGCAGCAGCCTGCCGACCATCGTTCCCGACCTGGCGCGACGCCCCGGCCCGCCCGTGCAACTTGAAAGCGCGGGCGGGCCGTTATCCGTTGCGCACAGCAAGGCGATCCTCGACCGGCTTGACGGCAGCGGCCAGAGCAATGGCCTCTTCGAGCGCCATCTGGCGCTCGAAGAGGCCATTGTCGGCAGCCCGCTGACCACCGGCAATCAGGTGCGCTTGCTGCAGGACGGTCCGGCCACCTACCAGGCGATGTACGCCGCCATCCTGGCGGCGCAAGACCACATCAACATGGAAACCTACATCCTCGACGACGACGAGGTCGGCCAGCGCTTTGCGCAGGCCCTCATCGCCAAGCAGGCGCAGGGTGTTCAGGTCAACCTCATCCGTGACAGCGTGGGCACGCTCGGCACGCCCGCGGCCTTCTTCCAGCAACTGACCGACAGCGGCGTGCAGGTGCTTGAATTCAATCCCATCAATCCCTTGATGTCGCGCAAGGAATGGACGCTGAATCAGCGCGACCATCGCAAGCTGCTGATTGTCGACGGGCACACGGCGTTTCTTGGCGGCATCAACATCAGCAGCGTCTACTCCGGCGGCTCGTTCAGCCGTCACTCACGACACCCGCCCGACGGCGGCGTGGCGTGGCGCGACACCGACCTGCAACTGCAGGGGCCGGTGGTGGCCGAGTTGCAGAAACTGTTCCTCGCGACCTGGGAAAAACAGAAGGGCGAGCCGCTGCCCGAGAAGAACTACTTCCCGCCCCTCCAACACATAGGCCCGCACGTGGTGCGCGCGATCGGCAGTTCACCCGACGAGCCTTTCAGCCTGATCTATGCCACGCTGCTGTCTGCCATCACCAGCGCCGAAGTCAGCGTGAATCTCACCAACGCCTATTTCGCCCCCGATCCGCAACTGCTCGACGCACTCGAAGCGGCCGCCGGGCGCGGCGTCGACGTGACCCTGATCCTGCCCAGCCAGACCGACTCCTGGCTGGTGTTCCACGCCGGGCGCAACTACTACGACCGGCTGCTGCGCGCGGGGGTGAAAATCCATGAGCGGCAGGGCGTGATCCTGCATTCCAAGACCGCGCTGATCGACGGCGTCTGGGCCACGGTCGGCTCGACCAACCTCGACTGGCGCAGTTTCCTGCACAACTACGAGTTGAATGCGGTGGTGCTGGGGGCGGATTTTGGCCAACAGGTACAGACGATGTTCGACAGGGACCTGGCGGCGTCCGAGACCATCACGCTCGAGCAGTGGCGGCGCCGCGCGCTCGATCTGCGCGTGAAGGAATGGTTCGCCCGGGTCTGGGAGTACTGGCTGTGAGCTTAGGCCACGCCAACCAGCACGCCGTGATGGTTGGCGCGGCCCGCTTCCCCCTCACCCGGGACTGAATGCCGGCGCCCTTGCAGGTGTGTGCCTGGCACGGGACCGACCTCCCGACCCCCTTGAAACCGTGGTCGGTTGCAAGGGTTCGAACCTTATCGCGCGAGCGCGCGGTCGATCTTGTCGTCCATCTCGCCGACCAGGGCGGCCAGGCTGTTGGCGGCCTCGTCGATGGATTGCTTGGTCGACTGCGTCACCGTGTCCATGCGCGTGTCGACAGCCAGAATCACCCCGCGCAATTGCGCAAACTCCTGCTCGATCTGCGTGCGCAGTTCATTGATGCGCGAGGTTTCGGCACTTTCCGCCAGTTTCCGCTGCGCTTGCAGTTCCTGATTGTGACGGCGCGACTCCATCAACATGTTGGTGCGCAGCGCCAGGGCATAGAGGACGAATAGCGCCACCAGGACCAGCGTGACGCCAAGCAGGATCACGCCCAACGGGCCCACGATATCGAATGCCACGAATGACAGCGTGGTGGGCTCGATGAGCACCGGCCAGTTGACCAGGGTGAAAACGCCCAGCAGAAACAATGCCACCAGGATGATTGCGCCGAGAAAATTCATTACGTCCCCTTTCGATTATTAAAAATGTACCTGTCACAGTACAAACAAGCGCTTCGGCATCGGTTGAAGTCGCGCCTCCGTAGATCAAACCCATTCAACATCGAGCCCGCGCCTCCCCGGGCGGCTCGGTCGTCGTTTCCGCTCAGCCCCGGCGTTTTGCGGACGCTTACTGCGATGTCTGCTGACGCAGATATTCACTCCGTTTCATGTCCATGTAGGCGGCTCGGTCGACTTCGCGCAATTGGCGGGGGTATTGTTCGGTGGCGCTGAACCAGCTTTGCAGGCGTTTCTGGAGCTGCAGCGGCGGCGCGGTGGCCAAGGCGCCAAGATAGGCGTCGATGGCGAGGTAGTAGCGCATGGTGTTGCGCTCCACCACGCCACGCATGCCACCGATGTGTTCTGGCTGGCCGCTGGATTGCTTGCCGGTCCGGGTGAACCCTACCTTGCCGCTTCCTCTGGTCGCCAGGTACGACTTCATGGCGAGTCGCCCCACCATCCCGTAATCATACGAATAGGTGAGGTGCAGAAAAGTCTGGCCGTTTCCAACCGGGACAGCCTGCAGCTGGATACGATAATTGCGGGTGCTCAGCGGCCCCTCCTGCGCATCGAGCTGGATATCCAGGTATTTCGCGGTCGCCGCGGCGACGCGATAGGAAAACTCGATGGGGTAGGCCTCCTTGAGCGGCTGAGGCGTTTTCTTGCCGATACTGACTGCCAGGGCGGTGGTCGACGCATCGGTCGTGGCGCGGCAGTATTTGGTGTTGATATGCAGGATCAGCACGTCACACCATTGCTCCGGGCCATTCAGCGCCGCACTGACGGTGGGAAATGGATAGTTGACCAAGGCGTAGATGTCGCCCTTCAAATCGCTGGACGATTCGGCGGAGTCGAGGGAGAGCGGTCGCCGAAACGGGTTGTGATGGAGTTGCTCAGCCAGGGACGCGTATTTGGCGTGGAGCGATGCGGCGGATTGCGTGTCCGGCACCGAGGCAAAGGTCAGCCCCGCGCTGGAAAACGCGATTCCGGCGAGCCACAGCCGCGTCAACCAGGCCAACTGATTTTTCCGCAATGCGTATTCATCGGTCTTTGCCTGCTGCCTGTTGAGATGATCACCACGGCGTTCAGCTGAAGCTGCCATGCGTAGGCTGTCATGCCGCTCACCCCGGCCCCTGCATCAACCAGAGATGCCGCTTCACGCGCAGATTGCCTTCCCAGCCGCAGTCCATCGAGCGGCAGCGGAAGCGGCTGACCGTGATGAACATGCTTATGAGCAAATCAACGACCCGGCGTGGCACGCGGATCGCAGGGCCGTTGCAGCGAGGGCATGCGCATCCTGGAGAAGAATAGACCGTGGCCAGACGGGACATCAGGCGTGGTCGTCCTTGTTCTTCTCTTCAAAGTCCTTGATTTGCTTCTCGGCTTCGTCCTTCGTGACGCCATATGACTCCTGGATCTTGCCCATCAGCTGATCGCGCTTGCCGGCAATCACGTCGAGGTGGTCGTCGGTAAGCTTGCCCCACTGTGTTTTTACCTTGCCTTTGAACTGCTTCCAGTTGCCTTCTACGATATTCCAGTCCATCTCAATCTCCTTGGGTTGGGGATTCGCTTAGCGGAATCGCCAATCGAACATCCTTCGTCGCAACCGCCTCGCACCGTGGGTGCGCCTTCCGCAGATCGGAAGGGAAGGGCGGTGATCGCCTGGGCCGCATGTTTAAAAACGCCCCATTGAATCGCAAGATTAGCCGCCTACCCAGGCGCAGTCTGTACGGTGGCGTACGTAGTGCGCGTTCGGTGATGGCCCGTACTGCCCGGGCGCGAGCCTGATGCGGAATCAGCTCAAGCCTTCTGGATCCACAGAATGCACCAGCCATTGGGACTGATCTGGCCCTCGACCACCTTGCAGGTATTCGACTCGGCGATGAAATGCAGACATCCGTCGCATTTCTGGTCACCCTTCGGCTGATCCTGGTACTGCACACTGGCCTGTGACGATTTCCCCGGCACGCCCGGGGCAGCTGCGTCTGGAGTGGCGTCCGTGCCACTGGCGGTAGAATCGGCCGGGGCAGCACCGGTTGCGTTTTCGTCTTTCTTGCCACAGCCAAAAAGTGCGGCCGGCAACAGCAGACCACAGCCCACTGCCAGTGCGCCGCGCAACACCACCCTGCGCGGCGGAATTTCTTCGTTCTGCTTCTTGTTGCCTTTATCGATATCCTGATTCATCTCAAACTCCTTTGGCTTTTTGATCTGACGGGCGGTCAACCCCCTGGCGTCACCACCCGCCGGGCTGCAGGAGGATGGTGGTGAGACCACCCACACTTTTATAGAATCTTGTGGTGAAAGTGCAAGGCGGGTCGCTGCTCAGCTCGTTTTGTTCGGCCTGGCGAACTGGCGCACACTCATGGCGGGGGCGGACGCTTCCGGTAAGCTGAAAACAGGCTCATCAGCGGCTTGACGCTGGTGCCATGGACGAGAATGGATAGCGAGACCGCTATCAGCGTCAACTGGATCAGATCCAGCGCCAGCTCCTCGGGGAGGCCATGCTGGATGGCGAACATCAGGTAGTACAGCGAGCCGATGCCGCGCACCCCGAACCAACCGACCATGCTGCGTGTCGGCCACAACGTGCGCGTGCCCAACAAGCCAACGAGGACACTGACCGGGCGCGCCACCATGAACAGGAACAGCGCAAGTCCCACTGCCCGCCAGCTCCAGGAATCGAGAAACAGCGTGCCGCCGATCAGCAGGACGAGCACCAATTCCGAGAGCCGTTCCAGATGTTCCTTGAATACCAGCGACCCTTCGCTGACGGTCGGCGCGGGCTCGTTTTCCGGGCTTGGGTTGTCCGCGCCCGGCTCGGTCAGGCCGGTCTGCAACGGGTCCGGGTTGTCCAGCGCGGCGCTGCTCACATCCGCGCCGGCCAGTTTAAGTTCGGTCTGGCGCAGCGCGACGGCAGCGAAAAACACCGCCAAAAAGCCCCACGCATCGACCCACACGCTCAGGCCGTACACGACACCGATCAGGCCGAGTCCAAGGAAGTCGTCCATCAGCTTGTGCCGGGGCGGATGGCCGCGCAGCTTGCGTGCCAGATGGGCGAGCGCAGCGCCGGACGCGACCCCGATGGTGACCCCCGCCACCGTGGCCCACAGCACATCGACCAGCGCCCAGCGCAGGCCGAACTCGCCCAACTCGTGCAGCCCGAGCAATCCCATCCCCAACATCACAAACGGAAACGCACTGCCATCGTTCATGCCTGCCTCGCAGGTCAGGGTGAAGCGAAGCCGGTCGCGGTCACCGGGATGACGGGTCTGCACATCGGTCGCCAGCACCGGATCGGTGGGCGCCAGGATGGCGCCCAGCAAGACGCCTGCGCCGAGTGGCAGGCCGAGCAGGTAGTAGGCAAAGGCGGCGACCAGCCCGACGCTGATCGCCATCGATACGGATGCCAGCAGAATCGGCGTGCGCCAGCGGGCGAAGCTGAACGGCACGGGCATTTTGACGCCGGCGGAAAACAGCGAAATCAGCACCACCACTTCGGTCAGCACTTCCAGCAGCGCCGATTCCTGGAGCGGGTTGAAGTGAAACAGATTGAGGACCGTCGGCCCGACCAGCAGCCCCACGGCGAGGTAGACAATCGCCGGGGTGACCGGCAGGCGCTGGAGCATCGGAGCAGTCAAGCCCCTGGCGAGCAGCAGGCCGCCCACGAGCAAAAACCATTGTGCGTTAGTCATGGATCGTTCGGTTCATTCTGTTTTCAGCTCTAAATAGCTACTTTTGCAGTGTAACTGGCGGTGAATTCGCCTGGCATGACACGACGCTCCACCACGCCTTGGATGTGGCTGGCGTAATTCGTCGCGTGTACTTGATCAACGTCGGTTTTATTCAGCGTAATCGAATCCAAGATCTTCTGGTGTACGCCACCGTACAGACGCCCCCGCGCTGCCCGCCTAATGTGCTGTGGCGATGAGCGCATTCATTCGATGACGCCCAGCAGCGGGAAATGACCATGCTGTTGGATCCGGCGCGGCTTGTCAAAAATCGTCTGGTGCCTATAACGCCCACTCGGACACACTCAACATACGCCGGTAGCCGGCAGGCCGGCGTGACTCATTTAGGAGGTCGATCATGAGCAAAGTGAAGACAACGGATCTTTCTGGAAAACGCAAACCGGGAAAAGGTTCACCCCCGGCCGGAGGCAGCCAACAGGCTGCCGGCGGCGAGATGCACCAGGTCGCGGGTGGCGAGCACCCATCGCTCACCACCAACCAGGGCCTCGCCCTTTCCGATAACCAAAACTCGCTCAGGGCCAACCCGCGCGGCCCCACGCTGCTGGAGGATTTTATCCTCCGCGAAAAAATCACCCATTTCGATCACGAGCGAATTCCGGAACGGATCGTTCACGCGCGCGCAACAGGCGTACATGGATTCTTCGAGCTGACCGCCTCGCTGAAGCAATACACCACCGCCAGGATACTCACCGAGGTCGGTGAGAAAACGCCTGTATTTACGCGCATATCGACCGTCGCAGGCGGCGCGGGTTCGGTCGATACACCGCGTGACGTGCGCGGATTCGCCGTCAAGTTTTACACCAAGGAAGGCAACTGGGATCTGGTCGGCAACAACGTCCCGGTTTTCTTCATTCAGGACGCGATCAAATTCCCCGATCTCATCCATGCCGTCAAGATGGAACCCGACCGCGGCTTTCCGCAATCGGCGACCGCGCACGACACCTTCTGGGATTTCATTTCGCTCACGCCTGAATCCATGCACATGGTGATGTGGATTATGTCGGATCGCACCCTGCCGCGCTCGCTGCGCATGATCGAAGGCTTTGGCGTGCACAGCTTCCGCCTGATCAACGCCGCCGGCGAATCGACCTTCGTCAAATTCCACTGGCGTCCCAAGCTCGGCCTGCAGTCCACCATCTGGGACGAGACCGTCAAGATTTCCGGCGCGGATCAGGACTTCCACCGCCGCGACATGTTCGACGCCATCGCGGCCGGTAATTTCCCCGAGTGGGAATTTGCGGTGCAGTTGTTCACGCAGGAGCAGGCGGACCGCTTCCCATTCGATCATCTGGATGCGACCAAGCTGATTCCGGAAGAACTGGTGCCGCTGAAAGTGATCGGCCGCATGGTGCTGGATCGCTGGCCGAACAATTTCTTCGCTGAAACCGAACAGGTGGCTTACTGTCCTTCGCATGTCGTGCCGGGCATCGATTTCTCGAACGATCCGCTGCTGCAGGGCCGGTTGTTCTCCTACCTCGACACCCAGCTTTCGCGCCTGGGTTCGCCCAATTTCCACCAGATCCCGGTCAACGCGCCGAAGTGCCCATTCGCCAATCATCAACGCGACGGCCATATGCAGATGGCGCAACCGGCCGGCCGGGTCGCCTATGAGCCCAACTCCCTGTCCGACAACTCGCCCCGTGAAACGCTCCAGGGCTTTCACAGCGCCGCCATCACGGAAACCGGCGAGAAAGGTCGCATCCGCGCCGAGAGCTTCGCCGACCACTACAGCCAGGCGCGGCAGTTCTATCTCAGCCAGACGGCGTACGAACAGGCGCATATCGCCTCGGCGCTGGTATTCGAGCTTTCCAAGGTCGAACATCCGCATATACGTGTCGCCATGGTTGGCCACCTGCTTCATATCGAAAAGGATCTGGCCAGGCGGGTCGCTGCGGGCCTTGGTCTGGACACGATGCCCGATGTGCCGGTGGCGGCCGCACCCGTGAAGAAGATGCCACCTTCGCCTGCATTGCAGATTATCGGCAAGATGAAAGACACGCTCGCAGGGCGTGCGGTCGGCATCCTGATTGCGGACGGCTCGGACGGCGCCGCCATCAAGAAGATCAAAAAGGCCGCGATCGATGCGGGCGCCAGCGTAAAAATCATCGCCCCCAAGGTGGGCGGTGCGCAGCTGGCCGATGGCTCGATGCTGGCGGCGGATGGACAGCTGGCGGGTACGCCTTCCGTGCTGTTCGACGCCGTCGCCGTCATCCTCTCCGACAAGGGCGCAAAAGCCCTGTCGATGGAAGGCGCCGCGATCGACTTCGTGCGCGATGCGTTCGGTCACCTCAAGGCTCTCGCCGCTGACCAGGGCGGCCAGGCGCTGCTTAAAAAAGCGAATGTCGGACAGGACGCGGGCGTCGTGGATGCCAACGACAGGAACGCATTTATTGCTGCGGCCAAGACGCGCCAATGGGACCGGGAAAAATCCGTTCGGACCCTGGCATGAAAGCAATGCAAAGAATCAGGAAAAATTCCAACTCTGAAAGAAAGGAAGCGCGCTATGCGTAACAAAGAAGAAGGAAAGATAGGGTGGATTTTGCTTTGGCTCGTGGGAATCCCGGTCCCGATCTTGCTGGTGTTGTATCTCCTGCGTGGATGCACCTGAGGCGGCTCAGTTGCAAAAGATACTCGCTAACGTAGTGATGGCATTAGGGAACTCACTCAGCTTGCGCCCGCAGTAGATGACGGTGTCATCGAGGGTGAGGGGCTGGATAGCTGAGCGGGCGTGCTGGACGATGATGCGAGGTCGACGACACCCTGGTGCCGATCGGCGCCGCGGCGCTCAGCTCAGCGAAGCTGGTCAGGAGCGCGACCCTGAAAATCTACCCGGGGGTGCACACACGGCTCCGCATCCACCGGTTGAATTCGCAGGCATTTCTCAGCACCTGAGGGTTCGCCTGCACTTCAAAATGGACTACAAACAAGTTGCGGAGAATTTTTTTCAGAAAATGGCTTTTTCAACAATCTCGTTAGGTAGCCGAAACAGGAGGGCCGATCGCCTGTGTGTCTAGCCCTCCCTTGACCAAAAGGAGTAGGAACATGTACAGAAAAGCACTTTTTGTCGCTGGTATCGCCCTAGCGCTACCCATCATAAGTGTTGCGCAAAACCCCGCCGTCGAAGACTTCCCCACGCTGACCAAACGTCTTCAAGCGGAGAAACCGAAGTTCGAGCAGCGCCAACAGGCCTTGCTCGCAGAGCGCTATGACCTCGCTGACCGGCCGACCAAGGGAACGGCCATGTCACGCGGCAAGCCGGTTCAAGATGGCGTGCGCGTCAAGTTGCCCAATGGCATGACCTGGGAGAAACTCGCCGCCTTGTCGCCGGAGGAAGTCAGGGAAAAGCAGCTCTGGCCGGCCGGCTTTCTGCCGTTACCGCATCCCCACCACGAAGCGGGCGGCATGATCTTCCCCAAATTCCTCATCGAGGAAACGAAGATGCAGACTGATCGGGATCTGACTCGCTTCGACCTCGACTTCGACTTGCCGGATCATTTCCTGCCCGAGTTCCCGGCACCGATCTATCTGACGACGCGGCCGGATCTGGGAGACGTCTCGCAAGGGAAACTGGTGACGCTCGGCAACTTCAACGAATTGTTCAAAGACATCCTCAATCCCAAGCAACTCGAAGGATTGCGCTTGCTGGTCACGCCGTTTCCCCAGCAGCAATTCAACGCCACCGAAGACCGCCGCAGCTTGAAGCCCTCTCAGGGCGTTGCCTGCTTCGACTGTCATGCCAACGGCCATACGAACGCCTCCACCCACACGGTCGGCGACATTCGGCCCAATGAGCATCGCCATCGGATCGACACACCTTCGCTTCGGGGGGTGAACGTTCAGCGCCTGTTCGGTTCCCAGCGCGCCCTGAAAACCGTCGAGGATTTCACCGAGTTCGAGCAGCGGGCCGCCTACTTTGACGGCATCCCGGCCGACGCGGCGCGAAAAGGCACCAACGTCCTCGAACGCGGCAGCCAGGTGCATTTCATGGCGGAGTTTCAGGCCTTGCTCGACTTCCCACCCGCGCCGAAACTCGACGTGTTCGGCAAGCTCAATCCCGCCAAAGCCAGCGGCAGTGAAATGCGCGGCCAGAATGTCTTCTTCGGCAAGGGCCAGTGCGCGACCTGCCACACCGCGCCGTACTACACCGACAACCTCATGCACAACTTGAGGACGGAGCGCTTCTTCAAGACGGTCACGATTAACGGTCGCAAGGCCTCGGCCGACGGCCCGATCAAGACCTTCCCGTTGCGCGGCATCAAAGACTCGCCCCCGTATCTGCACGATGACCGCCTGCTGACGCTGGATGACACGGTTGAGTTTTTCAATCTCGTGTTGGAATTGAAGCTGAATGAACAGGAGAAGAAGGATCTGGTGGCATTCATGCGGGTGCTGTAGGTCACCCTGGCTTGACAGCGAGCATGAGAGGTCGGCGATCAAAAAAGGGACAAGCCGTTGGCATGATCACGACGCTAGACGGTACGCAGATCTATTACAAGAACTGGGGCGCAGGTCAGGCTGTGCCACAGTTGGCCCCTCAGTGCGGATAGCTGGGAGGCGCAGATGCTGTTTCTGGCCGCCCACGGCTATCGCTGCATTGCCCATGACCGGCGCGGCCATGAGCGCGGTGCGCCGGCGTATGTTTCTTGCCATGGCGCTTGCGGTGAAGGCGTTCCGGCGAATGGATTCCCCAAGCTCGCCTGACAAAATGCCGGAGATCTGCGACACAACTTGATGCATACGCGAATGGCCAGCGCATCAATGCAATGATGGCACCCGTCGCCCAAACGCTAAGCCGTGTGGCGTAGGACTTTGCCGTCATCGCGGCGACTAACACTTAAGGTACAAAAAATGCAAAAGCACAGGGTGGTCTTTGAAGTAAATGTTGACGGCGCAGAACAGTGGCAGGGGATACTCAGCAACGTTGAGAACTTGCAGAAAACGTTCGGGAACGAGGCCACTGAAATAGAGGCCGTAGTACACGGCAAAGGCTTGGGACTGATCTTGAAGACGAACGAAGCGATGCGGGAACGGCTCCAATCGGTCTCCGGCGCGGGCGTGCGTTTCGCCGCCTGCGAGAACACGATGCGACGCATGAACCTGAAGATGGAAGACCTGATGCCGTTCGCCACAACAGTCGATTCTGGCGTGGCTGAAGTGGTGCGTAAGCAGGAAGCCGGATGGTCTTACATCAAATCAGGTTCGTAATCAGGATATCGTCATGGCCCAACAACGGCAGCAAGCAATGATAGGTGATGAAAAGCGGGCGACCGAATATCTCGCCAATGAACGAACGTTTCTGGCGTGGATCAGAACGAGTATCGCAATCATCAGCCTCGGCTTCGTGGTGGCGAAATTCAGTCTGTGGTTGCGCGAATTGGCGGCGCAGCTTCATCCGCAGACACAGACCTTCATGCGGGAGTTTCGATGCCGATAGGCGTGACGATGATGGCGCTGGGCGGCGTGCTGGCTATTCTGGCTGCATGGCGTTATCACGTTGTGAATCACGCTATAGAGAACGGCGTCGTCAGTGCTGATCGCGGACTCGTCATTCTCGTCGCTGTGATGGTCGCATTGCTTTGCGTGGCAATGATTGTTTATATGCTACTCACTGCGCAGCATGCGTGAGCGGCAAAGATTGAAAGTTACTAATCGGCTCGATTTATCTGGCCGATAGGCGAGCTTGACCGATTGTCGGTCCGTATCAGTGAAGCGCGCTCATCGACCCGTCACTTCTTTTTACCCTACTTTGGAGTTCACTTATGAAACTACTGAAAAAGTCTTACGCAGGTATCGTTCTTTTGCTGGCTGGTTTTGCACCGGTTCATGCCTCGGGTGACGTTGAGCGCGCCGATGCTACGACGCAATTGTCCACAATGAGTGCGGAGCAAAAGAAACAGGATCAGGACTATTTCGCGGCGCATTCCTTCGAGTTTTCGTCGATATTCAAGCGCCACCATCCGGGTCCCTACTGGATCCTGGAGAAAACCAAAGAATTTCAGCTTTCCGGTGCGCAGATCAAACAACAGGAACAACTGAAATTCGGCATGGCAAAAAGCACCATCGCGGGTAACACCGCGTTAAAGCAAGCCTACGAAAAATACGCAACGGATGCTGCCGCCATCGCGCCGTCGCTGGCGGTCATTCACCAGGACATCGAGGCAATCGGCAAGGCGCAAACCCATCTAGCCCAAGTGATGGTGCCTTACCACCTGAAGGCATACGCGGCGTTGAATCCCACGCAGCAGGCGCTTTACAGGAAGTGGGTGGCGTGTGTCGGCGCCGCCTGCGCGCAGCCGGACAAAGCACCGATGCCACCATCGAACGGGGCGACGCTCGAACAGCGCTTCCAGCGTCTTGATGCGAACGGCGATGGCTTTGTCACCTGGGAGGAGGCCATGCCCTCGCGCGTGAGCGACTTCATGAACATGGACAGCAACATGGATAACGCGGTCACGCCGGCTGAATACAAGGCTGCATTGCCGTTTGGGGCATTCGACAGGAACACGGACGGCGCGATCTCAAAGGCGGAGTTTCTGGCCACGCATCGCGCGATGTTCATGAAGTTTGATGCTGACGCGGACCAACGTATTTCCTTGAGCGAATTTGCCACGGCGCAGCGCGCGGCGGGTAAGTAAGCTCCGTGCACGCTACCTCTGGCATTGTCTTGATGTGCAGCCTGAGTCTGGCGCTTGCGGCCGTCATGTCGTGTGCGCGTGCCGATGGTGGCCTGGACCGAATGCCCCCAAACCACCCTGCTGGAACACAATGAAATGTTCGAGCGCGCTGCAAATGACGAATTCAATAACCACACCGACAATCCTCGTTAGAAAAGCAAACGCGATAACACACCATCGTTGTGGCACGGGCCTGGGCTGACAAAAGGAATCCAAATGGAAATTTACCTGCCTACCGATGCGAATAACCCTAAAAGCGCAGACGCCCTCTACGACATCCCTGCTTTTGGCAACGTCAGTCTTTTGCATTTCACCGACTGTCACGCCCAGCTGCTGCCCATTTTTTATCGCGAACCCAGCATTAACCTTGGTGTGGGCAGCGCTGAAGGTAAGGCGCCGCATCTTGTCGGCGTGCCGCTGCTGGACGCATATGGCATTAAAGCCGGCAGCCGGCAGGGCTACGCGTTTTCCCATCTCGATTTTTGTGCTGCGGCCCGGGCCTACGGCAAGGTAGGCGGTTTTGCGCATCTCGCCAGTCTGGTCAAGCGCCTGAAAGCAAGCCGCCCCAAGGCTTTGCTGCTGGATGGAGGGGATACTTGGCAAGGCTCGGCCACGGCACTGTGGACCGCCGGGCAGGATATGGTGGAGGCTTCGCTTGAGCTAGGCGTCGATGTCATGACCGGGCATTGGGAATTTACTTACGGTGCCGAGCGCGTCATGCATGTCGTGCGCAATGATTTCAAGGACAAGCTTGCCTTCATTGCCCAGAACATCGTGCACGAAGACAACGACGCCCCGGTGTTCGATGCGTATGTTATTCGCGAACAAAATGGCATTCCGGTTGCCATTATCGGTCAGGCGTTTCCCTACACACCCTTGGCGAACGGCGCGCAATTCACCCCGGACTGGGAATTTGGTATCGATGAAGCGCGCCTTCAGGCGGTGGTCAACGAGGTGCGCAAAAAAGGGGCGCAGGTTGTCGTATTGCTTTCGCACAATGGCATGGACATCGACCTTAAATTAGCTTCGCGCATTTCCGGGATCGACATGATATTGGGCGGACATACCCACGACGGCGTCCCGGTGCCCAGCGTGGTTCAAAACCCCGGCGGGGCAACCGTCGTCACCAACGCCGGGTCCCACGGAAAATTTCTGGCCGTGATCGATTTTGACGTCAAACATGGCCGTGTGGCCGACTATCGATACCACCTGTTGCCGGTCTTTTCGGAACTGTTGCCCGCAGATCCCGCCATGCAGGCAACCATCGATCGAGCGCGCGCACCGTTCGAGTCGCGCCTGCAAGAACCCATTGCTGAAAGCCAGGAATTGCTCTACCGGCGCGGCAATTTCAACGGTTCCTGGGATCAAATAATTGTCGAGGCCTTGATGCAGGTCAAGGGCACCGAGATCGCATTTTCTCCGGGGTTCCGCTGGGGAGCCACGCTCTTGCCCGGTCAAACGATTACCCGCGAAAACTTGATGGAACAGACTGCAATTACCTATCCCGACACCTCGGTGGTGGAGATGACGGGTGCCGAAATCAAGCAGCACCTGGAAAAACTCTGCGACAAGCTTTTCAACGACGATCCCTATCAACATCAGGGCGGCGATATGGTGCGTACCGGCGGATTGGTTTATGCGTGTGAACCGGCAGCCAGAATGAATTCGCGCATCAGCGACATGACTTTGAACGGGCAGCCGATACAAGCCGACAAGGCCTACAAAGTGGCGAGATGGGGGGTAGGCAGTGCTCAGTCAGAGGGGGAGCCGGTGTGGGACGTGGTTGAGCAGTATCTAAAAAGCGCCCCGCTTGTGAATCGCCATACACCCAACGTACCGCGATTGATTGGCGTGGGTGCAAACCCGGGATTCGCCAATGAGTAGTCAGCGCCTGGCCGCTTGCCATTATCTGCATACCGGCCAACGCACCTGCCATGCCGACGATGGACGCGAGATTCCGTGCGAAGGGTCCGGCCAGGATGCGTCGTTTGGCGTCGGGGCGCCTTGGCCGGAACCGCGATTCGACGTGCGCGGCGACGTGGTCGTGGATCGTCTGACCGGCCTGATCTGGTGTTGTGATGCCAATCTCGCGGAATTCCCCCTCACCTGGCAGGAAGCGCTGGACTTCGTGGCGGCCATGAACCGCGAACAGCATTTCGGCCAGCGTGACTGGCGCATGCCCAATCGCCGCGAATTGCGCAGCCTGCTCAGTCTGCAAACCAAATTGCCGGCCCTGCCCGAGCAACATCCGTTCACCGATGTATTCAACGGCTGGTACTGGACTTCGACCACGGCGACCATCAGCCCGGCACACGCCTGGTATGTGGCGCTCGACGGCGCGCGCATGTTTTACGGCGGCAAGGATCAATCCTTCATGCTCTGGCCGGTGCGCGGACAAGGCCTGGGTGTGGTCCCGCGCACGGGGCAAAGCCTGTGCTACGACGCCGCCGGCAAAGCCGTTTCATGCGCCGGTTCAGGTCAGGACGGCGAATACCGTTACGGCGCCGCGTGGCCTGAACCCCGCTTCGAAATTCTTGAGGATGGGGTGCTGGATCGTCTCACCGGTCTGTGCTGGCGCCGCAGCGCCAAGCTCACCCCGCAACCGGTGGTCTGGCGCGAGGCATTGGCCGCGGTGGCCGCGCTTAACCGGGAGGGCGCGGCAATGCGCTGGCGGCTGCCCACGATCAACGAACTGGAATCGCTGGTCGATTGCGCCGCCCACAGCCCGGCCTTGCCGGCGGGGCATCCTTTCGCCGAGGTGCAGGACATTTACTGGTCGTCCACCACCAGTCTGTTCGAGTCCGATTGGGCGTGGGCCTTGTACCTGGAAAAAGGCGCAACGGGCGTCGGTCAAAAGCGCTTCGCCGAATTTTCGGTGTGGGCGGTTGCGACTTACCTCTGACCATTTCGGACACGTCCTACAGAACTTTTGAGCATGTCCTACAGAAGTATCAAGCCAAAAGTTTAGTCTTATGTGTGTGCTGTTCAGGCACTGTGACTAATCCATACTTCAAAGGAGATCGATCATGAAAGTGTCAAAAGTTGTCATCTCGACTGTTGTTGCCATTTCGGCGGCGGGCGCGCTGGGGCTTGCCTACGCGCAGTCCACCTATAGCGAGCCGCAGCCGGGGACCAGCGCCCCCACGACGCAGGATGCTACCCCTGGGACCATGGATCAGTCCCCCAGCGGCACTGCGAGCCAGGATTCCAGCAGCACCATGAGTCAGGATTCACCTGACCGCACCCGCTCGGACAGCACTTACAACGAGCGGGTGGCGCGTGCGGACCGCAACTGACGCTCGCTCCACGGGGCACGCCGCGGTCCAGGAGAACCGGCCCCGCAGCGGGCCGGGCCGGCCCCTGAGATTGCGGTGTTACCAACGGTGATCGGCGTCACAAGATGCCTATCCTTCACCCCGAACGTCGTGATGCGCGAACCCTCCGCATCGCGGCGGCCCGCACGGCGCTGATCATTGGCGCGGCCGCAGCCGGGACCGTGCTTTTGCTCGCGGCGGTCACCGGCGGCCGCCCCGTTCTGTCTGCCGCGCCCATTTCATCGTCTTCAGCCCACCCGCCCCAGGCGATTACTCGCTCTGCGGATTTCGGCCAGGCGTCGCCCTCGCCGGACGCGCGCCATGTGGCCGACTGGATAGCCGATTCGCGCGACAATGCCAACGCCGATTTCATCATTGTCGACAAGCGCGACGCCAGGGCGTATGTGTTCGATGCCGAAGCGCGCCTGCGCGGCGCGAGTCCGGTCCTGCTGGGTTCAGCCGTGGGCGATGACTCGGTTCCCGGCATTGGATTGCGGCCGATTGCCGAGGTGCGTCCGGAGGAACGGACGACCCCCGCCGGGCGCTTCGTTGCCGAACGCGGCCGCAATTTGAACGGCGATGACGTGGTTTGGGTCGACTACGAGGCCGCCGTCTCGATGCACCGCGTGCGCACCACCAAGCCAAGCGAGCGGCGGCTGGAGCGACTCGCCACCCCCACGGTTGACGACAACCGCATTTCGTATGGCTGCATCAACGTGCCGGTCGCTTTTTACGAGGCCTATGTCCGTCCTACGGTTGCGACGCGTCGCGCCATCGTCTATGTGCTGCCCGACCTGAAACCGGTGCAGCAAGTATTCAACTCATACGACGTCAACGCGGCGCGCAGACAAGCATCAAACAGGGCCAACATGTTGAGCACGCGGTGATGCGGATACCCAGTGCGTTCGCATCGAAAGAAGAACAGACCATCAATTTGACTGACTTGAAGGAGCATGGATCATGGGAAAATATTTTCTGGCTTGGATTCTGGGTGTGCCCGCCATCGTGCTGCTGATTATTTATTTCCTTTTCTAGCACGGGGCGGTAAAGCGTAGTCGAGCGGGGCTTATCCGGCCAGCCTGAACAGCGGAAACAGCCCGAACCACAGGACATAGGTCAGCGAGGCCGCCATCAGCCCATCGATGCGGCCAGCCGGCTTCCCCGATTCGATGCGCTTCGCCAGCAACCACGACAGCAGCGCCGCGTGCGGGATGACGGCGTAGGCGATCCCCTCAAAGGCGCCGCCAGCCAGATTCATCATCTGCGATATCAGTCCAGCGCCGCCTGCCAGCAGCGTGAAGCTGAGCGCCAGCATCAACGCGCCCCGCTGTCCCAGGCGTACCGCGAGGGTCCGTTTGCCGGCGGCTGCGTTCGCTTCGAGATCCGGGATGCCGGACAGGGTGATGGACGGCATGATCGCCAGCAGCAGGGGCAGGCTCAGCAGCCACGGCAGGACATCGTTCCAGGCGCCGCCCAGGAACACGTAACCACACAGGATCACGCCGATACTGTGGGTGACCGACACGTCGAGTTCGCCGAGGCCGTGATAGCTGAGTTTCAGCGGCGGCGCGGTGTAGCCGATGGCCAGCAGCGTCATCACGACGCCCAGCACCGACACTGTAACGAGCGCGCTAGCCGGCATCAGGGACAACAGCAGCGCCGAAGCGGCGAGGAACGCCACCAGCGCCACGGCGATACCGATCCTCAACTCGCGCCGACTCAGCAAGCCTTCCACCAGCACCCGCGAGCCGCCGGTGAAGGTGCTGTAGAAGCGGTTGTCGCGGTCGCTCGGGAAATCCACCCCTTCGTTGATCAGCACGGTGGCCACCTCGAGCAGGAACAGACAGAGGTAACCGAGCCAGAACAGCGGATTGCCGAACACGCCGCCGGCCGGCGATGCGGCCAGCGCGCCTGCCGTGTAGGCCAGCCAGGTCATCGGATAGAACTGCAGCCGCATGGCTTTGAGCCAGGCGCCGGCCTTGTGTCGAAGCTGTTCCCCCGGGGTGATGCGGCCCCGGTCCAGCGATTTTCCATGACGACGGGCTTGTTCCAGCCAGTGCTGGCGCTGTTCCTGGCTGGCATCCTTGACCGAACCGCAGACCAGGGAACGCACGGGGCGGATGCCGCAGAAACCCAGGGTCGCCCGCGCCATGGCATTCCTGCCGGGTTGCCGGTAGATCAGACGGTGGATCAGCGGCGGCGTATCCATGGTCGTGATCAGTTGCGCGGATCGCCCGCCGAGCAGGCCCTGATAGCCGGTTCCCCCCTCGCAGGTCCTGAAGGCGAAATTGGGTGTCAGGACACGGTCCAGAAAGCCCTTGAGCAGCGCGGGCATGGTTCCCCACCAGGTCGGATAAACGAACACCAAATGCTCGGCCCAGCGGATCAGTTCCCGCGCGGTGAGGAGGTCGGCTTCGAAGGCCTGCTGGTTGGGAGAAGGGGTGTGAACGTCGGGATCGAAATCGAGCGTCGCCAGATCCAGCCGGCGCACCGCGGCGCCTGCTTCGGTGGCGCCCTCGCCGAACGCGTCCGCCAGTGCCCCGCACAGGCTGTCGGTGCGCGGATGGCCGAGAATGATGAGTACGTTCATGCGCGCCCTCGTGGTGCATTCCGAGTCGGCAGCACGGCCTCTGCGGGCGTGCGCGGCGCCGTCACGTATTGCTGAGCGGCCCCGCGCCGGTCCGCCCGATCATCGCGAGAAACTCGCGCCGGGTCGAGGCGTCCGAGCGGAAGGCGCCCAGCATGCGGCTGGTGACCATGGCTGCACCCGGCTTGTGCACGCCGCGCGTGGTCATGCACTGATGCGAGCCCTCGATCACCACCGCCACCCCTTTCGGCTGCAGCACGTCGTTCAGCGTGTCGGCGATCTGCACCGTCATTCTTTCCTGAATCTGCAGGCGTTTGGCATAGAGGTCGACCAGGCGGGCAAGCTTGGAAATGCCCACTACCCGGCGGTCCGGCAGGTAGGCGATATGCGCCTTGCCGATGATGGGCACCATGTGGTGCTCGCAATGGCTTTCGAAGCGGATGTCGGTCATGACGACCATCTCGTCGTAGCCATCCACCTCGCCAAAGGTGCGCGACAGAAGCTGCACCGGATCCTCGAGGTAACCGGCGAAGAATTCCTCGTAGGACCGCACGACGCGCGCCGGGGTGTCGAGCAGGCCCTCGCGGGTGGGGTCGTCACCGGCCCAGCGGATCAGGGTGCGCACCGCGTTTTCTGCGTCGCTGCGATCGGGGCGGGCCGACGGTTCGAAAGATTGGGTGGGGGTGTCATGCGGTTCGGAGGCCATGCGGACGTTCCTTTCGTGTCGTGTTCAAAAAAGTGGGTGTGCACGCGGCGTTCTGCCACGGCCACTTGAGGCCCATGTCGCCGTTGGCGGACTGCCAGCCATCCCGAACACAGGCTTCCTTTAATTTGTAGACTGTTCCTCGCCGGACAGGCTGTCTGTACGACAGCGCACACATATCGGTAACCGCACGCCTGGCGCTGGCGCGCAAACGGTAGTTGTCCTATGGTCTAGTTTGATATGGTGGGCGTGGCGATGATTGCCGGAATAAGCGCTGGTCGCCGTTCAGCTTGGCAATGGGTCGCTTCCGCATGGGAGCAATTGGCATCTGGTTGGAAGAAGGGTGCGGGCGCGCCGGGGGAAGCGGCTTTGACGCGCTGCAAGCATGTGCTTGAACGCTGGGCCGCTAATCACTTTGGGAGATATGACATGTCAATAGGAACAATTCTGCTGATTATTGTGGTTCTGCTGCTGATTGGCGCGATTCCTGCCTGGCCCCACAGTCGTGGATGGGGATACGGCCCCAGCGGGGGTCTCGGGCTGGTGTTGATCATCCTGCTCATTCTGTTTCTATTGGGCAAGCTATAGCGCGCCCTCGTGCTGAATCCTGTCGCCTGCGTTTCCTTCCTCAGGCCATCAATGGGGAAGGGCAGGCGACACGCCTGTCTCCAGCAAGATAGCGAGCGCCTCTGCCTCCACCGGACGGCCGAAAAAGTAGCCTTGACCCTCGTCGCAATGCTGGGCCAGAAGAAAAGCAGCCTGTTCTGCTGTTTCGACGCCCTCCGCAATGACGCATAGCCTGAGCGCTTTTGCCATGCTGATCACGGCACTGACGATGGTGGCATCGTCCGGGTTGCTGGTTATCTGGTTCACGAATGACTGGTCGATCTTCAGGGTATTGATCGGAAACTGCCGCAGATAACTCAGACTGGAATAGCCGGTGCCGAAGTCATCGACTGCAAGCTTGACGCCCAAGGCTGCGAGCGCGTGCAGAACGGAATCGGCAGACGCGGCATCCCGCATGAGGACGCTTTCGGTCAGCTCAAGTTCCAGATAGTGCGGTTCCAGGCGCGACTCATCGAGGGTCGCGCGCAAGTATTGGAGAAAGTCCCCGGCGCGGAATTCAAGCGCGGAGGTGTTGACGGCAACGGTGATCGGCGGCAAACCCGCATCCTGCCAGGCGCGGGCCTGGAGGCAGGCTTCGCGCAGCACCCAGCGGCCTAGCGGCAGGATCAGGCCGCTGTCTTCGGCGATGGGCACGAACTGTGCGGGTTCCAGCAGCCCGCGTTGCGGATGCTGCCAGCGGACGAGCGCCTCGGTGCCGACGATCGTGCCGCTGAGAAGATTTATTTTCGGCTGATAGTGCAACACGAATTCCTGCCGTTCCAGCGCGCGGCGCAGGCCGGCTTCGATCGATTGCCGTTGGACGGCCCGGGCATTCATGTCCTGCTCGAAGAATTTGTAATTGTTGCGTCCACTTTCCTTGGCATGGTACATCGCGATGTCCGCATGCTTGATCAGGGTTTCCGCATCGTGGCCATCGTCGGGGTAGATGCTGATGCCGATACTCACGCCGATTTGCAGATCGTGCTGGTCGATGAGGTGAGGGAGCGCGAGCGCCGTGAGCATCTTTTGTGCAGACAGCGCCACGTCTTCTGCATGCTCGATATCGGGAAGCAGCAGCACGAACTCATCCCCGCCCTGGCGACTGACGGTGTCCGAGTGGCGCACGCCCCCCACCAGGCGTTGTGCCACCGACTGCAGCAGCCGGTCCCCCACCGCATGCCCCAGCGAGTCGTTGATATGCTTGAATCGATCGAGGTCCATGAACATCACCGCAAGTTGTTTGCCTTGGCGGTGAGCCAGCGCAATGGCCTGGGTAAGCCGGTCGTTCAGCAGAATGCGGTTAGGCAAATCGGTGAGCACATCGTGGTGGGCCAAATGATCCAGATCAGCTTGTGCCGTTTGGACTTGTTCGGCCAGCGTGTGCGCTTCAATGGTGGCGATGACCAACTGGGCGTTCGCTTGCCGCAACATGCTTATTTGATCGTCGGACGCCCCCTGCGCCTCGGCCGCGCGAATTTTCCGCTCGCGCGTGGTGACGGTCCCTTCGCGCACATCGACAGCCTTTTCACGCAAACCCACGGCATCTTCCCGGGCCGCGGCCAATTTCTCACGGCCGGGAACGGCCGTTTTATCGTCCATGACGGCGCTTTTCCTGTGCGGGATCCGAAGCGCCGTATTGATTATTTCTGACCACTATCGTCCTCCATTACCCGGTTCTTGCGGGAGCATAGAAAGGCTAGGCGCGTTGCCCACAACAGTCGGTGCGGTGGCGCACAGAGCCTGGGGCTGATACCGATGCTGATCACGGCCGTGACGACGGCGGTATTGCCGTATTGCGGGTCATGAGGTTCATGAACAACGGGTCGATCTTCAGGGCATTGATCGGGAATTGCTTCTGACAATCCGGGCGGGAATAGCTGGCCGCCAGAAATACTGGCGCCGTCTTATCCTGCTACCGTAAGTTCCAGCGCCATGTTCAGCGCTTGCATGAATTCGCTGACCTTGATCGGCTTGGTGAGGTAGCGGAAGAACCCTGCCTCCAGGCCCTTCTGGATATCGCGTGGCATGGCATTGGCGCTGATGGCGAGCACCGGGATGTGCGCCGTGGCCGGATCCTCGCGCAGGATCTTC
>NCGX01000052.1 GCA_002256995.1 Hydrogenophilales bacterium 16-64-40
TGGTCTTGACCGAGTTGGGAATAACCGCCTTCGGTCCGCCCATCAGGGCAGAACCCACCGTGTCCGCGTTCACGAACACCAGGTTGACGCCCTTGCCATGCTTCTGCGTGAAGTCCTCGATGACAGCCAACTCGTTTACCGAGACCGGGACAGCGGAAATAAAGAACACCACCATGGAACGCTTGCCCTGCACCACGTTGCCCAGATCGATCTTCTGGCCGTCCATGTCATAGGTTTCAAAATCGGCGGGCATTTTCTGGCCAACTGCCACCGGATCGATGTATACCTGCCCCCCCACTTGTTCCGCGGTGGGGAAGGTGCCATCCTTGCTGTCTGCTAGCGCCACCCCCACGGGCAGAGTCAACAGGCTTGCCAGAGACATAAAGGTGCATGTGGACTTGATCCGCCCCCTCACCCTGTTTTGAATTGCTCGAATTTTCATGTTCGCCTCCAAGAGTTCGCCCCATCCTCACTTATGCCGCCCGGATCGGCGGATACATCCATCACAAACGGATTGAGGTACGACAACATGTCGCACGCCACATAAAGCATTTAGCGTGCCATGTTTATTTGTGCATAAAAACAATAAGTTATCGAATATTTCCCGAACGACCTGTTTCGAAAACCGTTCCACGATGAAACGTTTTCGAACTTGGGTAGTTCATTGCGGCCACCTGGCTAACCAGGAAACGAAAATGCTTATGTTGTTAGCGTGGCGTGATGACGCACAAACTTATCCGCACCGAGCGAATCGATCCGCAATGGGTGGCAGGAACACATCCACAAAAAAAAGAACCGGCGGATGCCGGTTCAAATGAGGAGAGGACAGTGCATGTTTGGCATGGCACTTTCCATTTAAAACAAAGCACAAAGGACGCCAGATAATAATACCTATATAAAACAGAATGCTATGCGTATAACCCGGCAGCGCAATTACAAATCACTTCCAAACCGAAACAAATTTGTTTCCACCGTTTACGGTCTGTTTCAAAAGGACATTCAGCGAGTTGCCGGTGAAACGCCGAACCCTCGAGAGAATGGCGAAGCGGTGCTGGTCGAACCGGAAGGATTTCCCCGACTTATAGGCGTTCTGACCCGGTTCGACGCCCCCTGACCCCTACCCTTCTTCAGGGCTGCTCCGGGTCAGTCACGAATCCGATGCGAACCAGCCCTGCCTTGGCGGCGGACGACATCACCTGGGCCACCATCTCATAATGCGCATGGCGGTCGGCGCGGATGTGCAGTTCGGGTTGCGGCTGTTTTTTCGCTTCCACGGCAAAGCGTGCCGCCAGTTCTTGCCGGGTCACCGGCGCGCCGTTCCAGAAAAGGATGCCGTTCTCGCGTATGCCGAACTCAATATGCTCGGGCCGGGTGACGTTGGGCGTACTGCTGGCCTTGGGCAGATCGATCTTGACGGAGTGGGTGAGCAATGGCGCGGTGATGATGAAGATCACCAGCAGCACCAGCATCACGTCCACCAGCGGCACCACGTTGATTTCCGCCATCGGACCCTGATGGCGTCGCGGGTCGAAGCTTCCCATGGCCATGTCGTTACCCCTTCGCGGCGAACGTGCGCTGTTCCAGCTTCATTGCAGGGCGCGGTGGGCGTCCCTCACCGGCCGAACTGTTGGCCTTCTCGCCTACGGTGAGCACCGTGTACAGGTCATGGGCGAAGGCATCCAGTTTGGCGAGCCAGACGCGGTTACGGCGGGTGAACGCGTTGTAGGCCAGTACCGCGGGGATGGCGACAGCGAGGCCGACGGCGGTCATGATGAGCGCCTCGCCCACCGGGCCCGACACCTTGTCCAGCGTGCCCTGACCCGACAGGCCGATGTTGACCAGTGCGTGATAAATTCCCCAGACGGTGCCGAACAGGCCGATGTAGGGGGCGGCGGAGCCTGCCGACGCCATCACCGTGAGCCCCCGCTCCACGCGCATCGCTTCCTGGTCGATGCCGTTGCGCAGCAGACGGGTGAGGAACTCGCCTAGCCCACCGGCTGCGGCCAGCTTTTGCATGCCATGCTGATGGTTGTTGTGGGCGGCCTCAAGCGCTTGGTGCGCCAGTTCGACAAATGCGTTGTCCACTGGCTGCTGTCGCAGCGCAGTGCTCACGTCCTGCAACGAATCGGCTGCCCAAAACTGTTTGAGGAAAGCCTCGGCGCGGCGCCCCGCCAGATAATTTGCCAGCGCCTTCATGACAATCAGGTACCAGCTCGCCACCGAGAGTGCGAGCAACAGCAGCAGCACGACCCTGCCAAGCGCATCGGTCTGCGAGAGAAAGTGGGCGAAGCCCAGGCTGTTTTCCATGATCAACGTCCTTCGAGGGTGAAATTGAATGGCTGCGTCGCCAGCGAACGGACGGCCTGGCCGTCGCGTTGCGCAGGGTGACAGCGCCAGGTTCTGACCGCCGCAAGCGCAGCGGCGTCGAGGCGATTGGAGCCGCTGCTGGTCAGCACCTGTGCCGCACTCACGCGTCCCGTTTCGTCCAACTCCACCCGCAGCACGACCTTGCCGGTTTCGCCCAGTCTGCGTGCCATGGGCGGATAGGCCGGCGGAGTGCGGTCCGGGCAAGCCACCGCCAGTTCCGTCGTCAGCGTCAGTGGCCCGGTCGGTTTGGGCGGGGCGGGCGGCGCGGGTGGGGACGGCGCCTGCACCAGTGCGAGCGCGGGTTCGGGTGGAGGGAGCGGCTCCACCGCCTCTTGCGGCGACATCACCGGGGCTTGCGCCGCCAAGTGGTAGTGGGGCGGATCGGGAGGGCGCGGCGCCTCTCGCTTGACCGGCTTGGGCGGCTCAGGCGGAGGGATGGCTTGTGGCTTGGACTGCGGCGGTGGGTTGATGAAACTCACGAAGAGGGTCACCGCTTCGGTCGGTGGCGGCAGCACGCGCGCGCTCCACAATCCATAGAGCACCGCGCCATGCAAGGCCACCACCATGAGCAGTCCTGCTGCGCGATCCCACTCCAGGCGTCCAAGTACCCCGTGCATGGCGGCCGTCTACCCAAGCGTGCTCATGATCCACTCACCATTTCGCCTGCAGTCCCAGCACCGCTGCGCGCGGCAGGCCGACTGTGTAGGTCGGCGCACTCCCGGTCCCGTCGGCAATTTCGGCGTAGCGCTCGTCGAACAGGTTGCTGATGCTGCCGTAGAGTTCCATTTCCTTGCCGAAGGGATAATTGGCGCGCAGATTGACCAAGTCGTAACCATCATATTTCCCGGTGTTGCCGGCATCCAGCCAGTAGCTACCCAGCTTGAACCATTCGATCTGGAAGCGGCCGCCGTTCATATAACCTGGGGCGTAGGTCAGACGAGTATTGGCGATCACACGGGGAGCTGTCTCCATTTCATTGCCACTGTAGTCGACGGTACCGGAAACAATCCAAGTCTCGTAGGTGTGCTTGGCGTAGGACAGGCTTACATCGACGAGCCACGCCTGCGCCAGCGGCAACCCAAGGCCCAACTCAATACCACGATGCAGGGTCTTGCCCGCGTTGACCACGGTTCTCTGGGTGGTAACCGGATCCGTATAACTGACGATGTCGTCCTTCTTGGCCATGTGATAGACCGAGGCC
>NCGX01000053.1 GCA_002256995.1 Hydrogenophilales bacterium 16-64-40
CTGGCCGCGAAACTGGACGATATTGAGGTTGACGTTGGGATCGACGATGAAGCCGCCTTTGGTCAGGCGGGTGGCGATATCTTTTTCCACGGCGGAAGGTGTCAAACCGGAGGCTTTGACTGCGCCGATCAGCGGAAACGTCAGACCGCCATCCTCGCCCACGCGCGCTTCGGTAGTGAGATCGGGATTGCCATACACGGTGATGCGCAACACGTCGCCCGTGCCCATGCGGTAATCATCGGTCGCACTCCAGGCGGGCGCTGCCAGTAGCAACGCACACATCATCAAAACACTACGCCACACTTTATTCATGCTTCTCTCCTATGACGGCTGCCAAAAAGGCAGGCCGTTTTCCTGCTTGATTTTTGACCAGACGGATTCAGAGTCCGGTTTTTTAGCCGGGTTCCGGCTGGATCCGCCCCCAAAAGCAACCTGATGTTCGACCTGACCGCGTGGGCTGTGCTCACCCTGTTTCAGGCCAGTTTATCTTTCTTCTGTTACGACTCGCACCCGCAAGCTGTTTTACAGAGCAATGTTCATACCCACCCAACCGCTGCCTGAACGCCTAGAAATCAGCCCGTACGTTCGCAAACAGCGAATGAAATGAGTAATCCTCACCAGTAAAGTTGGAATCCCGACTTCCTGCGCGCGCACCGACATCGATGGCCACGGCCCGATGCGGCGTGTAACTAACCGACAATGAACTGCCCACGGTGTCGTCGTTGCGTTGCAATTGCGTTGTGCCCGGGTCGCCCTTGAAATCGCGGTTTTCATACGTTGCGCCCAGATTCAGGCGCCATTTTTCGCGCATCAGCCACACGCCATTCAGGCTTGCGCCGGTTTTCAGCAACGAACTGGCGTTGATGTCCGTCGCACCGCCCGGTTCCCTGTAGGCAGCCAGGCTCAACAGCGTTTTTCCGGTGGCGTACCAGTCGGCAGACACGCGGCCCGTAAAACCGCTGAAATCCTGACGCTCATCGAGCACAGCCGCGCCGCCCAGGTCATTTTTCAGTTCGTTTTTATATTGCCGGTCGACCCAGCCCGCCTGGCCGCGCAGCGTCAGCTTGCCGGACAAGCGCCAGTCGCCTAGCAGGTTGTATTCGGTTTGCTTGAAGCTGTTGTCCGTCACCACTGTAAAAAATGACGGAAATACAAAAGTAAACCCCACTGTTTGCTGATTGGGGAAATCCGCATCAATCCTGCGCACCTGCGAACGCAACGTGCTCCCCTTGGGGGTGCGATAGGTCAGCACCACATCCTGCACCTGTTGCTGGACATTCTGCGACTGCTGCGACGGTGCGCTATTGGTGTTGTCGGTCGTTTCGAGGCCGCCGCCGATGCGCCAGCGCGGATGAAACTCCCACTCGGCGCGGCCATAGCGGCGTTCGCGGTCGACCTGGTTGTTGACCAGGCCAATATCGTTAAAACTGCTCTGGCTGGTGGATTTGGCTGCGCCCACATTGCCGGAAAGCCGGTTGCCGAGCCGCCAGTTCCAGGTGGCCTGCATGTCGTCGCCGTCAAAATCCAGGTAGGTGTTCTGGTCATAGCGAATCAGGGTTTTGGTGATGTTGGCGACGACTTGCTGACGCCCGGGCTTCCAGTCCACGTTGGCCCCTGCACTCAGGAGTGCATAACGGTCGTCGCGCTGCAGGCCCGGGCTTTCGTTGTCGTCCAGACGGAAAAGATTGCTGTCATAAAAGTAGCCAAGCGACATAAACGGCCGGAAGGTATCGCCTTCCTTGGCCATCGCCGGGAGTGCCAGCAGCATCGCGCCGGCCAGCAGCCACTTCACCAGAAACTCCAGCGGCCTGTCGCCACCACGTAGGCACCCAGCATGCCGTTGGTGACGGCATGCGCAAGGATCGGCGCCCACAGGTTGCGGGTGCGGATATAGAGCCAGCCATAGGCCAGGCCGGCGACCAGGCCGGCCAGCCATTGCAGGTGTTCGACCGCAAACAGCGCACTGGCGATGAACAGCGCCTTGAGGCCGATCTGCGCCGGGCTCAGGGTCATGAAATCGGGCTGCTGCACCCAGCGCTGCAAAAATGAACGCCAGAACAGCTCTTCCATCACCGGCACCACCAGCGCCGCGCCGGCAATGCGGAACGCGACCAGCAGCCAGTCGATCTGACCACTGGCGTCGGTCGGGTTGTAGCCTTTGCCCATTTCGCCCATCAGCATCCAGCCGGCGTCGAGGTTGACCCACAACACCAGCACCACGATGCCGACAGCCACCGACAGCAGCACGTGCTTGAGCGGCAAACGGGTTTTGAGTTCGGTGTAATAGCGCCACAGCACGACCAGCGCAAGCGCAACCAGACCGGCTTTCACCGGATAGAGCCAGCGCACGTCGAAGTCCGGAAGCCAGTCGGGCAACAGCCCTTCCAGCACAAGCAGGACGATATACAGCCCGAACGGAAGGCTGCGTACAAAGATGGGGGACATAACAAAAATGAGCGCGGCTTGTCGCCACGCCCATCCGATTAGTTCAGACCGGAAACACCTTTGCTGATCGCATCCGCATCGGCAGCATCAGCGGCGGGAGCCGCTGTGGCAGCAGCAGGCTCGACCGGTGCGGCAGCTTCTGCGGGCTTGGCGGCGGCTGCGGGCTTGGCGACCTCCGGCTCTTTGCCGGCATCGACAAACTCGCCGACGTATTCGATCTTGGCGGCGGCCTTCAGGTTGTCCAGTTCGGCCTTGGCGGCTTTTTGGCGTGCCTGCTGCTGCAACAAGCGGCTGATTGCGGGCTTGGCCTGCTCCAGCGTCACCGGTTGCGCCTGCGAACCCGCCAGCACGATCACCAGCACGCCGTCCGGGGTGTTAACCATCATGGCCTGACCATCGGGCATGGCAGCCAGCCTGGGCAGCATTTCTTGCGGCAACTGCTCGGCCGGTTTGACGCCCTGCGCTGCCTTGACTTCATACTTTTCGGCCTTGAGCCAGGTGCCAAAATCATTGAGAGTCTTGGACGCGGTGAGCTGGGCGCGGATGGCGTCCTGCTTCTCTTTTGGCGCCTTGATCGAGATTTCCTGCAGGCGGTAGATCTTACGCTTGGCGAACAATTCGGGATGGGTATTGAAGTATTCGTTGACTTCAGCGTCGGTCGGCTCAGCCGAGGTGCCCAGCTTGCGGCTCATGTAGGCCTCGGCCAGAATCTGCTGGCGCGCTGCGTCGAGCGCCTGCACCACCATGGGGTCGCGGTCCAGCTTGTCGGTCTCGGCTTTGGCCACCAGAAGCTGCTGGTCGACCAGGTTGCGCACCACTTGCAGCGAAGCTTCTTTTGACCGTCGGTTGCGGTTTCTTTTTTGTCGTCACCACAACCTGCTACCAGCACTGCAATCAGCAACGGCAGAACCAGTTTTTTAAAACCTTGCATTTTTATCTTCCTCTAATCCGTGTTGTGTAAATTATGTGGGTCGAATATTACACCAAGCCTACTGTCTGGTTACAGAGGCAGTATCCATACCTGCCCCGGCAACCGGATTGCAACCAGCCCTAATCACCCGAAGCCAGGTTCAGGTCGAGTTGCTGGGTGGACAGCGCAGAAGGCGGCGGAGTTTCGCCATTGCGGATGGCTTCGACGTATTGCAGATATTCCGGCGTGACATCGCCGGTGATGTAGCGCCCGTCGAAGCACGAGGTATCAAAGTCGGGTATGGCGGGATTGCCTGCGCGTACGGCTGCCACCATGTCTTCGAGGTCTTGATACACCAGCGCATCGCAGCCGATTTCGCGGGCGATTTCCTCGTCGTTGCGGTCGCTGGCGATCAACTCGTTGCGCGTTGGCATGTCGATGCCGTAGACGTTTGAATAGCGCACGGGCGGCGAGGCGGAGGCGAAATACACCTTGGCCGCCCCGGCGTCGCGCGCCATTTGCACGATTTCGCGGCTGGTGGTTCCGCGCACGATGGAGTCGTCGACCAGCAGGACGTTTTTTCCCTTGAATTCTTCGGCAATGGCGTTGAGTTTCTGGCGCACGGATTTTTTGCGCAGTGCCTGCCCCGGCATGATGAAGGTGCGGCCGATATAGCGGTTCTTGATGAAGCCTTCGCGGTACGGCACGTTCAGGTGGTTTGCCAGTTGCAGCGCCGAGGGGCGACTGGTGTCGGGGATCGGGATCACCACGTCGATCTTGAGCTCGGCATGGTCGCGCAGGATCTTCTTGGCGAGCGATACGCCCATGGCGAGGCGCGTGCTGTAAACCGAGACGCCGTCGATGACCGAGTCCGGTCGCGCCAGGTAAACGTATTCAAAAATGCAGGGATTGAGCACAGGATTGTCGCTGCACTGGCGGCTGTGCATCTGCCGGTCGAAGTCGATGAAGACCGCTTCGCCCGGCGCCACGTCGCGCAACAGGCGAAAGCCCAGGGCGTCGATGGCCACGCTTTCGGAGGCGACGATGTATTCGTGCGGGGTAACCTGGTCGTTGATGCCGATCACCAGTGGGCGGATGCCGTGCGGGTCGCGAAACGCCAGCAGGCCATGGCCGGAAATGAACGCGACCACGGCGTAGGCGCCTTTGCAGCGCGCATGCACGCCGGATACCGCACCAAAAATGGTGTC
>NCGX01000014.1 GCA_002256995.1 Hydrogenophilales bacterium 16-64-40
GCGCGCGACCCCGCGCCGCGACCGAACGCCAAGCAGCGCGATCAACAGGGCTGACAGCAAGGGCATGGCCGGAAGTAGTATCGTCAGCTTGTCCACCGCTCAGCGCCTCCCTAGTCAAGAATCTGCTTCAAAATGGCGCACCCGGCTGCGCCCGGTCGCACCGTCTCGCGATCTCCGTAATAGACCGATGAATCCAACCGCATTACGTTCGGATCGGCCCTATCCCGGGTTCACCAGCCCGAAAACCGCGGACGCTCAACAGCGAGTGCGATCTGCTGCCTTTCCTGCCAGACCGTCTGTGTGGTTTGCAAAGCCGAACGCAGCATCCCCGGCAGCGCTTTGGGCGCGGCGCGGCTGATGCCAACGTGCAACATTCTGAAACTCAAATCCAGCCACGCCCTATCTCCTGAATGAGTAAAACCGCAAGCGCGTGGCGAAACCAGAGTGCTGAACCCGAATTCGATATCCAATCCCGAGCCAGCCCCAACGCATGCTGTCGAACCCGATGGTGTCGACGGCAGGACTATAAATAAGTCGGAGAATGAACTACAGTGAATTGTTTAGATTAAATTCATATACAGGAGTAAATGATTGAAGCTACGTAACGTCACCTTGAACCAGATGCGCATCTTCCACAGCCTCGGTCGAAACCTGAGCTTCACCCGCGCAGCAGAAGAGTTGTTTCTGTCCCAATCGGCAGTATCGATTCAGGTCAAACGCCTGGGGGAAAGCGTGGGCATGCCGCTGGTTGAACAAGTGGGCAAGCGCATTTTCCTGACGGAAGCCGGCAAGGAACTGTTCGAGGCCTGCCGCGATGTGCTTGATCGTTTGCGCGTATTGGGTGAGGACATGACAGGCCTCGAAGAAGGGATTAGAGGACCGCTCAATATTGCTGTTATCACCACAGCGAAATACTTCATGCCCCACTTGCTCGGTGTCTTTCTGCGCGAGCACCCGGCCGTGGAGCCCCGCCTGACGGTCACCAATCAAACGCGGATTTTCGAAAGGCTGGAGGGCAACATGGATGACCTGGTCATCATGGGAACCCTGCCCGAAAATCTCGACCTCGAGGCTGCGTATTTTCTGGACAACCCTCTGGTTGTGGTGGCCCCACCCGACCACCCGCTGGTGGGCGTCAAGAACATCCCGTTGGAGCGACTTGTACAGGAGCGCTTTCTGTCGCGCGAGCCGGGTTCCGGCACACGCATGGCGCGCACCCGCCTGTTTGCCGAGCAAGGGCTGGCCATTCGGACTTACATGGAGCTTGGAAGCAGCGAGGCGATCAAGCAGGCCGTCATGGCGGGGCTGGGCATCTCGGTGCTCTCGCTGCACAACCTGCGTCTCGAATTGAGAACCGGCCTCATCGCCGTGCTGGACGTGGAGCACTTCCCGTTGCACCGGCAGTGGTATGCCGTGCACCTGAAGGGCAAGAAGCTGTCCGCGACGACGCGGATGTTCCTGGATTTTTTGCTTAAGGACGGTGCCCGACTCTGCGAAGAGATCCAGCCCTATTTGACGGCCTTGTCACCACCCGCCAAAAAGCCGGGCCAAAGGAAAAGAGACATAAGGTGAGCCTTAAAGCCTCATCCATCAACCGTTAAACCGGTTCGATTGAAGATCCAGTGGCTTGATTTAACTGGATTTCCGCCTTCGCGGAACACGCCGCGACCTGGCGAGCGCCGTGGCGCATGTTTTGATCACTTACGCAAACTCGGGAGAATTATTCGTGGGCTTCCCCATCCTGCGCCATTGGTACGCGGTGTATCCGGCCGGGCGGCAGCTGTCGGTGGTGGCGCGGGCGTTTCTGGATTATCTGCTGGGGCGGGGGAAGGGGAAGGCGGCGCCGGCTGTGCGTCTATGAGGAAGTAGCGAACCGAGTAAAGGCAGTGAAAACAAAAACTAGAATAATCAATGCTCTAGAGAACGTTGGCCGCCTCTTGTTCATAAAACAAGCCAGTTCACGATACGTGAACACATACACATCTTGAACAAACGCGCTTGTTCATCTATTCTCATGTTCACGTAACGTGAAAATCTCTAAAGATGAACATGGTTCATGGTTTGTTACATATTCCAGGTGAAGCAGAACATTTGCTACAGCGGGCCATAGAGGCACTTCGCCAACTAACAGGTATCGAGGCGCAAATCGGCCCTTACCAAACTCGAGGGCTACTCGATGCGGGAGCTGATGCCATGGTCGAGTTTGAAAAAGGCACAGAGCGCGTCAAGTACGCCGCTGAGGTAAAACTAACAGCCGTTGATCGCTTCAAGATATTGGAAGCCTGGCAAGACGTACTCGACATTTATCGAGAACCCAGGATGCTGGTTGTGCCTTACATGACGGCCGAGATGGCAGAGCGTTGCAGGCTATTGAAAATCCCTTTCCTCGATGCCGCTGGCAATGCCTATTTGGATGCCCCCGGCTTGTTCGTCTACGTTGCCGGCCGGAAAAAACCCGACATCCCTGAACTGACCGAAAAAGTTGCGCTACACCAGGCGTTTAAACCAACGGGCATGCGAACCATCTTCGCGCTGTTGCTGAATCCAGCTCTCGCTGGAAGAAATTACCGTGATATTGCCAAGGCAGCGGGTGTCGCGCTGGGAACAGTAGGCTGGGTATTAAGAGATCTGAATGCCAAAGGATATCTCCACGAAGTGTTGCGGGGTGAAAAGCGTTTGTATAACCCTGACCGTTTGATGCAGGAGTGGGTTGCTTTTTACCCCGTGAAGCTACGCCCGAAACTGAACGCCCGTCGTTTTCGCGCCCCTCATCCAGACTGGTGGAAAAACATCGACCTCGGTAAATACCAGGCCCGCTGGGGCGGCGAAGTCGCGGCGGACAAGCTGACCGGATATTTAAAGCCTGCGACCTTCACCATTTACCTGCATGGCAAGCCCGACCGGCTGATCCTGGAGCAACGACTCAGACCGGATGTGAATGGGGAGGTCGAAATCCTGGAAGCATTCTGGGACGTGGCTGAAGAGGCCGCCTGGCAGGGCGGCTATCCCAACGACGCCGTTCCGCCCCTGCTCGCCTATGCCGATCTGATGGCAACCACCGACAGCAGGAATCTCGAAACTGCACGAATGATCCATGACCGTTATTTGGCCAACGCTGAAAATCAGGCCTGACAAGCCGCTTGATGCTACCCAGTTGGAGATCATGCGGCACGTGGACCACGTGGCTCGCAGCCTCCACCTCCGCTACTTTGTGGCTGGCGCGCTGGCCCGGGTCATCCTGCTGGAGCATGTGCACGGACAAAGACCCGGCCCAGCCACACGGGATATCGATTTTGGGGTGACGGTCAAGGATTGGCCCACGTTCCAGTCCCTGAAGAATGGATTAATTGGGACAGGGGCGTTTGAATCCGCACCAGGCATTGCACAACGGCTGATTTACATACGCAGCATTCATCGCTCCTGGATCGATCTCGTGCCATTCGGAGGCATCGAGCAGGATGGCAGAATGATCGCCTGGCCACCTGATCGGGCCATGGTGATGAACGTCGCCGGATTCAGCGAGGCCGCTGATGCGGCTATCGAGATCGAGATTGCTCCGGGTCTCACAATGGCGGTTGCTTCGCTTCCCTCGCTGGCCGTGTTGAAGCTCATCACCTGGCTGGATCGCTGGCCGGAAAACCGAGGGAAAGACGCCCAGGATTTCTTCCACATCCTTTCGAGATATGCAGAGGCGGGGAATATGGAGCGTCTATACGACTCGGAACCGGATCTGATGGCGCGGGCAGACTTCGATCCCGATCTGGCTGGCGCAGGCCTGCTCGGCAGAGAGGCCGCACAAATCTGCCTGCCAGAAACAGCGTTGCTCATTACCCAATTGTTTTCAGACCGCAAAGCGTTTGAGCGATTTACAAGCCACATCCTCAGCGAAGTACTGATGGATAGCGACAGTGCCAGAGCAGAAACGGTGAGGCGTTATTTGGACCTGTTCATCACCTCATTCAATGAGGGCTTGCCCAAGCCGCGATAGCCCCTTTCCTCGGCCAGCCGCCGGAAGAATATCGACGTCGTCGCCATCCCGATCATGGACAACCCCATCGTCGTCCTCGCCCCGCCCGACCACCCGCTGGCGAACAAGAAAAAGATCACGCTGGAGCAACTGGCAGAAGAGCCCTGGCTGATGCGCGAAAAAGGCTCCGGCACCCGCAACGCCATCGAACGCCAATTCGCCGAAAGCGGCATCAGCCTGCGCCCGCGCCTGGAACTGGGCAGCAACGAAGCGATCAAGCGGGCCATCCTCGCCGGGCTGGGTATCTCCGCCCTCTCCCGCCACGCCCTCGCGCTCAACCAGCCCGGCCAGTTCGCCGTGCTCGACGTGGTGGGCTTTCCCATCCTGCGCCACTGGTACGCGGTGTACCCGGCCGGGCGGCAGCTGTCGGTGGTGGCGCGGGCGTTTCTGGATTATCTGCTGGGGCGGGGGGATGCGGCGCCGGCAAAGGCGGATAAGAAGCAATAGTGAAGTGGAGCGGGGATGCCTTGTCCAGACGGACAAGGGTGGCCGGTGCAGTGGAATGGCGTCAGCCCATTTGTTGCCATGTGTTGCGCTGCAAGCGTGGAGCGGAAACTACTATTACATTGGGTGGTTGGCCATGAGAGATTACCCATGCGGCAAGGCCCGTCGTGCCCTTGCTCGGTGCCAATTCAATCCTCCGGAGAGACCCCTATGAAATTCATCCCCAAAATCGCGGCGCTGGGCCTGGCCCTGGCCTTCGCCATCCCCGCCTCGTTCGTGGCGCATGCGGAGGAATTCGCGCCCTATGGAACCGCCAAGGTCGACATGCACGAGATGCCGGTCACGGACGTGGTGTTCGACGTCAATTACGAAGACCCGCAGCAGTTGAACATTCTTTACAACTTCATCCGGAACACGCAAAAAATCACCAAGGGCAAGGTGGTGGTGGTGACGCACGGCCCCGAGCTGCGTGCCTTCGCCAAGGAGAACTATTCGAAATACCAAAGCGCCATCGACAAGATGGCCGAGCTGGCAAAGGACGGCGTCGAGTTCAAGATGTGCAACAACGCGATGAAGGCTGCGGGATTCAGCGCCGAGGACATGCACGGGTTCATCACGGTCGTGCCGGCAGGCTTCCCGGAACTCGCCTACTGGCAGGGCAAGGGCTACAAGTACATCAATCCCATCCCGCTGTCGGTGAAGGACGTCCGCTACCTCGATCAGCCGCAGCTGAAGAAGTGACACTGCGCCACACGGACGGGAACGAAGACTCGTCGGGGCCGTGAGCATGACCGACTGCTCCGGCCGCCACGTCCTGAATAAATGGTGAATAAAAAAGCGGGCAGGCACGATATTGGAGTCAATTAATCGCGTCTGACCCGAAGCCATCAACCAGGCCATCCTCGCGGGGCTGGGGGTCTCCGCCCTCTCCCGCCACGCCCTGCCGCTGGGACCAGCCCGGCCAGTTCGCCGTGCTCGACGTCCTGGGCTTTCCCATCCTGCGCCACTGGTACGCCGTCTATCCGGCGGGGCGGCAGCTGTCGATGGTGGCGCGAGCGTTTCTGAATTATTTGCTCGGGCGGGTTGAGGCCGCGCCGGCAAAGGCGGGTAACGAGGAATAGTGAATTGGAGTGGGGATGCCTTGTCCAGGCGGACAAGTCCCACGACTTTGCTGGCAGGCAGAAATCGGCATTGCCGGTTGGGGATGTTCGGGGATCCCTGCGCTGCGCTTGCAACGCTGATTGAAGGTCACAAACTAGCATTGACTGGGTTTAAGCGGTCAACGATACTACAAACTTTGCCTTGAATTGCCCATCCTGTGCCAAACATAATCGATTTATTCGCCGGTGCGGGCGGCCTCAGTCTAGGTGCGGCAAGGGCCGGATTCGACATTTCGGCCGCAATCGAACTCGATCCGTTTGCGATCGAAACGCACTCTAAAAACTTTCCTGGAAGCGCTCACTCGCGAGAGGACGTATCGCGCTTAAGCGGAAAAAAACTTCTTGAAATTGCGGGGTTGAAAAAGGGTGAGCTGGACGGACTGATCGGCGGCCCGCCATGCCAGGGTTTTAGCTCGATCGGTCAAAAGCGCGCCGACGACACCCGCAACGACTTATTTGTGCATTTTTTCCGCCTGGTTAACGAAACGCGCCCGAAATTCTTTCTTGCCGAAAACGTTCCCGGCATCCTGAACGAACGCTACGACGATTTCAGGGAAGGTGCTTTCGATCTCGTCCGAAAGAACTACGTTCTTCTCGATCCGATCCGAGTAAAAGCGAGCGATTACGGCGCTCCAACTATCAGGACCCGGATATTTTTCATCGGATATGACCCTCGGCGCATTGCAGAACTAACAAAAGAGGATTTCGCCGCGTCCGCCGGAACCGAATCTATTGTCGTTCGGACGGCACTCGAAGGATTGCTGATCGACATCGAACCGAACTGGATAAGCGAAGAAAGCGGTTGGCGTCCGATAGCAAAAACCGGCGAAAGCGAATTCTTCGATCATGTGACCAATAACATCCCGAAAAATATCGGAGACCCACGATCACTTGAACGTTATTTCGAAGGTAGAGAAGTATCCGGCTGTATGGGAACTCGCCACTCGTTAGAAGTCGAGGAACGCTACAAAGCACTCGCCTATGGGCAGCAAGACAAGATATCCAAGGCAATCAAGCTTAATCCGGAGGGCTACTGCCCCACATTAAGAGCCGGAACGGGCAGCGACAAAGGAAGCTACCAAGCCGTCAGGCCGATCCATCCGGCGAGACCTCGGGTTATTACACCGAGAGAAGCAGCAAGGCTTCAAGGTTTCCCCGACTGGTTCGTGTTTCATTCCACCAAATGGCACAGTTTCCGGCAAATCGGAAATAGCGTCAGCCCCATTGTTTCCGAGAGATTAATTCGCGTCTTGGCCAACAGCCTTTTAGGTTGAGTGCCAATTTGACCAACCCCACCTCATAGCTCGGCTTCTGTAAAAGCAGGGTAGTACCTATAAATCTTTGCGTATTTTTCGCGTTGCTCTTTAGGCACGGGAAACTTCATGGCTTTTTCTGGCCCGATTGGCAAGTGTGAATCCATATACCGTATTTCGCGAGTCGTGAGACAGGGGGCATCGATTACATATGGATCAGCATCGTGCTTGATGTAAGGGAGATCATTCCATGGTCCCGATTTAATTGTTTCGGCTTGGCTATTTTTCCAGATAACGCCTCCTATGGTTAGCATTCTTGCGTTATCGGCATAATGAAAGTTAACGAACTGAAGGTAGTTAAGACGCTGCTGCTTTTGTCGTACACCATTTCGCGCGCTTAAAGTTTCCGCAATTTTGTTCACGATAATTTCCCGAAGGACTTTGGCTGCCCCGGCCCCTTTCATGTCCTTAATCGTGATTCCGATCGGCACGTTTTCTTTTCCAACTGCCTCCTCAAATTGTTGGAACGCACCCAGCTCAGCCTTATCGAATTCAGCATTGACGGTTACAATTAACGCGCTGCCAGACGGCGCTTTCGTACAAAATTCGGCTATGTCAGATAGACAGTCCTTATTCAACGCCCCATCGTAATCGAGCCAGAGAATAGTCTTATCCTTCCAACTCAGTGTCGGCAAAATATCATTTGAAAGACCGAACTTAAGATCAATGCACCGGAATGGTTTATTGAACTCAAATCTTTCCTTATTGAAGGAGTCTTTTTCGATGCTCGTCATGCGACTGATACCGAGCAATCGGTGAAATAACTTAAAGTCTGAAAAATATATCGACCCGAATCCGACGTACCTGTATGAACTGAGTTTCCCGAAAACTGAGAGTCGTTGAAGCGCCTCGGTGAGCATTTTCCTTTCGATGTGCTTGGCAGGGCGCAAACTGTAGTTAACCTCTTTATAGGATGCGCTCACTCGTCCCCCTCCATTGTTAAGTAATACTCGAAAGTCTTTTCGCCAACGGCCGTGAGAGTGGATACTCTTAACATTTTCTTGACCTTTTCGACTTCTTCTACAGGTCTTTGATATTGGATTCTTGTGAGTTTCTTGACAGCTGCCGCAGGTTTAATCTTGTATTGAAATGCAGGGGATTTGTTTATCAATTCAAGCGCTTTCTGCTTGGCACGCTCTACGGCCTCGGTTAGCGGTTTCTCTTCGGTGTCTTTTTCCCGGTCTAATTTGTTTAGAAACTCCAATACCGGCTTCATTGCGGCAATCATTTCAAGACGGGTAGCGCGGTATAGTGGCAGTTCTGCATCGACACTTGTTTTGGTTGTGTTCCAAGGCAGGAGACTGGCATCGTCTGAATCGAAAAAAACGTACCCCCTGAAACGCGAATATTGATTGTGAAACCGAGGTGTTCCGTCACCCCAACCCGTTATTGAATTTTGGTCCGCTGCGAGAATGGTCCTTCCGTTGCAGATCACATACCAGCCGGCGTCTGCAGGACTTGAGGCGGAGACGCCCGCGTATATTTTGGTTATTACGGGGTTTTTTGTTTTCTCAAAGTATTTCGTTTCCTTGAAAAGCGAAGCTATTCCAGATGTCTCTAGTAACGCTGGGTGTGCCCCCGTCACGGAATAATCTCCGATTCTTATTTCCAGACCGCTCCTTAAGCTTTCCGCGTGCGCAGACTCGATCATTGCCTTAAGCCTGGTACGGAACGTAGCAAGCTGTAATTCGTTTGCAACCCCTTCGTGAAGCGCGGTAATTTTGATTGTGGTACCAATCTCTGCGTCGGTTAGATTTAGTTTATCTTGAAGGGTTTTGAATTCCAAATCCCATGTTGCCTTCTTTTTCCAATCATTTACGTGGAAATCAATGGTGAATTTTGTAGTCTTTGTCGCGGACTCGATGGAGATTTTATTGCCGAGCTTAAAAATAGCTCTCTTCATTCCCACGCCAAATTGGCCTACAGAATGCTTCGTTGAGGGGGTGTTCGCGTTTCTTCCGAAACGGAACGCATATTTCCTGGCAACTTCAACATCGATTCCACCACAATTATCGGTTAAGGTAAAAGAGTCCGCCGACAAGTCTAGATGTGCGAACAGGCCACGGAGATTGGAACCATTAGGCCGTAGCCTTCTAGCACCATCAACTGAGTTATCAATTAAATCGACTATCGCTTCAACAAGATCTATATCTTTTGTCAATATCGAGAGGAAAAAATCCTTTGTTGCTGAGGCATCGATTGCCATCGGGTTTGTAGCTCCCGTGGGGGCGTTATTTTTTTGCATTCAAAAAACCCTTTATCCGGTGGGTGAGGTTTTGCTTGTCTTTTAATTCGCACTGCCAAATAGTTAGGACTTCCCATCCGCTATTGATCAACTCGATTTCGTGAGCCTTGTCGCGTTCTTTATTTGCCGTAAGTTTCGGCAACCAATAATCCAACCTCGTTTTAGGCGGTTGCCCTTTTTGGCATCCATGGAAATGCCAAAAACAGCCATGAACGAAGATCACCTTTTTCCGTCCGAGAAAGACCAAATCCGGATGGCCCGGCAACTTTTTCGAGTGCAGCCTGTATCGATACCCGAGAGAATAAATCAACTTCCTAACGATCAGCTCGGGAACCGTATTCTTGCTGCGAATACGGCTCATTATCTGGCTGCGTTTCGCTGTAGTTACTCTGTCCGTCATGCTTTTGTCGGCTAAGGCCTAGGGCCCGTCATTTCGTTGCGTCCCAAACAAATCACCGCCTCGGCACAGCTTACCCGTTTTTCCTGAAGAGACGTGTCTGAGCACATATATATAGGGTCAGGCACGATTATTGCCATGACCACGCGTTTCCTTTGCTATATACAAACGACCTGGCCATTTCGCAATTCCACACGCCTATGCCCAAGGGCCCCCGGCCTGGCGACGCCGTTTGCTCAACTATAAAGAAACCATCTAGCCATTTCATGGCGCGGCACGAAGACCATGCCCAAGAAGCGCATCCTGGCATGCATGCCGTTCCTGCCGTGATCACGGGGGCTGCCGGACACCATGACACTATCCACCGATGCCGAGTTGACCTTGCTCCAGCAGGAGGCATTCAGTTATTTCTTGCACGAAACCAGTCCGGTCAACGGATTGGTGATCGATAAAACCGAGCCTGACTGGCCCGCGAGTATCGCAGCAACCGGCCTGGCGCTGGCGGCGTACCCGGTGGGTGTGCAGCGCGGATTTGTGTCACGTGCGCTTGCTGTGGAACGCACGCTGCGGACGCTGCGTTTCTTCTGGAATAGTCCGCAAGGCCCCGAACCCGATGCGACCGGCCACCACGGGTTTTACTACCACTTCCTCGACATGCAGAGCGGGCGGCGTGCCTGGCAGTGTGAACTGTCGACCGTGGACAGCGGTTTTCTGCTGGCTGGCGCGCTGACAGCGGGCGCCTATTTCGACGGGAAGTCGGCTGACGAGCAGGAAATCCGAACGCGTGCCGATTCGCTTTACCGGCGCGCCGACTGGCAATGGGCGCAAAACCATGGCGATACCCTCACCCACGGCTGGAAACCGGAGCGCGGTTTTCTCAAGTACCGTTGGCAAGGCTACGACGAAGCCTTGCTGCTCTACATCTTGGGGCTGGGCTCACCGACCCACCCATTGCCCGAAAGCAGCTACGCGGCATGGGCCTCGACTTACCAATGGATACACAGTTACGGCCTGGACTATCTTTACGCGGGTCCGTTGTTCACGCACCAGCTCTCGCATATCTGGATTGATTTTCGTGGCATTCGGGATGCATTCATGCGTGCCAAGGGCATCGATTATTTCGAAAATAGTTGTCGTGCGAGCTTGGTGCAGCATCGATACGCCATCGACAATCCGCACAAATTCGCCGGTTATCGTGAAGGGTGCTGGGGCTTTACCGCGAGTGACGGGCCCGGTCCCGACGCCCGCAAAGTGGACGGCGTCGTGCGCAAGTTCTACGGCTACATTGCACGCGGCGCGCCCTTCGGTCCGGACGACGGCACGATCGCGCCGTGGGCCGCGGTCGCCTCGCTGCCGTTTGCGCCCGACATCGTGCTGCCACGAATCAACTACTACGTGTATCAATTGAAATTGAAGAACAACCACCCTTACGGCTTCAAGGCGACATTCAATCTCACGCATCCCGACAGGTCCGCCAATCCGTTTGGCTGGAGATCGCCATGGCATTACGGACTCAACCAGGGGCCGATCATTCTGATGATCGAAAACTACCGGACCGGCCTGTTGTGGCAATGGATGCGGGATTGCCCGTATCTCGTGACCGGTTTGCGGCGCGCGGGTTTTAGCGGGGGATGGCTTTGACTGCAGGCCGGCAGCCAACCAACTGGGTGGGCGGTTTTCGTGTTCAATTCCTGATTGACTGGGCCTGCCAGGCCCACGACACTTCCCGAAGTGCCAATGAATTTCATGTCCTCTGTGCGATGCGTTCAACCGTAGTCAAATCCCGTTTGCTGCCGGCCTTCCTGTCTGTTTGGCTCGGCCTGTTCTTCTGCGCGCCCGCCCAGGCCAGCGATCATCACGGCAAGAACGGCAGCGTGATCCTGCGCATGTGCAAAAGCGCGGACCAGGTGAAGACGCTTTCCATGATGTGCCACAGTTATCTCGACGGGTATATCGACGCGGCGCATCACTACGGCAAGGGCAAGGCGGCTTTTTGCCTGGATGCCCGCGACAGGAACGTGGCGCCGGGGGTGTTGGTGGCGTGGATCGGTGCGCATCCCGAATCCTTGACCCAGCCGGCCGCCGAAGTGATGCAGCAGGCGCTGGCGAAGCGTTTTCCGTGCAAGGGTAGGAAATAGCGGGCTACATATAGCGTCAGACACGATTGTTGCCCATGACCACGCGTTTCCTTTGGCTATAAACAAACGACCTGGTCATTTCACCGCGCCACACGCCCATGCCCAAATACCTGAAGCTCATCCTGGCATGCATGCTATGCCTTGCCGTGATCACGGGGCTGGTGTTGCTTGTCCGCCACCTGTTCTAGGCTAGGCTGAAGACTCCAACGGTTGTCGGAACAGGAGAAGCAAGATGAAACAGAACATGGGGGCGGTGGACAAAGTCATTCGCCTCGTCGTGGTCGCGATCATCGCGGCCCTGTATTTCACCGGCCAGATCACCGGGACGGCAGCGATCATTCTGGGCATCATCGCAGTGGCATTCCTGGTGACCAGCCTCATCGGCTGGTGTCCGACCTACGTGCCGTTCGGCATTTCCACGAAGAAGGCGGATAAAACACTACGCTAGAAACGCCGAAGGCACCGGCAATGTTCTGCCGGTGCCGCCGCGCGCCTCACAAATGCTGGCACCTGGCCGGCTTACCTGTCAGGTGCGAAAATTTCCTCAGGCAACTTCAGCTCCCCGCTCGACTTGAAGTGCACGCGATCGAGCGCCGCTCCGGCGAGTTCTCCGCTTACTTCATAGGCAAGCTTGTCGCGGTATCCGTTGGTCATGACGCCGACGGCCTGGCGCGCGATGTGGAACAAGGAAATGCTCACCGGGACGCCAACGATGGCCTCACCAAAGCGCGGCACGCTGCCGACAGCGTCGCTCACGCCCGTCGCGAAGCGCTTGCCTTGCACATCCATTCGCACTGACACGCCATTGAAATCCAGAGGCCGGTCGTTGGGGTTTTGAATCCGCAGCTTGAGCAGCATTCGCATCTCAAGTCCTTCACCCTGAAGCGGCTCAACGCCGGCAATGATCACCTGGATGGGTTCGTGGCGCTGAAGGCTGGCGCAGCCGCCCAATAGAAGCACGCTGCAGGCAAGCAGTACGCGCAACGCGGTCCGGCTGATTGACATGATGATCTCCTCGCAAGGACAAGGTTGGGGATGGTGTGCCGCCAGATTACGCCTCAGTTTAGCCGACCTGCCGGGATCCGGGATTCGAGGCGTCTGCTCTGACCGGAGCACAGACACTATATTGAAGTTAATTAATCTGTCTGAGAGTCATCTAGCGCCATGCGCTGCCGGCGATGCAGGCCTGGGTGGCGGATGCGGTGGCGGAAACCGAGCGCATCGCGATAGACGAACGGGAATAAACTGGCGCTGGTCCAACCATGCAGCCCACCAGGAAACCCTTGTCATGAAACGCATCGCCCTACGCGGCTCGAAGCCTGCTCGCCTGTTCGCGCTTCTGCTCGTCTTCATCGCGTCGTTCGCCTTGCTTGCCTGGGGCCTGCGCGACGAACTCGTGGCCGCGGTGGTGTGGGGGGGCGAGACGATCGAGGAGGCGCCGGTCTGGGGCGCGGTCATTTTCTTTTTTGCCTCGGCCTTCTCGGTGTTGTTTCTGTTCCTTTCCAGCGTGCTGCTCGTCCCTTGGGCCATTCTGGCCTGGGGCAAGTGGCCGACATTTCTGATTCTCGCGACGGGCTGGTTGTGCGGCTGGATGGCGACGTATGCGGTCGGCCGGTTTTTTCGCAATCGTGCGTTCGTCGAGAAGAAGCTCAGCTCGCAACACGTCACCGATTCCCTCCTTTCGGGAAAGCTGCCTTTTTCCCTGGTGCTGATCGTCGTCAGCTCGCTTCCCGCGGAGATCGTCGGCTATGCCCTCGGGGCGGTGCGCTATCCGTTCCGCATGTTCTTTCTGGCGCTGATACTGGTGGAAGTCCCGTTCGCGTTTCTGCTGGTCTTCATCGGCGAGTCGTTCTTCCAGGAAAACATCGGCCTGCTCGTCGCGCTCATGCTGCTGCTTCTGGGCATCCTGGCATGGGAACTGAAAAACGCCCGCCGCATGAGACAGCGTGACGGCTAAGCCGCGTGCGTTTTACGCCGCCGCGCGTCGGACATAAAAAGCGTGAAGCTCACGCGCGGCGCATCGAGCGTCCACTTGGCGCAATCGGGCTTCAGCACGGAAGGCGCGCTGGCGAACATGGCCGAATAAAAACGGATGCCCGCGGCGAGGTCATCCACCGCGAAATTGACGGGGCGGGCGTTCATGCGGCTTTCCTCGCGCTGCAAGCCATGACGCGCCGGGCATCGCGTCGCATCGGACCGGGAGGCGTCGGCGGACGTGGCGAAGGCGTCGCGGGGCTGTCGGAATGCGCTTGAGGCATTCCAAGATCGCCCAGCAGGCGCATGACATGGCTGCGCACCTTGGACGCCAGTTCGACCGCAGACTCGGTTCCGTCGATGTCGAGTTCCCAGTCGATCCGCCCGCCGCAGTGGTAGGCGACGCGCGGGCCCGGATCGCCCGGCGTATGAATCACCACGACCAGGTCTGCCGGTGTGCCGTTGGATGCTGCGCTTCGATCCGCGTCACCGCGGGCAGCGGCTTTGGCCGCCAGGCTGCCGTGCGCCAGGTGGTTCGTCCAGCGTGCCGCCAGCTGTGCGGCCAGGCCGCCACCGGCTGCAACAAACAGCACCTGCAGCCCGCGCCGAGCGCCCTGCTTGCCCGTTTCCTGCCAGCCTGTGTTCTGCATCGTCTTGCCCCCGTCCGTGTCTCGAGGCCGGCACCCTAGCAAGCGGCAGTGACACGTTTGTGACAGGCGGGGCACGCCTTAACTTGGAAAGCCCCGCGCCAATGTGACTGAAATATTTCTGTAATGATTCTGCAAAATTTCTGCAACGTCCGGCTCTTAGTATCGCGGTTGTTCAGCCAATTGTGGTTCGATCAACAACCTGTTCAAGGAGCCTTTATGTCTGTTTCCAAGCGTGTTTACTTCAAACTGGCGGGCGTGGCCGCTGCCCTCGCCATTGGCGCGACTGCCTCGCTTTCGGCACTGGCCGTCGACATCACCGGCGCGGGCGCGACCTTCCCCTACGCCGTCTACACCAAGTGGGCCGAGGCCTATCAGTCTGCGACCGGCAACAAGGTCAATTATCAGGGCATTGGTTCGTCGGGCGGCGTCAAGCAGATCCGCGCCAAAACCGTCGATTTCGGTGGCTCCGATGCGCCGGTGCAGGAAGCCATTCTCGACGAAGTCGGCCTGGTTCAGGTGCCGACCGTGATGGGCGGCGTCACCATCGTCACGAACATCCCGGGTATCAAGTCCGGCCAACTGAAACTGGACGGCGTGACCGCCGCCGACATCTTTCGCGGCGCAATCACCAAGTGGAACGACCCGGCCATCGCCAAGCTGAACCCCGGCGTTGCGCTGCCTGACCTGGCCATCACCGTGTCGCACCGTTCGGACGGTTCGGGCACCACCTACGCATTCACCCACTACCTGGCGAAGCAGTCGATGGCCTTCCAGCGCGAAGTCGGCGCAGGCAACACGGTGAACTGGCCGGCCAATGCGGTGGGCGGCAAGGGCAACCCGGGGGTCGCTGCCAACGTGCAGAAGATCAAGGGCACGATCGGCTATGTGGATATCGCCGATGCGATGAAGAACAACATGAACTTCGTGGCGCTGAAAAACAAGGCCGGCAACTACATCGTGCCGAGCCAGGCTTCGGTCGCCGATGCGGCCGCCGGTGCCGACTTCAAGGTCAAGGGCATGGCGCCGGACCTGCTGGACCAGTCGCACAAGAACGCCTGGCCGATCACCAGCGCCACCTACATGCTGGCGTATGAAAAAGGCAGCGATGCCGCCAAGCAAAAGGGCGTCGTCGACTTCTTCAGCTGGTCCCTCAACAACGGCCAGAAAATGGCTGCCGACCTCGGCTTCGTGGCGCTGCCGGCCAATGTGGTGAAGATGGTCGAAGCGGAAATGAAGAAAATCAAGTGACGCCGGCGGCCTGGCCGCCAGACGTTCGCAGCTGAACGAGATGCCCCCGGCTCATGGCCGGGGGCATTTTTCAATTCGGGCGCCGGCTGTCAGCCCAGCGGGGAAGGCGGCTGCCAGATGCCGTCCCACGCGGACTGTGCCGAGAGCCGCAGGCGCTCCTGGAGGGACGGCTTGCGCTGGAAACTGACCTGCAGAACGCGGCTTTGCTGGCAGGCGCGCCGAATCACCTCGTCACTGGTCGCGAGTTCGTCCACCAGTCCCAATTCCTGCGCCTTGCTGCCGAGCCAGGCCTCGCCGGTGGCGACCTTTTCCATGTCGAGCTGCGCGCGGCGGCCTTGCACGAACGCGCGGAACTGCGCGTGCACGTCCTCCAGTTCCTCGCGCAGCTTGGCCCGGCCGGCTTCGGTGTTCTCGCCGAACAGGGTCACGGTGCGCTTGAATTCGCCGGCGGTGAATTGTTCCCAGTCGATATTTCTCGCCTGCAGCCAGCGATGAAAGTTGGGGACCTGCGCGATCACGCCGATGGAGCCGATGAGCGCAAAAGGCGAGGCGACGATCCTGTCGGCGGCGGCGGCCATGAGATAGCCGCCGCTGGCGGCCACCGCATCCACCATCACGGTGAGCGGCAGCTGCGCGTCGCGCAGCCGAAGCAGCTGGGCGGCGGCGAGCCCGTAGCGGTTGACCAGTCCACCCCCGCTTTCGAGCCGCAGGAACACCGCGTCACCCGCCTTAGCCGCTTGCAGGATGGCGCTGATTTCCTCGCGCAGCGCCGCCAAGGCAGAGGCACGAAGATCGCCTTTGAAGTCCAGCAGGTAGATGCAGGGTTCGGCTTCCGTCCTTTTCTGCTGGGCCTTGCGTTCGAGCTTGCGCTGCTTGTGCAGCAGCTTGTGGGCTTTCCTGGGAAGCTGCGCGGCCTGGATCCTGTCCCCGGCTGCCTCGAACTGGCGGTTGACGTCGGTCACCTGGATCTGGCCGGCATGCTTGTCCTTGCGGCGCGACAAGGCGACCAGCCCGGCGACCAGAAGAAAGACGGCCAGCACGAGGGTGGCGGCTTCGGCCAGAAACAGGGCGTATTGCGAGACAACAAAGCTGTTCATCGGAAATCGCCAGACGCGCGGATTGACGTGCGGTTCGGCAGGCCTGGTTCGCCGCAAAGTTGCCGCTTCAGCCAGCCGGCACGATTCGAGGTCAGGGAATCCGCGCCCAGCTCCAGATACCGTTTCGCGGTGGGCACGTCGCCCACCGTCCACAGGTGGACCTCCTTTTGCGCCGTCCGCAGCGTCTGCATGAACGCTTGATCGACGACCGGGTGCGCGCGGCAGCCGACGCCTTCGGCGCCCGTTTTCTCGAGCGTTTGCAGAATCTCTGTCGCGGTCGGCTGCACGCCGGTTGCCGGGTCGGCCTTGAAATCCGTTAGCCAAAGCGCCTTGAGTTGAGGCAGCAGGCGCTTCGCTTCGGCAATGACATTCGGATCAAAGGACATGACGATGGCCTGCTCCGACTGCAACCCGGACCCGGCAAGCGCCGCTTTCAGCGCGGGCAGAATCTCCGCGCCGCATTTGATTTCGATGCACACCCGCTTGCCTGCAGGCACGGTGGCCAGGACCTCGCCAAGGGTGGGGATCCGGGCGCCGCGCCAGGGCTCGCCTTTCCAGCAACCCACATCAAGCCGCCGCAACTCGGCGAACGTCGCCTCGGCCACTTTTACGCCCCGGCCTGCCGTCCGCCGGGTGTCTGCGTCATGGATGCAGACGATTTCCCCATCCCGGGTGAGATGAAAATCCCCCTCGATGCCGTCGGCGCCCTGTTGCCAGGCCAGCTTGAATGCGGCAAGGGTGTTCTCCGGCGCATCATCGGCAGCGCCACGGTGGGCGATCACGGCAGGCGTGGCGAGTGCGCTGCCGAAGCAGGGAATATGTTCGGTACCGGCAATGTAGCGGCTCACGTGACGCGCACCCCTTTGTGTCCAGCGATGTCGAATGTCCAAGTAGCGTGCGTCGGCAAGCGCACTGACTTGGCGATCGGTTGACTTCAATCTTAGGCGGCATTTTGAAACATGGCCGAGCGTTCGTCGCAATCGGTCGGGGTGCGTGGGCTGGAATGGGCTCGCCGAGGGACTATGATGAATTTACAGCCGTTTTTGGTGGGGGCAGCATGAAACCTTTTTCTTGCAGCGGGCACGCGCGCCGGTTCGGCGACTGAATCATGGCAGACCCTAGCGAAGCCGATCTGGCACGGGCCAATGCTTCCGTGAGCACCCTCCTCGATGGTATGCGGCTTTCCGCTCACCTTTATGCCGTCGAACCCCGGGAAGGGCGATGGGCGGTGATCGTGGAATGCGCCACCGGGTCGGGCTGGCAGCGCGTGGAACTGCGCGCAGGCCCTGAACTGCTGGCCGCGATCAATGGCGATGCCGAGGCCCGAGCGACCCTGCAGGCCCAATGGCGGGCACATCTGGACGACTGCAAGTACGACTGAGACACCCCGGTGCGGTTGCCCCGACCCTCGATCGGCCGTGGCAAAGTCATACAGGTTGGTCGATGACGCGGGCGCCTACGGTTTGCGCAGCTGCCGGACGAAGTGGACGATCTTGTCGAGCTGGAGGCGCGTTTGTTTGCCGGCGCGCTCGGATTTTTTGCTCAGCGCTTTTTGCACCTGGTCGCTGAACGCGACCAGATCCTGCCTCGGATAATCGTCCTGCACGCCGCCGTCCTGGAAGAACTCGGCAATCCAGCGGGCATCCAGTTCGTCGCTGCCGGTCTCCTGCAAATATTCGTTTGCAGCCATCTCGACGTATTCGCTGAGTTTGGTCATCACCGCACCCGGCCCAAGCGCCCGTTCTGGCTGCCCGTGTACCAGAGCTGCCCGCACGCCAGCGCCAGCGGGCCGATGAGGGTGAGGATCAGGGTCGGATGTGTGTTCATGGCAGCCTCCTGACAGAATGACCCCGGCTGCCGGCTGGCGTTCCCGCCATTGTGCGCCGGCCCAGTCCGGCGAGCATCGCGAAGCAGACAGCCGGACACGACGCCAGCCCCGGTTAGTGATACTTTCAGAGTTCCCGTTGGATTTCTGTCTTTCAATATAAGGTTGAGCCGCATGAACATTTCAAATTACGCAGACCTGCTGACAGCCGCCAGGCAGCAACCCGAACCGCAACGGCTTCTTTTCGTTTTCACGCAACCCGAACTGCCCGAAGGCTATACCGCGGCCCAGAACAAAGGCTTTGAGGACGGAACGGGGGGCGTGTTGACCCCCCAGATGTGTACCGACAAGGCACTGGATGAGCTGGGAGATTTTGCCGATCTGGTCGAGGAGTCACGCCACATGGGACAGGACTGGAAAATCGTGTTTGTCGCCTGCCTGGCCGGGCAGGCGGGGGTGATGCCGAGTTCCGAAGAAGCGCAGGCGCACCTCAAAACGATGATCAATTCCATCCAGAATGGCGCGATCTCAAAATATCTGGCCTACGACCGCGACGGCGATCTGGTTCAGTTTGCCTGAGCAGGCGGGGGGATCGCGCCGCCCTTGGGGTTCAGCCATTGCCCAGCGACGCTCCCCCGAATGCCGTGAGGCGTGCTTGAATGCAAGTGCCTTAATATTCAGGCCGTTGTCTTTGTTTTTTCCGCTGCTACGCCACCCATGCAAACCATAAACCATGAATCCGTCTTTGCCGGCTTCAAGCGCGTGCTCCACAAGGGCGCACTGATCTTCGCGCTCATCATCATGGTGCTGATCTCCATGACGCTCTATCAGTACCAGCGCTCGGAAGAGGCGGTCCGCTCGGTGGCGCACACGCGGCAGGTCATTGCGTACATCGACGCGCTGCGCACCTACCTGCTCAACCTGGACACCGCGGCCCGTCAATATGCCGAGTCGCACGATCCCGCCGATCTCGACCCCAGCCTGATCTGTCGCCAATCGCGCTGCCCCAGTGCCGAGACACTGATCGCCTTGATCGGTGCTGAAGACGCCCGGGCTGCTCGCCTGGCGCCGCTGCCGGCGCTGCAAACGGCGCTGGAGGCGGGATTTGGCGCGCTGCGGCAACGCGCAGCGGCGGATGGCGATGCCACGCCGCCGGAGCGGGAACTGGGGGGATTCGACAAGTCCGCCATCGAGGAGATCCACCGCATTCTGATCGAGACCGGACGGGAAGAGTTGCGCCTGCTGGAAACGCGCGAAGTGACGCGAATCCACGACCAGAATTGGGCGTCGGCGCTGCTGGGCATGGCCGGGCTGTGGACGGGATTGGCCTTGCTCGGGCTTTACCGGGAAACCGGCCGCCTGATCCGGGCAGGCATCGATGCCGAGCGGACGATCCGCCAGCTCAGCCTTCGCGACCCGCTGACGGGCCTGGCCAATCGGCGCTTCCTGAACGAAAACGAAAGGCATTTGATCGCCGGCGCGAAGCGCTCCCGGACCCGGATGGCGGTCCTGGCCGTCGACCTGGATGACTTCAAGGCGGTGAACGACCGGCATGGACATGCCGCGGGCGACGCGGTTCTGCTGGCGGCGGCGGAACGGATGAAGCAGTTGCTCCGCGAGTCGGACGTGATCGCCCGATTCGGCGGTGACGAGTTTGTCATCGTGCTGGGGCAGGTCGACGACGCAGCGGCGGCGCGCGAGGTCGCCGGCCGCGTGGTCGAGAGCCTGAGCCAGCCCATCCCGCTTGCCGGCGGGGGCACCGCGCAGATCGGGGCGTCGGTGGGGATCGCCATGTGCTGCGAGGACGGAGAAACGCTGGATGATTTGCTGAAGAAAGCCGACGCGGCGCTTTACGCGGCGAAACGTGACGGCAAGCACACCTTCCGTGAGGCTGGCGCTTCAGACGTGTAAGCCGCATGCGATGGGACGCCGAAACCACTATCACGTCTATGTGATCGAACTGTCGAAAGACGTTCTATACGAAGGCCGATTCAGGAAAGCCAACCCCGGCTACATCACGGGCAAGCAGTGTGTTTACGTCGGCATGACCGGACTGAATCCCGACGTGCGCTTCGACAAGCACAAGGCAGGCATCCAGTCGAACCGCTTCGTCAGGGAATTCGGCCTGCGCTTGTTGCCTGAACGGTACGAACTGTACAACCCGCTGTCCTACGACGCCGCGCGCGACCTGGAAGTGGAACTCGCGATCGATTTCCGTGAAGCGGGATACGGGGTGTGGCAGGCGTGAACTGACGCGGCGCCTTCTCGCCCGCCCCACCCGCGATCAGCGCGTTATGCGGCCATCCAGTTTTTTTCGCCAAGCTTTTTTTCGCCAAGCTTTTTTTCGCCAAGCTTTTTTTCACCAGGGCCCGCGATGGCGTCATCGGATTCCGCCGTTCGGTGAAAGCGTTGCAGGGCGTCGAGCACGCCGGCGGCGCCCGGATGCGGGCTGCGGTAGACGTTTTCGTGTTGCTGGATGGCCGCATCGAGCGCGGCCTCGCGATTGCCCACGGCGACGCCGGCCAGGCCGATGTCGAACATGGACAGGTCGTTCAGCGTGTCGCCGGCCACCAGGGTGCGGTGCACGGGCAGGTTCAGCGCCTGCAGGGTGCGCAGCAGGGTGGGGCCTTTTTACACGCCGCGCGGCAGCACGTCGAAGTACAGGTTGTCCGAGATCAGGACATCGAAGTTCAGCTGCTGCACGTCGCGCTGGGCCGCCCGCGCATGGGCCGGATCCTTGTAGAAATAGGAACGGCGTCGGCCGCTGACGCCCGGCTGCTCGCTCAGGCCCGGGTGCTGCAGCATGGCCTGATCGATGCGCGCATGGGCGTCGGCCGGCCAGCTCTGGTCCAGCCACTGTTCCAGGTGCGGCAGGGGCGCGTAACCGGGGCCGCAGCCGACGCTGGTCCCGACGTCGCCGACCATGTGGTCGGGCTGTACCGGCAGTTCGCTGGCCAGCCCACGCATGAAGCCCTGCCCGCGCCCGCTGACGAAGATCAGCACGATCTCGTCGCGGCGACGCGCGATCCAGTCGTACAGCGTTGCGCGCTGTTCGGCGCTGCCGCCGAGAAAGGTGCCGTCCAGATCAGTGGCCAGGATGGTCTGCGGCATGCTGCCGCCCGCCTTATGCATGGCCCATACCCCAGGCTTGCGCACCCACTCGCGCGTCGCTGTCGCGGCCGATGCGGGGGCGGACGGGGACGGGTCTCGGGGTCCGTATCGCGGGCGGCAGCATGGCCGGCGCACTTTCGTGCAGCAGGCGATGCAAGGCCCGTTCGGCCGGCAGGCGCTGCTGCAGCACGTCGCGCACCGCGGCGGCCACGTTCAGCCGCAGGCCGTACTTGCGTTCCAGAATCTGCACCGACATCACGCTGAGGGCGCCTTCGGCCAGCTCCCCGGCCACGGCCATGGCCTCGCCCCCGGGCCGCCCGAGCTGCATCCCCAGGCGGGTGTTGCGCGACTGCTCGGACGCGGCGGTGAGGAACAGGTCGCCGACGCCGCTGCTGCCCAGCAGGGTTTCGACGCGGCCGCCCATTGCCTGGCTGAGGCGGCGCATGTCGTCAAGGCCGCGCGTGATGATGCCGGCACGCGCGTTTTCGCCCATGCCCTGCGCCGTCGCCATGCCGCAGGCGATGGCGATCATGTTCTTCAGCGCGCCGCCCACCTGCGCGCCCACGGCGTCCGGGGTCAGTTCCAGCGTGACGCTGGCGAGCGCAAGCTGCTGCATCAGGCCGCCGGCGATGCGGCTCGCCGCCCGGTGCTGGGGATGGCTGCGCGCCAGCGCGGGCATGGCCAGCGTCAGCAGCGTGGACTTGCCGCACGCCACCTCATCGGCAAAGCTCGGCCCGCCGATCGAGCCGGTCAGCATGGTTTTGCCCAGTTCCTCGTCCAGCACCTGGGTCATCAGCGCACCGCTGCCCTGCTCGATGCCCTTGCTGGCCGTCAGCACCACCGTGCCCGGGGTCATCAGCAGCGCCGCCCGACGCGCGATGTCCCGCGTGGCCGCGGCGGGCACGGCGAGGATGACCAGTTGCGCGCCGTGCAGGGCATGCGCCATGTCGGCGGTGGCGCCGAGGCCGGACGGCAGATCGACGCCCGACAGGCATTGCGGATGATGGTTTCGATCGTGAATCGCCTCCGCCACCTCGGGACGCCGTGCCCACAGCCAGGTCGGCACGCCGCCGCGCTGCAGGGCGCTAGCCAGGGCGGTGCCCCAGGCACCGGCGCCCAGCACCGCAGCACAGCCCAGTGGCGGATGCCCGTGCGGCGCAGGGGAAAGCGGATTCAAATCGAAACCTTCAGTCAGATCGAGCATGTAATCTCCAAAGTCGGGGCGGCGATGGACGCGCGCCCGTTGGAAGAACGGCCCAAGGGTGGAAGGCAAGAGCCCTGTCGTGCAGCGCATCGACGGAGATCCCCGGGCGAGAAGGGCGAGACCTTCTTCAGGAGGGTCTCGCCGCTGGGTGTGGCGGATGGAAAACGGCACAGGCGCAGAAGGCGATGCGGACATCGCGGATTTAATCATCATTAGCGTTTGCCTGTGACACTGGAAAACCAGCACCAACGATTGCGCAATATTGTTTTGCGCAAAGGCATTCTAACGCGAATCGCCCTGGCTGTAAAACCTGGCCCGATTCACAGCAGGGGAAAAGCGCTTGCCGCTTGGCTTGCAGCGGGTTGGACTGGCGCGAGGCATGCCGCCGCCGCCGAGAAGTTCTGTCTTTTAACGCGCCCGCGCCCTGGCGAGCTTGGCCTTCAGCTCCGGCATGATGGCAGCGGCGGCCTTCTCGCCCTCCAGAATCGCCAGGTGCCGGCCTTCGAAATCGGTGCTGCTCACCGCTGCCGTCTTCGGGCGGACGACGACGTCGGCATCCTTCAGCTCGTGGCCGCTGATGGCATGGCCCATGATGGCGAAGGTCTGCAGCAGCACGTCCAGGGTGCCGGTGAGCTTGTCGCGGCGGCTCACATTGGAGATGTCCACGGCGATGACGAAGTCCGCGCCCATGGTGCGCGCGGACTGCGCGGGAACCGGCGAAGTGAGGCCGCCGTCCACATAATCCCGGCCGCCGATCTCGACCGGCTGGAACCAGCCCGGCACGGCGCTGGAAGCGCGGACCGCCATACCCGTGTTGCCGTAGCGAAACAGCGCTCGCTCGCCGCTTTGCAGATCGGTGGCGACCACGCCCAGGGGTTTGGGCAATTTCTGGATGGGCAGGTTTTTCACGTTCTGGTTGATGAAGTCCTGCAGGGCCGCGCCCTTCAATACCCCCCGGTTGGGCAGGGTCCAGTCCGCCAGCAAGTCCTCTTTCATCTGCAGGGCCAGGTTCTGCAGCTCGAAGCCGCTCATGCCGGAGGCGTAGAGCGCCCCCACCACGGAACCGGCACTGGTGCCCACCACGATGTCAGGCGCGATGCCTTGGGCCTCCAGCGCCTTGATCACGCCGATGTGGGCGAAGCCCCGCGCCGCGCCACCGCCCAGCACCAGTGCGATCTTGAGCGGCGGCCTGGACACCTGGACAGGGGTCGGGGTAGGCGGCGGCGGTGCCGCACAGGCGGAAAGCAGGGCAGCGATGAGAAGCAGGCTCAGACGACGCATGGAGAAATCGGTCCCGGGTTGGATGCTGGTCATGGACAGGCGAATGGACCGGCAGGTTCATTCCGCCTGGCCGGCGCGCCAGGCATTCTGCCGGCGGATTCGAGCCAATATACCCTGCCCAGGTCGGCTTATTTAGTGAGCGCCATGAACAGCTGCGGCAGCCGCTCTGGCAGCCGCTCGATGTGGTCGATGACGGTGAACTGGCGGCCAAAGATGTCGCCGACGTATTCGTCGGCCTTGGGATCGAGGCTGATGCAGTAGGCGAAAATGCCCTGCTGGTCGAGTTCCTTGACGGCCTGGCGGGCGTCTTCGACCAGCAGGCGCTCGTCGTGCGTATCGACGTCGGACGGACGGCCGTCGGTGAGGATCAGCATCAGTTTCTTGTCGGCCGGGCGCGCGCCGAGGTAGTGCGCGGCGTGGCGCATGGCGGCGCCCATGCGGGTGGAATAGCCCGCTTCCATCGCGGCGAGGCGCGCTTTCACGTCGTCGTTGAAGTGTTCGCCGTAGCCCTTGATGTGCAGGTAGCGCACGTCGTGGCGGGTGTTGGAGTGGAAGCCGGCAATCGCGAATGGGTCGCCCAGTTTTTCGATCGACCAGGCCAGGAGCGAGACCGCTTCCTGGGACAGCTCGAGGATGGTCTGGTCGGAGCCGGCCGCCTTTTCGTTCAATGATTCCGACAGGTCGAGCAGCAGCATGACGGCGATGTCGCGGCCGTCGGTGCGGTGACTCATGTTGATGCGCGGGTCGGGGGTGGCGCCGCCCTTGAAGTCGATCAGCGAGCGGATGGCGACGTCGAGGTCGAGCTCGCTGCCCTCTTCCTGGTAGCGGATGCGCACCTTGTCCTGCGGCTTCAACAGGTCGAGCATCTTCTTCAGCTGCTTGGCGAGCGCGGCGTGCTTGGCGAGCAGGCGGTCGATGTCGGCGGCGTTGCCGGCAGGATGCAGCGCGGCGTACACGCTGGCCCAGTCGGGGCGATAGGTCTGGCTCGCGTAGTCCCACTCGGGGTAGTGGCGCGGCGGCAGGCCCTGGATTTCCTCGCCCGGTTCGATCTTGCGCGTCTCGTCGAAGCGCTCTTCCTCGTCGCCCGCCTCGATGAATTTCCACAGCTGGCGGTTGTCGTCGCGGTAATCGACCACGGTGTCGTCGAAATGCACGCGGGCGAACTGGTCACTCTGGAGCCGGGTTTTGGCGACATAACTCAGCGCCAAGGCGGCGATTTCCTGTGTGTTGGATTCGCGCTGCCCTGATTCACTTGGCGCCATGACGGCATGGAAGCGGGCGACGAAGTCGTTCAGGGCCGCGTCGGTATAGCCGTGATCCGGATCGAGCAGCGCGCGCGACAGCATCGCCATGCGGTGGCGCAGGCAGGAGGTGGTCTGCGGATCGCACGCGCTCTCCGCAGGCTTCGGGTGCAGCGCGAGGAACAGGCGGCGCAGGCCGGGGTATTCGCGGATCAGCAGCGTGTCGATGCGGCAGTCCTCGAAGAACTCCACCGCCATGCGCTGGAACGGGCTCCAGTTGTCGGCGATCTGCGCCTCGGACCAGCGGCGGTGGCCGACGATGTGGGCGAGCACGGCGCGGTAGCGGTCGATGCCGGATATTTCACCGGCGGCGTCGTACACGTCCGGCAGGCGGATGCCGAGCTTGTCGTAGTAGGGAATCGGCTTGCGCAGTTCGTCGAACGCGGTCGAGTACGGCACCAGCTGGTCGCCGTCCTGCCACAGGCCGCGCAGGTAAAGATCGAGCTTGCGCTCGACGTCCACCAGCAATGTGCCATGGCGTTCGCGCTGCAGCACGGCGCGTGCGTCGGCCGACTGCAGGCTGAAATAATCCTTCTGCCGCTCGGGATGGGTGCGGTAGTTGCGGATGCCGTATTCGACCCAGTTCTTCAGGCCGGCGAGCGTCAGCTGGTTGAGCAGGTTCGGCGCCTGGGCGAGAAAATCCGGCAGGCCGGGACTGGGAAAGGTGGTGTGGTGGCCGTGGATGGAGCCGGTGGTGCGCTCCATGAAATCCAGGATCACGTCGAGGTAGCGCTGCAGCAGTTCCTGCGACTGCAGCCGGCGCGCCACCGGCGCCAGCGTTTCCAGAAACGGCGTGATGGCGCTGCCGTTGGGCGACTTCTGCATGCGCTGGACCAGCGCCATCACCGCCGGCAACGCCACCTCGCCGACCGCCTTGGCGGTGGACGGCCACTCTTCCATGAAGGCCAGCATCGGCTCGACGCCGCGCCCCAGCTTGCCGATGACGCGGCCGGCTTCGAGGTAGGCGTCGATGCCTTCGCGCGTGAGCTCCGCCAGCGCTTCCGCCATCAGGTCGTCGAACACCGCCGCCACCTGCGGAAAGCGGGTGTCGAGCTGCTTCCAGTAGGCTGCCATCAGGGGATGCTGGTATTCGGTGGCGCTAGTCATGATTGGCGCGGCTCGGTGCACACCGAATTGTCATTGCGAGGCGCGCAGCGACGCGGCAACCCAGAGGCCGCCGCACATGCAAATGGCGGGATTGCTTCGCTTCGATCGCAATGACGAGGTTGTTCAGGCAAACGTGGCATCGATCGCGTGATCCAGCGTGTCGCGGATATCGGCATCGTCGGTGATCGGGCGCACCATGGCCATGCGGCAGGCGTCGCGCGGTTCCACGCCGTCCTTGATCAGGGTCGCCGCGTATACCAAGAGGCGCGTCGAGATGCCCTCGTCCAGCCCGTGCCCTTTCAGGTTGCGCGCGACGCCGCCGATCTTCACCAGCTGGGCCGCCACGGCTGCGTCCATGCCGGTTTCCTTCGCCACGATCTGCGCTTCCAGCGCCGCATCGGGGTAGTCGAAATCGAAGGCGGTGAAACGCTGCTTGGTCGACTGCTTGAGATCCTTCATCAGCGTCTGGTAGCCGGGATTGTAGGAAATCACCAGCTGGAAGTCGGGGTGCGCGTGGATCAGCTCGCCCTTTTTATCGAGCGGCAGGGTGCGGCGATGGTCGGTCAGCGGGTGAATCACCACGGTGGTGTCCTGCCGAGCCTCGACGATCTCGTCCAGATAGCAGATGGCGCCGATGCGCGCGGCGACGGTGAGCGGGCCGTCGAGCCAGCGGGTGCCGTTGGCTTCGAGCAGGTAGCGCCCCACCAGATCGCTGGCGGTCATGTCCTCGTTGCAGGCCACGGTAATCAGCGGCTTGTTGAGCTTCCACGCCATGTATTCGACGAAGCGCGATTTGCCGCAGCCGGTGGGGCCTTTCACCATCACCGGCAGGCGGTTGCGGTAGGCGGCCTCGTACAGCGCGACTTCGTTCTTCTGCTGCTGGTAGTAGGGTTCCTGCACAAGCTTGTACTGGTCTTTGTTCGTCATCTTGATTCCTCACGGCGGAAGAAAAAACGCCCCCAGCAAGCCGGGGGCGCGTAACGCTGGGGTGGCTTGCGGCGGCTAGGCCCGCCTCAACTGCCCCACGAGGGGACGATATGCTTCGTCCTCCGCGTACTTACTTGTGCACGCCCAGCTTTTCACGCCAGCCGGGGAAGATCTTGTCGGCATCGCCGGGGAAGGACTCGAACGCGCGGGCGAACTCCTTGTGCTCTTTCGCGTATTCGATCGGATCGGCGCCCGACTTCCAGCACTCGTACGACTGGCGCAGCGAGATCGCGCCGGCCGCCGGGCTGTCGATGTGGCCGTAGGAGCCGCCGCCGGAGGTGTTGATGACGTTGCCGTGACCCAGGTTCTCGAAGAAGCCGGGCAGGCGCAGCGCGTTCATGCCGCCGGAAATGATCGGGGTGGTGGGCTTCATGCCGTACCACTTCTGGAAGTAGACCGGGCCCTGGCACTCGTCGCGCTCGATCATGTAGGCGATGTTCTTGTCGCTGTTCTCGCCTTCCATCTTGCCGTAGCCCATGGTGCCGACGTGGATGCCGGACGCCCCCTGCAGACGCGAGATCTTGGCGAGCACGAACGCGGTGTAGCCGCGCAGTGCCGACGGCGAGGTGATCATGCCGTGGCCGGCGCGGTGGTAGTGCAGGTACTGAGCGGGGTACTGACGGCGGGCAGTGGTGATCATGCCGGGGCCGCCGACGAAACCGTCGACCAGGAACGCAACCTTGTCCGCATCGGGGCCGAAGGCTTCCAGGATGAAATCGGCGCGGGCGCACATTTCATAGTGGTCGTCGGCCGTGATGTTGGCGGAGAACAGCTTGGCCTGGCCGGTTTCGTCCTGGGCGCGCTTCATCGCGTCGTACACCAGCGGGTAGACCTTCTTGGCCGGGCAGAACACCTGGTTGCCCTGGGGTTCGTCGTTCTTGATGAAGTCGCCGCCCAGCCAGAACTGGTAGGCAGCAGCCGCGAACGGCTCGGGACGCAGGCCCAGCTTCGGCTTGATGATGGTGCCGGAGATGTAGCCGCCGTTGACGACCGGGCGGCCGAGGATGCGCCACATGTCGGAGATGTCCTTGGAGGGGCCGTCGAACAGCTGGATGGCGCGCTCGGGCATGTAGAAGTCATGGATCTTGGCGTGCTCGATGTCGCCCATGCCCTGGTTGTTGCCGATCACCAGCGTCAGGAACGACACGATCATCATGCGACCGTCGGTGATGTTGCGGTCGAACAGCTCGATCGGGTAAGCGATCCGCATGTCTTCGGTCGCTTCGTCGATGTAATACACCAGCGCGTCGACGCCCTTGGTGAAATCGTCGGTGGTGGAGACTTCAACGTTGGTGCCGGTGGACGACTCGGCGGCGAAGTGGGCGGCGCATGACAGGTAGCTGCCAAAGCCGGGCTTCGGCTTCATCTTGTAGGCGACGAGGATGTGCTTGCCACCCTTGATGAGGTCTTCTTCCTTGAGGGAGAGGTCGGCGTAACGTGCGGATTGATCCATTGCATGACTCCTGCGGTAGATAAACAAGGCCTCAGGAGCAATACCCCTGAGCACGACAGGGGCGGACTATACGGAGGACTAACTATAATTAATATTAAATTGTTATGATCGAAACAATATCGTTTTACTTATACATTTATGCGCCGACTGACGCTACGCCAATTCCGGGTGTTTGAGGCGGTTGCCCGTCACCTGTCGTTTTCGCGGGCGGCGGAAGAACTGCATCTATCGCAGCCTGCCGTCTCGATGCAGGTGAAGGGGATCGAGACCATTCTGGGGATGCGGCTTACCGAACAGCTAGGGAAGAAAATCTTCCTCACCGAGGCCGGGCGCGAAGTGCTGCACGCCAGCCGGACCATCACCGCACGACTGGACGACATGCAGGCCAACCTGGCGCAGCTGCGCAGCATCGACAGTGGCCGCCTCAGCCTTGCCGCGACCTCGACGGTGAACGTGGTCGCCACCGACATCCTCGCCCGCTTTCGCGGCCGGCACCCCGGGGTGACGGTTCATCTGGACGTATCCAACCGGGCCGCCGTGCTGGACCAGCTGATCGGCAACCGCATCGACCTCGCCATCATGGGCCAGGTGCCCGACGGGCTGGGCCTGGAGGCCATCCGCTTCATGGACAATCCGCTGGTGGTGATCGCCCCGCCCGACCATCCGCTGGTCGGCAAGAAGAACGCCTCCGTCGCAAGCCTGGCCGCCGAATCCTTCCTGGTGCGCGAGGCCGGCTCCGGCACCCGCGGCGCGATGGAGCGTTTCTTCGCCGCCCGCGAACTGGAAATCCAGAGCAGCATGGAAATGAGCAGCAACGAGGCGATCAAGCAGGCGGTGCAAGCCGGGCTGGGGCTTGGCATCCTCTCGCTGCAGACGCTGGAAATGGAGCTGGCGCTCAAGCGGCTGGCCGTGCTGGATGTCGACGGCTTCCCCATCATGCGCCACTGGTACATCGTCCACCGCGCCGACAAAAGGCTGTCGCCGGCGGCGCTGGCCTTCAAGGACTTCGTGCTGGGGCCGGCGCAGGCGCGGCCTCGAAAGGGCTGACCAGGACACGTTTGGCGGCGCGCGCACCCTGCACTAGAATCGCGGCAGTCGGGGCACCCGCCCCCGGCGTCAGGCTTCTCATCCGCAAGACGGTATCCCGTCCAAGTCGGGCTGGCTTATTCGTTTTATATGTGAGGACAGCATGGAACCCGGAACCCAACCCCTGAAGCGCTGCGGCTGCGGCACCCCCAGCGAAAAATGCCCAGACCTGCCGCGCACCATCGCGCCCGCCAAGGTGAACCCGGACACCGCGCTGGTATTCGACGTCCGCCGCGAAGCCGACTACGCCGCGTCGAATGAAATCATTCCCGGCGCGATGTGGAAAAACCCGGACAAGATCGACGCCTGGATCGGTGCCCTCCCGCTCACGCTCGACGTGGTGGTGTACTGCGCGCGCGGCGACAGCGTGTCGAACAGCGTGGTCGACCGCCTGCAGGCCGCGGGCGTCAAGGCGCGCTACATCGAGGGCGGCATCGAGGCCTGGAAGGCGGCGGGCGGCAAGGTCGTCGCCAAGTAAACCCACACCTGCCCATCGCGATTGGTTGACTAATTTACTTGGTTATTCTATCGTTCGGCATCGTAATTTTTTACTGAACACAAGGACACGCATCATGGAACGCGAAATCAACGGCAAAATGGTCGAAACCGACCCCGAAGGCTACCTGGTCAACCTGGAGGACTGGTCCGAAGAACTGGCCGTCGAACTGGCCAAGGAAGACAAGCTGGACCTGGGTGAAAACCACTGGAAGATCATTCACTATATGCGTGAATTCTTCGCCCAGAACGGCACTGCGCCCAACCTGCGCTTCCTGCAAAAAGGCCTGAAGGAAGAATTCGGTCCGGAATGGGGCGACAAGAAATTCCTGTTCGACCTGTTCCCGTTCGGCCCCGCCAAGCAGGCAGGCCGCTACGCCGGCACCCCGAAGCCGACCGGCTGCGTATAAGTCAGCAAGCTGTTTGTCGCATCGAAACGCCCCGCCCTGTGCGGGGCGTTTTGCTTGGGCCGCCGGTCAGCCTCAGCTATTTCCGGGCAGCGTCGCTCGCGAACGCATCCACCGGCGATTCGAATGCGATGAACAGCACGCATGGGCCGGCCGCCCCGCACGTCGCCGAGTGCGGCATCCGGGCCGGGCCGTAGGCATAGGTGCCCGGCGTGAGCACAGCGGTCGGGTGCCCGTCATAGGTCACGTGAAGCTCGCCGGCCACCAGCACCATGCGCTCGGCCGAGGTATGCCAGTGACGCGGAATCGCCGCATTCGCGGGCACCTTGAAGAAGACGTCGGCATTGTGTTTGGCCGGGTCGCCGTGGAGCACCGCAATCTCGCAGCCTTTGGGCATGAATTCAGGGCAGCCACCCCATTTGAGCGCGGCGTCCCCGGCGGTGCGCGCCAGCGGGAGGGCTTGTGCGAAAACCGTGGCAAACGGACTGGCAACAAGCAGCGCCGACAGGGCCGCGCTTAGCGGCAAGCGGCGCAATCTGGTTTGGATGGCCATGGGTTCCTCCTCAGGATCGGGAAGGGCTGCCGAGCAGACGCCCAACAGTGCGGTGGACTTATCACCATAGTCCGAAAATCGCGGCAAGGGCGCCGGTGCGTGGTTGTTGCCGCTTTAGCGGCTTACAACCACGGCCTACCCCTTGCGGGTGCTCCTACGAACCCTCGGACCTGAGGGGCGGCGCGGCGCCGCGATTTCGCACCGCCGCGCCGCGAATTGCAGACAGCTCTCGCGTTAAAATGCCGCTTTTATTCGGCGAATCAGGCATATGAACGCTCCTCTGGTCGGTGTGGTGATGGGCTCTTCCAGCGACTGGGAGGTGATGAAGCATGCGGCGATGCTGCTGAAACAGCTGGGCATCCACTTCGAGACGAAGGTGGTGTCGGCGCACCGCACGCCGGATCTGCTGTACGAATACGCCGCCAGCGCCGAAGCGCGCGGCCTCAAAGCGATCATCGCAGGGGCCGGCGGCGCCGCCCACCTGCCGGGCATGATCGCCGCCAAGACCATCGTGCCGGTGCTCGGCGTGCCGGTGCCGTCGAAATACCTCAAGGGCATGGATTCGCTGCTGTCCATCGTGCAAATGCCGAAGGGCATTCCGGTCGCCACCTTCGCCATCGGCGAGGCCGGCGCAGCCAACGCGGCGCTGTTCGCGGCGGCGCTGATCGCGCGCTACGACAATGGGTTGGCGGCGCAACTCAACGACTTCCGCCGCGGCCAGTCGGATTCGGTGATGGCGATGGAGCTGCCCGATGTCGAGTAAGCCGCTGCCCGTTTTGCCCGGAGCGAAGCTGCCCATTTTGCCAGGTGCAACCCTCGGCATCCTCGGCGGCGGCCAGCTCGGCCGCATGTTCACCCTCGCCGCGCGCACCATGGGCTACAAGGTCATGGTGCTCGACCCCGACGCCGCCAGCCCCGCCGGCCAGATGGCCGATGTGCATGTGCGGGCGGACTACGCCGACCTCGCTGCCCTGAGAAAACTCGGCGCAGCCTGCGCTGCCGTCACCACCGAATTTGAAAATGTCCCTGCCGCCAGCCTGATCGAGCTGGCGAAGCACTGCCGGGTGTCGCCCGGCGCCGACGCGGTCGCCATCGTGCAGGACCGCAGCCACGAAAAGGCCTGGCTCGCCGACAACGGCTTTGCCACCGCACCGTTTGCGCTGGTCGATTCCGAGGCCGACCTCGAAGCCGCGCTGGCGACAACCGGCGCGCCGGCGCTGTTGAAAGTGTCGCGCTTCGGCTACGACGGCAAGGGCCAGGCCCGGGTCGGCACGCTGGAAGAGGCGCGTGCCGCCTTCCGCGAATTCGGCGGCCAGGCCTGCGTGCTGGAAGGCTTCGTCCAGCTCGAGCTTGAGGTCTCGGTGGTGCTGGCGCGCGACGATGCGGGCCGGTGCGCGCTGTTCCCGGTCGCCGAAAACCGCCACGACGGCGGCATCCTCGACGTCTCCATCGTCCCCGCACGCATCCCCGACAGCCTTGCCCAGGCGGCGCGCGAAATGGCGCGCGCGGTGGCCGACAAGCTCGGTTACGTCGGCGTGATGGCGGTCGAATTCTTCATCGCCGGCGGCCAGTTGATGATCAACGAAATCGCCCCGCGCCCGCACAACTCCGGCCACTACACGCTGGATGCCTGCGTCACCGACCAGTTCGAGCAGCAGGTGCGTGTGCTCGCCGGCCTGCCGTTGGGCGACACCCGGCTCTTGTCGCCGGCGGTGATGGTCAACCTCCTCGGCGACCGCTGGCACGACGGCGGCCCGCGCTGGGCCGCGCTGCTCACGCACGACAACATCAAGCTGCACCTGTACGGCAAGGAGGCGGCACGCCCGGGACGCAAGATGGGGCATTTCAACGTGCTCGACGCCGACCCGGCAGCCGCGCTGCAGCTGGCCGAACAGATGCGCCATGCGCTCTAGCCCATCGATTCGGGGCCGGCGGCGCTGTAGCGCATTGACCCGGGCCAGCCGCCTTGGCGCGCTCGCGCTGGCGGTCCTGTGGGGCAGCGCAGCGGCAAGCGACGCGCGGCTGCCGCTGCGCATCGGCCCGCATGCCTTCCAGGTCGAACTTGCGGCCACCCCACAACAACGCCAGCGCGGCCTGATGGGCCGCACCCATCTCGCCCCCGATGGCGGCATGCTGTTCGTGTTCGAGCAGCCGGGCCGGCATTGCTTCTGGATGCGCGACACGCCGCTGCCGCTGTCGATCGCGTTCATCGATACGGCGGGCCGCATCGTCAGCCTTGCCGACATGCAGCCGTGGACCGAAACGCCGCATTGCCCGAGCGCGGACGTGCGTTACGCGCTGGAGGTGCGGCAGGGGGAATTCCAGCGCCGCGGCATCACGCCGCGCATGCAGGTGGGCGGTTTGCCGCAGTAGGCTTCAGGGCGAAATCGACAACAGCACGAGCTCCATTTCGTTGCCTTTGTCGTCGCTGCGCAATACGCGCACCGGCAGGTAGTGCCGGTCGATCGCCAGCCAGATCTCGAACTGGCCGTCGCCATCGGCCGTCCGCGCAAGATGCAGGGTGCGCAATGCGCCCAGCTCGGTCTCCAGCGTTTCTTCGCCCCGCACTTCGTAGCGATAGTCGCGCAGCTTCTTGCCGTTGAATACCGTATAGCTTAGCGGCCCCGTTGGCGGCGGCGCGGTCAGCGCGAACTGGAAAAAAAGGCTGAGCGCATCCTGCACGTCGCCCTGATAAGCGAAATGGCGCGGTGCGCCCTTCACTGGCGTGAGCGTGAGGGTGTCGTTGGCTGAGTCGAAGCGCGCACTGCTGCGTTTGTCGCCGCGCTGGTCCCAGAATTCTTCCGGCACCAGGCCGCGCGGGGTGATGCGGCCGCGGCTGGTCTGCACAAACCGCCCGCGGTAGAACATGCCCGCGAGGCCGGTGGCACCGGCCACGCTGGTCAAGGTGTAGTTTTCGCCTTCATTGATCCACACCAGCGCCTGCTCGCCCCTGGCCAGCCCGTAGCGCACCTGGAAGCGCAGGTCGAGACGTGGCGGCAGCGGATTCAACGGCGGCCAGACGACCTCGGCCACGGGCTCGGCTGCGGCCGCTTCGGGTTCTGCCTGGCGAGATTCCGTCTGGGGCGCGGCCTCCGGCGCGACAGCCACGGCCACGACTTCGTCCACAGCCATCGACACGTCGGCGGGCGGTTCAGCCATCGCGGGCGCTTCAGGCGGCGGCGCGGGACGGGGCAACGGGGGCGCCAGCTTGGGCTTCGCCGCAGCCACAGGCGGAACCGGCGCCGGCTTGGGCGGCGGCGCCAGCAGACGCGCCTCGATGGGGGGCGGCTCAAGGGGCGCCCGCACCTGCGGCAGCTGCCACCCCAACCCGCCGAGCAGACTGACATGCAGCAACAGCGACCCCCCCAAAGCCAACCACCATGGGCGAACGCTGCGCCCCACCCCGGCTAGTCCCTGACGCTCGCGCGCACCAGGCGCTGTTCGAGGGTGACGCCGTCTTCGCTCACCCGGATCTGCACCGGCAGATTGTTGCGCGCCGGCGCGACCCACACGGTGACGGCTTTTTCGTCGGGTTGTTGCGTGATGCGCTGATATTGCTGGGTGACCAGCGGTCCCAGCGGCGTCTCGATGGCGCCCCCGTCGCTACGGGCATAACGATAATCGTTGAGGTCGCGCCCGCTCACGACCTGCAGGCTGTAATCGGCGGGCAAGGCGGGGGCGAACATGAACTGGTACACCTGCGACAACTGGTCTTGCGCCCCATCGAGCAAGCCATCGGCCGTCCACGATTCGCCTTTGTACTGCCAGGCGATGCTGCGTTGTTTCCAGTCGAGGCGGGCGCGTGCCAGCTTGTGCGGCGAGTCGCTGCGCGCATGCAGGAATTGCTCGGGGCGCAGGCCCTGGCGGGTGATGTCGCCCGTGCTTTCGAGGCGAATGCTGCCCGGCCACAGCGATTTCAGCGGGCCGGACGCGCGCGTTTCGCTGGTCAAGGTGTAGCGGTCGCCGCTACGGGTAAAGGTGTCGGTGACCTGGCCGAGCTTGAGGCCGTTGCGGTAGAGGTCGTACTCCAGGCTCATTTCCTGTGGCGCCGCGGCTTGGGCGGCGGCGGCAAACAGGCCGAAGGCCATTAGAAGCGTTTTGATCATGGTCACGTCTCAGTGGATAACACTGACTGTGACGTCAAATCGCCCTTCAAGTTTACGCGGCCCTGGTTTATTTCCAGCCGTCCCTCGGCAAACCAGCGGATTGCCTGCGGATAGATGCGGTGCTCCTGCTGCAGCACGCGCGCGGCCAGGGTGCCGGGCGTGTCGTCCGCCCGCACCGGCACCGCCGCCTGGATGGCGATGGGGCCATGGTCCAGATCGGCGGTGACGAAGTGCACGGTGCAGCCGTGGACCTTCACGCCCTCCGCCAGCGCGCGCTCGTGGGTTTTCAATCCCGGGAACATGGGCAGCAGCGAGGGATGGATGTTCAGCAGGCGGCCTTCGAAGCGCGCGATGAAGGCCGCACTGAGGATGCGCATATAGCCCGCCAGCACCACCAAATCGGGCCGGTGGCGCTCGATCTCGTCGGCCAGCAGGGCGTCGAAGGCCGCGCGCTCGGGGTGCGCGGTGTGGTCGAGCGCGATGGCGGCGAGGCCGCGCGCGCGCGCGTAGTCCAACCCCGCCGCCTGCGGCCGGTTGCTGATGACAGCGACGATTTCAATCGGCAGCGCCGCCTCGGCGATCGCCTGGAAATTGCTGCCGCGCCCGGACAGCAGCACGACGACGCGGCAACTCACAAATAAATGACCTGCTCAGCGCCGTCGGGACGCGCGACGATTTCACCGATCTGCCACACGGTTTCGCCGCTTGCCGTGAGGTGCGCCATCGCCGCTGCGGCGTCTGTTGCCGACACCACGACGCACATGCCGATGCCGCAGTTGAAGGTGCGCAGCATTTCGTCCGGCTCGACGTTGCCGGCCTGTTGCAACCAGTCGAACAGCGGCGGACGCGTCCAGCTGGCCGCATCGACGCGTGCGGCGACGCCCCCGGGCAGGCAGCGCGGCAGGTTGCCGGTGATGCCGCCGCCGGTGATGTGCGCCATGCCTTTTACGTCGAGCGCTTCGATCAGCGCCAAAAGCGGCTTGACGTAGATCCGCGTCGGTTCCATCACGGCGTCGGCAAACGGGCGGCCGTGAAAGTCGGACTTGAAGCCGATGTGGCTGAGGTCGATCAGCTTGCGGATCAGCGAGTAGCCGTTGGAATGCGCGCCGGAAGACGCCAGCCCCAGCACCACGTCGCCCGCGACGATGGTCTGGCCGCCGATGACTTTAGACTTCTCCACCACGCCCACGGCGAAGCCGGCGAGATCGTATTCGCCGTCGATATACATGCCGGGCATCTCGGCGGTCTCGCCGCCGATCAAGGCGCAGCCGGCCTGCTCGCAGCCGGTGGCGATGCCGGCGATCACCGCTTCGGCGGTGTCGAGGCTCAACTTGCCGCAGGCAAAGTAATCGAGGAAAAATAGGGGTTCTGCGCCCTGCACCAGGATGTCGTTGACGCTCATCGCCACCAGGTCGATGCCGACGGTGTCGTGGCGGTTCAGTTCGAACGCCAACTTGAGCTTGGTGCCGACGCCGTCGGTGCCGGACACCAGCACCGGCTCCTTGAATTTCTTGGAAATCTCGACCAGCGCGCCGAAGCCGCCGATGCCCGTCAGCACTTCGGGGCGCATGGTGCGCCTGGCCAGCGGCTTGATGCGTTCGATCAGGGCATCACCGGCGTCGATATCGACCCCGGCATCTTTATAGGAAATGGAAGACACACCCGACTCCAGAATCAAAAAGTGCGGTATTTTACCGCCTATGTCGACTCCCCGCCCGTTCTACCGCCCCTGGCTCGCCCTCGCCGTGCTGCTCGTCACGGGCGGCCTGATCTACCTGCTGGGACCCATTCTCACCCCCTTTCTGGCCGGCGCCCTGCTCGCCTACATCTTCGACCCGCTGGTCGACCGCCTGGAAGCGCACGGGTGGTCGCGCGCCGCCGGAACCGTTGCGGTGATCGTGCTGGCCGGACTCGCCGTCTTTGGCCTGGTCCTGATCGCCCTGCCCCTGTTTCAAGGCCAGTTTGCCGAGCTGAGCCAGCGCCTCCCGGGCGCCCTCGACCTGCTGCAAACTCGCTTCCTGCCCTGGCTGCAACAGACCTTCGGCATCGCCATCGCCCCCAATCTCGATGCGCTCAAAAGCTGGCTGACCGAACAGGCGACCGAAAACAGCGCCAACTGGCTACCCTCCCTGCAAACCGGTGCGCTTGCCGTGCTGGGCCTGGTGGTCAACCTGCTGCTGATTCCGGTGGTGATGTTTTATCTGCTGAAGGACTGGGACGTGATGGTGGCGCGCGTCGCCGCGCTGGTACCGCGCGACTGGACGGGGCGTGTCACCCGCGTCGCACGCGCGATGGACGCGGTGGTCGGCGAATTCATGCGCGGGCAGCTGGCGGTCATGACCATCCTCGGGCTGTATCACGCCATTGCCCTGTGGGTGCTGGGGCTCGACTACGCGCTGCCGATCGGCATTCTCACCGGACTGCTGTCCTTCGTGCCTTTTCTCGGAATCGGCTTGGGCCTGACGCTGGCCTTGCTGGTGGCGCTGTTGCAGTTTGCCGACTGGAGCGGGGTGGCCTGGGTGGCGGGGATTTTCATGGTCGGCCAGCTCTTCGAAGGCTACGTGATCACCCCGCGCATCGTCGGTGAACGGGTCGGCCTGCATCCGGTGGCCGTCATCTTCGCCCTGGCCGCATTCGGCCAGTTGTTCGGCTTTGTCGGCGTGCTGCTGGCGGTGCCGCTGGCGGCGGTGCTGCTGGTGGCGCTGCGCGAACTGCGCGGCGTATACGAGCAGAGCGACCTTTATCGCGGCGGCTATAATGCCGGCTCTTCCGATCCTGCCTCGTCTGCCATGTCCGCCTCGCTCCTCGGCCAACCCCTGCTCGAATCGCGCATCGCTTCCCTGTCACTGGTCCATCGGGGCAAGGTGCGCGACATCTACGCCGTCGGCGACGACAAACTGTTGATCGTCACCACCGACCGCCTGTCCGCCTTCGACGTGGTGATGCCGACGCCGATTCCCGGCAAGGGCGAGGTGCTGACCCGCGTCTCGGCCTTCTGGTTCGACAAGCTCAAGTCCATCGTGCCGAGCCAGGCGCTCGACATCGCGCCGGAAACGGTGGTCGCCGACAACGAGCGCGATCAGGTGGCCGGCCGCGCCATCGTGGTGAAAAAGCTCAAGGCGCTGTCGGTCGAGGCGATCGTGCGCGGCTACCTGGTCGGTTCAGGCTGGAAGGAATACCAGGCCAGCCAATCGGTGTGCGGCATCGCGTTGCCCGCCGGCTTGAAGCAGGCCGAGCGCCTGCCGCAACCGATTTTCACGCCGTCGACCAAGGCGGCGGTCGGCGCCCACGACGAGAACATCAACTTCGAGCAAATGGCCGAACTGATCGGCGCCGACCTGGCGAAGCAGGTGCGCGACGTCAGCCTCGCCCTTTACAAGGCCGCGGCGGAGTATGCGCTCACACGCGGCATCATCATCGCCGACACCAAGTTCGAATTCGGCCTCGACGAAAAAGGCCAACTGGTCTGGATCGACGAGGCGCTGACCCCGGATTCGTCGCGTTTCTGGCCGGCCGACCAGTACCAGCCTGGCAGCAATCCGTCCAGCTTCGACAAACAGTTCGTGCGCGACTGGCTGGAAGCCAGCGGCTGGAACAAGCAGGCGCCGGGACCGGAACTGCCCGCGGAAATCGTCGCCAGGACCAGCGAGAAATACCGCGAGGCGATGTCGCGGTTGCTGGGATAAGTGATTCGGCCCTGACCTATTTCAACGTCGCATTCAGAAAATCCGCCACCGCCGCCACCATCTCGCTTTCGTGCCCAGTGAAGAAATGGTCGGCGCGTGCAATCGTCACCTGCCTTGAACCCTTGGCCGCCAGGCTCTGCTTGCGCTTGCCAGCGTTCGCCAGCACTTGCGGCAGGTCGTTGTCGCCGTACAGGTCGAGAATCGGCAGTTTCACGGCCTGGTAGTCATCGACCGAAATGCCCAGGCTCGCCCACGACTTCACCGCGGGATCGGGCCTGCCGGTCATATACGCACGGCTCATGCGCGAGCCCATGCTGTGGGACACGACGGCAATCTCCTTGTAGCCCTTGGCCTTGAGAAACGCGACCGCCTCGGCAATGCGCTCGGCGGCCTCGGGGAAAGTCGGCGGGTAGGCTTCGCCCTTGGCGTCGGCAGCGAGGATCGGCATCTGGATCGACAGGGTGGCGAAACCGCGGTCGGCCAGTTCGGTGCGCAAGGTGCCGACCATGCCCCAGTCGGGGTGGATGCCCATGCCATGAACGACGATGGCCGCCTTGCCGGTGTCCGCCGGGATAAACAAGGTGAGGAACTTGTGGTGGCCGCGCGGCGTCTGCAGGTAGACCGGATCGCCCACCACCAGCCCGGGCACGATTTCATCCGCCCATTTCTTCTCGCGCGCATAATCCGCCACGGGCTCGGCAAGCGCCGTCAGCGAAAACAGTGCAAGCAATCCAGCGGCCAGACCCAACACCATGTTTTTCTTCATTTCATCGCTCCTGCGCGTTAAAGTTCATGACTCACCCGCCCGATAATTCAGCTAAACCGTTTGGTTATCAATCGTTCAAGGTAGAAAATTAGTGTCCGTCAAGCAACTGCGCATCGTGCCCTCTACCTTGCCAACCGACCCGCCGCACGATGTGCGCCCGCGTGGCGGCGCGCGGGTGGTGATTGTCGACGACCGCAGCACCGCACGCAGCCTGCTCGAAGGCTTGGCGCGCACGCTGGAACCCGGCGTGGTGGTGGAAAGCTTTGCCGACCCGCTGGACGCACTGGCGCAGATGCAACGCGTCACGCCTGATCTCATCATCAGCGACTACCGCATGCCGGGCATGGACGGCATCGAGTTCACCCGGCGCGTACGCGCGGAACGCCGTCTGGCCGACGTGCCGCTGATCATCGTCACCGTGGTGGAAGACCGCCAGATCCGCTATCAAGCGCTGGAAAACGGCGCCACCGACTTCCTCACCCGACCGATCGATCCGCAGGAATACCGCGCCCGCTGCCTCAACCTGCTGACCCTGCGGCGCAGTCAGAAAATGCTGGCCGACCGCGCGCAGTGGCTGGAAGACCAGGTGATGCTGGCCACCCGCGAAGTGCGCACGCGCGAACGCGAAACCCTGATGAAACTGGCCAAGGCCGGCGAATACCGCGACGAGGAAACCGGCAACCACATCATCCGCATGGCGAAGTACGCCCGTCTGATTGCCGAGGAACTCAAGCTCACCGCGATGGAGTGCGACGAGATCGAGTCGGCCGCGCCGATGCACGATATCGGCAAGATCGGCATTCCCGACCGGATTCTGCTCAAACCCGGCCGCCACACCCCGGAAGAGCAGGCCATCATGCGTCGCCACCCGCTGATCGGCCACGGGATTCTGACCGACAGCCCGTCGCGCTACCTGCAGATGGGCGCGGTGATCGCACTCGGCCACCACGAGAAATTCGACGGCAGCGGTTACCCGCAGGGCCTGGTAGGCGAGGCCATCCCGCTGCCCGCCCGCATCGTGGCGGTGGCCGATGTGTTCGACGCGCTCACCTCCAATCGCCCCTACAAGCGTGCATGGTCGTTTCAGGCAGCACTGAACTACATCCGGTCGGAAAGCGGACAACACTTCGACCCCGACTGCGTGCGCGCCTTTGAACTGCGCATCGATGCCGTGGCGGTCATCATGTGCGAGCTGGGCGACACCCAGGCGTAATCGGCGCATGAAGGCCATGCTTCATTCGTCGTTGCCCGGGTTTTTACAGCGTCTGGTCAAACGGATCCGCAGCCGGCCGGATACCGAGTTTCAGCAGTCGCTGATTCGCCTGTGCATTGTTGCTGGGTTCTACCTGTATTTCTCACTCGGATGGCTGGAGCATAGTCCCGCCATGGCCGAACAGGTCCATTTCATCGGGCTGACCCTCACGGCCGTTTCGCTCGCCCTGCTGATCGGCGCAATCACCAACCCGGGGGTCTCCGTTCCCCGCCGCAGCATCGGCATGCTGCATGATTTCACCGTCGCCACCTACCTGCTGGCCATCACGAATGAAACCGGTGCGCCGATTGTCGCAACGTATCTGTGGGTCACGCTGGGCAACGGCTTCCGCTATGGAATGCCCTATCTGCACGTCTCGACGCTTGCATCCGCAATCGGGTTCATCGTGGTCTATCAGTTCAATCCCTTCTGGCAGGCCCATACGCCGCTCTGGTGGGGCATATGGCTGACGCTCATCGTGATTCCCCTTTACGCGTCCAGCCTGCTGAAACAACTTCATGCTGCGGTCAAGCGCGAACAGGAGGCCAACCTGGCCAAGTCCAGCTTCCTCGCCAACATGAGCCACGAGCTGCGCACGCCGCTGAACGGTGTCATCGGCTCCGCCGACCTGCTGGCGGAAACCCCGCTCAACAAGGAGCAAAAGGAGTTTTCCCAGATCATTCTCGCCTCGGCCCACGCCCTGCTGGAATTGATCGATAACGTGCTCGACATTTCCCGCATCGAGGCCGGGCGGATCGTCACCGCAGGCGAGGATTTCGACCTGCATCGCCTGGTCAATGGCACGGCCTCGATGATGGAATCCCAGGCGCAAGGCAAAGGACTGGTATTGGCGGCGCACATCGCGCCGCAGACGCCGTTCCAACTGCATGGCGATGCGCGCCACCTGCGCCAGATCCTCATCAACCTGATCGGCAATGCCATCAAATTCACCGAGCACGGGCGGATCGATATGTATATCCGCCCGGTCGGACTAGGCCAGCCGCAGCGGGTGCGCTTTGAAATCGTCGACACCGGAATCGGCATTCCAGAAGCCGCCCAGGCACGCATCTTCGACAGCTTCACCCAGGCCGATCCGTCGGTCACCCGCCGTTTTGGCGGCAGCGGGCTGGGCACCACCATTGCCAAGCAACTGGTGGAAACCCTGGGCGGGCAAATCGGCCTGCACAGCCGCGAGGGCGAAGGCACGACCATCTGGTTCGAGTTGCCGTTTGCCCTGCAGGCAGCCCCGATCGCGGCATCCGACGAACATTTCGACGCGCCGATGCGGGTGGCGATTCTGGCGGGGAGCGCGCTGGCAGCCCGTATCCAGGCAGTCATGCGCAACTGGGGCGCCGAAACCGTGACGCTCGGCAATACCACCCAACTCACGGCCGAACTATCCGCCGCCGTGTCGGGCAACACGCCACTCGGCGCAGTGGTGGTGGAGCGCTCCGCACTGCCGGGCGGCCCGGTCGCTTTTTTGCGCATGCTGCGCGACGACCCCAGCCTGGCCACGCTACCCATCATCCTGATCGAGTCCGACGCCGGCATCGCCCTGCCGCACGACAGCCTGCTGATGCGCGAAGGTTATGCCTCGGTGCTGCGCACGCCGGTCAATTCCACCCTGCTGTTCAACGCCATCCATGCCGTGGTCAGCCACGTCATGCCGGCTAACGTCGTATCGCTGGCCAACCATTTCCGGACCCAGGCCGGGAATGTGGCGGGGCTGCGCATCCTGGTGGCCGAAGACAACCCGGTCAACCAACGGGTGATCCGCGGCCTGCTGGAGCACGCCGGACACCAAACCTTTCTGGCGCATGACGGCGAGGAAGCATTGGTCATGCTCGAGTCCGCCAGCCCGCCTTACCATCTCGCCATCGTCGACATGCATATGCCGCAGCTGTCCGGGCCCGAATTGACGCTGCGCTGGCGCTTCATGGAAAACGGCCACCTGCCCATCATCATGCTCACCGCCGACGCGCGCGCCGAGGCACGGACAGCCTGCGAGGAAGCAGGCGCCGACGCCTTCCTCACCAAGCCGATCAACAGCCGCGAACTGATCGACGTGGTTGCCCGGCTGGCAGGGCAGCCGGCGCAGTTCATTGCTGCCGCACCCCATGCAGCGCTGGAGCAGGGACAGGCGCTGGAGCTGGAAGAATCGGTATTGAACGAGCTGTCGCAGCTGGGCGGGGCGGCCTTCGTGCAGGATTTGCTTGCCAGTTTTTCGGAGGAAAGCGAACGTGCGATACGCGACATCGAATGTGCGCTGACCGCCCAGGATTACGGGCAATGGCATCACCAGCTGCACATGCTGAAAGGCGGCGCCCGCGACGTCGGCGCCAACCAGTTGGCGCAGCTGTGCGTCGACGCCGAACGCATCAAACCCTATGAAATGACCGGAATTGACGCAGTTCAGAAACTGGACGAGCTGCGGTCTGCGCTCGCCCGAGCGCAAACCGCCCTGACCACCTATCTGGACCGGAAATTACGCGCTGAAAGCACTTGACGGGGCGACTGCATGGGCCGTTTCAGCCTTGCCCGTTTGCCGGCTAACCAGCCGTTCCATCATCCGCAGATCCTTCGCTTCCAGTCTCAAGGCGGCATCCACCCAGACTTCGGTGATGCGGATCAATTCATCGTAAGACACAGGCTGGCTGATCTCGCGCGCGGCGCGCACGGCCAGAATCCCATTGCGGGATTTTTCCTCGCGGCGGATGTAGCCATAGACCGCGCTTTCGCCTTCGCCCGGCTCGGCCAGCACATCCACCACCCCCATCTCGTACAACTCCTCCGCCAGATAAAGCTTTCCGCTGAGGATGATTTTTTCGGCCTGGTGATGACCGACACGACGCCCCAGAAAAGTCATCGCGCCCATCCCCGGAAACAGGTTGAACAGGATCTCCGGCAATCCCATCCTGGCCCCGCGCTCGGCGATCAAGACCTTGGCTGCCAAGGCACTTTCAAACCCGCCACCGAGCGCCTGCCCCTGGACCAGGGCAATGCTCGTCACGTTGGGTCGGCTCAGGTGGCTGTGCACGGCATACGAGCAGTCGATGCAGGAGACCGCGTAGCGGTACAGCGCATCGCGGTCACGCGCCGCAATATGCCGCAGGAAAAGGTCGAGGTCGCCCCCCAAGCTGAAGGTATCGGGTACTTTTGACGCCAGCACAAAATATTTCACGCTCTCCTGCGCGGGGTCGTCGACCATGGCGGCCATCTCGCTTCCCCAGGACAGCAGCTCCCGCAACAAGGTGGGCGTAAAGCATGGCCGCGGCTCCGCATGCATGTAGCCCCAGGCAACCTGGCTATGCGGGTCCAGATACGTGGTGAGTTGTGTGTAAGCGTTCTGTTGGGGTTGCAGCTTGGTGTGGACTGCTTGCAAATGTGCCATGTAATTCTCCACGGGTTAGGGATCGGCCATGCGACGAAAATCGGCATGTGTCGAAAGACTAACCCGGGCAACACCGCTGCTCAAGCGCCAAGTCATTACGCACAGCGCAGTTCGATTTCGTGCAGAGACCCGCCGTGCCAGAGGCCGCAACGCGTCGCTAGAACGTCCACACCATGCGCAGCGCCAATGCCAGCAACAGCAGCGCAAAAACCCGCTTCAGCGGCCGCACCGGCAGGCGATGCGCGGTGCGCGCGCCGAGCGGGGCGGTCAGCACGCTGCCCAAGGCGATGCCGGCGAACGCCGGCAGGTAGACGAAGCCGAGGCTGCCGCTGGGCAGGTCGGTCTCGTTCCAGCCGCCCAGCAGGTAGCCGGCGGCACCGGCGATGGCAATCGGGAAGCCGATCGCGGCCGAGGTGGCGATCGCGCGGTGCAGCGGCACGTTGTGCCACAGCATGAACGGCACCGACAGGGTGCCGCCACCGATGCCGACCCAGCTCGACACCGCGCCGATCACGCCGCCCGCCAGCGTGGTGCCGGCGCACCCCGGCAGGCCGCGATGCGGCGCCGGCTTGAAGTCGAGCCACATCTGGACGGCGGCATAAAACAGGAAGGCGACAAAGAACAGCTTCAGCACCGTCGCCGGCATCTGCGCCGCCACCATCGCCCCGCCCAATGTGCCGAGCACGACGCCGGGCGTGATGCGCCGCACCAGCGGCCATTCGACCGCGCCATGGCGATGGTGCGCGCGCACGCTGGCGATCGAGGTGAACAGGATGGAGGCGAGCGAGGTGCCGAGCGCCAGCTGCGGCTCCATGCCGGCAGCAAGGCCGTTCGCGTGCAGCAGCAGGATCAGCACCGGCACGATGATGAGGCCGCCGCCGACACCGAGCAGGCCGGCGACGAAGCCGACCACCAGCCCGAGGCCGACGTAGGCCGCGAGCAGCGCTAAGGCAAGCTCGGGCATCAGAGGTGCTTGATGATGAAGTTGTATTCGGCCGGGTCGATCGGGGTGATCGACAGGCGGTTGCCCTTTTGCAGAATGCGCATATTGGCAAGTTCGGGATAGCCGCGGATTTCGGACAGCGGCATCAGCCGCGTTTTCTTCACCAGCTTGACGTCGACGTTGAACCAGCGCGGCGTCTCCGGGGTGGCCTTGGGGTCGAAGTACTTGTTCTTCGGATCGAACTGGGTGGCGTCGGGATACGCCGCCACGCCGACTTCGGCCAGCCCGGCGATCCCCGGCTCGGCGCACGACGAATGGTAGAACAGCACCTTGTCGCCGGGCTGCATCTGGTCGCGCATGAAGTTGCGTGCCTGGTAGTTGCGCACACCGTACCAGGCGACGCTTTGATTCGGCATGGCGGCGAGGTCGTCGATGCTGACGTCGCTGGGTTCGGATTTCATCAGCCAGTAGCGCATGGTGGGGGACCTCAGGCGCGCCTGATCAGGGTGCCGACGCCTTCGGGGGTGAGGATTTCCAGCAGCAGGGCGTGTTCGACCCGGCCGTCGATGATGTGCGCGGTCTTGACGCCGCTGTTCACCGCATCGACCGCGTAGCCGACCTTGGGGATCATGCCGCCGGAGATGGTGCCGTCGGCGATGCGCTCGTCAACCTGCCGCGGCGTCAGGCCGGTAAGCAGCTCGCCCGACTTGTCCAGCACCCCGGGGGTGTTGGTGAGGAAGATGACCTTCTCCGCCTTCAGCACGCCGGCCAGCTTGCCGGCGGCGACATCGGCGTTGATGTTGTAGGCGTTGCCCTCTGCGTCGGTGCCGAGCGGCGCGACCACCGGGATGAAATCGCCCGAGTCGAGCAGCTGGATGATTTTCGGGTCGATGCTGGTGATCTCGCCCACCTGGCCGATGTCGAGAAACTTGCCGAGCTCTTCCTGGCTCGCCACCAGCATTTTCTTGGCGTGGATGAAGTTGCCGTCCTTGCCGGTGAGCCCCACCGCCTTGCCACCGTGCTTGTTGATCAGCGTGACGATGTCCTGGTTGACCAGGCCGCCGAGCACCATCTCGACCACGTCGAGCGTTTCCTCGTCGGTGACCCGCATGCCCTGGATGAAGTCGGACTGCTTGCCGATTTTCTTCAGCAGATTGGCGATCTGCGGGCCGCCGCCGTGCACCACCACCGGGTTCATCCCCACCAGCTTCAGCAGCACCACGTCCTTGGCGAAGGCCTCCATCAGGTGCCGTTCGGTCATCGCATTGCCGCCGTACTTGATGACGATGGTCTTGTCGTAGAAGCGCTGGATGTAAGGCAGCGCCTCGGACAGGATGTGCGCCTTCTCGGCGGCGGTATGGAGGGGGATCATGGCGGCTCCGGATTGAGTTTGGGGCGGATTTTACGCCAATAAAAATGCGCCGGCGCGCCGGCATCCCCTAAGCCCGATGGCCGGGCTTGCCGCTTGGGGTGGCTGCCACTACAGTGCCTCCACCTCGCGCAATGCACAAGGATCATTGATGGATACGCTCGACACGCACGCCTGGCTGGCCGACCACGGCGACTATCTGTTCCGGATGGCGCGCCGCCAGCTGCATTCGGACGCGCTGGCCGAGGATGCGGTGCAGGAAACCCTGCTCGCCGCGATCTCCGCGCAGGCGCGCTACGCCGGCCATGCCAGCCCGCGCACCTGGCTCACCGGCATCCTCAAGCACAAGATCGTCGACCAGATCCGGCGCAACGTGCGCGAAGTCGAACTGCCGCGCGACGCAGACGGCGAGGAAGCCGTCGACAGCCTGTTCAGGCAGGACGGCCACTGGGCCGAGACGGTGCGTCCGTGGGGCAACCCGCACGCCGAGGCGGAACTCAGCCAGCTGCGGCGCGTGCTGGACGATTGCGCCGACCGCCTGAAGCCGGTGATGGCGCAGGTGTTCAGCCTGCGCGAGGTGGCCGGGATGGAAACCGAAGAAATCTGTAAGGAACTGGGTATCACGCCGACGAACTGCTGGGTACTGCTGCATCGGGCGCGTTTGTTCATGCGGCAATGCCTGGAGTTGAACGGGTTCTCGAAGGCAGGTGCGGCATGAAATGGATCGTGACATGCAAGGAAACCAGCCTGCTCGCCTCGCGCGCCATGGACGAGCGGCTGCCGTTTGCCGACCGCCTGGCGATGCGGATGCACCTTGCCATCTGCAAAAACTGCGCCCGCTTCAACCGGCAACTGCAGGAAATGCGCCGCCTGTTTCGGGTGGAGACCGGGGCCGACGAGGCGATCGCGCCCGGCCTCACGCCGGAAGCCCGGCGGCGCATCGAAACCGAAATGCAGAAAAAGCTCGGCTCGTGAGCCTTTCGCACCATGCCGGATTCGTCCGGTAATTTTTGACCGCCGTTAAACCTGTTAGGAGAGAAACACCATGTCCAAGAAAACCCTGATCACCGCCGCCGTCGGCACCGCATTCGTCGCCAGCATGGCCGCCGCCCCCATCGTATCGGCCGCGGAAAATCCCTTCGCGCTGTCCGGCCTGTCTTCCGGCTACCAGGTGGCCGACAATCACGGTGAAATGAAGCCCACCGACAAGAAAATGCCGGAGGGCAAGTGCGGTGAAGGCAAATGCGGCGCCACCAAGAAAGACGCCAAGGCGACCGAGATGAAACCCACCGACAAGAAAATGCCTGAAGGAAAATGCGGCGAAGGCAAGTGCGGCGCCGCCAAGAAGCCTGTGGAAGACAAATCGGGCGCCATGCAATAAGCAGCTGACCTGATGCTTCCCCTGCGCCTGTCCGGCGCGGGGCTCGGGTTTCGGCGCGAACTCATTCCCGCGCTGAAAAACCGGGTCCCCGGCGCCATCGATTTCTTCGAACTCGCTCCGGAAAACTGGATCGACCTGGGCGGCGCCTACGGCCGCGACCTGCGCGGCTTCACCGAACGCTATCCCTTCGTCTGCCACGGCCTGTCGCTGTCGCTCGGCGGCCCATCGCCGCTCGACGAAATGCTGCTGACCAAGACGCGGCAATTCATGGATGCCCACGGCATCCAGCTTTTTACCGAACATCTGTCGTACTGCTCGGATGACGGGCACCTGTACGACCTGCTGCCGATTCCCTTCACCGAAGAGGCGGTGAAACACGTCGCTGCGCGCATCCGCCGCGCGCAGGACATTCTGGAACGCCGCATCGCGATCGAAAACGCCTCGTACTACGCGCCGAGCCCGATCGCCGAGATGGACGAGATCGCGTTCATCCGCGCCGTATTGGACGAGGCCGGCTGCGACCTGCATCTGGACGTCAACAACGTCTACGTCAACAGCGTGAACCACCGCTACGACCCACTCGAATTCATCGGCGCGCTGCCGACCGAGCGCATCGTCTATATGCACATGGCCGGGCATTACGTCGAGGCCGCCGACCTGCTGGTCGACACCCACGGCGCCGACGTGATCGATCCGGTGTGGGCGCTGCTCAACGCGACCTACCGCCTCCACGGCGTCGCGCCGACGCTGCTGGAGCGCGACTTCAACCTTCCGCCGCTGGATGAACTGGTGCACGAGGTCGCGCACATCGCGCGCATCCAGGCAAAACATCATCGACATGAACACGCTAGCCGCGTTTCCTGAATTCCAGCGCTACCAGCTCGCCTTCACCGCGCACATCCGCGATCCCAGGGCGCATCCGCGCCCGGCCGGCGTCGACGCGCGGCGCATGAAGATCTACACCGAGCTGCTGTTCAACAACGTCGAGGGCTTCCTGCTCGCCTGCTTTCCGGTGCTGCGGAACGTGCTCGGCGCGCGCAAGTGGGCGAAGCTGGTGCGCTTTTTTTGCCACGCATCGCAGCCGCACGCCTTACTTCCGGCAGATTCCAGACGAATTCATCCAGTACCTGCAGAACGAATGGACGCCTGTGGCGGGCTATCCGCCGTTCACGCTGGCGCTGGCGCATTACGAGTGGATCGAGCTGGTGCTGGCGGTGTCGAACCGCAGCGCGGATCGCGCGTTCGATGCAGCGGGCGACTTGATGGCGGGTGTGCCGCTGCTGAATCCGGTGCTGGCCAACCTGCGCTACGACTGGCCGGTGCAGCGCATCGCCCCGCGCCGCAAGACGCAGCCCGCCGAAACCCATCTATTGGTGTTTCGCGACGCCGACGACGCGATTCGATTCAGCGAGATCAACGCGTTTACCGCGCGGCTGCTCACGCTGCTGGAAGCCGGCGCGCTCACCGGCCGCGCCGCACTGGAACGGATCGCCATCGAGAGCCGCCACCCCGATCCCGCGCTGATCCTGCAAGCCGGCGGCGCGCTGCTCGACGACTTGCGTGCGCGCGGCGCGATCCTGGGAACCCGTCAGCCGGGCGAGGGTGCGTAAATCGGGGCGGGGACGCCCCGCCTACGCGGCAAGAGCACCGTTGTAGGCGGCTCGTTCCCGGGCCGATGGGTGCGCGTGGCGCACCAGGCTATTTAATGGTGATGCTGCATGGGCATGGCGTTGCCAACGCCGTGCGCCTCAGCCTTCACCTCGACCGTCTGACGTTTGCCGCCTGACTCCACCGTCAAGATCAGCGGGATGACGTCGCCGGCGGCGATCGGCTTCGGCAAATTCATCAGCATGATGTGAAAGCCGCCGGGCTCAAGCGAGACCGTCTTGCCTTTCGGCAGGTCGATCGCCTTCACCTCGCGCATCCGCATCACGTCGCCGTCCATCCGCATTTCATGCATCTCCACCCGCGGCACCGCCGGGCTGGAAGCACTGACGAGACGCGCGTCGGCATCGGACCGGATCTGCATGTAGGCGCCGCTGACCTTCTGTCCCGGCATGGTGGCGCGGGCCCAGGCCTCGGTGACGCTGATGTTGGCGGCCCAGACCGATTGCATGGCCAGGGTGCCGATTGCGGCGAGCATCAAAACCTTCAGTTTCATTTTTTTCTCCGTTGAAAATCGATAGCGCATGATCAAGCCTGCAAGTGAGACACGATAGGCAATCCAGGCACAAATGACGATGCGGCAAATCGTCGCAGCATGGTTTTGCCGCCCGCATCCGCCCGGCGCGACAGCCGCCATCATGCGCCGCAATTCTGTCCATGCGCCGGCCGATGCACCCCAAGCAAGCCTCACTTGCGGCAATTTGCCACATTTTCGCGCGCGCGTGATTTCCCTAGACTCGGAAAGCTTCCAACAATTCCGAGAAAAACATGCCGTTATCCAGAAAGCCGCTTTCCCTCGCCGTCTCGCTTGCCCTGTCGGCGATGTGGGCCCACGCCGCTGCGCAGGAGGCATCGCCTGATACGCCGCTGATGACCGTGATCGTCGTCGGTTCGCAGCCCGCAGACGTCGATCTCAACAGCGTGACGCTCGATGCAGACGCGCTGCTGCCGATGCGCGCCGCCACCAGCGACACCGCCGCCCTGCTGCGCGATATTCCCGGCGTCAGCGTCACCGGCGCCGGCGGCGTTTCCAGCCTGCCGTCGATACGCGGCCTGGCCGACGACCGCCTGCGCATCAAGGTCGACGGCATGGACCTGATCGCGGCCTGTCCCAACCACATGAACCCGGCGCTTTCCTATATCGATCCCACCCGGGTCGACAGCATCAAGGTCTACGCCGGCATCACGCCCGTCAGCGTCGGCGGCGACAGCATCGGCGGCACCATCCTCGTGGAATCGGCCAAACCGCTATTCGCCAAGCCCGGCGAAGGCGTCCTGACCCAGGGCGAATTCGGCGCTTTCTACCGCAGCAACGGCGATGCCATGGGCGCGAACCTGTCGGCGACGCTTGCCGGCGAGAATCTGAGCGTGACCTACACCGGCTCGACCGCGCAGTCGGACAACTACACGGCGGGCGACGACTTCAAGACGACGACCGCGACCGGCCGCCCCGGGCATACGCTGCCGCTCGACGAAGTCGGCTCCACCGCCTACAAGTCGATCAATCATGCCCTCGGTTTTGCCTTGCGCAATGACGGCCATGTGTTCGACCTGAAGCTGGCACATCAGAAAGTCCCCTACGAGAATTTTCCGAACCAGCGCATGGACATGACCGACAACACCAGCAATCAGGTCAACCTGGGCTACACGGGTGACTATCAGTGGGGCACGCTGAAGGCGCGCGTCTACCACGAGACAACCGAGCACGAAATGGACTTCGGCGATGACAAGCGGTTCTGGTACGGCAGCGCCTCCAATTCGCCCGTGCCGGGCACCCCGTGTTCGCCCCTCGGGCCCTCGTGCGCCGCGGGCATGCCGATGGACACCGAGGGCAAGACCACCGGCATGTCGGTCAACGCCGAGCTGCCGCTTTCCGCACGCGACACCCTGCGCGTCGGCACCGAGTTCCAGGCCTACCGCCTTGACGACTGGTGGACGGCTTCGGGCGCGATGATGTGGCCAGGCACCTTCCTCAACATCAACGACGGCCAGCGCGACCGCTACGCCGTGTTCGGCGAGTGGGAAGCGAAGATCAATCCACAGTGGACGAGCCTCTTGGGCCTGCGCCACGAAACGGTGAGGATGGATGCCGGCGATGTGACGGGCTACAAGACCGCCTTGGCAACTGCACCCATGCCGGGAATGGATGTCGGCAGTCAAATTGCCGATGCCGCTGCCTTCAACGCCCTCGATCGCGACACGACCGACCGCAACTGGGACCTGACCGCACTCGCGCGCTATGAACCGAACACGACGCATGCCTACGAGATCGGCGTCGCGCAGAAGACCCGCTCGCCCAATCTGTACGAGCGCTATACCTGGTCCAGCTGGACCATGGCGGCGGTCATGAACAACTTCGTCGGCGACGGCAACGGCTATGTCGGCAACCTCGATCTGGAGCCGGAGGTGGCACGAACCTTGAGCTTCGCCGCCGATTGGCACGATGCCGGGAAGAAGTCCTGGGGGGTGCGCGTCGCGCCGTACTACACGCACGTGCAGGACTACATCGACGCCACCTGCAATACGGCCAGCTGCCCGGACGACCAGTTCAACGTGCTGAAGTACGTCAACCAGTCGGCCCGGCTGCTTGGCGTCGATCTGTCCGGCCACTTCCTGGCGGCACGCAGCGCCGCTTACGGCGACTTCACCGTCCGCGGCGTGGTGAATTACACCCGCGGCGAGAATCGTGACACCGGCGACAAGCTCTACAACATCATGCCCTTGAACGCGAAGCTGGCGCTGACGCAAAAGCGAGGGCGCCTGACCAATACGCTTGAAGGGCAGTTCGTCGCGGCGAAAAACGACGTCTCGGATATCCGCAACGAGATCGAGACCGCTGGCTACAGCCTGTTCAATCTGCGCAGCAGCTACGAGTGGAAGCAGGTCCGCCTGGACGTCGGGATCGACAACCTGTTCGACAAGGGCTACGCGCTGCCGCTGGGCGGCGCCTATGTCGGTCAGGGCACGACGATGTCGATCAACGGCGTGCCATGGGGGATCGCCGTCCCCGGCCCCGGCCGCTCGTTCTACGCCGGGCTGAATGTGAAGTTCTAAACGGTCGCCCGAAGCGTTGCGCAACAAGAAGCCCCTTGTTCACGGGGCTTTTTTCAATTCCGTCGCCGACGCCTCGGCAGCGACGACCAAAAAAAACCCGCCGGTTGGCGGGAAGGAGAGGGGTACGCGATGAAGCGTCAGCACACTGACGGCGAGACGATTGGCGCGCACAATTGGACAAATTGTCGCAGCCCGCAGGCCGCGGCGGCGCGCGCATTACAATGCCGCCATGTCGTCCGCGCCTGATTTCACCCTGCTGTCCACCCTGCCCGCCCGCGCCATGCTGGGGCGCTTGCTGGCGGTGCGCGTATCGCTGATTGTCGGCTGGACGGCCGGCATCGTCTGGCTGCACTGGGGCCTCACCATCCGCATGCCGCTGTTTCCGATGGCCGCGGTGCTGGGGCTGATGGCGCTGTTCTCGCTGTCCACCGCCTGGCGGCTGCGGCTGGACGCGCCGGCCACGCAGATGGAGTTTCTGGCGCACCTCCTGGCCGACCTCACCGCGTTCGCGGTGCTGGTGTTCTTCAGCGGCGGCGCGACCAATCCCTTCGTCTCGCTGATGCTGGTGCCGGTCATCATCGCCGCCATCAGCCTGCGCCCGCGCTGTGTGTGGCTGCTGGCGGCGGTGGCGGGCGGCTGTTACGCGCTGCTGCTGTTTTATTACCAGCCGCTGGCGATCGCCGACCCGGTCGCCGCCTCCGCCATGCATCTGGGCGGCATGTGGTTCAACTTCCTCATCAGCGCGGCGCTGATCGCCCTCTTCGTCACCCGCATGCAGGCTGCGCTGCGCACGCGCGATCGGGAGCTGTCGGCGCTGCGCGAAAAACAGCTGCGCGACGAACGTATCGTCGCGCTCGGCACCCAGGCCGCGCTGGCGGCGCACGAACTCGCCACTCCGCTCGCCACCATCCAGACCACCGCACACGAACTCGCCGTCGAATTCGCCAACGACCCCGACATCGGTGCCGACTGCCGCCTGCTCGAAAAGCAGGCGCAGGCCTGCAAGTACATCCTCACCCAGCTCGCGGCGCGCGCGCAGGACAGCGCGCCGGTGACGCAGCCGCTCGACGCCTGGCTCGCCGCGCTGATCGAGCGCTGGCAGGTGCTGCGCCCCGACGCGCGAATCACGCCGCGACTGCCGCCGGACCGGCGCGCCTTCACCCCGCCCGACGGGCTGGAGCAGGCGATCCAGAACGTGCTCAATAACGCCGCCGACGTATCGCCCGATGCCGTCGAAATCGACGTCGACACGAACATCGACGCGCTTTTGATCGACATTGCCGACCGCGGCCCGGGCTTCACGCCCGAGCAGAAGGCACAGGCCGGGCACGTGCTGTTCAGCGCCCGGCCGGGGCGGGGCTGGGGAGTGGGCCTGGCGCTCACCCACGCCACGTTGGAGCGCCTCGGCGGCAGTCTCACCCTGATCGAACGTGACGGCGGCGGCACCCGCGTGCGCATCACCCTGCCCTGGAAGCGAGCGACATGAACCGGAAACTTTTGATCGTCGAGGACGATGTCGATTTTGCTGCCGCCTTGGCGCGCGCCATGAAAAAGCGCGGCTTCGACGTGGCGCTGGCGCACGACGCCAGCGCAGCCCGCACCATAGCGGAAGCCTTCGCCCCCAGCCACGCCGTCGTCGACTTGAAGCTGCCCGGCGAGTCGGGGCTGAAGGTCGTCGCGATGCTGGCTGCGCGCACGCCCGCCCCCGCCATCGTCGTGCTCACCGGCTACGCCAGCATCGCGACCGCGGTCGAAGCGGTGCGGCTGGGCGCGCGGCATTACCTGGCGAAGCCGGCGAACGCCGACGAGGTGCTCGCCGCGCTGCTGCGCGACGAGCCGGATGCTGCGCTGGACGTCAGCCCGGAACCCCTAACGGTCGCGCGGATGGAATGGGAGCACATCCAGAAAGTGCTGAACGAGCACGACGGCAACATCTCGGCGACCGCGCGCGCGCTGAAAATGCACCGCCGCACGCTGCAGCGCAAGCTCGAAAAAAAACCGCCCAGAACGGGCTAAGGGCACCACGACTCCCGCGACGTGTCATTTTACTGACAGATTCCGGGTATAGGGTGGCATCGTCGGCATCGCCGATCTTCCCGCCAATCCTCACAGGAGTCCCCATGTTCCCCACCTTTGCTTCCCGGCAGGCCGCCGCTTCTGCCGCATTGCTGATCGTCGCTGCCGCACCGGTCTGGGCCGATGAACGGAATGCGCCCGATCGCGACGATCCGCGCGGCGCCGTCCGCACCGCACACACCGTCCAGCTCGGCCCGCGCCCGTTCTTCCTCGTCGAGGATATGCAGGACGGCACGCTCAAGCGCACGCTGCAGCAATGCGCCAACGGCCCGTTCCGCAAGCGCGATTTCTCGATCGGCCACCGCGGCGCGGCGATGCAGTTCCCCGAACACACGCGGGAATCCTACAAGGCCGCCGCGCGCATGGGCGCGGGCATCGTCGAATGCGACGTCACCTTCACCCAGGACAAGGAACTGGTGTGTCGCCACGCGCAGAACGACCTGCACACCACCACCAACATCCTTGCCACGCCGCTGGCCGCAAAATGCACCCAGCCGTTCACGCCCGCCGCCTTCGACGCGGACGGCAAGCTGCTCACGCCGGCGTCGGCCGAGTGCCGCACCAGCGACATCACCCTAGCCGAATTCAAGACGCTGCGCGGCAAGATGGATGCAGCGAACCCGCGCGCGCGCACCGTCGGCGAGTATCTCGACGGCACCGCCAATTTCCGTACCGACCTCTATGCCGGCCCGACCAGCGGCACGCTCATGACCCACAAGGAGAGCATCGCGCTGTTCAAGAAACTGGGCATTAAAATGACCCCCGAGCTGAAGAGCGCCAGCGTGCCCATGCCATACGACAGCGACGGCGACGGCGTCGGCGACTACACGCAGGAAGACTATGCGCAACAGATGATCGACGAATACAAGGCCAAGGGCGTGCGTCCGCAGGACGTGTGGGCGCAGTCGTTCGACATCCGCGACGTGCGCTATTGGATCGCCAGGGAACCCGACTTCGGTAAGCAGGCGGTCTACCTGGACGACGCCAACACCCCCGCCGAACTGCCGGGCGCTGCAGAACTGCATAGCTACAAGGACGAGGGCATCAACATCGTCGCGCCGCCTCTCTTTGCGCTGCTCGACGTCGATGGCAGCGGTCGCATCGTGCCTTCGGCCTATGCGCAGAATGCCAAGGCTGCCGGCCTCGACATCATCACCTGGACGCTGGAACGCTCGGGCATCCTGGCCGACGGCAACAATGGCTTCTATTTCCAGACCGTCGCCCCGGCGATCCAGCGCGAAGGCGACGTGATGACCGTGCTCGATGTACTGGCGAAGGATATCGGCATACTCGGGATATTCAGCGACTGGCCGGCCACCGTGACCTATTACGCCAACTGCATGAACTTGAAATAAACCCGACGAGCCGCACCCGCACGAGGCATCCCGCTTCGTCAAAACAAACAGGCCGCGATTGCGGCCTGTTTGTTTTGCGTCATCAAATCACCGTACTCACTGCGTGACACCCCAATCCACCAGCCCGCTGTAGGCGGTGGCCAGCACCACGCCGCCGAAAATGATGCGGTACCAGGCGAACACCGTGTAGTCGTGGCGGCTGACAAACTTGAGCAGCGTGCGCACGGCAATCAGGGCGCTGACGAACGACGCCGTCCCGCCCACCACGAACAAGGGAATGTCGCCGGCATCAAACAGCTGCCAGTTCTTGTAGAGGTCGTAGGCGGTCGCCGCGAGCATGGTGGGGATGGCAAGCAGGAATGAGAACTCGGCCGCCGCTTTTCTCGACAGCCCAAGAAACAGCCCGCCGATGATGGTCGCGCCCGAGCGCGAGGTGCCGGGAACCATCGCCAGCGCCTGCGCGAAGCCCACCGCCAGCGCGCGGCGCCAGTTGAGATCGTCCACCGTCGGCGTGCTGACGACATGGCGGCGCCGCTCCGCCCACAGGATCAGCACGCCGCCGATGATCAGCGCAGACGCCACCACGATGGGGTTGAACAGATAGTGTTTGATTTCCTTGTAGAACAGGAAGCCGAGCACCGCCGCCGGCAGAAAGCCCGCCATCAGGTTGGTCGCCAGCCGCCGCGACGCCGGCTCGGTGCGCAGCGTCGTCGCCACGTGTCCCAACCGCACCCGGTATTCCCACACCACCGCGAAAATCGCCGCCAGCTGGATGGCGATCATGAACACTTTGGCCTTCTCGCCGTTGAAGCCCAAGAGCTGCCCCGCCAGGATCAGGTGGCCGGTGCTGGAGATCGGCAGAAACTCGGTGACGCCTTCGACAAGGCCGAGGATGAGGGCATGCAGCAGGACGATGGGTTCGGTCATGGCGAGGTGTCTGACATAAAAAAAGGCGCGCCAACTGGGCGCGCCTGCGGATTATACGACGGGCCGATTACACCTTGCGGTAGACCTCGGCGCCCTGCTTGACGAATTCCACCGCCTTCACTTCCATCCCCTTGGCCAGCGCAGCGGCTTCGGTAAGACCTTCCTTCGCCGCGTACTCGCGCACGTCCTGGGTGATTTTCATCGAGCAGAAGTGCGGGCCGCACATCGAGCAGAAGTGCGCGACCTTGGCCGATTCCTTGGGCAGGGTTTCGTCGTGGAAGGACTTCGCCTTGTCGGGGTCGAGGCCGAGGTTGAACTGGTCGTCCCAGTCCCAGCGGAATTCAAAGCGCGCCTTGGATAAGGCGTTGTCGCGGATCTGCGCGCCGGGGTGGCCCTTCGCCAGATCGGCGGCGTGCGCCGCCAGCTTGTAGGTGATGATGCCTTCCTTGACGTCATCCTTGTTCGGCAGCCCGAGGTGCTCCTTCGGCGTGACATAGCAGAGCATGGCGGTGCCGTACCAGCCGATCATCGCGGCGCCGATGCCGGAGGTGATGTGGTCGTAGCCGGGGGCGATGTCGGTGGTCAGCGGCCCCAGCGTATAGAACGGCGCCTCGTGGCACTGCTCCAATTGAATATCCATGTTCTCCTTGATCAACTGCATCGGCACGTGGCCGGGGCCTTCGATCATCACCTGCACGTCGTGCTTCCACGCCACCTGGGTCAGCTCGCCGAGCGTCTTCAGCTCGCCCAGCTGCGCGTCGTCATTGGCGTCGTAGATCGAGCCGGGACGCAGGCCGTCGCCGAGCGAGAAGGCCACGTCGTAGGCCTTCATGATTTCGCAGATGTCCTCGAAGTGGGTGTAGAGGAAGGACTCCTTGTGGTGCGCGAGGCACCACTTGGCCATGATCGAGCCGCCGCGCGACACGATGCCGGTCATGCGGTTGGCCGTCATCGGTACGTAGCGGAGCAGCACGCCGGCGTGGATGGTGAAGTAGTCGACGCCCTGCTCGGCCTGCTCGATCAGCGTGTCGCGGAACATCTCCCAGGTCAGCTCTTCGGCCTTGCCGTCGACCTTTTCCAGCGCCTGGTAGATCGGCACCGTGCCGATCGGTACCGGCGAGTTGCGGATGATCCACTCGCGCGTCTCGTGGATGTTCTTGCCGGTCGACAGGTCCATCACGGTGTCGCCGCCCCAGCGGATCGCCCAGGTCATCTTCTCGACTTCTTCCTGGATGCTCGAACCCAAGGCCGAGTTGCCGATGTTGGCGTTG
>NCGX01000015.1 GCA_002256995.1 Hydrogenophilales bacterium 16-64-40
GGCACCGGACATCGCCGAAAACGGCGCCGTGGTGCCGGTGGAAGTGACCAGCGGCATCGCCGGCACCACCAGCATCGCCATCCTCGCCGAGAAGAACGCATCGCCGCTGGTTGGCAATTTCAACCTGTCTGGTGGCGCCCAGGGCTTCATTTCCACCCGCATCAAGATGGGCCAGACGTCGCTCGTCCGTGCAGTGGTCAATGCCGGCGGCAAGTCCTACACGGCGGCCAAGGAAGTGAAAGTCACCATCGGCGGCTGCGGCGGTTAATCAGCCCCCTGTCCCCCATACACATATTCAGGAAAGGAAAGCAAAATGGCTGAACCAATGCGCATCCGCGCCACCATGGCAGGTGACGTCGCCGACGTCAAAGTACTGATGAACCACCCGATGGAAACCGGAACGCGCAAAGACGCGAAAACCGGCCAGCTGGTGCCCGCCCACTTCATCTCCGAAGTGACCGCCACCATCAATGGCGCCCCCGTATTGAACGCTGAAATCGGCGGCGCCGTGTCCAGGAACCCCTACCTGGGCTTCAAGGTCAAGGGCCCCAAGGCCGGCGACAAGGTCGTCGTCAAATGGGTCGACAACAAGGGCGACAAGAACAGCGCCGAAGCCACCATCGGCTAAATCAGGCTGCACACGAGCGGGGCACCAAGCCCCGCTCCCGCTTTATTCATCAAGTTTCTGGAGGACGGCATGAAACAAAAAATCATTATGAAACTGCTGACAGGCATGGCTGGTTTGGGCATTGCCTTGGGCGCGGTCACGGTCCATGCTTCACCCGAGAAGGATCGTCAGGAATTAATCAAGTTCTACACGGACAAGTATCCCAACATCAAGGTCGAAGACTACGTCTACGGCGCGCTGGCATTCGAGCCTGATGCCAAGGCCCAGTACGAAGCCATCATGGAATTTCCGCCTTTCGACTCGCAGGTCGAGGCCGGACGCAAGCTGTGGGACACGCCGTTCAAGAACGGCAAGACCTACGCGAGCTGCCTGCCCAACGGCGGCAAGATGATTGCCGGTAACTATCCGATGTTCGACGAGGCCAAAGGCAAGGTCGTGACGCTGGTCGACGCCATCAACGACTGTCGCGTGGCCAACGGTGAGGCAGCCTACAAGGTCGGTGACAAGGCCACCCTGGGTTATCTGACCGCTTACATGCGTACGCTGTCCGACGGCATGATGTCGAACGTCAAGGTCGAGGGGCCCAAGGCGATGGCCGCGTATAACGATGGCAAGAAATCCTTCTTCAGCCGCAAGGGCCAGCTCAACTTTGCCTGCGCCAGCTGCCACGTGCAGAACGCCGGCGTCAAGCTGCGCTCCGAGCTGATCTCGCCCGCCGTCGGCCACACTGTCCACTGGCCGGTGTTCCGCGGCGGTGACGACCTGGTGCAACTGCAACAGCGCTATGTAGGCTGCTTCAAGTCGGTGCGCGCGGTGTCGCCCCCCCAGGGCAGCATTACGCTGAACAACCTGGAGTACTTCCACTCCGCGCTGTCCAACGGCCTGCCGCTGAAAGCCTCGGTATTCCGCAAGTAACACGCAGTCAAGCTGGATGAAGAAGCCCGGGCGACCGGGCTTTTTCTATTTCGTTCCCCGCGAAATAACCCGGCATGCATGAGCCGGAGCTACTATTTACGGACGATGCGCCAGAATAGACAATATTAAAAGCCATCACCCATTATTCTTTTTCGAGGAGATCCCCCATGCACATGAACCGCCGCGAGTTTCTGCAGTTGCTGGCCGTCGCCGCCGCGTCCGGCATGGCGCTGGACAGCAAGTCTGCTCTGGCTGGCAATGCCCCCGCCAATTTCTACAATGTGCCGCGCCACGGCAACGTCTCGTTCCTGCACTTCACCGACTGTCATGCACAGCTGCTGCCGGTGTGGTTTCGTGAGCCCAACGTCAACCTGGGCGTCGGCGCTGCACTCGGCAAGGTGCCACACCTGGTCGGCCAGCATCTGCTGAAGGAATACGGCATCAAGCCGGGCAGCGCCGACGCCCATGCCTTCACCTACCTCGATTTCACCGAAGCCGCCCGGGTCTACGGCAAGGTCGGCGGCTTCGCCCACCTGAAAACCCTGATCGACAAGATGCGTGCGCAGCGCCCCGGCGCGTTGTTGCTCGACGGCGGCGACACCTGGCAGGGTTCGGCCACCTCGCTGTGGACCAATGCGCAGGACATGGTCGATGCCTGCATCAAACTGGGCGTCGACGTCATGACCCCGCACTGGGAATCGACCTTCGGCGCCGAGCGCGTCATGGAAATCGTCAACAAGGACTTCAAGAAAGCCAACATCGATTTCGTCGCGCAGAACATCGTGACCAACGACTTCGGCGACCAGGTGTTCAAGCCGTACACCATGAAGGAACAGAACGGGGTGAAGATCGCCGTGATCGGCCAGGCCTTCCCCTACACGCCGATTGCCAACCCGCGCTGGATGGTGCCGGACTGGAGCTTCGGCATCCGCGACGACAGCATGCAGAAATGGGTGGACGAGGCGCGCGCCAAGGGCGCCCAGGTGGTCATCGTGCTGTCGCACAACGGCATGGACGTCGACCTCAAGATGGCCGCCCGCGTCACGGGTATCGACGCCATCTTCGGCGGCCACACCCACGACGGCGTGCCGCAGCCGGTCAAGGTCAAGAACGCCAAGGGCACGACCCTGGTGACCAACGCGGGCTCCAACGGCAAGTTCCTCGGCGTGATGGATTTCGAGGTCAAGGGCAAGCGCGTGACCAGCTTCAAGTACCGCCTGCTGCCGGTGTTCTCCAACCTGCTGCCGGCCGATCCGGCGATGGACGCGTACATCAAGAAAGTGCGCGCGCCTTACGAGAGCAAGCTCAGCGAGAAACTCGCCGTCTCGGACGACTTCCTGTATCGCCGCGGCAACTTCAACGGCACCTGGGACCAGCTGCTGGTCGACGCAATGATGGAGGTCAAGGGTGCGGATGCTGCCTTCTCGCCCGGCTTCCGCTGGGGCACCACGCTGCTGCCGGGCGACGCCATCACGATGGAACGCCTGATGGACCAGACGGCGATCACCTATCCGCAGACCACGCTGACCAACATGACGGGCGAGATGATCAAGACCATCATGGAAGACGTCGCCGACAACCTGTTCAACGCCGACCCCTACTACCAGCAGGGCGGCGACATGGTGCGCGTGGGGGGCATCGAATACACCATTGCGCCCAACGCGGCCATCGGCAAGCGGATCGGCAGCATGACCATCAAGGGCAAGCCGGTGGACGCCAACAAGACCTACAAGGTCGCTGGCTGGGCGCCTGTGGCGGAAGGGGCGACCGGCGAACCGATCTGGGACGTCGTCGCGACCTACCTGCGCGACAAGAAGGTGATCAAGGGCTTGAAACTGAACGAGCCCAAAATCATCGGGGTCGGCAAATCCAACCCGGGCATCGCCGACTATAAGGGCGGGGTGTCCTGAGTAGATTCCGGCAAGTAAAAAAGGGGCGCAAGCCCCTTTTTTACGTCTGCAGCACGCTCAATCCCGCGGCTGTCTCCATGGGATGCGTGGTGTCGGGCAGGCGTGCGCCAGCGCTCGCAACAAGGCCTGCTGCAATTCGGCCGGCGTGGGCAGTGCCTGTCCGAACAACTGCTGTTCCATCTGTTGCACTGTATCCGCCACATCGCACCCCCCGGCTTCCTGCGCCAGGCGGCGCTGCCATTCGCCGAGACTGGGCGCAGCGGGCTGTCCCGTCAGCGAAAACTGCCGTACCGCCCGCGCCAGCTCAGGGAGGCCCCGCGCCGCCCGAATCGCGCGCAGGCCCCGCCGACGCGCCATCCGCCAGCGCGCCATGCGGCGGCCCTGCCAGGCCAGCGCGGCCAGCAACAGCGCCCCCGCCAGGCCGCCAGCCACCTGCCGGGCACGTTGTACGCGCGGATCGAACACCGCAATCGAACGGCCCGGCAGCACTTGACTGGCGAGCTGGTCGCGCGTTGGGTCGTACCAGGGCAGGTTCAGGGCCGGCAGCATGATTTCACCGCTTGCGCGCGGCTGCAGGAACAGGGTGACGGCGTAGCGGGTCAGCGGCGAGTTGCTGTCATCCGGCGCGATCGCCTCGATCAAAGGCGGATACACGCCGAGTGCGACGGATTCATTTAACTGCAGGTCGAGCAGGTCCTTGAGGCCGTCCGCGCTGTAGCCGCCCGTCACCTCGAGGCGCCAGCTGAGCGGGCGCTGCAGCGGCCAGCGCGCAGGCAGCGGATCGGCATCAACGACCGGGGCGACCGGCGGCACGTGGGCCGGCAGCCAGGCCGGTAAGGCGGTGGCATGGTATGACAGGGGCGGCCCTGGAAAGCGCAGGCGCTGCCCGAAGCGGCCGGCGTCGAGCATGGGCGCGGCAAGCGCGGCTGCACCGTCTCGGGTGGCGAGCAGCGCCCAATGGAAGCGATGCAGGGTGCAGGCCTCGCCTGCGCGTTCGCCCGTGCCCTCCTCTTCGCCCAGGGCACGCACGATGCGTCCGGCGTGCACCGGCAACGCCGGACGCTGCCATTGCAGGCTGCCGTCATCGCAGATCGCCAGGGTCAGGCGCGTCGGCTGGTTGACCCGCGGCTCCGCCGGTTCCAGCACCCAGTTTGCCGTCACCCGCGGCACGGCATCGCTGCCGTCGGTCACCGTCAGCGGCAGCGCGGCGGTGCGCCTGGCATCCAGTTGCAGCGGCGGAATGTGCAACGCGCCGGCCACGCGGGGATACAGCGTCAGCACCAGGGTTTCGCTGTCCGGCCCGCGGCTCAGGGTGCGTCCGGACACGTCGAAATGCGCGCCAAGCGGACCGGCATCGATCGCATCGAGATTCAGGCCTTGCGCCTGCAGCGTCAGGCTGACCGGCTCGCCCAGCGCAACCGTCGTGCGGTCCAGTTGCGCGCTCAGCGACGCAGCGTTCGCCGAGCCGCCCGCCAGCAGCAAAAACAGCAGCAGGGTTTTCACCATGGCGGCCGCTCCACATCGTCATGGCGGGCATCCTGCTTGAGCAGGTTGTGCAACAGGGTGGTGGGTTGGTCCTGCAGGCGATCGAGCTTTTTCAGGCCCGACAGCGCCAGCCGGGGATCGACCCGCAATGCCTGACTCGGTGCGGCTGCGGCGGGCGCATGCGCGCCGCCAGCGCCCGGCACGCCGCGGTCGATCTGTACGCCGGCCGCTTCGGATTCCGGGTCATCGGGTGGTGGGCCGGCTTGGCCATCCAATTGAATCTGCCCCTCGGCAAGAAAGCCGCGCCGTCCGCCGAGATCGCTTTGCATTGGCGCATCCGTGCGCTGGCGGCGCAGGCGTTGCCAGGCGAGCGCGCGATTGGCGCCCGCCCTGGTGTCGGCCGGCCGCATGCGCAGCACCGTTTCAAACGCCTCGAACGCGGCTTGCCATTGGCCGCGTGCATAGTGGGCATTGCCCAGGTTGTAGAGCGCGTCCGCGCGCTGGCGGTCGCTTTCTGCCAGCAGCAGCGCGGCGCCAAAGTGACGTGCCGCTGCCGCGTACGCCGCCTGCCGCCAGGCGGCGGCGCCCGCCCCCATCTGGCCGCGGTAACCGCCTGCCTGCGCATACAAGGCTTGCGCACCGGAAAAGTTTTTCTGTTGCCAGGCCTGCCAGGCTTCGGCTTCGTCGGCCAGCGCGGGCGGCGGCGCGGCAACGGCAGCCCAGAGCGCCAGCGCGAGCGTCGCCACCACCCGGCGCGGCAGGGAAATGGCCATCAATAGCGCCAGCGCCGGCGCCAGACACCAGGCATACAGCTCACGCCACGCGGCGGCCGACGCCGGCGCAAGCGGATCGCCTGGCAAGGCGCCAATGCCGCGGTCGTGCAGGGCCGCCCAGTCGGCGTCGCCGTCGCTCACCCCCGCGAAGCGCCCGCCCGTCATTTGCGCCCACTGGCGATAGGCGGGCGCGGCCATGCGGCTCACCACCTGCACGCCATCCGCTTCGGCAAAGCCGCCGTCGGGCAGCGGCACCGGCGCGCCCGCCTCGCTGCCGATGCCCAGCACGAACAGCGGCAGCCGCGCGTGCTGCAGGGCCGCCACGGCAGCCTGCGCAGACGTGTCGACGCTGTCGGCTTCGGCGTCGCTCAGCAGCAGCACCGCCTTGGCGGTGCCCGGTGCCGCAGCGAGCTGGGCGCGCGCCAGATCGAGTGCTGCCGCCAGATTGCTTCCCGGTGCCTCGATCAGGCGCGGGTCGACCTGATCGAGCGCGCGTTGCAGCAAGGCGGGGTCGTCGGTGGGCGGCAGCAGCACGCCCGCCTCGCCGGCATACACGATGAGTCCCACGCGTTCGCCCTGCAGGCGGCCCAGCCAGTCCAGCAGTTCAAGGCGCGCCCGGGCGAGGCGATCCGGGGCGATGTCGGTGGCACGCATCGAGGCGGACACATCCAGCACCGCCATCACCGTCAGCAGGTGGCGCGGCGTGGCCTGCCCCGCGCGCAATTCGAGCGGCAGACGCGGCCCGGCTGCGGCCAGCGCCAGCAGCAGCCAGGCCAACGCATGCACCAGCGCGTGCGGCCATGCGCCCGCCTGCGCGGCGGACGGGCTGGCCGCCCACGGCAACAGCTCGGCGTCGGCATAGCGCAACAGCCGCGCGCGGCGCCGACGGCGCCACCAGGCGAACAGCAGCGGCACCGCCGCCAGTGCCAGCCACAGCGGTTCGCGCCAGTGCAGGTGAAGCAGTTGCTCGATCATGCGCTGCGCCTGAAGACCAGCCAGTGCGCCCAGACCAGCAACGCTGCGGCCAGCGCTAGCGCCAGCCAGTACCCCTCGCGCACCTGGCGCTGCTGCGCCGGGCGCGACAGGGTGGGCTCGAGCGCATCGATCGCACGGATCACCCGTGCGGCATCGTCGGCACTGGCGATCGAAAAATACTGGCCTTGGGTGAGCCGCGCGAAGTCGGCCAGATCGGGCTGCGGGTCGGGCTCGATCGTAGCGGACCCGCCACGCGCGGCGCGCCCTGCCGCATAGGGGTCGCTGCCGAATTGCAGGGCATGGATCGCCACCCCGGCCTGATGCGCCACCGCCAGCGATTCGGCCGGCGTCAGGGTGCCGGCGTTGTTGTCGGCGCCGTCGCTCACCAGGATGACGGCCGGGCGCAGGCGGCGCGTGCGTACCTGCTTCAGCGCCATGCCGAGCGCGTCGCCGAGCGCGGTGTCGCCACCGACCATACCGACCTGGATGCGCCGGATCTGCGCGGCGACGTGGGTGCGGTCGAAGGTCGGCGGCGTCAGCGTCGCCACTTCGCTGCCGAACACGATGACGCCGAAGCGATCGCCGGGGCGGCCGTCGACGAAGCGCGTCAGCGTGTTCTTCAGTACCGCCATGCGTTCGACGTCGAGATCGCCCTGCCTGAAATCGCGGATGCTCATGGTGAGCGAGGTGTCGATCAGCAGCACCATGTCGCGCCCCTCGGGCGGCGGCGTGATCCAGTCGCCCACTTCGCGCGGCTGCGCCAGCGCCAGCGCCAGCAAAGCAAACGCCAGCCCGCGCAGCACGACCGGCCAGCGCAGGCCGGGCGCGGGCAGACGCCCGACCTCCGCCAGCGGCAGCGCCGGGTGGTTGAGCACCACGCCCGCGGCTTCGCCCTGCGCGCGCCGCCACGCCAGCCAGCCCCAGCCCGCGATGGGCAGCAGCAGGAACAGCCAGTAAGGTTGCGCCAGCTCAAGCACGGCGGCTCCACGGGCGGGCGCGTTCACACAAGGCCGTCAGCAGCGTGTAGCCATCGGGCGGCGGCGGGGCGAAGCGCAGATGCGTGAGAGCCTGCACCCAATCTGACCACGCGACGGGATCGAGGACGGGCGGGCAAATTGCCGCTTCCACGCGCTGCAGGTGGAAGCGCGCACGCGCCCAGGCGTCGAGCCGGGCGGCCAGCGCAGGCGGCGTGCCCTGCCGCTGCGCCGCCGCAGCGGCAATCGCGCGCAACGCCCGCGCCGGCCGGCGGCGGCGCCACAGCCAGGCGAGCAGCGCGACAGCGGCCAGCCCCACCAGCCCCAGGGCTGCCCATAGAAACAGGCTGTTGCTCACCGCCGCCACGACCGCTTCGGGCGCGGCCGGCACGATGATGTCGGCCAGTTCGTTACGCGGGTCAGCCATGCACGAGTAACGCGACCAGATCGTCGACCTCGCCGCCCACCTGCTGATGGTGCACACCGGCGCGCGCCAGGCGGGCCGCCTGCGCCGCCAGATGACCGGCGAATGCCGTGTGGACGGCTCCGCGCAGCGCGGCCTCGCCGGTGTCGAGCCACACCCGCTGGCCGCTCGCCATGTCGTGAAAACACGCCGGTCCCATCGCCGGCAGGGCGCGCTCGGCAGCATCGACAATCTGGATCGCCCACACCTCGCAACGCGCGGCCAGCCGCGCCAGCTGCGTCTCGTGGGTGTCGGCAAGCCAGGCGAAATCGCTGATCAGCACCAGCCGCGCGCCGCGCGGCAGACTCGCCTCCAGCGCAGCGAGACGGTCGGCATGCTGCAGGGCGTCGGTCGGCGCGGGATCGGTGAGCGGCGGGCACGGCGCCGCCGCGTGTTCGATCAGGGCGAGCGCCGCCAGCCGGCCATGGCGCGCGGGCAGGGTTTCATCCTGCGCGCTCCACAGGGTGGCGCCGATCACGCCGTTGCGCCCGGCGGTGGCAAACGCCAGCACCGCGGCCACCCGCGCCGCCTGGGCGACCTTGAGGCGGCGGCGCGTGCCGAAACGCATGGTGGCGCCGCGGTCGATCACCAGATGCACCAGCGGCTGACGCTCCTCACGGTAGATTTTGAGGTGGGCGCGGCCGGTGCGCGCGGTGGTGCGCCAGTCCATGTCGCGGATATCGTCGCCCGCGCTGTACGGGCGCGATTCCTCGAAGTCCAGCCCGCGCCCGAGCCAGCGCGACGCCCAATCACCGGCGTGATGATCGTGCACCTCGCGCACCGGCAGCGTCACCAGCAGAGCGGCCTGCGCGGCGAGCCCGGCCATGTCGGCCGCCCCGATCAGCGGAGCGTCGACCGATGCCGCCGCCAGCCGCGCCGGCTGCGGGCGCAGGCGCGCCAGCCACGTGTGCCGTCCCGATTTCACGGCGCCGGCACGGCCTCGAGCAGGCCGGCGATGAAGGCGTCGCGGCCGAGTTTCTGCAGCCGTGCATCGAGGCTGAGCGTGATGCGATGGCGCAGGCAATCGGCGGCCAGCTCGCGCACGTCGTCCGGTGTGACGTAGTCGCGGCCGCGCAGATAGGCCGCCGCCGCCGACGCATGCAGCAGCGCGAGCGAGGCGCGCGGGCTGGCGCCGACTTCCACCGCCTGCGCCCAGTCGGCGCGCCACTCGCCGGGGGCGCGGGTGGCGCGCACCAGGGCGACGATGTAGCGCTCGACCTCATCCGACACGTGCACCTGCCGCACCTCCCCGCGCGCGGCCAGCACCGTGGCGGTGTCGATCACCGCCGTCAGCGGCGCGTGTCCGGCCACCGCCTGCTGGGCACGGTCGCGCCGCAGGATTTCCAGCTCTTCGGCGTCGCTCGGGTAGTCCAGCGACACATGCAACAGAAAGCGATCCAGTTGCGCTTCCGGCAGCGGATAGGTGCCCGCCTGTTCCAGCGGGTTTTGCGTCGCCATCACCATGAACAGCGGCGGCAGCGGGCGCGTCACGCCGCCCACCGTGATCTGGTGCTCCTGCATCGCTTCCAGCAACGCGGCCTGCACCTTGGCCGGCGCGCGGTTGATTTCGTCGGCAAGGATGATTTCGTGGAACAGCGGCCCTTCGACGAATTCGAACTGGCCCTCGTGATAGATGTCGGTGCCGGTGAGGTCGCCCGGCAGCAGGTCGGGGGTGAACTGGATGCGGCGGAAACTGCCGTGGATGGCAGCGGCGAGCGTCTTCACCGCCGTCGTCTTGGCCAGACCCGGCAGCCCCTCCACCAGCACATGGCCGTCAGCCAGGAGGCCGATCACCAGCCGGTCGAGCAGGATGTCCTGGCCGACGATGACGCGCGACAGCGCCTGACGCAATTCAAGGATACGGGGTTGGTTCGACATGGGAATTCCAGCCATTGAAAGAGAGCAACATTTATCGGGGTGGCCTGACTGTGGAAATGGGCGTCAAGGCTGGCTGGCTGCGGCGCAGGCAGCCAGCCGTATTCGGTGTCGCCAATCCAGTGTCCGCACGGCGTGCCTGCTCCTTCAGGAATACCGGAATGATCGCCGCGCCATGCTAAACCGGCAATAGCGCGAATCGACCAGACCCCAGGGTGATCGGCACCCCGTTGCGGAAATCCGCGCAAGCGCGTATGCCTGGTGCAAAATGCACTTATCGCGCAATACACCTTTCGGCTGTTCCATGCACAACACCTTACCCCTTCTGCAGGCAACGGACTTTCCCGCGCTGCGCCGCGGCCGCCTCGTCACCCTGCAGGTCAATCTGGGCTACCGCTGCAACCAGGCCTGCCTGCACTGCCACGTCAACGCGGGGCCGAACCGCACGGAGGCGATGGACGACGCCAACGTGGAACGCATCCCGCACGTGCTGGCGGCGCGCAGGCTCTCCACGCTGGACCTCACCGGCGGCGCGCCGGAACTGCATCCGCGGTTCCGCTGGCTGGTGCGCGAAGCGCGGGCGCTGGGTGCGCGAGTGATCGACCGCTGCAATCTCACCATCCTGTCCGAGCCCGGCCAGGACGACCTGGCCGATTTCCTCGCCGCGCAGGGCGTCGAGGTCGTGGCCTCGCTGCCGTGCTACCTCGAGGAAAACGTCGACGGGCAGCGCGGCAAGGGAGTGTTCGAGCGCAGCATCGCCGGCCTCCGGCAGCTCAACGCCCTGGGCTACGGGCACACGGGCAGCGGGCTGAATCTGAACCTGGTCTACAACCCGCTCGGGGCCAGCCTGCCGCCGGCCCAGGCCGGCCTGGAGGCCGCCTACAAGCAGGAACTGCACGCCCGCTACGGCATCGTCTTCAACCGGCTCTACAGCCTGGCCAACATGCCCATCATGCGCTTCGGCAGCACGCTGGTGTCGAAGGGCGAATTCGCCGGCTACATGCAGCTGCTCAAGTCCAGCCACAACCCCGACAACCTCGAACAGGTCATGTGCCGGGAGCTGGTCAGCGTGGACTGGCGCGGGCGTCTCTACGACTGCGACTTCAACCAGATGCTGGGACTGCCCCTGCCCGGGGCGGCCACGCTGGCCGACCTGCTGGTCCGGGAGGTGAGCGGACAAGCCATCCGGATCGCCGACCACTGCTACGGCTGCACCGCAGGCCAAGGCAGCAGTTGCGGCGGCGCACTGGCCGAAGCGGAAGGCCAGACGTGAGCCGCTGGAAAAAACCGAGCCGCTTCGAGCGCAATCTGGTGGTGATCGGCGCGGGCTCGGCCGGGCTGGTGACGGCCTATATCGCTGCTGTGCTCAAGGCGAAGGTCACGCTGATCGAGAAGCACCGGATGGGAGGCGACTGCCTCAACACCGGCTGTGTGCCGTCGAAGGCGCTGATCCGCTCGGCGAAATTCCTGTCGCAGGTGGCGCGCGCGAAGGAATTCGGCATCCGCGAAGCCCATGCCGAATTCGATTTCGCCGACGTGATGGCGCGCGTGCAGCGCGTGGTGCAGGCGATCGAACCGCACGACTCGGCCGAGCGCTACAGCGGCCTCGGCGTCGAGGTGATCGCAGGCACGGCGAAGCTCGTGTCGCCCTGGGAAGTGGACGTCGTCCGCCAGGATGGCAGCACGCAGCGGCTGAGCACGCGCAGCATCGTCATCACGGCAGGCGGGCGCCCCTTCGTGCCGCCGATCCCGGGCATCGAAGAAACGGGCTATCTCACCTCCGACACGGTGTGGGCTATGCGCGAATTGCCACGGCGTCTGGTGGTGCTGGGCGGCGGGCCGATCGGCGCCGAACTGGCCCAGGCCTTCGCCCGCTTCGGCGCCAGGGTGACGCTGATCCAGCAGGGGCCGCGCATCCTCAACCGCGAAGACCCGGAGGTGTCCGAACTCGTGAGCCGACGCTTTCGCGACGAGGGCATCGACGTGCGGGTCGAACACCAGGCGAAGCAGTTCCTGGTCGAAAACGGCGAGAAGGTCCTGGTCGCCGAACACGGCGGCCGCGAGGTGCGCATTCCCTTCGACGCCGTGCTGGTCGCCGTCGGCCGCGCCGCCAACCTGACAGGCTACGGGCTGGAGGAACTGGGCGTGAAAACGTCGCGCACGGTCGGCACCAACGCCTTCCTGCAGACCAACTACCCGAACATCTACGCGGCGGGGGACGTCGCCGGGCCGTTCCAGTTCACCCATACCGCCGCGCATCAGGCCTGGTATGCGGCGGTCAACGCCCTGTTCGATCCGTTCAAGAAATTCAAGGCCGACTATTCGGTGATCCCGTGGGCGACCTTCGTCGATCCGGAAGTGGCGCGCGTCGGCCTCAACGAGCAGGAGGCGAAGGAGAAAGGCATTCCTTTCGAGATCAGCCGCTACGACCTCGCCGAACTCGATCGCGCGATCGTCGATGCCGAGGCGCACGGCTTCGTCAAGGTGCTGACCGTGCCGGACAAGGACAAAATTCTCGGCGTGGCCATCGTCGGCGAACATGCCGGTGACCTGATCGCCGAATACGTGCTGGCGATGAAGCACGGCATCGGGCTCAACAAGATCCTCGACACGCTCCACATCTATCCGACGCTGGCGGAAGCCAACAAGTACGCCGCCGGCGTGTGGAAGAAGGCGCATGCGCCGGAAAGACTGCTGCGCTGGGTCGAGCGCTTTCATGCCTGGAGACGGGGTTGAAATTGTCCATCATCGTGCCTGTGCTGAACGAGGCGCAGGGCATTGTGGCCGCACTCGACACCTTGGTGCCGCTCAGGGCGTTCGGCACGGAAGTCCTCGTTGTCGATGGCGGCAGCATCGATGACACGCCCGAACGGGCCTCGCCGCTGGCCGACCGGGTCATCGTCACGCCGCGCGGCCGCGCCCTCCAGATGAACGCTGGGGCACAGATCGCAACAGGCGACGCCCTGCTATTCCTGCACGCCGACAGCCGCCTGCCGCCGCACGCGCCCGCACTCGTCGAACGCGCGCTCGCCGACCGCAGCTGGGGCCGCTTCGATGTAGCGATCGAAGGCCGTTCGGCCTGGCTGCCAGTTATTGCGATGTCGATGAACCTGCGCTCCCGCTTCACCGGCATCGCCACCGGCGACCAGGCGATCTTCGTCACCCGCGCCGCCTTCGAAGTGGCGGGCGGTTTTCCGGCGCAGCCGCTGATGGAGGACATCGAACTGTCGAAGCGCCTGAAGCGTCTCGGTCCGCCGGCCGGCCTGCGCGCGCGGGTCGCGACCTCGGGACGGCGCTGGGACACGCACGGCGCCTGGCGCACCATCCTGCTCATGTGGCGGCTGCGTTTCGACTACTGGCGCGGCGTGCCGCCCGCCCATCTGGCTACGCGGTATTACAACGCGCCATGAACACCGTCCGCATCGTGGTCTTCGCCAAGGCGCCCGTGGCGGGCCGGGTCAAGACCCGCCTGATTCCGGCGCTGGGCGCAGCGGGGGCGGCGCAACTGGCGGCGCACTTGCTCGATCGGGCGCTGCAACAGGCGCTCGCTGCCGCCGTCGGCCCGGTGGAGCTGTGCATGAGCCCGGCGCCGGGTGCGCCCGAGTGGGCGGGCATCCCGCTCCCGGCCGGCATCGAAACCAGCGATCAGGGCGAAGGCGATCTCGGCGCACGCATGGCCCGCGCCGCGCAGCGCGCCATCGCGCGGGGCGAGGCGGTGCTGCTGACCGGCACGGATTGCCCCGACCTCACCGCCGCCCGCCTGCGCGTCGCCGCCGCCCAATTGGCCGGGCATGACGCCGTTCTGCACCGGGCCGAGGATGGCGGCTATCCGCTGCTGGGCGTGCGCGCCTTCGATGCCACGCTGTTCGAGGACATGCCGTGGAGCACCGCGACAGTGGCCGACCTCACGCTGGCACGCCTCGCTGCCCTGGGCTGGACGGTGTGGGTGGGCGACACGCTGAGGGACATCGACGAGCCCGCCGATCTGTTCCACGACAACGCCATTGCCGGCTTCCGGGCTGTATAACGGTTTTTTTGCTTGAGCCGGCCGTTGCTCACGATTGCTTAGGATATTGAATGCAAGCGTCTGAAAGCCCCGTATTGCGGGACATCGTATTGATCGGCGGCGGCCACAGCCATGTGGTCGTGCTGCGCATGTGGGCGATGAACCCGCTGCCCGGCGCGCGCCTGACGCTGATCTGCACCGATACCGACACCCCATACTCCGGCATGCTGCCCGGCTATATCGCCGGGCATTACACCTGCGACGACGCGCACATCGACGTGCGGCGCCTGGCCGAATTCGCCGGCGCGCGCTATTACCGTGACGAAGTGGTCGGCATCGACCGCGCGGCGCGCAGGGTGATCTGCCGCACGCGTCCGCCGGTGGCCTACGACGCGCTGTCGATCAACATCGGTTCGACGCCCAGTCTCGCCCAGGTGCCCGGCGCCGACGCCCATGCCGTGCCGGTGAAACCGATCCGCCAGTTCAACGCGCGCTGGCTGGCGCTGCTGGAGCGGGTGCGCGGCCATGCCGGCGCCACCACGGTGGCGGTGGTCGGCGGCGGCGCCGGCGGGGTCGAACTGGCATTGGCGATGCAGTATCGGCTGCGGCGGGAACTGACGGCGCAAGGGCGCGAGCCCGATGAGTTGCGCATGCACCTGCTCACCGCCGGCCCCAACATCCTGCCGACCCACAATGCTGCCGTGCGCCGCAGTTTCGAGTCGGTGCTGAAGCAACGGGACGTCACGCTGCATCTTGATGCGGAAGTCGTCCGCGTGGCCGGGGACCATCTGGAAACCCGGCGCGGCGAGACCCTGCAGGCCGACGAGATCGTCTGGGTGACCCAGGCCGGCGGCGCAGCCTGGCTGGCAGACACCGGCCTGGCGCTGGACGAGGCCGGCTTCGTCCAGGTGCGTAATACGCTGCAGACCGAAACCGACCCGCTGATTTTCGCCGCCGGCGATTGCGCGTCGATCATCGACCAGCCGCTGGAAAAGGCCGGCGTGTTCGCCGTCCGCATGGGACCGACCCTGGCCGGAAACTTGCGCCGCACGCTGCTCGGCCAGTCCTTGAAGCCCTACCGCCCGCAGCGGCGCTGGCTGGCCCTGATCAGCACCGGCGACCAGCACGCCATCGCCTCGCGCGGCGCGTTTTATGCGCGCGGCGACTGGGTGTGGCGCTGGAAAGACTGGATCGACCGCCGCTTCATGCTGCGCTTCAGCGAATTTCCGGCAATGCCCGAGGCCGACAAGAAGCCGGCCCAACAGATTCCCCTCGAAGCGGCGGAGCAGACGCAGGCCATTTCCGCGCTGGCCATGCGCTGCGGCGGCTGCGGCGCCAAGGTCGGTGCGACCGTGCTGTCGCGCGCCCTGGCCCAGGTCCAGCCGATCGAGCGCGACGACGTGCTGATCGGCCTGCACGCCCCTGACGACGCCGCCGTGCTGCGCGTGCCCCCGGGCAAGGCGCTGGTGCACACGGTGGATTTCTTCCGCGCCTTCGTCGACGATCCCTGGCTGTTCGGCCGCATCGCCGCCAATCACGCGCTGGGCGACATCTTCGCGATGGGCGCCGAGGCCCAGTCCGCCACCGCCATCGCCACCGTGCCGCCGGGGCTGGAGGACAAGGTCGAGGACACCCTATTCCAGATGATGTCGGGCGCGGTGTCGGTGCTCAACGAGGCCGGCTGCGCGCTGGTCGGCGGCCACACCGGCGAGGGTCGCGAACTGGCGCTGGGCTTCGCCGTCAACGGCCTGATCGACGAGACATTGAGCGGGGTGATGGCCAAGGGCGGCCTGCGCCCCGGCGACGTGCTGATCCTGACCAAGCCGATCGGCACCGGCACCCTGTTCGCCGCCCATGCGCGTCTGCAGGCGCGGGGCCGCTGGATCGACGCCGCGCTCGTCTCGATGCAGGTCTCCAGCCGCGCCGCCGCCGCCTGCCTGAGCGCCCACGGCGCCCGCGCCTGCACCGACCTGACCGGCTTCGGCCTGCTCGGCCACCTGCTGGAAATGACCCGAGCCGCCGGCGTCGACGCCGAACTCGAACTCGACGCCCTGCCGCTGCTGGACGGGGCGGCGGAAACCGTGGCGGCCGGCATTCTGAGTTCGCTGCATCCGGTCAACACGCGCCTGCGCCGGGCGCTGCGCAACCAGAAAGAAGCCCTGGACCACCCGAATTACCCGCTGCTGTTCGACCCGCAAACCGCCGGCGGCCTGCTCGCCGGCGTCCCCGAGGCGGCGGCGGATGCCTGCCTCGCGGCCCTGCACGAAGCGGGATACCGCCAGGCGGCGCGCATCGGCCGCGTTGTGCCGCAAGGCGATGCGCCGGAGGCGATCAGGCTGGTGTTTGCCGCCTAAGCAGCGCGAGCAAGCCCGCTCCTACCGGGGCTGCCGTCCGCTTCAGCAGCACGCCGAATTGGCGCCCGCATCCTCTTTGTCGAACGGCAGCCCGCCACCGCAGCCGGCGAAGATGCCGTAGCGGCGCGAGAAATCGCCGATGAAATCGAAATGCGGTGCGAAACGGGTGTCGTGCAGCATGCGCCAGGTGTTACCGCATACCGGGAACACACGCCCGGCTTCGATGGCGTGGTGTTTGTCGAGGACGAAGCGCTGTTCCTGGCCGGCAATGCCGCCGCGATAGATCACCGCCTGGCCGTAGTCTTCGCACTCGGGCTCCAGGCCGTCGAGCTTGAACAACCGATACGTCGCCGAATAGAAACGGATGTTGCCGACCCGCGCCGCCAGCGCCGGATCGGTGATGGCGATGGGACGGTCTTCGACCAGCCGCGGATCGTCGAAGCCGCAACGCCGCGCCAGCGCCTGGAAATCGTTCCAGTAGAGGGCGCCGCCGAGGCATTCGCCGTTCAGCACCGGATCGTCGCGCAGCTCGGCCGGCACCCGGCGATCGGCATAGACATCGGAAAAATACAGCTCGCCACCGGGCTTCAGCAGGCGATGAACCTGGCGCAGCACGGCGTCCTTGTCGGGCGACAGATTGACGACGCAGTTGGACACCACCACGTCGAAGCTGGCGTCTTCCAGTCCCAACTCGTTTAGCCGTTCGATGTAGCCGAGACGAAACTCCACGTTGTCGCGGGCAAAACCGAAGGCCTGCCGGTGGTATTCCCGATGCGCCTCGGCCACGGCGAGTTGCGCTTCCGTCATGTCGACGCCGATGACCTGGCCGGTTTCGCCGGCCAGTTGCGCCAGCGCATACACATCGCGACCCGAACCGCAGCCGACGTCGAGCACCTTCAGCCCCTTGAGTTGAGCCGGACAGACCAGGCCGCAGCCGTAATAACGCGCCATCACCTCCGGATGGATGCGCGCCAGCAGGGGTTTGAGCCAGTCCGGCATCTGGCTGGCGTCGCAGCAGGCCGAGGTGCGCAGATCGGCCGTGCCCTTGAGTTGCTTGCCGTAGTAGTCTTTGACGAGGTCGTACATGGTGATTCCCGAATAGGGTCAGGGCGGATTGGCGCCTTCCGCCGGCCAGCCTTGTGCGCGCCACGCCGTCATGCCGCCCTGGATGACCTGGACATCGGCGAAACCGGCCTCGGCCAGCAGCCGCGCTGCCTGGGCGGAACGGCGGTCGGTGCGGCCGAGCAGGCGGATGGGCCGCTGCCTGAAGTCTTCCAGCTCGGCCAGCCGATCGGCCAACTCATCGAGCGGGATATTGCGCGCGCCGGCGATGTGCTCGCCGACGAATTCGGCGGCGGGACGCACGTCCAGCATCAGCACTTCGTCGCCGGCATCCAGTTGCTGCTTCAGCGACGCCACGCCCAGCATGGGCTTTTCGCGCAGCTTGCGCACGAAGCGCGGCAGGAAGGCCACGGCAGCGAGCAGCGCGAGCGCAATCAGAATGTTGCGGATCATGCCCTCGCCGCCGGCCAGCGCCTCGCGTCCGGCGTAGCCGAGCCAGGTGTAGGCGAAGGCGCCGGGCAGCATGAACACCCAGGAGGCCAGCACATAGGCGAGGAAGGGTATGCGGGTGAGGCCCAAGGCGTAGTTCAGCAGGTTGAAGGGGAACAGCGGCACCAGGCGCACGAAGGCGACAAAGCGCCAGCCCTCCGATGTCACGCCGTCATTCAGGCGCTGCAGGCGCGGCCCGGCGCGGCGCGTGACCCAGTCGGCGCCCAGGTAGCGGGAGATGAGGAAGGCCAGTGAGGCACCGAGGGTGGCGCCGCTCAGGTTCCACAGCGTGCCCCAGACGGGGCCGAACAGGGCGCCGCCGGCAAGCGTCAGCACCGAACCGGGCAAAAACAGCACGGTGGCCAGTGCATACAGGGCCATGAACACGAGCGGCCCGGCGGCACCGGCGCCTTCCACCCAGGCTTGCAGGGCGGCGGCATCGAAATGCTCGCGCAGGGCGACGGCCGCGCCGACCGCCGCCAGCAGGACCACACCCAGCAGGATGCGCAGGACCGTCTTGTTCATCGTGCGGCCGCGCCAGCGTCGTTGCGACGATTGATGGCGTCGTCCCTGATCTCGCCCCGCAATGGCAACCCCAACCCGGTCATGTGCCGCGCCTAGCCGATATCGCGGCCGCCTCGCTTCAACCTGACTATCTTCACCGCGAGCAGCGTTGCCGGCAGCAGATGCCAGAACACGTCAAAAATATCGATCGGTTTGGTCAGGGTGCCCTCCGCCAGCATGCGCATTTTTTCGACCAGATGCGGCTCCGGCACAAAGGGCGCGCCCAACATGAAAAGCGTGGCGAGAAGCAGGAAAACAAAAGGGACTCTGTCGATGAACCGCATATTCGAACCTCGTAACGATGAATGGGGTGACGTCCGGGTGCCTCGGCCCGGGCTTCGTCAGGCCTTGTTGCGCCACAGGGCTTGCCATCCCGCATGGCCCAATGTCTGCAGCGTCTCGATATTACGCGCGTAAATGGTCTCGGCTTCCGGAAACGCCGCCACCGCCCGATCGATGCTCGCTTCGCGCAACAGGTGCAGGGTCGGGAACGGCGCGCGGTTGGTGTAGTTGCCGAGGTCGTCGGGCTCGGTGCCCTCGAACTGGAAAGCGGGGTGGAAGCTGGCTATCTGGATCACGCCGTCCAGCCGATGCTCTTCCAGCGCGGCTTCGGCCAGTTGCATGAAATCGTTGAAGTCGAGGAAATCCGGCAGCAGCGTCGGGTGAATCAAGAGCGTCGTGTCGACCGCCTCGGGGTCGGCGGCGGCCAGAAAATCCAGCTCGCGGTCGAGGTCCTCCAGCAGGCCGTCGAGATGCGGCGCGTGGCTCACCACGTAGCGCACCTGGTTCTTCACGTAGACCGCCTTGGCGAACGGACACAGGTTGAGCCCGATCACCGCCTTTTCGATCCATTCGCGCATGGCTGAGATGACTGCCTCGTCGTCCATTTTCACACTCCCTGGCGCCTGTAAGGGCGGAACTTTAACGGATACAATGCCTTATTGTCCGTCGCCCATGCACGAATCGATACCAACACCATGAAAAGCAGCGCCATCCGTCAGAGCTTCCTCGAATTCTTTGCCTCCAAGGGTCACACCATCGTGCCCTCCAGCCCGCTGGTGCCGGGCAACGACCCCACCCTCTTGTTCACCAACGCCGGCATGGTGCAGTTCAAGGACGTGTTCACCGGCCACGACACGCGCCCCTACACCCGCGCGGTGTCGTCGCAGCGCTGCGTGCGCGCCGGCGGCAAGCACAACGACCTCGAAAACGTCGGCTACACCGCGCGTCACCACACCTTCTTCGAGATGCTGGGCAACTTCAGTTTCGGCGACTACTTCAAGCGGGAGGCGATCAAGTACGCCTGGGCGTTTCTTACCGACGTATTGCAGCTGCCGGCCGACAAGCTGTGGGTCACGGTGTATGCCGAGGACGATGAAGCCTACGACATCTGGCACCACGACATCGGCGTGCCGAAAGAACGCATCGTCCGCATCGGCGACAACAAGGGCGCGCGCTACGCGTCGGACAACTTCTGGGCGATGGGCGACACCGGCCCCTGCGGCCCCTGCACCGAGATCTTCTACGACCACGGACCCGAGGTCGCCGGCGGCCCGCCCGGCTCACCCGACGAGGATGGCGACCGCTACATCGAGATCTGGAACAACGTGTTCATGCAGTTCAACCGCGACGAGGCCGGCACCATGCATCCGCTGCCCAAGCCGTCGGTCGACACCGGCATGGGGCTGGAGCGCATTTCCGCGGTGATGCAGCACGTGCATTCCAACTACGACATCGACCTGTTCCAGGCCCTGATCGCCGGGGCCGCGCGCGAAACGCAGACGAATGATCTGGCGAACAACTCGCTCAAGGTCATCGCCGACCACATCCGCGCCTGTTCGTTTCTGATTGTCGACGGCATCATTCCCGGCAACGAGGGGCGCGGCTACGTGCTGCGCCGCATCATCCGCCGCGCCATCCGCCACGGCTACAAGCTGGGCGCGCGCACCGCGTTTTTTCACCGCATCGTGCCGGATCTGGCGGCGGTGATGGGCGACGCCTACCCCGAACTGGTGACGGCGCAAACCCGCGTAATGGACATCCTGCGGCAGGAAGAGGAACGCTTTTTCGAGACCATCGAGCACGGCATGGGCATCCTCGAAGCCGCGCTGAAGGCGCTGCCCGCCGGCGGCACCTTCGACGGCGAGCTGGCATTCAAGCTGCACGACACCTATGGTTTCCCGCTCGACCTGACCGCCGACATCTGCCGCGAGGCCGGCATCAGCGTCGACACCGCTGCTTTCGACACCGCCATGGCCCGGCAGAAGAACCAGGCGCGCGCCGCCGGCAAGTTCAAGCTCGGCGCCGGGCTGGACTATGCCGGCGAAGCGACCACCTTCCACGGCTACGACACGCTGGCGCACGAGGGCAGCGTCCTCGCGCTGTATCGCGACGGGGTTGCCGTCGATGAACTGACGGAAGGCGAACTCGGCGTGGTGGTGCTCGACCACACCCCCTTCTACGCCGAATCCGGCGGCCAGGCCGGCGACCGCGGCGTGCTGCAGGGTTCCAACGGCGCATTCGAGGTCGAGGACACGCAGAAAATCCAGGCGCAGGTGTTCGGCCACCATGGAATCGTAAAAACCGGCTCGCTGGTGGTCGGCGACACCGTGCTCGCGCGCGTCGACGAAGAGGCGCGCGCGCGCACCATGCGCAACCACTCGGCCACCCACCTGATGCACAAGGCGCTGCGCGAGGTGCTGGGCGATCACGTGCAGCAGAAAGGCTCGCTGGTGGATGCCGACAAGACCCGCTTCGACTTCGTGCAGCCCGCCCCGATGACCGCCGCGCAGATTCGCGAGGTGGAAGCGCGCGTCAACGCCGAGATCCTCGCCAACACCGCAACCCAGGCGCGGGTGATGCCGATCGAGGAGGCGCAGAAGACCGGCGCGATGATGCTGTTCGGCGAGAAATACGGCGACGAGGTGCGGGTGCTCGACATCGGCACTTCGCGCGAGCTGTGCGGCGGCACCCACGTCGCGCGCACCGGCGACATCGGCGCCTTCAAGATCCTGCTGGAAACCGGCGTCGCGGCCGGCATTCGCCGCATCGAGGCGACCACCGGCACCGGTGTGCTCGCCTACCTCGGCGAAACCGAGAAAAATCTCGGCGCCATCGCGCAACTGATCAAGGCCACCCCGGCTGAAGCCGCCGAGCGCGTGGCGCAGCTGATGGAACACAGCCGCGCGCTGGAAAAGGAACTCGACCGCCTGAAATCCAAGCTGGCGTCGAGCGCCGGCGACGAACTGGTGCAGCAGGCCGTCGACGTCAACGGCGTGCGCGTGCTGGCGGCGCAGCTCGACGGCGTCGACGCCAAGGCACTGCGCGAGACTGCCGACAAACTGCGCGACAAGCTGAAATCCTGCGCCCTGGTGCTGGGCACGGTCACGGATGGCAAGGTCAGCCTGATCGCCGCGGTCACGCCTGACGTCACCAACAGGATCAAGGCCGGCGAACTGGTCAATTTCGTCGCCACCCAGGTCGGCGGCAAGGGCGGCGGCAAGCCCGACCTGGCGATGGCGGGCGGCAGCGAGCCGGGGCAGCTGCCGGCGGCGCTCGCCTCGGTGCAGGCCTGGGTGAATGGAAAACTGTCCTGATCGGCGGGTACGGAATTTGCTCTAGATCGTCTGACGCCCCCTAAAGCCTGACATCATGAACATATTGGCCGAAAAATTTGCATCGGGAATCGCCCGCCTCACGCCCTTTGGCAAGCGCACCGATGATCCGCTGATCAACATCAAGGCGACCGCACGTTGGGTTGAAAGCCTGCCGAGCGGCGACGCCTTCAAGTGCCAGCAAGCCATTTTCGACGCGCTCAAGCGCGTCAACGAAAATTCGACGCAAGACACGAAAGATCGTCTGGCGATCTTCATCCTGCTGGACGAAAAATCGCGCGACCTGCAGGACACGCTGGTGCGCCAGTATCTGCGCAATCCACGCATGTCGCGCGCCCAGGAAAGCCAGCTCTGGCATGCCGTGTACGGCCTGTATTGGGAAGTCGCGCGCGGCTATCACACCTTTGTGCTGCATCTCTCCCATGAATCGGGCAAGAATGCGCTCGACACGCAGATTCCGCTGATCACCCTGCGCGCCATCCGCACCTTCGGCCAACTGCTGAAATGGCGCGCAATCCGCTATCTGCCGGCGGGCGAAAAACTCTGGCTGCGGCTGCATAATCTTTATCGCATCGCAGAAACCAATGGTTTCCATCGCCAGCCCCAGCGGGTTTATCCCGATGACGGATTCGATTGCTGCTGCGAGACCGCATGCCAGCATATCCTGATGCTGAACCTGGCCAATTCAGGCACGCTCTACCCCAGGCAGCTCGACCTGCTCGACCGCTGGCTGTGCGGCTGGCACGGGATGCTGCAACTGGATAACAATTTCGACCCCGACACTCACGTTTTTGCCGTCGACCTGTCGGCCGATCACGGCCCGCGCCGGGTGCGCAAGCCCGATAGCGACAAACCCCTGCGTTTCTGGGCAACGGGCGCCCTGCAGCAAAAACTGCAGGACATCCACACTGCCCTGCAGCAAGGCGGCTCCCCTGCGGCGCTGGGCCTGACGGAGAACGCCCGCACGGCCGAAAGCCTCGAGTTGATTGAATACCTGCTGCACCAGTGGTCGTCACTGGCCAGCCGCGAACAACGGCGTGCGCCGCGCGAGTCGACCAAGCGTCTGGTCGACGTCACCCACGGACTCAGCGCCCTCGTCGGCCAGATCAAGGCCGCCAACACACCCGCCAGCGTGTCGCCCTACGGCCTCGGGCTCAGTTACAACGAGGCCGCCGATGTGCAGGTGTACGGTTTCATCACCGACCGCACCCGCGAACGCGTCTCCCACCTGCACGTTCCGGCCATCGCGGCCTCGCCCGACGTCGAACGCTGGGTCATGCACGACGAAAGCGAATGCGGTTACGGCGCCGTCGTCGAATCGCGCGACAAGGACTGGCTGCGCGTGGGTGCGCTGATCGGCATCAAGTCGCATGACGCCAGCCAATGGCAGATCGGCATCGTGCGGCGGCTGTCGCGCGTCAACGACGACACCAGCTCGGTCGGGATCGAAACCCTGGCCGAAACGCCCGCCCTGACCATGCTGTACGACACCAGTTCGTCGGGCTACACCGTCGGCGGCTTTGACAACAGCGGCGCCAACCTGCCGCACCCCAGTCTGTGGCTGACCGGGAGCAGCGGTGCCGACAGTCTCGTGATCGACCCTGCCCACTTCATGCCCGGCAAGGTGTTTCAGGTCCACGGCACGCCGGAACGCAAATTTATCGCCCTCGGCAGCCCGATTGAACGCAGCGAAGGCTGGCTGCACGTTGCCATTGAGCCGGTAAACAGCTGAGGGCATTCGGCCCGTCCCACTCCGCGCCACCCCCCTCCCTGCCGACCCGCCGCGGTTTAACTTTCGCCGGGTCTCTGGCACAATCGACGAAAACCCGACGCGCGCATAACAAACCCTCTCCGAGAATGGAGTAAACGCGGTTGCGGCACTCTTGGATCTGGAGGATATGTGGCCCAAACCAACAAGCCGAGCTTGCTGATCGTCGACGACGATCCGCTGATCTCCGATACGCTCACCTACGTGTTGAGCAAGGACTTCGAAATATCGGCCGCCGAATCGCGCGCCCAGGTGAAAAGCCTGCTGATGCAGCTGGACGAACCGCCGCAACTGGCGCTGGTCGACCTGGGCTTGCCGCCACAACCGCACAAACCCGACGAAGGCTTTGCCCTGATCGCCGACCTGCTGAGCATCTCACCCAGCATCAAGATCTTGGTGCTGTCCGGCCAGAGCGACGAGGCCAATGCGCGGCACGCGCGCGCACTCGGCGCGATCGATTTCGTCGCCAAGCCGTGCGAACCCGAACGCCTGAAGTCCCTGCTGTTCAATGCCTTGCTGGTGCAGGATGCCGAGCGCAGCGCCGACAAAGCCCCCGCCCCGGCCAAGGACTCCGGCATCGTGGGCGAGAGCCCGGCGATGGACAAGCTGCGCCAGCAGATCAAGCAATACGCCGCCGCGCCCTTTCCGGTGCTGATCGAGGGTGAATCCGGCAGCGGCAAGGAGCGCGTCGCCTCCAGCCTGCACCAGCTGTCGCCGCGCGCGCCCAAACCTTATCTCGCGCTCAACTGCGCGGCGATTTCGCCGACCTTGGTCGAGCCCACCCTGTTCGGCTACGCCAAGGGTGCCTTCACCGGCGCCACCAGTTCGCGCGCCGGCTATTTCGAGGAAGCCGAAAACGGCACCCTGTTCCTCGACGAAATCGGCGAGCTGCCGCTGGAATTGCAGGCCAAACTGCTGCGCGTGCTGGAAAACGGCGAATACCAGCGCGTCGGCGAAACCCAGCCGCGCTTTTCCAACGCCCGCGTGGTGACCGCCACCAACCGCGACCTGCGTGCGGAAATCAAAGCGGGCCGCTTCCGCACCGACCTCTACCACCGGCTGTCGGTGTTTTCCATTGCGGTGCCGCCGCTGCGCGAAATGGGCGAGGACAAGCTCACCCTGCTCAACCATTTCCGCGACTTCTACGCCCGCGAAGCCAAGAGCCAGCCGTTTCAGCTCGACGCCCGCGCCCAGCAGATGTGGGAGGACTACCACTTCCCCGGCAACGTGCGCGAGCTGCGCAACATCGCCATCCGCCTGACCACCAAATACCCCGGCTTGGCGGTCAACGCCCAGCAGCTGGAAGACGAGCTCGACACCGACCAGGCCTACCCGCAGGAAATCCCGCTGGCCAACGACGGCCGGGCGCTGATCGAACTGGCGCGCAAGCAGCTGCAGACGCTCGCCAACTTCAACCTCGACGTCACCCTGCGCCAGTGGGAAAAAGCCTATGTCGAGGCGGCGCTCAACATGACCCACGGCAACCTGTCGCAGGCAGCCAAGCTGCTGGGCATCAACCGCACCACGCTCTACAGCCGCATGCAAACGTACGGCAGCGAATAAGCCCCTGTGTACTTTGACTTTTTCGGTCTGAAAGAAGCGCCCTTCCGCATCACGCCGAATACCGAGTACTGGTACGCCGGCGGCCAGCGCGGAGAAATGCTCACTGCCCTGCTCTACGCCATCGGGCAGGGCGAAGGCATCATCAAGGTGGTGGGCGAGGTCGGCAGCGGCAAGACCATGCTGTGCCGCAAGCTCGTCGCCCAGCTGCCCGACAGCGTCGACAGTGTCTACCTCGGCAACCCCACCCTGTCACCCGACGACATGCTGGCGGCGATTCTTGCCGACCTCGGCATCGAGGCGCCCGAGGCTGGGCGGCAGGCGCGGCTGGCGCAGCTCAACACCACCTTGCTGGCGCGTCACGAAGCGGGACGCCGCGTGGTGGTATTCGTCGAGGAGGCGCAGGGCATCGCGCTCGACAACCTGGAATTTTTGCGGCTCTTGACCAATCTGGAGACCGCCACCGACAAGCTGCTGCAGATCGTGCTGTTCGGCCAGCCCGAGCTCGACGCGCTGCTGGCCGACCCGCGCATCCGTCAATTGAAGGATCGCATCACCCTGAGCCTGAATCTGTCGCCGCTGGCGGAGGCCGAAGTGGCCGCCTACCTGCGTGCACGACTGGCGGTGGCGGGCTATCGCGGCCCCGATCTGTTTCCGGCGGCGCTCATCACCCGCATGACCCAGCTTTCAGGTGGCCTGTCGCGCCGCATCAACGTGCTGGCCGACAAAACCCTGCTGGCGGCCTATGCCGGGCAAACCCACACGCTGACCCTGACCCATCTGGACGCGGCGGTGGGTGACGCCGAGATGTACTCACCCGCGCGCGCACGACCGACTTTGCATCGCTGGGCGTGGCTCAGTGCCGGCCTCGCCGCCGTGCTGGGCCTGCTGGCCTTCATCGCCTGGCAGGCCACATCGCTGGACGCCCCGCCCCCGGCGTCCGCTGCCATGGCCGTCCATTCGCCCGTCCCCGAGCTTGATGTCGCGGACCTGGCCCGGCAAACCCAGCGCTGGCTCGCCACGGCCGCGCCCGACACCCATGTCATCCAGCTCGCCTCGGCTAAAGAAGCGGCGCAGGCAGCCGTATTACTGGGGAGCCTGGATGCCGACACGCCGCGGCCGCTGCGGGTTTTGTACGGGCTGCGCCATGGGGCGCCTGCCTGGATGATTCTTGCCGGCGAATTTGCCGACCGCGACGCGGCCATGGCGGCCCTGCGCACCCAGCCTGCCTCGGCTGCAGGCACACCGTTTTTACGCACGGTCGGCAAAATGCGCGCCGTGGCCTTACCCACTGGATGATGATGAATGCTGTGTTGAAACGCTCCGTATTGACGAGCCTGGCGCTGGCCGGCTTCGTGCTGGTGGGCGGCTGCGTGCCGCCCAAGGCGTTCGACACCTCGCCCGGCCACATCAGCCGACCCAGCCAGCCTGCAGTGCCGCTCGCCCCGCCGCCCGCGCCGGTAAAAGCCGCGCCTGCCCTGGCTGCGCCGAAACCGAGCGTGCCGGTGCCGACCTATACCGTGGTGGTCAACGACGTGCCGGTGAAAGACCTGTTGTTTTCCATCGCGCGCGACACCCAGTACAACATCGACCTGCATCCGGGCATCTCCGGGCGCGTCTCGCTCAACGCCGTGCAGGAACCGCTGCCCGCCATTCTCGACCGCATCGCGCGACAGGCCGATCTGCGTTACGAAATGAACGGCCGCACGGTCTCGATCATGCCCGACACCCCCTACGTCAAAACGTATGCGGTCAACTACGTCAACGTCGTCCGCAACACCACCTCCAGCGTCGGCGTGGCGGCTGAAATCGCCAGCACCGGCGGCGGCGCGACCGGCGGCGCCAGCGCGACGGGCAACTCCTCCACCACGACCGTGACCAGCCAGTCCAACAACGACCTGTGGACCGTGCTGGCCGACAATATCCGCACCCTTCTCGCCGGCACCCGCGCGGTCACGCAGAGCATCGAAGAGCGCGCCGCCCGGCTGGACGCCGAAAAAGCCGAGCGCGCCGAGCGGGTGTCGCAAGCCGAAGCCGCCAGCAAGGCGGGCGCGGGCGCGGCCAGCCTGTTCACCGCCGCATTCGCCAGCCAGCCCGTGGGCGACGGCAAATACGACGTGGCGGTCAACCCGGTGGCCGGCACCGTGTCCGTGCTGGGCACCGCCAAGCAGCAGGAACTGGTGCAGCAGTATCTCGACCGCGTGATGCAATCGGCGCAGCGCCAAGTGCTGATCGAGGCAACCATCGTCGAGGTCAGCCTCAAGGATCAATACCGTGCCGGGATCGACTGGTCGAAAGCCCTGCAAGGCACCACCGGCTGGGCCATCAACACCCTCGGTGGCGGCACCAACGCGCTGGCTGGCAAACTGACCCCCTTCATCCAGGCCACCTACACCAACAGCGGGAGCAACGGCTTCGCGGCCGCGATCGACCTGCTGGAATCCTTCGGCAAGACCAAGGTGCTGTCCAGCCCCAAGCTGATGGCGCTGAACAACCAGACCGCGCTGCTCAAGGTGGTCGACAACCTGGTCTACTTCAACGTCAAGGCGGACACCACCACGACCGCGAATGTGGGCACCACGACGACCTTCACCACCACCCCGCAGACCGTGCCGGTCAGCATCGTCATGACAATGACGCCGCAGATCAACCAGAATGGCATGGTTTCGCTGACCGTTCGCCCGACAATTTCGCGCAATGTCGGCTTCGTCCGCGACCCCAATCCCAGCATTCCCACCAACATCCCCAACCAAGTGCCCGTCATCCAGGTACGCGAAATGGAATCGCTGCTGCAGGTGCAAAGCGGCCAGACCGTGGTCCTTGGCGGCCTGATCCAGGACGACACCAACAACGCGCGCGATGGATTGCCGGGCCTGTCGCGCCCGGAGGGCGTCGGCGCGGTGTTTGGCCAGCACGAACGCATGAACAGCCAGACTGAGCTGGTGATTTTCCTGCGACCCATCGTGGTGTCCAGTCCCACGCTGGAAAGCGACGAACTGCGCCAGTTCCAGCGGCTACTCCCCAGCAGCGCACGGAGCAGCCCTTGAGCCTGCTGCTCAAAGCGCTGAAACAGGCCGAAGCCGCCCATGCGGACAAGTCCGGGGCCGGCAAGCAGGTTGAGGACGACCTCGAACTGGAACCGCTGGCCACACCCGGAACGGCCCAGGCGCGCGAATGGGTGGAGCCGCCCGACCTGCTGTTCGGCAGCAGCGGGCCCACGCCAACACCGCGCCGCGCCCCGGCTTTTCGCTGGCCGCAACTCTCGCTGGTCCCGCTCACCGCGCTGCTGGCCGCGCTGATCGCACTGGGCTACGGCGTCTATCTCTATTTCGCGCTGCAGCCGCCGGCGGCTGTCGCGCCCGTGCCGGCCAGGGTGGCGGCATCGCCGGCGCCCGCACCTGCTGCACTTCCTCCTGCCGCACCCACACCTGCCGCCTCGCTCACCGCACCCTTGCCGCAGCCGCAGGCGGCTGCGGAGGTGCCAGCCGACGCCCCGCCGACGCCTGCGCCTGCCCGCAGCGCCCCGCGTGCAGCCGCGCCCGCAAGCATCACCGCACCGCCCCCTGCCGCACTGCCGCTGTTCCAGCCCGACGCGCAAACGGGCCTGCTCAACCAGGCCTACGCGGCCTATCAGCGCGGCGCGCTGGCTGATGCGCAGCGGCTCTACACCCAGGCCGCGGCGCGCGGGCGCAATGTGGATGCGCTGCTGGGGCTGGCAGCGATCGCCAGCGTGCAAAACCGCGAGACAGACGCGCAGCGCCTGTATCGCGAGGTGCTCAATCTCGACCCGCGCAATGCCGCCGCCCAGGGCGCCCTGCTCGACCTCCTTGGCAACACCGACAGCCAGGCGACCGAAAGCCGTCTGAAAACCTTGATCGAACGCGATCCCAGCCCGCAGCTTTACCAGACGCTCGGCAACCTCTACGCCGAGCAGTCGCGCTGGAACGACGCCCAGGCGGCCTACTTCGAGGCCTTCCACTCCGCACCGGACAACGGCGATTACGCTTTCAACCTGGCAGTCAGCCTCGACCAGCTGAACCAGTACCCGGCGGCACTCACGTATTACGAGAAGGCGCTCGCCAGCCGCGGCGCCCACCGCTTCGACCGCGCCCAGGCCGAAGCGCGCGTGCAGCAGCTGAAGTCGGTTCGTTAAGCGCAATTATTATATGGAGCGCAGAAAAAAACTCCGGATGGGCGAGACCCTGGTTTCGCAGGGGCTCATCACCCTCGACCAGCTGCGCATCGGCCTGAAGGAACAGAAAACCACCGGCCTGCCGATCGGTCGCCAACTGGTGGCGCTGGGTTTCATGACCGAGGCGGTGCTGCGCGACCAGCTCGCCAACGCACTCGGCAGCCAGGGCATCGATCTCGCCCAGGTGGTGGCCGACCCCGAGGCGCTACAGCTGGTGCCCGAGGAGTTCGCCCGCCGCCACCACCTGCTGCCGATCGCGCACGATGCCGCGCGCAACGTGCTGACGCTGGCGACCACCGACATGTTCAACGTCGTCGCGCTCGACCAGTTGAAAGCGGCGCTCGGCGGCCAGCTCGAAATCGACACGCTGCTGGCAGCCGAAGCGCAGCTTCTGGAATGCATCGACAAGTTCTACGGCTTCGACCTCTCGCTCGACGGCATCCTGCGCGAAATCGAAACCGGCGAAGTCGACTACGCGAGCCTCAACCCCGACACCGAGGAATACACCCAGCCGGTGGTGCGGCTGGTCGGCGCGCTGCTGACCGACGCGGTGAAGCGCGAATCGTCCGATATCCACTTCGAGCCCGAGCACGCCTTCCTGCGCATCCGCTACCGCATCGACGGCGTGCTCGAGCAGATCCGCAGCCTGCACAAGACCTATTGGCCGGGCATCCTGGTGCGGCTCAAGGTGCTGTCCGGGATGAACATCGCCGAGACGCGCGCGCCGCAGGACGGCCGCATGTCCTTGACGCTGAACGGCCGCCCGATCGACTTCCGCGTGTCGTCGCAGCCCGGCATCCACGGCGAAAACCTGGTGCTGCGCATCCTCGACCGCGAAAAATCCATCATGCCGCTGGAGCAGATGGGCTTCACAGAAGACGCACGGCGCGAGTTGCAGCTGATGATGGCGCGCCCCGAAGGCATCCTGGTGGTGACCGGACCGACCGGCTCCGGCAAGACCACCACGCTGTATTCGATGCTGTCGCACCTGAACAACGAGACCGTCAACATCATGACGCTGGAAGACCCGGTCGAATACCCGGTCACGCTGATGCGCCAGAGCTCGGTCAACGAAACACTGAAGCTCGACTTCGCCAACGGCATTCGCTCGATCATGCGGCAGGACCCCGACATCATCCTGGTCGGCGAAATCCGCGACAAGGACACCGCCGAAATGGCCTTCCGCGCTGCGATGACCGGCCACCAGGTGTTCACCACCCTCCACACCAACTCCGCGCTCGGCGTGTTCCCGCGCCTGATGGACATCGGCATCCAGCCCGGCATCCTGTCCGGCAACATCATCGGCGTCGTCGCGCAACGCCTGGTGAGGAAGCTCTGCCCGCACTGCAGGGAAGCCTACACGCCGGACGAACATGAGTCGCTCATCCTGGGCGCCGATCCGGCCGAGCCGCCTTGGATATTTCGCGCGACCGGCTGCCCGGCGTGCAGCAACAAAGGCTACAAAGGCCGCCTGGCCCTGATCGAATTGTTGCGGATGGATCCCGAACTGGACGAGCTGGTCGCCAACCACGCGCCGCTGCACGAAATCCGCCGCGCCGCGCTCGAGCATGGTTATCACCCGCTGGCCGAAGACGGCATCAAGCGTGTGCTCGATGGCGTGACCTCGCTGGCGGAAGTGGCGCGGGTGGTGGATTTGACGGGGCGGGTGTGATGCGGGGGCACGCCTAAACCATGCCCTTCTTCGACTACCGCGCCATCGACCAGGCCGGCCGCACCACCCGGGGCACATTGTCGGCTGTCAACGACGTCGACCTCGAACTGCGCCTGAAGCGCATGGGACTCGATCTCATCACGCTGGCTGAGCTTTCGCGCCAGTACGCCCCCAGCGGCCGCGAGCGCGTCACCCTGCGCGATCTGGTGACGTTCTGCATCCACATGCGCTACATCACCCGCGCCGGGATTCCGCTGCTCGACGGCTTGCGCGACCTGCGCGACACCATGGAAAAACGCGGTTTTCGCGATGTGCTGACCGCGCTGCTGGAGGACCTGGAAGGCGGCAAGGTGTTGTCGCAGGCCTTGGCGGCGCACCCGGCGGTGTTCGGCGCTGTGTTCGTCCACAGCGTGCGCGCGGGGGAGCAGACCGGCCTGCTGGACGCGGTGTTCGATCGCCTGGCCGAATCGCTGAAGTGGCAGGAAGAGGTCACCGCCAAGGCCAAGCGGCTGATGATCTATCCGGCGCTGGTGCTGACCGTCGTCGGCACGGCCATCCTGTTTTTGCTGGTGTATCTGGTGCCGCAGGTGCTCTCCCTGGTCGAGACCATGGGGGTGGTGCTGCCGCTACCGACGCTGATCCTGATGGCGGTCTCGGAAGCGGTGCGCTCGTACTGGCTGATTGGCTTGGTGCTGGCGCTGGCGCTGGGCGTCGGGCTGCCGCTGTGGGTGAAGCGGAGCGAGGCCGGGCGCGACTGGTGGGACCGCGCCCAGTTGCGGCTGCCCGTCATCGGGCCGATCGTGCAGAAGATGGCGCTGGCGCGCTTCACCAACACCCTGGCGATGATGTACCGCTCGGGGGTGACCGTGCTCGACGCGCTGCGCGCGGGCGAGATGGTCGCCGGCAACCGGGTGATTGCCGGCGGCATCCACCGCGCGGCACAGCAGATCGCCGACGGCCGGGGCCTCTCCGAAAGCTTTCAGTCGCTGGCGCTGTTCCCGCCGCTGGTGATCCGCATGCTGCGCGTGGGCGAATCCACGGGCGCGCTCGACGAGGCGCTGGAAAACGTGACGTATTTTTATAACCGCGAAGTGCTCGACTCGATCGAAAACGGCCTCAGGGTGCTGGAGCCGATGCTCACTGCCATCCTCGGCCTGCTGCTCGGCGGCATCCTGGTATCGGTGCTGCTGCCGGTCTACGACCTGATCGGGAACCTGCCGTTATGATTGCTTCACGACTGAATAATGTTTGACCATCGCCTGATCCTGCTTGCCACCCCGCGCCAGATCGGCGTGCTCGACTGGCGTCGGGGCCAGATGCACTGGCTGGGCGAATTTGCTGCCAGCGAAGCAGGGCTGGCGGCGTTTCGCGCGATCGTCGTCAAGCATGCGCAGCTGCCGGTCCTGCTGGTGGCCGACACCGTGGACGAGGATTACCGCAGCGAAATCCTGCCGCACGTGCAGGGGCACGCGCGCGCCGAGCTGTTGGCCCGCAAGCTCAAGCAGGTGTTCCGCAACGCGCGCTTCACCGGCGCGTGGCGACAGGCACGCGAAACGACCGGCCGCCGCGACGACCGCTATCTGCTGGCCACCCTGACCGATTCCGAATGGCTGACGCCCTGGCTGAGCGTGCTGCACCGTGAGCGCGTCCCCCTGTGCGGCATCACCCCGCTGGCGCTGGCGTATCAGCACTTGCTGACCAGGCTGCGGGTGCAGGCGCCGCACACGCTGCTGGCGTGTCGCCTCAACAACAGCCTGCGGCTGTCCTACTACCACAACGGCCTGTTGCGTTTTTCGCGCCTGATCGGCAGCGACACCCCCACCCAGATGCCCGGCAATGCGGCCGACGAAATCGCCAAGACCCAGCTCTATCTCACCGGCCAGCGCATCCTGCCGCGCGAAGCCCGGCTGCATGTGCTGCTGCTGGACCCCAGCGGCCAGCTCGACAGCGCGCAGGCACCGCTCAATGCAGACCCCGCGTTCAGCACGCGGCTGGTCGACATGCCGAGCCTCGCACGCGCGCTGCGCATTCCCGACAATTTCCTCGCCGCCACGCCGGAAATCGCGCCGCTGGCGGCGATTGCGGGCGAGGCCGTGCAGCTGAACCTGGCGCCGCCCGAACTGCTGCAGCACCACACCGAATTCCGCTGGCGCCGCGGCCTCAACCAGGCGGCAGGCATCGTCGCCGCGATCGGCCTGACCCTCACCGCCGCCTACTGGCTCCATGCCCAGGATCTGCGCGACCAGGTGCAGCAGATTCAGGGCGAGGTGCAGCGCGGAGATGCGCGCCACGCCGCCATCGTGCGCAACTTCCCCGCGCTCGCCACCCGGCCCGACCAGCTCGGCCAGACCCTTGCCCTTGCCACGCAACTAAACCATGCCCCGCTCGACGTCAACGCGCTGTTCCTGCCGCTGGGGCAGGCACTCACGGCGCACCCCGACGTGATCGTCAGAAGCCTGACGCTGCAGGACAGGGCAGACGGCGTGACGGAGATCACCCTGGACGCACGGCTGGCCGACTTTGACGGCAACTATCGTGCCGCCATGTCGCGCATCGACAGCTTCGTCTCCAGGCTCGCCGCCACACCGGGCGTTGCGGCGGTCGAGCGTGTGACGAGCCCGGTCAACACCGCGTCCACCGCCACCCTCAGCGGCAAAACCACGGGTGAGACCAGGCCCGAAGAGACCCGCTTCACCCTGAGCGTGCAGGTGCGCCCATGATCCGGCCGCCGATCGCCGCGCTGAAAACATCGATCCTGCTGCTGCTTGCCGCCAGCGTGCTGTCCGCTGCGGGCATATTCTGGAGCCACCGGCAGGACGCCGACGCGCGCGCCGATCTGCAGGGCCAGCAAGCGGCGCTCGGTGCCGCACACGCACGCCAGCAGCAGGGCCAAACCGAAGCGCGCCTGATTGCGCAGCACCTCGATGCCTATCACGCACTGATTGCACGGGGGTTTGTCGGCGAGGAAAACCGCCTCGCCTGGATCGAGGCAGTGCACCTCGCCAATCAGGATGCCCGCCTTTACGGACTCACCTACACCCTGTCGCCACGCACGGCCGCGCCGGCCGCCCTGGCCGGCGGCCTGCCGCTCAAGCAGACCCGCATGGTGTTGAAAATGCCCTTGCTGGTGGAAACCGACCTGCCGCGTTTTCTTGATGCTTTGCGCGTCCGCGCGCCCGGCCTGTTCCGCGTCAGCAGCTGCCGCCTCGCCCGCCTCAGCGACGCCCCGCCGCAGCCGGTCAACCGACCCGAACTCGACGCCGAATGCGAACTGCAGTGGTTTACCGTGGCGACAGATACAGACACAGGGACAATGCGATGAAAGCCTGTTCACCACAGAGGCACGGAGGCGTAGAGAAGTGCAAACCCGGGGGGGGCCGAGGTGTTCGTGCTCGCCCGGCTTTGATTTTCTCTGTGTCTCTGTGCCTCTGTGGTTCAGGCTTTGCAGCGCAAGACCTGCCCGGCCGCCTGTTCTACACCCCCGCCCAGCGCGACCAGCTTGAAGCCGCGCGCGCGCGCAACGTCACCCAAGTCAGGCAGGCGACGCCCGACGCAGGCACCCCACCGCCGATACGCTATGACGGCGTAGTGATCCGCTCCGACGGCAAAACCACACGCTGGGTCGACGGCCAGCCGCAGACCGGCGCGTCCGGCGTAGCGGGCCTCAAGCCGGGCCAGATCCGCGCCGACGGCCGGGTGTATGAACCCTATCAGGTGCTGCGCCCAAGTCCCGCTGTGCCCGTCGCCGAGGAACCCACCCCATGAATCAGGCACGCGGCTTTACCCTGATCGAGATGGCGATCGTGCTGGTCATCATCACCGTCCTGATCGGCGGGCTGGCGATGCCGCTGTCGGCGCAGATTCAGGCGAGGCGGATAGCAGAAACCAGCAGAATAATGGAGGAAGCGCGAGAGGCCATCATCGGTTATGCAATGACAAACCCCGCTGTCCCCGTGAACAGCCGTCATTTGCCTTGCCCTGACATTGACGGTAACGGTACTGAAGATCGTGCGGGAAATGCCTGCGCAGGCGTGCTGGGAGCAGTCGCTACCGGGTTTCTGCCGTGGGTGGATTTGGGCGTGGCATCGCAGGATGCATGGGGCAACCGGTTGCGCTATGCGGTCGTAGCCGAACTGGCCGCGAATAATCAGGGCTTCTCTATCGGCAGCCCCCTACCTGCTCAACCGCTAGTTGCTTGCAGCAACAACGCTTGTGCGGCCGCTGCGCCTGATGTTGCCAACAATCTGGCGTTTGTGTTGGTGTCCCACGGCCCCAATGGCTGGGGTGCCCAAAACATCAATAATCCCGCTGGCACGCTGCTAGCTGCCCCAAATGGGCCTGATGAAGTGGCCAACCTCGATGCTGACCCCATCTATGTCAGCCGTGCTCCCACACAGCCGGATGCGGCCGCTGGAGAGTTTGACGATCGGCTTAACTGGATTTCATTTCCGCAGCTGATTACGCGGGTCTGTCTTACGGGTTGCTCGCCGTAGCCTGCACCCTGAACGTCACCCGCCCTGCCTGATTGTCCGGCAGCTCCAGCCGATACCCCACGCGCGCAGCCTGCCGCGCAGCCTGATACAAGCCAACGCCCAGACCGAAATCCGACGCCACCGGGCTCAGGAACAGATTGCGCGCCACGTGCTCCGGCGCCGGCGCGCCGCTGTCGGTCACGGCGAGACTCACCAGCGGCTGCAGCGCCAATCTCACCTCCACCGCAATGCCCGGCTCGCGCTGACGCTTGCGCAGCGCATTGGTCAGCAGGTTGTCGGCCACGCTGTCGAACAGGTCCAGCGGCAGCGGCGTGTCGTCGAGCGCGCTGGCAAAGAACTGTACGTCGTCGTGTTCGTAGCGTGTCTGCAGGGCCGCCCACCAGGCCTGCGCGGGAATCTGGGCAACATCCATTTCGGCCGGCTGCTTGAGCTTGTCGACGGTCTGCGACAGGCGCGCAGCCAGCTGCGGCAGCTGGCGCTTCATCAGCGCCTGCAGACGCTCGCCGTCTTCCGGGGTTGACGTGTCGGCTGCGGCGATCAGGGTTTTCATCGACTGCAGAATGTTCTTCACGTCGTGGGTCAGGCGCGCGCCGGTGTCGTGGATGGCCTGGCTGTAGGCCTGCTCGCGCAGGGTCTGCTCGCGCACCTTGGAAGCGTAGAAATAGCCCAGCAATTGCGACAGCAGCCGCACATGCAGTGCCAGCGCCGGAGTGAGCGGGCGCGGCGACTGCCAGGTCAGGGCCAGGCCATGAAAGGCATGGGTGAGGGCGTGCTCGGCAGACTCGCCGAACGTCCCCTCGCCGCGCGCGGCCTGCCAGCGGCCGCCGCGGATCCAGCTCAGTTCATGCAGGTCGGCGAGCGCTTCGCGCACGAAGGACTCGGGGTCGCGCTCGCGCTCGGCCAGCGTCGCCAGCCGCTGCGCCCAGCCCTCGAACGGCAGCCCCACCGACAGCAGATAACGCGAAGTGATCTGCCCCAACCCGCCAAACCCTGCGCGCGGATTCCACAGCAACGACAGCGCCAGCAGCAGCACCGCCATCCCCAATAGCGTCTGCACCAGCGCCCAGGCGTAGCTCACCTTGGCCACGGCCACCACGGCAAACGCGCCCAGCGCCACCACCAAGACGAGCAGCGACAGCATCAGGCCATAGATGAAGTCGAGGGTGGACGATGCACCGCGCTGGCGGGTCGCAGGCAAAAACAGGATCGCCAGCGGCAACAGCGGCAGGCCATAGCGCACCGCGGCCTGCAGCCCCTCGGGAAGCGAGGCATCCGCCAGGCTCTGCGGCAGCACCCAGGCCAGCAGCAGCGCCAGCAGATAAGCCAGGGCGAGCAGATAGGCCAGCCGCGGCCCGCGTTCGGTCTGCGAGGTTGCCACCGCGCCCACCAACCCGGTCAGAATCGCCAGCCACAGCGCCATCACCCAGGTGCTGTCCGCCAGCACCAGCAGCGCCGCCATGGCGAACACCGGCAGCGCAAGGCGCGGCTCGATGCGCGCCTCGCTGCGCACCAGCGGTTGCCACAGCAAGAACAGCCCGTAATGCGCCAGCAGGAATGCGCGCGTCACCGCCGCCTCGGCATCGAGCACCACGGCCGCGTGCAGGGCCAGCAGCATCAGGGCCAGCCAGCGCCCGGGCGTCACCCGTGCGAAGTGGCTGGCCAGCGAGGTCAGCCAGGCCAGCGGCGACGCCGTCTGGGTGTGTTCAGTCATATCCGGGATCGTTGGGGGTACAGGATGAATACAGCATGCCACAGCTATCGGCATTTCAGCGGGGAAATGGAGCCTGCGAACGCGTCTGCCCGCCCACAGGAGCGACGGAAATCCGGCATGGCCGTCGTATTTTCGTCAAATTGGCGCCCGTTCAGGCTCGAAATGTCCATCTTTCGCCATTCCGATCAATACGTTAAGCATCGGTCATGTCTGGAACGCATTTTGCATGTTGGCGGTCAGACATAAAATAACGGAGCGCTCCGCCATGCATCAACCCAATTTCCCGCGACGCCAGTCGGGCTTCACCCTGATCGAGATCGCCATTGTCCTGGTCATTATCGGTCTGCTGCTCGGCGGCATTCTCAAGGGACAGGAGCTCATTACCCAGGGCCGTATCCGCAACGTGGGCAATGATTTCCAGTCCATGACTGCCGCGATCAATTTATATCAAGATCGCTACCGTGCGCTGCCTGGGGATGACCCTGGTGCTGCGGCACGCTGGACAGCGGCAGGCAGCGCAACAACTAGCGGCAACGGCGACGGTACGATCGGCGCGGGCACCGCGGGGACACCCGCTTATAATTCCACTACCGACAGCGACGAATCTCGCCTGTTCTGGCAACACCTGCGCCTCGCAGGTCTCGTTGGCGGAGCAACCACCTCTGGCGCAGTCGGCACTGCGAATCCGCCCAATGCAGCATCAGGCGTGACGGGGGTACAAAACGGCGCGTTTGGGCTCAATGGAATCGTCGTTTGCTCAAACAATTTACCGGCCAAGATCGCACAGGCCATCGACACACAGTTCGACGATGGAATCGCCACCACCGGGACAGTACGCGCCACCACAGGCACCACAGCGACCACAACCGTTCCCACAGCCAATTACATCGACGACGGCTCCAACTTCTACGTAGTCTGCAAAGCACCCTGACGTAAGCTCGTTGCCGCATTAACCCTGCAACACCCTGAACTCCGCCGCCGCCAAGCCATCGGCGGCGCCGCGCAGCACCAGGACGTCGCCCACCTTGATCTCGGTGTCGGGCTGGGGATCGACGCCCTTGATTCCCTGACGCCGGATCGCCACCACTTCCACCAGCAATTCGTCCAGCGCCAGGCTTTCCAGACTGCGCCCCGCAGCCGCGGCGCCCTGCGTGATCAGCACGGTATTCAAACGCGGCTGGGCGTGCTGGTCGAGTTCGTCGTCGGCGTCGGAAGCGCCGCGGAAAAAGCCGCGCATGATGGCGTAGCGTGTTTCGCGCACCTCGCGGATCCGCTTCAGCACCTGGGTGAGCGGCACCCCCAGCAGCATCAGCGCATGGGATGCCAGCATCAGCGAGCCTTCCATCACCTCGGACACCACTTCGGCCGCGCCCGCCGCTTTCAGCGCGTCGACGTGGGTGTCGTCGATGGTGCGCACCACGACCGGCAGTTCCGGCCGCAGTTCGCGCACGTGGCGCAGGATGGCCATGCTCGAATGCAGGTCGGCATAGGTCACCACCACCGCCTGCGCACGGGAGAGGCCTGCGGCGACCAGCACTTCGCGGCGGCTGGCGTCGCCATACACCACGTTGACGCCGGATGCCGCCACCGCGCGGATGCGCTCGTGGTCGGCGTCGAGCGCGACAAAGGTGACGCCCTCGGCTTCCAGCAGGCGTGCCAGGTTCTGGCCGCTGCGGCCATAGCCGCAGACGATGACGTGCTGGGCCTTGCCGAAGGTCTTGACCGCGATGTCGTGCACTTCCTTGGCGCGGCCGGCCCATTCGCTGCCGGCAAGCAGGCGGGTGATCGCGTCCATGCGGTTGATCAGGAGCGGTGCGATCAGCATCGACAGCACCATGGCCGCCAGCACCGGCTGGGTGATCTCGGCGCCCAGCAGCGTGAGGTCGGCCGCCTGCGCCAGCAGCACGAAGCCGAACTCGCCCGCCTGCGCCAGCCCCAATGCCGTGCGCACGGCAGTGGGCCGGCTGCTGCCGAAGGCCATCGCCAGGCCGCCCACCAGCAGCACCTTGCCGACGACGATGGCGGCCACCAGCAGCAGCACGTCGCCCCAGTTCAGCATCACCTGCATCAGGTCGAGGCGCATGCCGATGGTGACGAAGAACAGCCCCAGCAAGACGTCGCGGAAGGGCTTGATATCGTCTTCCACCTGATAGCGGTATTCGGTTTCGGAGATCAGCATGCCCGCTAGGAATGCGCCCAGCGCCAGCGACAGGCCGGCGCTTTCGGTGAGAAAGGCGAGCCCCAGGGTGAACAGCAGCAGGTTCAGCGTGAACAATTCGGGCGACTTGTGCCCGGCCACCCACTGGAACCATGGGCGCATGATGCGCTGGCCGACGAACAGCAGAAAGCCCAGCACCAGCACCGCCTTGAGCATGGCCAGCCCCAGCACCAGCCCCATGTCGTCGGCGTCCTTGGCGAACGCCGGGATCAGGATCAACAGCGGCACCACCGCCAGATCCTGGAACAGCAGTGCGCCGAATATCTGACGACCGTGCGGGGTCTGGATTTCCAGCCGTTCGGCCAAGAGCTTCGACACGATGGCGGTGGACGACATCGACATGATGCCGCCCAGCGCGATGGCCGCCAGCAACGGCAAGTCGAGCAGCCAGGCGATCAGCGCGGTGAGCACGATGGTAAGCACGACCTGCGCGCCGCCGAAGCCGAACACTGTCATGCGCATGGTCATCAGGCGCGGCAGGCTGAACTCCAGACCGATGGAAAACATCAGGAACACCACGCCGAATTCGGCCAGGTAACGCGCCTCCTCGCTGTCCGGAATCCAGCCCAGCGCGAACGGCCCGATGGCGATGCCGGTCACCAGATAGCCGAGCATGGTCGGCAGGCGCAGCGCGCGCGCGGCAGCCGCCACCAGCACGGCGACCGCAAGCAGGATCAAAACGAGCTGCAGGCTGGAATGCATTGATGAAAACGCGGTTGGAAAGGCAGGCTTTAGTATACTTGCCGCCCATGCGACCCCAACCCACCTCCGCCGAACATTTGCTTGCGCTTGCGCGCCAGGTGCTCGACATCGAAGCCGACGCCCTGCGTACCACCGCCTCCCGCCTCGACGCCGGCTTTGCCGACGCCGTGCACCTGATCCTGGCTTGCAGCGGCCGCGTGGTGGTATCGGGCATGGGCAAGTCCGGGCACATCGGCGGCAAGATCGCCGCCACCCTGGCGTCCACCGGCACCCCGGCGTTTTTCATGCATCCGGGCGAAGCCAGCCACGGCGACCTCGGCATGATCACGCCCAACGACGTGGTGCTGGCGCTGTCGAATTCGGGCGAGAGCAACGAAATCGTCTGCATCGTGCCGCTCATCAAGCGGCGCGGCGCCAAGCTCATCGCGATGACCGGCAATCCGCATTCGACCCTGGCGCGCGAGGCCGACGCCCACCTCAATGCAGCGGTCGACAAGGAGGCCTGCCCGCTCAACCTGGCGCCCACCGCCAGCACCACGGCGGCGCTGGCGCTGGGCGATGCGCTGGCGGTGGCGCTGCTCGATGCGCGCGGCTTTTCGGCCGACGACTTCGCCCGCTCCCATCCCGGCGGCAGCCTCGGCCGGCGCCTGCTGGTGCACGTGCGCGACGTCATGCACAGCGGCGACGAACTGCCGAAAATCGATCACGACGCCTCGCTCAAGGTCGCCCTGCTCGAAATGACGAAGAAGGGACTCGGCATGACCGCCGTGGTCGACGCCGCCGGGAAAGTAGCGGGGGTGTTCACCGACGGCGACCTGCGGCGGGCGCTGGAGCATGCGCTCGATCTGCAGCAGGCGCGGGTCACCGACCTGATGACGCCCAATCCCAAAACGATCGGCGCGGACGAACTCGCCGTGGCGGCGGTGGAGAAAATGGACACCCTGAAGATCAACGGCCTGCTGGTGGTCGACCCCGACAACACCCTGGTCGGCGCGCTCAACATGCACGATCTGCTGAAAGCGGGGGTGGTGTGATGACTGCCGAGTTGATCAATACAGCTCTGATCGCCCGCGCGCAGAAAATCAAGCTGGTCGCGTTTGACGTCGACGGCGTGATGACCGACGGCACCCTGTTCCTGGCCGACGACGGGCAGGAATACAAGGGCTTCAACTCGCTCGACGGCCACGGCCTAAAAATGCTCAAGGGCAGCGGCGTCGAGCTTGCCATCATCACCGGCCGCAGTTCACGCGTGGTGGAAAACCGCGCAAAAAATCTCGGCATCGAGATCATTCACCAGGGCGCGCACGACAAGCTGGTCGTGTACGAGGCGCTCTGCCGCGAACTCGGCATCGAATGCGAAGCCACCGCCTACATGGGCGACGACGTGGTCGACCTGCCGGTGATGCGACGCGCCGGCCTGGCGATCACCGTGCCCGCCGCGCCCGAACTGGTGAAGGCGCACAGCCACTACATCACCACCCGCGAAGCCGGGCGCGGCGCGGTGCGCGAAGCCTGCGAATTCCTGATGCGCGCGCAGGGCACGCTGGATGCGGCACTGGCTCCCTATCTGAAATGAAGCGCCGCGCATCGGGCACCGCGAATTTGAGGGCAGCATGATCACGCGAGGCTCGCTGTGGCTGCCGCTGGCAATTTTGCTGCTGCTGGCCGCACTCAGCTTCTGGATCGAGCGTTCGGTGCAGCTGACGGAGATCAGTAGCGAAGCGAGCCAAACCGACCCCGAAGGCATCATGGAAAACTTCGAGGCGCTGCGCACCGACCCGGCGGGCAAACCGCACTACCGCTTGTCCGCCAAAAGGCTCAAGCATTACTCAGGCAGCAAGCGCACCGAACTGGAATCGCCCCGCTTTGTCCAACTCGACGCCGAGGCCGGCGATGTGAGCGCAGTATCCAGGCAGGCCACCGTCTCGCCCGACGGCCAAGAAGTGGATTTGGCCGGCGATGTCGTCGTGGAGCGTGCCGCCCGCCCCGGGCAATCCGCCATGACTTTGCGCACGCAACAGCTGCTTGTTTTCCCCGAGCGCGACCTGCTACGCGCGCCGGGCGCCGTCGAGATCCTCGACGACGCCCTGACGATGCGCGCGGGCGCCATGGAATACGACGCCGGACAACGCGTCATCAAACTGACAGGACGGGTGCACGCCCGTTATGTTTCCCGACAAGACTGACTAAGGGCTCGTTATTGCCATGCATACATTGAAGATGGGTTTCTGTGCGGCGCTGTGTGCCGTGTTGCTGGCCTCGCCCGCTCATGCCGAAAAAGCCGACCGCGACAAGCCGGTCAACCTCGAAGCCGACACGGTCACCCTCGACGACATCCGGAAAGTCAGCGTTTACCAGGGCAATGTGATCTTGAGCCAGGGCACACTGATGCTGCGCGCCGACCGCGTGCAGGTGACCCAGAATGCGGGCGGGCTCGACAAGCTCAGCGCCACCGGCCGCCCCGCAACGTTCCGCCAGAAGCTCGAAGGCCGCGACGAGTTCATCGACGGCTTCGCCAACCGCATCGAGTACGACAGCGTCAACAGCCAGCTTGAAATGATCGGCCAGGCCCAGCTGCGGCGCGGCGGCGACGAACTGCGCGGCGCGCAGATTTCCTACAACGCCAACACCGAGTTCTACAAGGTCGTCGGCCAGCCCGGCGTGGACACCCCGGCCGGCCGGGTACGCGCCATCATTCGCCCGAAACCGCGCACCGAGCAGCCCGCCGCACAACCATGAGCCAGATTTCCGCCCAGGGCCTGCGCAAGACGTATGGCAAACGCACCGTGGTCCACGATGTCTCGTTCGAGGTCAACAGCGGCGAGGTGGTCGGCCTGCTGGGGCCCAACGGCGCCGGCAAGACCACCTGTTTCTACATGGTGGTCGGACTGGTCGCGGCCGACGGCGGCAGCGTGCAGATGGATACGCACGACCTCACCCACATGGCGATCCACCAGCGCGCACGGCTGGGGCTGGCCTATCTGCCGCAGGAGCCGTCGATCTTTCGCAAGATGACGGTGGAGGAAAATATCCGCGCCATCCTGGAGCTCAAGCCCTACAGCAGGGACGAACGCGAGGAACACCTCAACAACCTGCTGGAAGACCTGCATATCGCCCACCTGCGCGAGGCGGCCGCCATCAGCCTGTCCGGCGGCGAGCGGCGGCGCGTGGAAATCGCGCGCGCACTGGCGATCAATCCGCGCTTCATCCTGCTCGACGAGCCCTTTGCCGGGGTCGACCCCATTGCGGTGCTCGACATCCAGAAACTGGTGCATTTTTTGATCGAACGCGACATCGGCGTGCTCATCACCGACCACAACGTGCGCGAGACCCTGGGCATCTGCGACCGCGCCTACATTATCAATGAAGGGCGCCTGCTGATTGCCGGCACGCCCGACCTCATCATCCAGGACGACAACGCACGCAAGGTCTATCTGGGCGAAAATTTCCGACTGTAATACCTGACCTCGCAAAAAATCGCGCTACACTTGATTCAAGTCGGCACGATTTTTGCCGTAGTCAGCTTCCATGAAACACAGCCTTCAACTCAAGCTCGGTCAGCACCTTACCCTGACACCACAACTGCAGCAGTCGATTCGGCTGCTGCAGTTGTCGACGCTCGAATTGAATCAGGAACTGGAGCAGATGCTGCAGGATAATCCGCTGCTGGAACGCGAGGACGAGAACGAAGACGCAGCCATCCTGGCGGCGGCCGAAGTCCCCGCCCACACGGCCGAGGCCGAGGCGCAGAGCACGGAAGCCCCACAGCCCGAAAGCTCCGAATCCGACCCGGTGACCTCGCTCGACGATTCCGACTGGAACGACTACAGCACGGCCGGCAGCAACGACGAAGACAACGACTATGAGCAAGGCCCGGTATCGGGTTCAAGCTTGCGCGAACACCTGCTGAACCAGTTGATCGTCAGCCCGCTGATCTTGCGCGACCGCACCCTGGTTGCTGCGCTGATCGACGACCTCGACGAAGCCGGCTTCCTCACCCAGCCGCTGGAAGACATCACTGCCAGCCTGCGGGACGAGCTCGAGGAACTCGAGCCCGAAGAGGTCGAAACCGCGCTCAAGCACCTGCAAAACATGGACCCGACCGGGGTCGGCGCGCGCAATCTGGCCGAGTGCCTGACCCTGCAACTGCGTGCCCTGCCCCCCGACACGCCGGCACGCGACGCTGCCATGCGGCTGACGGCGCACTATCTCGATCTGCTCGCCGCGCGCGATGTCGGCAAGCTGAAGAAAATGCTCGGGATCGACGACCCTGCGCTGCGCGCGGCGCGGGCCCTGATCCTGTCCCTGAACCCGCGACCCGGCGCGGCCTTCAGCACCGACGAAACGCACTACGTCATTCCCGACGTCTATGTACGCAAGATCAAGGGGATGTGGATCGCCACCCTCAATGCCGACGCGATGCCCAAGCTGCGCGTCAACCGCGTCTACGCCGACATCCTGGCGCGTCACCGCGAAAACGGCGGCAGCCAGCTAGCCAGCCAGTTGCAGGAAGCACGCTGGCTGATCAAGAACGTGCAACAGCGCTTCGACACCATCCTGCGCGTCTCGCAGGCCATCGTCGACCGCCAGAAGCAGTTCTTCGAGCACGGCGATGTGGCGATGCGCCCGCTGGTGCTGCGCGAGATCGCCGAGACGGTGGAGTTGCATGAATCGACCATTTCGCGCGTCACCACGCAAAAATTCATGATGACGCCGCGCGGCCTATACGAACTGAAGTACTTCTTCGGCAGCCATGTCGCCACCGACAACGGCGGCGCCTGCTCGTCGACCGCGATCCGCGCACTGATCAAACAGCTGATCGCCGCCGAAACCGGCAAGAAACCGCTGTCCGACGGCCAGCTGGCCGACGTGCTCAGCCAGCAGGGCATCGTGGTGGCCCGGCGCACCGTCGCCAAATACCGCGAACTGCTGCAAATCCCCCCCGCCAACATGCGCCGTGCGCTTTGATCGCAAACGCTTTTCCGCGCCGCCCCGGCCAAAAGACCGCGCCACGCTTGAATGTGCCCCGCTTTCGTCTCACAATGAAATCGAGCGCAATGGATCGCTCCTGAAAGCAGGATAGAAATCCGTTTCAGTTTATCAAGCAGACTTAGGAGGCTCTATGAATTTGACGATTTCCGGTCATCACCTGGAAGTGACCCCAGCCATCCGCGACTATGTTTCCGAGAAGCTCGACCGCGTCAAACGCCACTTCGACCATGTCATCAACGTGACCGTGATCATGCAGGTGGAAAAGCTGGTGCACAAAGTGGAGGCCACCCTGCACGTCAAGGGCCATGATTTCCACGCGCACAGCGAGGACGACAACATGTATGCCGCGATTGACTTTCTGGCCGACAAACTGGATCGCCAGATCGTCAAGCACAAGGAAAAAATCACGGATGTCCACCAGGCCAGCGGCGGTGTGAAACATCAGCCGACAGAAACCGCCGCTTGACGCCGAGCCGTCCGAATTGAGGCAAACCCGCCCGGACACGCTCCGGGCGTATAATTTCCAGGCGCCGGACTCCCTTCCCCCGGCTTCGCAACTGGCATGAACCTAATCGCTCCCCTTATCACGCCCGACACCGCCTTGCTGGACATGAGTTTCTCCAGCAAGAAGAAGCTGTTCGAACACGCTGCCGAGCTGCTCGCCGAGGCCCACGGGCTCAAGTCCACCGACATCTTCACCAGCCTGTTCGAACGCGAACGCCTGGGTTCGACTGCGCTGGGCTACGGCATTGCCATTCCGCACGGCCGCATCAAGGGCCTGAAGGATGCCAGCGGCGCGTTTTACCGCCTGAAGACCCCGCTCGAATTCGACGCCCCCGACAACCAGCCGGTATCGCTGTGCTTTATTTTGCTGGTTCCCAAGGATGCCAACGAACGCCACCTGCAGATTCTGGGCGAACTGGCCCAGCTGTTCGGCGACGAGGCCATGCGCACAAAATTGCTGACGGCCGACACCCCGTCTGAATTGATCGCGCTGCTCGAGTCGTGGTCGAGCTAGCCGCGCGGCGCATGGACGAACCCAGCCAGGTTTCGGTCGAAACCCTGTTTCGCGACATGGCGGAACAACTGGCCATGCAGTGGATCGCAGGACGCGACGGCGGCAAGCGCAGCCTGTCTTCCGAAACCATCCAGAAGCCGACGCTGGCCCTCATCGGACACCTTAATTTCGTGCACCCGAACCGGGTACAGGTACTGGGTTGCGCCGAAATGGACTATCTGAACGGGCTCTCGGCGCCGGCGCTGCAGGATGCCATCGATCACCTGTTTTCGACCGAGCTCGCGGCCATCATCATCTCCAACTGCGAATCCATACCGGACGTTTTGCGCGACAGTGCCGAACGCACCGAAACCCCGCTGTTCACGTCACCGCTTCCCAGCCCGATCCTGATGTCCTACCTGGGGCATTACCTGACGCAGCGGCTGGCCGAGGAAACGTCGCTGCATGGCGTATTCCTGGAAGTGCTCGGCACCGGCGTCCTCATCAAGGGCAACGCCGGCGTCGGCAAGAGCGAGCTGGCGCTGGAGCTCATCTCGCGTGGCCATCGGCTGGTCGCCGACGACGTGGTCGAACTCAAGCACGTCGCGCCCCAAACGCTGGAAGGCAGCTGCCCGCCGCTGATCCGCGATTTTCTCGAAGTGCGCGGCCTGGGCATTCTCAACATCCGCTTCCTGTTCGGCGAAATGGCGGTCAAGCCGCAAAAGAATCTCAATCTCATCGTCGAGCTGGTGCATCCGGAAGAGGTGGGCGAGGTCGGTCTCAACCGGCTCGACATGGTGGCCTCGACCGAGACCATCCTCGACGTTGCCATTCCCAAGGTACGCATCCCGGTGGCGGCCGGTCGCAACCTCGCGGTGCTGGTCGAGGTCGCGGTGCGCAATCACCTCCTCAAACGCCGGGGCGTCAATCCAGTCGAGCAGTTCATCCAGCGCCAGCAAGCAGCCATCAACGAGGGCAGCTGAGTGCAGATCGTTCTGGTCTCTGGACTGTCGGGGTCGGGCAAAAGCATCGCCATTGCGGTGCTGGAAGATGTCGGTTTTTACTGCGTCGACAACCTGCCGCTGGCCATGCTGCAGCCGCTGGTCGACTATCTGCGACGCGAAGGCCACACGCGTATCGCCATCGCCATCGACGCACGCAGCAGCGCGAGCTTTTCGCAATTGCCGCAGGTTGCCGAAGCGCTGCGCGAACAGGGCGCCGACCTCAGGATGGTCTTTCTCGAAGCCAAGACGCTGACGCTGGTCAAGCGCTTTTCCGAAACGCGGCGGCGCCATCCGCTGTCCAGCGACAGCGTGTCGTTGCAGGAAGCCATCCAGCTCGAGCGCGAGATGCTCGCCGACATCGCGCCGCTGGCGCACCGCATTGACACCAGCGACCTCTCCGCCGCTGCGCTGCGGTTGTGGATCAAGGACCTGATCGGACAGGACCGTTCGCGCATCACGCTCCTGTTCGAGTCCTTCGGCTTCAAGCACGGCATTCCGCTCGACGCCGACCTGGTGTTCGACGTGCGCTGCCTGCCCAATCCGCACTATGTCGCCGAGCTGCGCCCGCTCACCGGGCGCGATCAGCCGGTGAAGGATTATCTCGAGTCCAGTCCCAACGCCATGGCGCTCTTGGCCGATATCCGCGGCTTTGTCGAGAACTGGCTGCCGTGCTTCATCCGCGACCATCGCGCCTACCTGACGGTCGCCATCGGCTGCACCGGCGGCCAGCACCGCAGTGTCTACTTCGCCGAAACGCTAGCCGCCGCCTTCCGCGAGCGCGAGCAGGTGCTGGTGCGCCACCGCGAACTCAGCTGATGACGATGAAAATCCTGCGCGCCGGCGACATCGGCGTGCTGCTGGTCGGCACAGGCCTGGTGGCCGCGCTGACGGTGTATGCATGGGGCGGTGATCGCGGCGCCACCGCCGTCATCCGCGCTGCCGGCCAGGTGGTCAAAACCGCCCCCCTCACCCACGCGCAAAGCGTCTCCGTCGACGGCCCGCTCGGCACCACACGGATCGAGATCGAACCCGGGCGCGCCCGCGTCGCGGCCGATCCGTCGCCGCGCCAGCTGTGCGTGAAACAGGGCTGGCTCACCCTTTCCGGGCAGGCGGCGCTGTGCCTGCCCAACCAGGTCAGCCTTGAAATCCGGGGTCGCGCCCCCGCCTATGACACGCTCGGCTATTGAATTGCCGGTCACCGCCGACGACCGCCGCATTGCGCGCCTGGCGGCGCTGGCGATCGGCCTGACGCTGGCCGAGGCGGCGATTCCGAGTCCCATCCCCGGCGTGAAGCCGGGGCTGGCCAACATCGTCATCCTGCTGGTGTTGCTGCAATACGGCTGGCGCGCGGCAGCCTGGGTGTCCGCGCTGCGCCTGCTGGCCGGCGGCCTGCTGCTCGGCAACCTGTTCGCGCCGGGCTTCTGGCTGGGGGCCGCCGGCGCGCTTGTCAGCCTGGCGGTGCTGGGGCTGGCGCGCCACCTCCCCGGCCGCTACTTCGGCCCGGTCAGCCTGTCGGTACTGGCGGCGTTCGGGCACATCGGCGGCCAGCTCGCGCTGGCCGGCATCTGGCTCTTGCCCGCTGCGGCATTGCTCAAGCTGCTGCCGGTATTCGCCGCCGCCGCGCTGATTTTTGGCGCGGTGAACGGCGTCATCGTGGCGCGCCTGCTTGCCGCTCCTGCCGCATCCGGGCGACAATCCGGGTCATGCACCCCACCGTCAAAACCGTAACCCTGGCGCTCACCGGCGCCTCCGGCATGGCCTATGGCCTGCGTCTGCTCGAATGCCTGCTGGCCGCCGACGTGCGCGTCTACCTGCTGCTGTCGCAGGCCGCCCACATCGTCGCCAAACAGGAGCTCGGCGTGGCGCTGCCGGCACGCGCCGGCGACCTCGAAAAACAGTTGAGCGAAAGCCTGAATGCACGCGACGGCCAGCTGCGCGTGTTCGGCCGCGAGGATTGGAATGCGCCGGTTGCGTCCGGCACCAATCCGGCCGATGCGATGGTGGTGTGCCCGTGCTCGATGGGCACGCTCGCCGCCATCGCCCACGGCCTGTCCGACAACCTGATCGAGCGCGCGGCCGACGTAATGCTGAAAGAGCAGCGCAAACTCATTCTCGTTCCGCGCGAGGCGCCGTTTTCCACCCTGCACCTGGAAAACATGCTGAAGCTGTCGAGGATGAATGCGGTCATCCTGCCCGCCAACCCCGGCTTTTATCATCATCCGCAATCGGTCGAAGCCATCGTCGATTTCATCGTCGCGCGCATTCTCGACCAGCTGGGAATCCAGCACGAACTGATGGCACGCTGGGGGGCAGGCGATGCCTGACACCCTGCCCCTGTTCCCGCTCAATACCGCGGTCTTCCCGGGCGGGCTGCTGCCGCTGCGCATTTTCGAGCAGCGTTATCTCGAGATGGTCAAACAGGCCATCGCCGACAACACACCGTTCGGTATCTGCGCAATCCGCGAAGGCAGCGAGGTCGGCACCCCGGCCGTTCCCTACGCGGTCGGCACCCGCGTGCACATCACCGACTGGGACATGCCGCAGACCGGCATCCTGCACATTGAAACGCAGGCAGCGGAACGCTTCATCGTCCGCAGCACCCGCACCGAGCCCAGCGGCCTGCTGATCGGCAGCGTGGACGCGGTCAGTGTCGAGCCCGCCATCGCCGTTCCCGAGGAACTCGAGCTTGCGGTCGAAATCCTGCGGCATATCATCGACGAATACGGCGATGCACGTTTTCCCGCACCGCACGAATTCGGCAACGCCGTGTGGGTCGGCTACCGGCTGTCCGAAGTGCTGCCGCTCAAGCGCTCCATCAAGCAGAATCTGCTGGAGATGAACGACAGCGTGGTACGCCTGCGCATCCTCACCGAATTCCTCAAGAAGCAGATCAACTGATGGCGCGTTTTTATCCTGCGCTTCTAGACAAGCATCGCGCCTTCATCGCCGCACAAAAGCTTTTCTTTACCGCGACCGGCACCGCCAGCAGCCATCTCAACCTGTCGCCCAAGGGCATGGACAGCCTGCGCGTGCTGTCCGACGCCTGCGTCGCCTACCTCGACCTCACCGGCAGCGGCAACGAAACCGCTGCCCATCTGAAGCACGACGGCCGCATGACGCTGATGTGGTGCAGCTTCGACGCCGACCCGTTGATCCTGCGCCTGTATGGGCGCGGCCGCGCGGTACGGCGACAGGATGCCGAATGGGGCGAGCTGCGCCGCAACTTTCCCGCCCTGCCGGGCGAACGCCAGCTCATCGTGCTCGACATCGAATCGGTGCAAACTTCGTGCGGCTACGCCGTGCCGAGGTACGCCTACCAGGGTGAACGTGACACCCTGGCGCGCTGGGCCGAGAAGAAAGGGGCGGTGGGTTTGCTGGATTACTGGCGCGAAAAAAACCAGGTCAGCATCGACGGCCTGTCCACCGGACTGCTGGAGGATGCCAGATGAAACAAATTTCGATTCTGCTGGGACTGCTCCTGAGCGCCTGCGACCCCACCCCGCCGCCGCCCGAAACAGAACGCCAACCCAACCCGGCGTTCGAAACCCAGATTCAGGCGATGGAAAAAGCGCGCGCGGTCGAGCAGCAGGTCCGGGACGCCGCCGATGCGCAGCGCCAACAGGTGGAAGCGGCAACCCAGCCCTAGGCTTCCCCCAACCCCCGGAGAAATCCGGGTACCTCCAGACTGCGGCCGGGCCGCATCGGCTAAACTGTCAGCATGTTGAAATGGCTGGTCACCCTGATTGCAGCCCTGCTGATCTTGGGCCTGCTCGCCCCCTGGCTCAACCGCCTGGGCCTGGGGCGGCTGCCGGGTGACCTGCGCGTCAAGCGCACGCGCGGCACCTTCTACTTCCCCATCACCAGCGTCATTCTCATGTCGCTGCTGCTCTCGCTACTAGCCTATCTGTTGGGTCGATGAATAAAGCATTTGTTAAGGAATCCGACGCGGCCGACGCCGACGCCGAAGAGGACATCGTCGCCGCGCCGACGCTGCCCGTCGGGTCGAAAAACTACATGACGCCCGCTGGCTACGCGCAGCTCGATGCCGAATTCAATCAGCTGTGGAAAGTCGAACGGCCCAAGCTGGTGGAGACCATCTCCTGGGCCGCCAGCAACGGCGACCGTTCGGAAAACGGCGACTATATCTACGGCAAGAAACGCCTGCGCGAGGTCGACCGGCGCATTCGCTTTCTGTCCAAGCGACTGGAGCACGCCGAGGTGGTCGATCCCGCCCGCCGCGAAGCCACCGACCAGGTGTTTTTCGGCGCCACCGTCACCATCGCGGATGCAAGCGGCAAAGAGTCCACCTACGCCATCGTCGGTATCGACGAGGCCGACGCCGGGCGCGGCCGCATTGCGTGGATTTCGCCGATGGCGCGCGCGCTGCTGAAGGCGCGCGAAGGCGACTCCGTCAGCGTGCAGACGCCGGATGGCCGGCGTGAGGTGGAAATTGTCGAGGTGCGCTACCAAGCCATCGACTGAGAAAGATTCATAATTGCTGTAATGGCGGGCGGCTGAAGGACTCGCATGATCAAAAACAACCCCCATACTCCCATCGCTTTCACGAGGTCATGATGAAATCCTTTCATATCGCTACGAGTCTCTTTCTGCTTGCCACGCTGGCCGCCTGTGGCGACTCCGGTGCCCCGGACGGCAAAGCCGATACCGCCCTGACGGAATCGCCCGCACAACCTGGCAGCAATCCTGCCGACATCCTGGCTGCGCTTCCGCCCGAAGACCAGCCTTACGGCCTGGATGTCTATACCGCCAAGTGCGTGCAGTGCCACGGCAATCTGGGGCTAGGCAGCGACAACAATCCAGCGCTTACCGGATTGACGCGGTCAGCCATGCAGCAAAAATTGCTGGCCTATCGCGCGGGTCAAACCCTGGGCCCGCAAACCGCAGTGATGGCCAAAGCCGTGGCCGGCCTCAGCGATGCGGAGATCGCCGCGGTCTCGATCTACGCCGGGGAATAAGCCAGTCAGTTTTCAGTACAGCAGACTGGCCAGCATGCGCCGGTAGCGGCTTGACAGTTCGCCGCCCCCCAGCAGATCAAACACCGACAGCAGGGTCTTGCGGCCGATGTCGTCGCCGAAGCTGCGGTCGCGGCGGACGATTTCCAGCAGCTGGTCCATTCCCGCCTCGTATTGCCCGGCGGCAACCCGCAACTGGGCCAGTTTCAGCCGCGCCTCCAGATCGTTCTCGTTCGCCGCCACCCGCGCAGCGAGCGCCGCCTCGTCCTCACCGGCCGCGCCCATGAACTGCAAGCGGGCTTTTAGCTGCGGCACGCGCGAGTCGGCATCGTCCGCCACGCCCGCAATCAGACGGCGGGTTTCGTCGGCCTCGTTCAGGTCGAGCATGATTTCAGCCGCATCAAGCCGGACGCCGATATGGGCAGGGTCGATTCTTGAGGCATCGGCCAGCACCTGCAGCGCCCCGGACATATCCCCGGCAAGACGCAGTTCGGCGGCCTGCGCCCGCAGCTCCTCAGCGGGGCCGGGAACCAGTCGATCAAGGAAGGCGCGCACCTCGGACTCCGGCAGCGCACCGGAAAACTCGTCGACCGGCGCGCCGTCGACGAAGGCCTTGACGCTGGGGATGCCGCGCACGCCGTAGCGCGTGGCGAGCTCCTGGTTGTCGTCGGAATTGACCTTGGCCAGCAGGAATTTGCCGCCGTATTCGGCGGCGAGTTTTTCCAGGACAGGTTTCAGCGACTTGCAGGGGCCGCACCAGGGTGCCCAGAAATCAACCAGCACCGGACGATGCTTCGATTCATCAAGAACGTGTTGCTGAAAATCGGCAAGACCGACGTCGAGGGCATGTTCAGTCATGGGAGCTCCGCTTCAAATCTGCCGGATGGCCTCGGCTTAAATCAGACTAGCTTAGATCTGCCTGGCCAGTTCGGCCGCCATCCCGGTATAGGACCCCGGCGTCAGGGTTTTCAGGCGGGCCTTCTCGGGGTCGGGTATCGCCAAACCGTCGATGAACAGATGCAGCGTCTCGCGCGTCATGCCGGCCTTGCCGCGTGTGAGTTCTTTCAGCTGCTCGTAGGGGTTGGCCACGCCGTAGCGGCGCATCACGGTCTGGATCGGCTCGGCCAGCACTTCCCAGTTGGCGTCGAGGTCAGCGGCCAGCGCGGCCGGGTTGGCCTCCAGCTTGGACAGCCCGCGCAGGCAGGATTCGTACGCAAGGAGGGTGTAGCCGAAGCCGACGCCCATGTTCCTGAGCACGGTGGAATCGGTGAGGTCGCGCTGCCAGCGCGAAACCGGCAGTTTTTCCGCGAGATGCCGCAGCACGGCGTTGGCCAGCCCCAGGTTGCCCTCGCTGTTCTCGAAATCGATCGGGTTGACCTTGTGCGGCATGGTGGACGACCCAATCTCGCCCGCCTTCACCTTCTGCTTGAAATAGCCGACCGAGATGTAGCCCCAGAGGTCGCGATTGAGGTCGATGAGGACGGTGTTGGCGCGTGCCATGGCATCGTACAGCTCGGCCATGGCGTCATGCGGCTCGATCTGGATGGTATAGGGATTGAAGGTCAGTCCCAGCTCCATCACGAACGCGCGCGCGAAGTGTTCCCAGTCGATCTCGGGGTAGGCCGACAGATGCGCGTTGTAGTTGCCGACTGCGCCGTTGATCTTGCCCATCAGCTCGATATCGCCGATGGCGATATAGCTGCGGCGCAGACGGTAGACGACGTTGGCCAGTTCCTTGCCGACCGTGGTGGGCGAAGCGGGCTGGCCATGGGTGCGCGACAGCATCGGCAGATCGGCCAGCGCGTGCGCCAGGTCGGTCAGGCGAACGATCAGTTTTTCCAGCGTGGGCAGCAGGATGGCGTCGCGTGCGCCCTTCAACATCAAGGCATGCGACAGGTTGTTGATGTCTTCCGAGGTGCAGGCGAAGTGGATGAACTCGGACACCGCCGCGATCTCGGCGCTGGCCTGGGTCTTTTCCTTGAGGAAATACTCGACCGCTTTCACATCGTGATTGGTGGTCGCCTCGATTGCCTTGACGCGCTCGGCATCGGCCACCGAAAACGTGTCGGCAATGCCGTCGAGCAGCGCGACCGCATCGGCGGAAAACACCGGCACTTCGGCTATCTCGGGCTCGGCCGCCAGCGCCTTCAGCCACTCGATCTCGACGATGACCCGGTATCGGATCAGCGCATACTCGCTGAAGAAGTCGCGCAGCGGCGCGGTCTTGCTGCCGTAGCGGCCATCGAGCGGAGAGAGGGCAGTGAGTGCGGTCAGTTCCATGGTTTCATCCGAATTTGTTTCAGTGTTTTTTATACGGTACGCCGGTCGCGTACGGCCTGTGCCAGCGTGCCGCTGTCCACATATTCCAGTTCGCCGCCCACCGGCACGCCGCGCGCCAGGCGACTGACCTTGATGCCGCGCGCCTTCAGCAGTTCGCCGATGGTGTGCGCGGTGGCCTCGCCTTCCGGGGTGAAGTTGGTCGCCAGGATCACTTCCTCGACCACGCCGTCCGTCGCACGGCTGATCAGGCGGTCGAGATGGATCTCGCGCGGCCCGATGCCGTCGAGCGGGGAGAGGCGCCCCATCAGCACGAAATACAGGCCGTTGTAGCTTTGCGTGGCTTCCATCATGTTGAAGTCGGTGGGCATTTCGACCACCGCCAACTGCCGCTTGTCGCGACGCGGGCTGGTGCAGACCTCGCACACTTCCGCCTCGGAAAAATTATTGCACAGGCGGCAGTGGTGCAGATGGGTCAGCGCATGGTTCAACGCCGCGGCGAGCTGCTCGGCGCCGCGACGGTCGCGCTGCAGCAGGTGATACGCCATGCGCGCGGCCGACTTGGGGCCGACCCCGGGCAGCACGCGCAGGGCACCGATCAGATTTTCAAGCGCGGCAGGCTGCACGGCTCAGAACGGCATTTTCATCCCCGGCGGAATCGGCAGGCCGGCGGTGACGCTTCCCATCTTTTCCTGCACCGTGGACTCGACCTTGCGCACTGCATCGTTCACCGCCGCGGCCACCAGGTCTTCCAGCATTTCGCGATCGTCCGTCATCAGGCTCGGATCGATGGCGATGCGGCGCACGTCGTACTTGCAGGTCATCACCACCTTGACCATGCCGGCGCCGCTCTGCCCCTCGATTTCGATATCGGCCAGCTTGGCCTGCATCTTGGCCATGTTCTCCTGCACCTGCTGGACCTGCTTCATCATGTTGCCAATGCCGCCCTTCATCATGTCGATTCTCCTAGTGGCTGTATGGAAGTGGTGTCGAGCTGGCCGCCTAACTGGTCGACCAACTCGCGCACGAATGGATCCGATTCGATCGCGGCCACGGCCTCGGCCTGGCGCGCTTGCTTGATGCGGGTGCGCACTTGCTGCGGCGTCTTGTCCGCCGCGGCGCCGATCTCGATCGTCACGGCAAGCGTTGCCCCGTACTTGTCGCGCAGTGCCGCGATCAGCTTGTCCTGATAGGCGCGGTCGAGCAGATGCTTGTGCGCCTCGCCCACGCGCAGCGTCACGGCATCCCCCGTCTGCGACACCAGCTCGCAATGGTCGGCGAGCATTTTGGCCATGCCGCCAAGACGCAGCTCGCCGACGACGGTGAGCCAGTCCCAGGCCGCACGCGGCGTGGATTCGCGGGCCACCAGTTCTGCGGCGGGGCGCGCCGCTGCCGCGGCGAACACGTCCGGCTCGGCAGCCGGCGCAGCGGCCTGCTCCGGTACAGGAGGCACGACGGCCACGGGCGCGGCGGCGGCCGGCTCGGCACGCCTGGCAGGCGCCGCCTGCACCGGCTCCGCCTTCAAGGATGCCGATCCGCTGCGGACTGAGGCCCCGCGAGGCGGGATGGAGCCGGGCGCGCTGGTCTGCGTCCCCGGGACGAACGCCAGCATGCGCAGCAACGTCATGCAGAAGCCGGAAAATTCGTCCGGCGCATACGGCAGATCGCGGCGGCCGTTCAACGCGATCTGGTAGTACAGCTGAACGGTTTCGACGTCCAGCTGTTCGGCGGCCGCCTGCATGCGCTCGGCGTCGGCGCTGGCTTCAATCGCCCCGGGCGCGTGCAGCAGCAAGGCCAGCTGGGTGAGCAGGCCGCCCAGGTCCTGCAGCGCAGCGTCGAAGGCGATGCCGCGCTCGGCAAGCGTGCGCGCCTGTTCCAGCAGATCGTCGCCGTTGCGGGCCGCCAGCGCGTCGAGCAGGTCGAACAGATAGTCGCGCCGCACCGTGCCGAGCATGGCCTCGACGCCGGCCGCCTCGATGCGCCCGCTGCCGTAAGCGATGGCCTGGTCGGTGAGCGACAGCGCGTCGCGCATGCTGCCGGCGGCGGCGCGCGCCAGGATATTCAGCGCGGCGGGTTCGGCGTCGACGTATTCCTGCGCCAGCACCTCGCCCAGATGCTGCGCCACCAAGGCGGGCGGCATCGGCTTCAGGTTGAACTGCAGGCAGCGCGAGAGCACCGTCACCGGAATCTTCTGCGGGTCGGTGGTGGCGAGGATGAACTTCACATGCGCCGGCGGTTCTTCCAGCGTCTTCAGCATGGAGTTGAACGCCGGCTTCGACAGCATGTGCACTTCGTCGATGATGTAGACCTTGTAGCGCCCCACCGTCGGCGCGTACTGCGCGTTGTCGAGCACCTCGCGCATGTTGTCGACGCCGGT